>JAVBTR010000019.1:0-52523 GCA_031556065.1 Eubacteriales bacterium | reverse complement strand
TATGATGAATGGCGTCGTTTTAAGGCAGCAAAATCGTAAGGGGATCGCATTTGTACTTGTTGTTGTGGTAACAATCGGGCTTTTGCTGGCATCTGCTGCTGCCCAAGCGTATCCATATGAAGTGAAAACCGTCGATAGCGTGAACATGCGCCGTTCGGCTAACGATAATTCCGTTGTTTTGGAACGGATCGATAAAGGCACCACGGTGACGGTTATCGGCGAATCCGGCGAATATTACGAAATTATCTACAATAACCGCAATGGTTTTGCTATGAAGCAATTCGTCACAGGGGATACTGCTGCCGCCACCGCGGCTGTTACCCAGGCGCCTGTGTCCACCCAAAGCACTGTGGCTTCCTATCCCTACGATACAACCACCTGCGGCAAGGTAAACATGCGTAAAGCGGCCAGTGCGTCCTCTGATTTGGTGGAACGGCTGGAAGCAGGGGCTGGCATCACTGTGGAAGGGGTTAGCGGGGATTTTCTTAAAATTATATATAATGGCAAATCCGGTTATGTGATGGCAGAATATGTCAATGTCAAAGAAGTCACTTCTACCCAGCTTTTGGGCAATACCTCCTACGTCACCTTGCAAAAAGGCGATGAAAGCGACGCAGTATACGCCATGCAGTTGGCACTGATCGAACTGAAATTCTTGTCCGGTTCCGCCGATGGCAAGTTTGGAAGCGGTACGGAGGCGGCAGTAAAGGCTTTGCAGGCCAGCAACAGCCTGCCCCAAACTGGTGCCGTGGATGCTAACCTTCAAGCTCTTTTATACGAGGGAAAGCCCAAGAACAAAAGCGGCACAAAAACCGAAGTTAACGCTCTTTCACCTTTAAGCGGAGCTACCATTCGTTTAAACAACGTGGGCAAGGCTGTTGAAAGCGCTGCCAAGCAGTTAAAAGAGCTAGGTTATTACAATGGCAGCATTGGCAGTACCTACACCAAGGACATGCAGGCAGCCACCAAAGAGTTTCAAAAGAAGAACGGATTAACAGCCGATGGCAGCATCGGAGTCAATACTGCTCAGGTGCTTTATTCCTCCGCCGCTATTTCAAAAGCCTCCAACGCTACACCCGCCCCCACAGCTACGCCCACTGTGTATACCAAGCCTGACAAAACTGTGGAAAGCGGTTCAAAGGGCGATGACGCCAAGCTGGTTCAGCAGCGTTTAAAAGACTTGGGTTACCTGACGGCTACGGCGGATGGGGTCTTTGGTTCCAAAAGCGTTACAGCGCTTAAGGATTTCCAAACGGCAAACAACATGAAGGTAGATGGCATCTGCGGTAAATCTACCATCAATGTTTTGTTTTCCGATAATGCTATAGCGGCAAAGCCCGTGGCTACAGCCACAGTCACCCCTGCGGCAACGATGGTCATCATTACCAAGGAAAATTGTGTAACAGTAAAGATCGGTGTTTCCGGCGAAGCGGTATTGAACCTCCAAAAACGGTTAACAGCCTTGGGCTATTACACTGCCCGGAACGACGGTCAGTATTTGTCCGACGATATGGCGGCTGTCACTGCCTTCCAAAACAAAAACGGCCTGGCAGCCGACGGCGTAGCGGGATATGATACCCAATCTGTGCTTTATTCCAATACTGCTGTAGGCCCCGATGGGGTGAACACCACCTTCAGCACCTTAAGGCAAGGGGATAAGGGCAACGATGTGACCTTGCTCCAGCAAAAACTGATTACTTTAAAGTTCCTGGATAGCTCTGCCGATGGAAAATACGGCGCCAAGACAGCCCAGGCAGTGGCGGATTTTCAGCGTGCCAACGGCCTTGTACGAGATGGGATCGCGGGCGCAAAAACCTTAACTCTTTTGTATTCCACTTCCGCTTCCAGCGCGGCGACACCGGCGCCTACCACCACCAACGGGGTAAACGCCACGGTTCGCCAGGGGGATAACAGCGACGCGGTTAAATTGATGCAGCAGAAGCTCATTGAGCTTGGTTATTTGTCTGGCAAGGCAGATGGCGTGTTTGGCGTTAAGACCTTAGCCGCCCTGGTTTCCTTCCAATCCAAGAACAGCCTTAAATCCGATGGCGTGGCGGGCCTTAATACCTGGACAGTGTTGAACAGCTCTTCCGCCAAGGCGGCTCTTGCTACCGCGACTGCTACCACATCCTTTAGCTCTTCCACGCCCAGGGCATCCCAGGTGGTTTACGCCAACTGGTATACCACCATCCGCGCCAAAGCCAAGCTATACCGTTATGCCACTATCTATGACTACTCTACAGGTATTAGCTGGCAGGTGGATATGTTCTCGCTCGGCGCTCACGCCGATGCGGAGCCCCTTACCGCTCAAGATACAGCTAACATGCTCAAGGCCTTTGGTGGCAAGAATACCTGGACAGCAAAGCCTGTGTGGGTGATCTTCGGAGATGGCACCGTATTTATGGGATCCACTCATAGCTATCCCCATGAAGTAAGCCATATCCGCGACAATAACTTTAGCGGCCACTTATGTATTCACTTCCCACGTACTCAATCCCAGGTTGAGGCTATCGGCCCCTACGCCACAAGCCACCAGGTGGCCATTGATAAGGGCTGGGCAGCCACACAATCCATGAAGTGACGGAGTAACGATGAAAAAGCTGATTCACATTTTGATACTAATGATTTTGTGCGCCTTGCTGCCATTGCATTTTGCAATGGCGCAGGGCGTACCTGATATTTTGCGCGTAACCATGGACAATAAAGATACCACCCAGGAAAACCAAAGCGTGGTACGCCAGTGGACGGTGAAAACAGCCAACCAGGCCGTTACGGATGAAATGAACGGCTATTTGGACACGTACCGCCAGCAATATGCCCACACCCTTGAAAAGGCGGGGAATAAAACCACCAAAAGCTCCAGACTGGATCTGGATATCCGCTATAGCTACACAGGGGACAGCTGGCTCAGCTTTTTGGCCAGTGCCAGAATTACCTATCACCGGGAAATTAAATTGACCCAGTTTACGACCAAAACCTTTAACATGACAACGGGCCAGCCGGTGGCATTAACCGATATATTCGGCGATAATGTAGCTGCCTGGAACTATTTGAAAAGTGAGGCTGAGCGGCAGATTACAGAATATTTCCCCGATATTCAACCTGATCAAGATGCTCTTTTGGAAGCGCTTGAAAACATTCCGAAAGCGGATTTTACCCTTCACGCCATGTCCATGGTACTGCATTTCAGGGCGGGTGATTTCTACAAAGGCAAAAACACGCTGATAGAAGTTACCCTCATGTATCCCGATATACGAGAGCTGATGACAGATGAAGCCGCCCAGCAGACGGATAATTCCAACAAAAAAATGATTGCTTTTACTTATGACGATGGTCCCATGCGCACCCAGACTACCCAATTGCTAAATAAGCTGAAGGAGTACGGTGTTCGGGGCACTTTCTTTGTGATTGGGACCCGAATTGAAGGGGAAATGGACTTGGTGCAACGGGAGCACGACGAAGGCCATGCTGTAGCAGCCCATAACTGGACCCATGGGGATGTATCCAAAACCTCTGCAAGCACTATCCGTTCTTATCGTGAAAAGTTCGATGCCATGTTGGTTAAGGCCATCGGTATTCCATCTAGGTACGACCGGGTGCCCTACGGCCTTTATCCTCAAATGGTCAAAGCCAAAGCGGGCTGGCCCTATATTCAATGGTCGGTGGATACCTACGATTGGCGGGGCCGCTCGGCCAATAACATACTGGCCAAAATCAAAAAAGAGGCTTCTGACGGCGATATTGTTTTATTTCACGATATTAAGGATTTATCCGCCGATATTGCAGGGAAGGTGATTCCTTATTTAATGGATGAAGGCTATATGTTCGTTACCATTGATGAGCTCTTCGCCAGGGATGGGGTTATGCTTGAAAACGAGAATGTATATTACCGCTGTATCAATGGTGATACCAGTAGAAAATAAAAAAGAGAGTGCAGCTCACGGTGAACTGCACTCTCTTTTGTGGGTTTAGATTACAGGCAGTTGGAAGGGAGGGAGGGAGGGGTTGCCAGTAAATTGCAGCACCAGCACGATAATGCCCACGATGGCCACATACAAGGCGAACCAGCTAAGAGAGGATTTCTGGATCAGCTTCAACATAAATCGGATGGCCAAATAACCGCTGATGGCAGCCACCACCATGCCTACAATGGTGGGAGCCAATGCCAATTGAGCAAATGCGCCGGATTCCAGGGCGTCTTTGCCCTTGATTAGCAGGCTGCCTAAAATAGCAGGGGCGCTCATCATAAAGGCAAATTTGGCAGCAACAGGCCGCTTCAATTTAGAAGCAACGCCGCCTGTTAAAGTGGAGCCGCTGCGGCTGACACCAGGCAGCAATGCAATGGCTTGCATAATTCCCATGATGATGGCGTGCTTAAAGCCAACTTTTTCCGTGGTGGCCTTGGCGCTTTCATAGCGGCGGCTAAGGGATTCGGCAAGAAGCAAAAAGATGGCGGTGATTAAGAAAGAAACGCCAAGGAACCAGCCGCTGAAGAAGGTATCCATAAAATCATTGAACAGAACTGCTATGATCAGCGCGGGAACGGAAGCGATGAATAAAAGCAGCAGGGTCTTGGATTTAAAAGGATTCTTTAAAATATCCATCCAATCCCGCCAGAAAACCACCATGACGGCCACCAAGGTGCCCACATGTAAAAGGATGTCCAGAATTAAATAAACATCGGTTTCAAAAGCTGCGTCGGATATTCCCATCAGTGCCCTTGCCAAAATCAGATGTCCGCTGGAAGAAATGGGCAGGAATTCCGCCAACCCCTGCACCAGGCCTAAAATGGCCGCTTGAAATACGTTCATAAACATTCTCCTTTCAAAACAAAGCAGTGTCATTATATCTCAAATTTAACATGCTGTCATCCATTTTTCAAATAAGTTTGCATTTCGACAGGAAACAGTGTATAATGCCTTATCGGCGTTGAATGGAAGCGGAAATGGAATGCCTCCAAAGAGAGGGGAGCCACGGCTGAAAGCCCCCTGGGGAAGACCATTTTAAGACACCCATGAGCCTCCGGCTGTAATGGCTGGCGCGTCATTCGCGATAAAGGATGATAAGTGGGGGTTATCATACCCCAAGCAGGGTGGCACCGCGAAGCAAGTCATTCGTCCCATGCATCAGACAGCAGGGACTTTTTTATTGCTTAAAAACAGGAGGAAAAGAAAATGGCGGAATTTTTAAACGGCTGGAAACGCGCAATGATGTGTAACGAAGTCAATGAAAACATGGTGGAAAAGGAACTGACCTTAATGGGTTGGGTACAGCGTTCTCGTAACCTGGGCGGTATTATTTTTGTATGGCTCCGGGACCGTTCCGGTATTGTGCAGGTGGTGTTCGATTCCACTGTCTGCGATGAAAAGACATTCCAATTAGGTGAAGAGCTTCGGGGAGAATTCGTTCTGGCTATCAAAGGCAAGGTGACTTTGCGGGCTAAGGACGCAATCAATGAGAAGTTGGCCACGGGAAAAATTGAAGTGATGGTATTGGAAGCGAAAATCTTAAACAGGGCCGATACGCCGCCTATTTATATTGAAGATGAAACCAAAGAATCAGAAGCCTTGCGGCTTAAGTACCGCTATTTGGATTTGCGCCGGCCCTCCATGCAAACGCGGCTCATGTTCCGCTCCAAGGTTACCAATGTGATTCGTAACCACATGGATCAAGAGGGCTTTGTAGAAGTGGAGACTCCCATTATGACCAAATCCAGCCCAGAAGGGGCCAGGGATTTCTTGGTACCCAGCCGTGTGCATCCCGGCACCTTCTATGCTTTACCCCAAAGCCCCCAGATTTATAAGCAGCTTCTGATGGTGGCCGGTATGGATAAGTATTTCCAAGTAGCCCGCTGCTTTAGAGACGAGGACGGTCGGGCGGACAGACAGCCGGAATTTACCCAATTGGACCTGGAAATGAGCTTTGCTGAGCCGGAAGACATCCAGGGCGTGGTGGAGCGGGCTTATAAAGACGTGTTTGCAAAGCTCATGAATCTGGAGCTTTCTTTGCCTCTTCCCAGAATCACCTGGAAATACGCCATGGAAACCTATGGCTCCGATAAGCCCGATACCCGTTTCGAAATGAAGATTTCCGATGTGGGCGGTGTGGTTCAGGGCTGCGGCTTCCAAGTGTTTGAAAACGCATTAAACGATGGACAGACCATCTGCGCCATTAAGGCCGACGGGGTGGCTTCAAAGCTTAGCCGCAAAGAAATAGATACCCTGGGCGAATTTGTAAAGACCTACCATGTAAAAGGCCTTGCCTGGGCCATGGTCAATGAAGATGGCACCCTGCGCTCCTCCTTTGCCAAAGCTATGCAGGGGAACAGCATGGAAAAGCTTCTGGCTCACATGGGCTGCCAGCCTGGGGATGGACTTTTTGTTATCGCCGACAAAAAATATGTAGCTTTGACCGCCATGGGTCAGTTACGCTTAAAATTAGGGGCTCAGCTGGGGTTAATTGACATGGCCAAGTATAACCTGCTTTGGGTTACCGAATTCCCGCTGCTTGAGTGGAGCGAGGAAGACAACCGCTTTGTGGCCATGCATCATCCCTTTACCAGCCCCATGGACGAAGACTTCGATAAGATGCAGACCGATCCCGGCTCTGTTCGCGCCAAGGCATACGACTTGGTTATGAATGGCCTTGAAATGGGCTCCGGCAGCATTCGTATTCATGCCAGCGACCTACAAGAAAAGATGTTTGACCTTCTTGGCTTTACAAGAGAGGAAGCCTGGAAGCGCTTTGGTTTCTTACTGGAAGCCTTCAAATATGGGACCCCGCCCCATGGCGGCTTTGCCTTTGGTATTGACAGATTGATTATGGTCTTAACTCACGCTGAAAGCCTTCGGGATGTGATTGCGTTCCCGAAGATTCAAAATGGCACGTGCCTTATGATGGATACACCTTCCAGCGTTTACGACGAACAGCTTAAGCAATTGAATATTGCCATTACCGAGTAAAAACCTGTGTTGTCAAGACGTATAAAATCTGGTATACTATGGTGTGAAATGCAATTAAGCATTCTCATAAAACCCCTTTAGGAGGTGCGGCCAAGTGGCAAGCAAGAAAGACAATCTTCCCCTGACCCTCGATCAGGATAACAATTCTGAAAGCACTATCTCATACGCCAATGAGGTGATCGCCATTATCGCGGGCGTGGCGGCAAACGAAGTGGAAGGCATCGCCGGGATGTGCACCAGTGGTGGTATTTCCGATATTATTAGCAAAAACAAGAATATTACCAAAGGCGTTAAAGTGGAGATTGGTTCTGAAGAAGCCTCGGTGGACCTGTACGTAATTATCGAATACGGCACGCCTATTCAAAAAGCAGCCCAGGATGCGCAAGAAAATGTTCGCAAAGCCATTGAAACCATGACGGGGCTCCACGTTGTACGGGTGGATGTGCATGTTCAAGGTGTCAGCTTCGAAAAAGAAAACCAATCCTTTGAATCTGGCTTGAAAAATGCGGCTCTTGAAGCTTCCCCGGTAGTCGAAAAAGTGGAGGCCCAGCCCACCCCCTTCAAGGTGGAATTGTCAGAAGAGAACAGCGATGAGCTTGAGGAAGCAGGGGCATCGGCAAACGAAGACAATTAAATCATTTCATTCACCGACAGGGTTCTGCCCTGTCGGTGAATGTGTCAATTTTGCGTCAGTGAGAGGATGAAGTGAAGGTGAAACAACGGTTTATTGATAAGCTCCTTATATCCCTTTGCGGGCTGATTCTTTTTGCCATCAGTATGCTGGTGTTTTTGTGGAGTTTTAGCTTTGTTCCCGCAGCATGGGCCAGTGCAATCCCGAAGGTGGATTTAAGCCTGCCTATGCACGTTTGCGTTGGGGCAGTTTCTTTCCTACTAATGGTTTTAGGTATGTATTGCTTCCTTTTTTTGTTCCGGGGCAATAGCAATAAAAAAGGCTTTGTGCTGCAAAAAACAGATAATGGTCAACTGAGCATCTCTATTCGTGCGATGGAAAACCTTGTAAGCAAGTGTATCGATCAGCATGAAGAAATTAAAATCGTTTCCTCTAGCATCGCCAACACCCGGGATGGGGTGGTGGTCAACCTGCGCATTGGCCTTGCAAACGGGGTCAGCATTCCTTTGGCTGTAAATGCCCTGCAAAAGCAAATTAAGCAATATATCCAGGCGTGTTCTGGCATTGAGGTAAAAGAAGTGCGGGTTCAGGTGGATACAGCCAATGCCAAGGCAGCCGAATCGCCCTATATGGTTCACGATTCCTTTCTAAAAGCCCAGGAACCGGAACCGGTGATCATGAAAGAACCCACTAAGCCCGTTGTGGCTGTGAAGGAAGAGCCGGCTCAAGCCCCAGCGGAGTCGCCTGCTAAGGTTCCGCCTGTGTACGAAGAAGAGGAAGAAGAGCAAGGGGAACGCAAGCCCCTGCATCAGCGCCTTTTTGGCAAGGAACACCGTCCCGCAGCGGTTCAAATGCCCCCTATCCCAACGGAGGAAGAACTTTTACAGGATGAACAAGAGCCGGAAAAGCAAAAAGCGCAGCAAGAGCCAGAAGTAGAAAGCCTACAGGAGGAGCAGCATGAAGAGCATTGAGGAAACTTTAAAAGAGCTTTTCAAGGTGGGCACCCCTCAGTGTGGGTTGATCTATGGCATTGTGGCTATTGTTCTTGGATTTATGCTTTTGTTTCTGGGCTTTTTTAAAACCTTGTTTATTGCGCTTTTGTTCACCATTGGCTTGTTTCTTGGGGGTGTTAAGGAAAAGCGTGAATTTATAAAAGCCGTTGCTAATAAGCTGTTCCCGCCCCAAAACCAATAAGCACCCCATTTTCACATAAGAACGGAGATAAAGAGTAACATGGCGCGATCCACAGCCCGTGCGGCGGTTATGCAATTGATTTATGAACAGTTTCTAGGTGGGGACGGCGGGGATGAGTCCCTTCAAATGATTTACGAGAATTTCGAAAACAAGCAGGAGAGCAAGCCCTCTGGCGACGATAAGAGCTATATTGAAGACACGCTGGAAGGTGTAAAGCAAAATCAGGACGAAATCGATGAAATGATCACCCGTTACAGCGTGGATTGGACCCTTGACCGTATGGCCAAGGTGGATTTAACCATTCTGCGCCTGGCCATTTACGAAATGCTCTACCGAAAGGATGTGCCCAATAACGTGGCCATCAACGAAGCGGTGGAACTGGCCAACAGTTTTTCCGATCCCAGCGGCAGCCGGTTTGTCAATGGCATTTTAGGTGCTATCGACAGAAGTATTAAGAAGGATTCCTAACATGAAGGCTGTCATCGGGTTTGATACCAGCTGTTACACCACCTCTGTGGCCTTGGTAAATATGGAAGGCCAGGTGCTTTTAAGCTGCCGGAAGCTTTTACAGGTGGTGCAGGGGCAAAGAGGCCTTAGGCAAAGCGATGGGGTGTTCCTGCATGTAAGGCAAATGGCACCTTTGGTGGAAGAAGTATTTAAAGCTTATCCCGGGATCGAAATAGCGGGGGTAGGCGTTGCCAGCAAACCCAGGGATGATCAAGAATCATATATGCCGGTATTTCTGGTGGGGGATGCTCATGGCCGGGCTTTGGCATCGGCTTTGGGGGTTCCCGTATTTTCTTTTTCCCACCAGCAAGGGCATATCAGCGCTGCACGGATCCATAGCGGCCTTGAAGAAAAGCAGTTTCTGGCTCTGCATCTGTCCGGCGGTACCACCGAAATGGTAGAAATGAAGGACGAGGTCATTACCCTGCTGGGCGGTTCCAAGGATTTGCATGCTGGGCAATTGATCGACCGTGTTGGTGTGAAGCTGGGGCTTCCTTTCCCAGCAGGCCCTTCTCTTGAAAAACTGGCCATGGAAGGGGAAAGTCATGCACTTTTACCTGCATCCATGGCGGAAAAAAGCCTATGGTGCCATTTGTCTGGCGCAGAAACCCAGCTTATAAAGTGGATCGATGAAGGCATGGCACCCCCAAACGTAGCCAGGGAATGCTTCGACTTTCTTTCCAGAACCATTGCTAAACTGGTGCTGGCAGGGGTAAAGGAAACAAATCTGCACCATGTGCTGGTGGCTGGAGGGGTGGCCTCCAGTGTTTTGTTTAGGCAACTTCTTATAAAGCGCCTTGAAAAGGCCGATCATTCCATAACCAGTCACTTTGGCAAACCGGAATATTCAGGCGACAACGCGGCAGGCATTGCCCTGTTGGCGCTTAGGGAATTACGAAAGGGGTAATCACAATGGCAGCACAGTTAATCGATGGAAAGGTTTTATCTCTGGCCCTTCGTACCACCGTCAAGGAAAAGGTAGACGCTTTAAAGGCGGAAGGGGTAACCCCCGGCCTTGCGGTTATTCTGGTAGGGGAAGACCCGGCCAGCCAGATCTACGTACACAACAAGGAACTGGGCTGTGAAGCGGTGGGTATTCGTTCCACAACCATTCGCATGGATGCGGGCATCACCCAGGAGGAGCTGGAAAAAAAGATCATTGAACTTAATAAAGACGATGCGGTTCATGGTATTTTAGTGCAGCTTCCCTTGCCCAAGCATTTAGACGAAAATGCGGCATTGACGTTGATCCTTCCCCAAAAGGATGTGGACGGGTTTCATATTATGAATACCGGGAAGCTCTTTAATGGCCTGCCATCTGTGGTGGCGTGCACCCCTAAGGGCGCTTTGGCCATGATCAAATCTACGGGGATTGATATTTCCGGCAAAGAAGCGGTGGTAGTGGGCCGTTCCAATATTGTTGGCAAGCCCATGGCCATGCTTTTACTGCAAGAAAGCGCCACGGTCACCATGTGTCATTCCCGCACAAAGGATTTAAAAGAACATACCAAGCGGGCGGATATTCTGGTAGCGGCAGTGGGCAAGGCGAAGTTTATTACTGCGGATATGGTGAAGCCCGGCGCGGTGGTCATCGATGTGGGCATTAACCGCATCGACGGCAAAGTGGTGGGAGATGTGGATTTCGATGCTGTGAAGGACGTGGCAGGGTATATTACCCCCGTGCCTGGTGGCGTTGGCCGGATGACCATCACCATGCTCCTTGACAACACAGCCGACGCGGCCAGGATGATTCATGAACGGAAGTAACAGGCTATTCGCCCAGCACGTTTTAACCGTGTTCGAGTTAAACGAGTATGTGCGGAAGTCTTTGGCTCAGGACCCCATGCTAAGGGCTGTCCAAATTCGGGGCGAGATCAGCAACATGAAGCGTTATCCTTCCGGCCATTGGTATTTTTCCCTGAAGGATGAAAATGCCCGAATCAACTGCGTCATGTTTCGCCAGAATAATTTTCTGGTGGGCAAGCCGCCGGTGGATGGGGAATCCCTTGTTTTAACAGGGAATGTGTCCTTGTATTCCAAGGATGGCAGCTACCAGTTTTATGTGGAAGAGCTGCGCCGGGATGGGGTTGGCGAGCTATACGCCCGGTTCATGGAGCTAAAAGAAAAGCTTGAAAAGCAAGGCTATTTTGATCCGTCTATAAAAAAACCTGTTCCAGTTTGGCCGAAAAAAATCGGTATCATTACATCCCCTAAGGGTGCGGTGGTCCACGATATACAAACGGTAGCCAACAGGCGTAACCCCAACATTCCTTTGGTGCTTTACCCTGTAAAGGTTCAAGGGGACGGGGCAGCGGAAGAGATCGTACAGGCCATCGATTATTTTAACCGGAGCGGCACGGTGAATGTGATTATTCTGGGCCGCGGCGGCGGCTCCATAGAGGATTTATGGGCTTTTAATAGCGAGCATATGGCCATGGCCATTGTGAAAAGCAGTATCCCTATTATTTCCGCAGTGGGTCACGAGACCGATTTTACCATCGCTGATTTCGTGGCCGATTGTCGAGCAGCCACCCCATCCCAGGCGGCGGAAATTGCTGTCACCGATCGCAGGGAGTGGTTGGGCGCTTTGGCGGATGCAAAAACCCGCATGGCAAACGCCATGCAAATGAACTATTACGCAAGCGAACAAAGGCTGCGTCTGCTGTCGCAGCGGCTAATCAAAGCAAGACCTGATATGGCGCTGCTAGAAAAAGAAAAGCGTTTAAACGGGCTAAAGCACCGCTTAGAAATGGCTGGAGCTGATATGCTTTCAAGGCATACTCAGCGATTAAATCATTTAAGCGCCAAGTTGACGGCATTAAGTCCCAATGCGGTTTTAAAGCGGGGTTATGCCATCGCTTATTACAAGGAAAAAGCGGTGACAGAGGCCCAGCAATTAGAACAGGGGGATTTGATTAACCTTATGTTCTTTAGCGGCTCCGCTCAGGCGAAGGTAGAGGAGGTTACCCCATGAAGGCAGAAAAAAAGCCATCCTTCGATGAACAGTTGATAGCCCTGGAAGCCATCGTAGAAAAGATGGAGCGGGGCGGCATTTCTTTGGAAGAAAGCATGGGCCTTTACGAACAGGGCACAAAGCTTGAAAAGACCCTTCAAAAGCAGTTGGAGGAATCCAAGCAGCGGATGACGGTTTTAGTGAACCGGGACGGAGAACTTTCAGAAGAAACCTTTGCACAGGAGAAGGAATAATGGATTATGAAGCATACCAGAGTCTGACGGAAGAAGCGTTGGCGCTTCTTTTAAAGAGGGATGATATCCCTTTAAAGCTGAAAGATGCCATGGGCTATAGCCTTTTGGCTGGCGGCAAGCGTCTTCGACCCGTGCTGATGCTGGCAGCGTACGGCCTTAAAAAAGAAGATGTGAAGCCTTGCATGCCCTATGCGCTGGCGCTGGAAATGATTCATACCTATTCCATTATTCACGACGATCTTCCCGCCATGGATGACGACGACCTTCGCCGTGGCAAACCCACCAGCCATAAGGTTTATGGGGAGGGCGTGGCTATTTTAGCAGGGGATGGGCTCTTACATTTCGCCTTTGAAAGCATGCTGAAAGCCTCTTTAAACGCCGAAGACCCCAAAGCGGCTATCGCGGCTATGGAGACCGTGGCCCGCCGCAGCGGGGTCACAGGCATGGTGGCTGGCCAAACGGTGGATGTAACACAAGAGGGGCAAAAGCCTACGGAGGATTTGGTAACCTACATCCACACCCATAAAACGGCGGACCTGATTACGGCGGGTCTTGAAGCCGGGCTCCGTTTGGCAGGTGCAGCAGCAGAAGAGGTTCAAGCCGGAATCGCTTATGGGTTTCATTTGGGGATGGCCTTTCAAATGGTGGATGATCTGTTGGACGTTGTGGGGGATGAAAAGCTTCTGGGCAAAAAAACCGGTATGGATTCTGTTCATGAAAAACTTACATGGGTTTCCCTGAAGGGGGTTGAAAAGACCAATCATCAGGCGGAAGAGCACATTAAAGATGCTGTTGATTCGCTGGCCATTTTCGGGACAAAAGGAAAGTTTTTGGAAACACTTGCAATCAGTACACTACACCGGGTAAAATAGGTATTAGCTTATGTCTTGGAGGCGCGCCGAATGCAACTGGAATTGCTACTAAAGATTTTTGAAAACCATATTCTCAGCTGTGCCTTAATAAGCTGGTTTACGGCTCAGGTGTTAAAAGTACCAATCTATGGCCTTATCGAAAAAAAGCTCAACTTCAGGCGCTTGCTTGGCTCCGGTGGTATGCCAAGTTCCCATACATCCTTTGTGGTGGCACTGGCTTTGATGGTAGGACACAACCTTGGTTACGATTCTGCCGCCTTTGCCATTACCTTCGTCTTGGCCGCCATCGTTATGTATGACGCCTCCGGTGTTCGCAGGGAAACGGGCAACCAGGCTGTTGTCATCAACCAGATACTTCGGGATGTGCTGATCGACGGCAAGCCCATTTCCGATGAAGCGCTGAAGGAACTGGTAGGGCATACGCCCTTGGAAGTGTTTGCCGGGTTCATTCTGGGGGTTATTGTAACCGGAATTTATTTAGCATTTTAGGAGGTATGAACAATGGATCATTTTATGGAAGAAGTCGTTGTCAAAAAGCAAAAAGGCCTTAGTGAAGCCATGTATTATTTGTCCCTGGTGCTGATGGTTCTGTTTGGCCTGGTAGCGATGATGATGTTCAGCTCTATCTTTATGGAATTCAACATCCCTACACTGATTATTCTGTTGATTTCCGCTGGCGCCTGTGCGCTGATCTTCCTACGCCGGGATCGCCTCCGCACCGATTACGAATATACCTTCACCAATGGCGATATGGATTTCGCCATGGTGTTCAACAACCAAAAAAGAAAGAGCCTTGGCACCATGAAAGTCAAAAACGTGGAAGCCTTCGGCCCTGTTAACAGCGCCAACTTCAACCGCTATGTATCCATGAAGGATGTAAAGACCAATAACTGGTTTTTAAACCGCGGCGCGGAGCTTTATTATTTCTATTTTGTTAAAGACAGCAACAAGCGTGTTATCGTGATTGAGCCCAGCCCGGAAATGGTGGAATACATTAAAAAGTATCTCCCCAGAGGCGCGTGGCAGGTATAAGGAACGGAAGCAATATGCAAGCATATTTGGATAACAGCGCAACCACCCGGCCATCGCCGCAGGTGGTTGCTGCCATGATAAGGTGCATGGATGAGGGCTTTTACAACCCTTCATCCCTATATAAGCCCGGGATGGATGCACAAAAAAGGGTGGATGAATGCCGCCATGTGTTAGGGGCCGGAAAACAGGTGATATTTACCGGCAGTGGCACCGAGGCGGATAACCTGGCTATTATCGGCCATTGCTCCACCATTAAAAAAGGTGGTCGGGTTTTATATTCGGCGGTGGAACACCCGGCGGTGAAACAAACTTGCCTGGCTTTAAGTAAATACGGCCATACAGCGCAGGAAGTTCCCGTAACCCAAGAAGGTATTGTGGATATGAACGTCCTTGAAAGCATGCTGGATCAAGACGTGATCATGGTCTGTGTGATGCAGGTTAACAACGAAACCGGCAGCGTGATGCCTATTTCCGCCATAGGGAATTTGCGGGATCGTTTCGCCCCTAACGCAGCCCTTCATGTGGATGGGGTCCAAGGGTTCCTTCGGGTCAATTTCGATATGGATAAGTTAGGTGTCCAGTCCTACGCTATCAGCGCCCATAAGCTTCATGGGCCCAAGGGCGTGGGGGCATTGATTGCGGATAAGGCTTTGCGCATGAATTCTGTGGTTTATGGTGGCGGTCAGGAGAAAAATCTGCGCTCCGGTACAGAAAACACCCCAGGCATCGCAGGGCTGTACGAGGCTGTTATGTCTTATCCCAAAGAAGCCAATGCTGAAATGAGGCGGCTTAAAACGCTTTTGCACCAACTGATTATGGAAGCGGTGCCAACGGCAAAGGTCAACGGCTTACAGCCTGGGGATGAAAATGCTGCGCCCCATATTCTGAATATGTCCTTCCCGCCGGTTCGAAGCGATACCATGCTTTTTGCCCTGGAAGGCAGCGGAATTCTGGTATCCAGTGGCTCCGCCTGCTCTTCCTCCAGGCAGAAGGCATCCCAAACCTTATTGGCCATGAAGGTGCCTCAAAAGGATGCGGAATGCGCTATTCGCTTCAGCTTTTGTAAGGATACCACAGAGGAAGAAATCCGCTATACCGCACAAGAAATCAAAAAGCATTATGACTTGCTTTGCAAGTATACAAGGAGATAACAATATGCGTGAAGTACTGCTTGTCCGTTTTGGTGAGATTTTCTTAAAAGGCCTCAACCGCCCCTATTTTATCCGCATGCTGGTAGGCCACGTAAAGGAAGCGGTAAAGGAAGTGGACGGTCATGTTTGGGTTAACGACAGCCGTGTGTTCGTCAGCGATGCTACCGATATGCAAGAATGTATTCGCCGAGTTACAAAGGTCTTTGGCGTGCATTCTGTGTGCCCGGCTATTGAAATGGAAAAGGATAATTTTCAGGCTATTTGCGACAAAGCCCTGGAAATGATGCAGGGCAAAAAGGGCAGCTTTAAAGTGACTGCCCGCAGGTCGGATAAGCGCTATCCCATGGATTCCCCCGAAATCAATGCCCAGGTAGGGGGATATGTGTATACCCATAGCAACGCCCTGGCAGTGGATGTTCACAAGCCGGAGCATGTTCTGAATGTGGAGATCCGGGATTTTTGTTACATGTATACCGAAACCATTATGGCCGTTGGGGGAATGCCCATCGGTACCAATGGCCGTGCTACGCTGCTTTTATCCGGCGGCATCGACAGCCCTGTGGCTGGTTATATGATCGCCAAACGGGGGGTAAAGATCAACGCTGTGCACTTTCATTCCTACCCCTATACCAGCGACAGGGCCAAGGAAAAGGTGCTGACGCTGGCAAAAAAGCTTTCCGAATACTGCGGGGAGATTCATGTCCATGTGGTGCCCTTTACGGAAATCCAAATGGCCATCCACGAAAAATGCCAGGACGAATACACCACGCTGATCATGCGTCGGTATATGATGCGCATTGCCCAGGCGATTGCCATAAAAGAACGTTCTTCCGCGTTGATCACAGGGGAAAGCATTGGCCAGGTGGCCAGCCAGACCATGGAAGCGCTAGGCACCACTAACATGGTGGTGGATATGCCTGTATTCAGGCCCCTGATCGGCTTTGATAAGCAGGAGATTATCGATATCGCCAAAAAGATCGATACCTTCGAAACCTCCTCCCTGCCCTACGAGGATTGCTGCACCGTTTTTACTCCCCGCCACCCCGCCACACACCCCAGAATGGACCGCATTCTGGCCGGGGAAGAAAAGCTGGATTCGGAAGCCATGATCCAGCGTGCATTAGAGGGCACGGAAATGATCACCCTTTAAGGCATTAGCTGGATCACCATCATAAGGCCCAGACCAGGCACCCCCAAAAGTCCGGCAATTAAGCATGTAATGGGATTGATGCCGATACCCATGCCTAAGAACTGGCCGATGAAATTATATATAAAAAGAATACCAAGACCCAGAAAGAACCGCTCCATTAGCATAAATGCTTTGGAATCAGGGGTTAGGCCCATGCCTAAAAGGTATAAAAACAGCGCCAAAAAAGAAATGGCGGCAAGAATTAACCACATACCATCATCCTCCAGTATCAAGTTATGCATTCAGGCCATGGAATATGAAAAAAGGCTTGCAAACGCAAGGGGTTATATGCTATAATCACCTTTGTGACAAAACAACGGGCGGTCCGCTGCCGTTATGAATTACGAGCATGAACGTCTATGAGGGAAGGAGGAAAATCATCATGAGCGAAATCATCCGTTCTATCGAAAAGGAACAACTCCGTTCCGATCGGCCCGCTTTCGGCATTGGCGATACCGTTAAGGTATGGGTCAAGGTTGTGGAAGGCAGCCGCGAACGTCTTCAGGCGTTCGAAGGTACTGTGATTGCAAAGCGCAATGGTAGCATTCGGGAAACCTTCACCGTCCGCCGTGTTTCTTACGGCATCGGCGTGGAACGTACTTTCCCTTTGCATTCCCCCCGTGTGGACCACATCGATGTGGTACGCCGCGGTAAGGTGCGCAGAGCGAAGCTGTACTACTTGCGTGAACTGCAAGGCAAAGCCGCCAAGATCAAAGAAGCAAAACGCATCTAATGGAAATAAAAAAATGCAATCGCGCAGGATGGCCCGCGGTTGCATTTTTTATTTGGACTTTGACCCAAGTGGCTGCTTATAGTTCACTTAACAATTCGTCTATGGAAAAGGGGTAGACCAGCAATCCAGCAGCTTCGGTGGCGATCATGGCAGGCTGAATGAAGAATACCACGTTTTGATTCTCATCCATATAAAAATCGCTTTCAGGGTAGAATTCAGCCTTCAGATCATCGATGGTCAGCCCTTCAAAATAATCCGTAGCGTTGTTTTCCATCTGTTCGGAAATAATATCCCAAATCAGCTCATAAACCAGATCATCTGCTTTCTGGGTTACTCTTTCATAAGCAAAGCCATCATCGCTGGTAGCGGTAGAAAGGCTTAGCACATTGGCTAGGCTAAGCACCATGCCCGCGTCTGCACCGCTGCGCTTAAACACATAGCCAATCCAGGTTTCTCCAACAGAGGCACCGAAAAAATGTTCCTGGGTGACTAAAACGCTGAAATAATCCTCCGTATTGCAAGTTATCTGGCTTGCAACATTTAAATACGCGCCTCCGGGAATGGCTTGGTTATCCAAGGCCTCTTGGGCATAAAGAGGTGCCGTGAAGGAAATCAGATCGCTCATCATATAATCGAAATGTTCATTGATGGCTTTATCATCTTCTCTTTGGGGAACAATGCAGGGGAATTGATAAGAAAAGGAAAACACAGCGCTTGATTGATCGGCCCCTTCGGGGAAATAGACGCTGCCCTCTAAATTGGCAGACGTTTCAAGGGGTGAAGCCAGAGCGGTGGATGTGAAAACAAGCAAGGTCAGAACTAAAACAAGAAGCTTTTTCATAAGGCACCTCCTTTAACCATTATACAGCATATCCGGGGAAAAAGCATTTTCAAGCAGTTCAAAATAAGGTTCGATGGCACTTACCTGATCCTTGGCATAGGTAAAAAGCAGAATATAGGCGTTGCCGCCAAACTGGTGGCGAATAGCAAAGCATCCAAGGCCATTTACTTCAAAGTGGTAAACAACATAGCCCATTTCTTCGTTGGGGAAGGAAGCCGCATCTGCCGGGATTAAGTCGGAAGTATCGTTCAGGTCCCGCTTATAAACGGAAAGCTTGCTTTTTGTCACATCCAGTTCTCCGGTAAACTGTACCAGGGAAGCGTCCTCGTAGTGCATCAGCATAAAGGCTGGGTAGCAAAAGCTTACGCCCATGGCGTCGCTTGTATAAAAGTTAATTTCAGCTTCAATGGTTTTAAAGGCGGGGATGCTGCCATCTTCAATAACGAAGGATAAAAGCCGGTATTGGTAAGGTGAAGAGCCGTTCTTTTCAAGCACCACCGTAACAGAGCCCACCCAATCCACCTTTAGGGCGTTCTCCTCCGTTAAAATCAGGCTTTCGTCATTGTAAGAGTAAAGCTCGCCTACGACTTGAATGCAATTATTGTCTAAATTGTTAAACTGCATAGGTGTCATCCCATAATAACGGCTATATTCAGGCGCAGCCGAAGAATCAACCACCACAGGGGTGTTCAGCGCAAAAATGCTTTGTGCATCGCTTTGCTTGAGCGCAGCTGTAACCGCGGAAATATAGGCGGGGTATTCTTCATACAAGACAGTATCAAAACCTGTGATCCCATCCTGCTGTGCCTGGGTAACAGCAGCATTGATCATCGGCAGCGCGGCGGTGATATCCGTGGCTTCCGCCATGGCGGCCTGGGCAAAGAAAAGCGTTATGGCAATCCATAGTAAAGCAAATTTTCTCATCTTTGGCGTCCCTCTTTTCGTATTTGTTCATAGAACGTAATTCAAGGTTGCTTTATTTCGTTTTACGCAAATTTTGTAAATATTCACTGGCGCAAATGGCGGCAATATTGCCTTCGCCGACAGCCTTGGCTACCTGCAAAGGCTGGCCCGTGCAATCCCCGGCGGCATATACCCCGGGCAAGTTGGTTTCCATGCGGCGGTTTACGGGAATAAAAGGTCCTTCCACATTAAGGCCCTGAATCAATTGGCCAAGGGAAACAGCAGGGCGGATGATGAACACACCATCGTAAGGGGCACCGTTTACTAAAATTTGCCCATTTTGCTGTTCTAAAACACTGGGGGAACCGGGCATTATTTGGGCTTTTGGGTGAAGGCTTCCTGTTTCGTGCTTTTTAAGGGAATAATAGGAAAGTGTGCCCGCCAGCTCCACAAGAAAGTTGGCTTCTTCAATGCCATGCTCATCCTGGGCCAGCACGGCAATGCTTTTACCCCTGTAAAGCATCCCATCGCAGGTGGCGCAATAGCTTACACCGTTTCCGACCAGCGCTTCTTCCCCTTCAAGCAATTTCGGCCTGGCGGCGCCCATGGCCAAAACAATCCCCCTGGCTTCAATAATTTGGTTTTCCACCAGCAGCATAAATTGTCCGCCTGCGTAGAGGATTTGCCGCACCAGGCCGGTCATTTTTTCCGCGCCAAGCATCTGTGCCTGGGCTTCAAAGGTATCCAGAAGCGTCTTTCCGCTTGCCTGCGGCATGCCGGGGTAGTTTGAAATTTCCTTGGTTTTATATAGCCAGCCGCTTTGGTTTGAAGGGGCGATTATCACACAGGATAGGTTTCGCATGCGCAAGGTCATCGCGGCGGACAAACCTGCCGGGCCGTTACCGATAATGGCAATATCGTACATGGGCTGCCTCCTCTGATTATCTTCGTTTCTATTATATCGGCTTTTCCTTCGAATACAAGCAAATGTCGCGGATTTTGTACAAATATGTAACAAATGTTACGGAAACGTTGACAACTTAACAATTTTGTAATATTATTGCCTTGAAAATCAAGGAGGGAATGAAATGAAATCTTTGACTGACATACGAAAGAAGATAGTGGCTATTTTAAGCCTGGCAATGATTTTATTCACACTGCTTCCTGCAGGGGCCTTGGCAGCCACAGAAGGTGTTGTAAACACAAAGGCTCTGGTGCTTAGAAAGTCTGCCTCCAAAGATTCCAAGGCGCTGCAGACATTAGACAAAGGTGACAAACTTGAAATTCAATCCTCCTCAGGGGATTGGTACAAGGTCAAGGCCGTAGGCTACACCGGCTATGTAATGAAGCAATATGTAGATGCCTCTGGAAAAGTACAAGAAGCCGAAACAGAAAAGAAAAGTGAGTCTGACTCCTCCTCTTCAAGTTCTTCCTCCGATGCCATGCGTTCCGGCGATAAAGGCAGCGATGTAAAGGCGCTGCAAAAGTCCCTGAAAAACCTGGGTTACTATAAAGGCAGTATCGATGGCATCTATGGCTCGGGTACAGAAAAAGCAGTGCGGGCCTTCCAAAAAAAGAATAATCTGACCCAGGATGGCGTGGCGGGAAATAAAACCTTAAGTGCCCTTGAAAACGGCAAAGAAGCGGACGCCAGCTATAAAACCGAACGATTGGATTGGTTTAATGGCGGCAGCGATATTATTCCCAAAGGCGCAACCTTTGCCGTGAAGGATGTGAAAACCGGCAAGACCTTTTCAGTAAAGCGCTGGGCTGGTGTTAACCATTTGGATGGGGAACCTGCAAGCAGCGAAGATGCCCAAACTATGAAGGATATTTATGGGGGCTGGAGCTGGCGCAGACGGGCTATTTTGGTTAAATACGACGGCCATGTATATGCTGCATCCATGAATGGCATGCCCCATGGGACAAGCACCATTAACGGCAATGGTTTCGACGGCCATTTCTGTATCCATTTCTACAAGAGTAAGACCCATGGCACCGATAAGGTGGATGGGGAACATCAGAACATGGTGGATTCGGCCATGAATGCCGTTTGGTAAAGAATAGATCAAAATCCGAACAATAATTTAAAATACCCATGGCAATATTCGTCAACTTGTGGTATAATTGAGATTAGGCAAGCCAAGGGCTTGAATGGGCCGCTCCCTCTTTGAGGGAGCGGCAATCTATGATTAATGCGACGAGGTGCACTAATTTGGAACGAATTCGCCGAAATGAACGTATGGCCGCCATGATGGATGTGCTTTCAAAAGAACCGAACAAAATCTTTACTTTATCTTACTTCTGCGATCTGTTCGGCGCTGCTAAATCCACCATGAGTGAAGACATCGATATTCTTCGCGAGGTGGCGAAAACCTTCGATATTGGTTCGCTGGAAACCGTCACTGGGGCGGCAGGCGGCGTACGCTTTCGTCCGCTCATTTCAAAAAAAACAGCTCACGATTACATTGCGTCCTTGTGTGAAAAATTATCCGGAACGGATCGGGTTCTGACAGGGGATTTCCTCTATTTTTCAGACATCCTTTCAGTGCCGGAAATTGTGAACCGCATGGGGGTTATTCTGGCTGGGGAATACTATGATGCCACGCCGGATTTCGTGCTCACTATGGAAACAAAAGGGATCCCCGTTGCATTGATGACAGCCAATGCCCTTGGGGTGCCCTTGGTGATAGCCCGTCGTTCCAGCAAGGTGTATGAAGGTTCCGCGGTGAATATCAATTATGTATCCGGCTCCTCAGGTTCCATTGAAACCATGTCTCTGTCACGCCGCGCCATCAAAGACGGCCAGCGTGCCCTGATTGTGGACGATTTTCTCAAAGGAGGCGGAACGGCCAAGGGCATGGTGGATCTCATGCGTGAATTTAACGTAACTGTTGTTGGCATGGCTTTTGTTATGGCAACAGCTATCCCTGAAAAAAAGCGCATAAATGGTGAAAAATCCCTTATGATAATGGATATGACAGGTGATGGCGAAACCGCTGCCCAGGTAAAGCCCGCCAAATGGTTACTGGAAGTATAATTGAAGGGGTGAAGGTATTGAGCGAGTATTTAGATAAAGCCAGGACCTTAAAACAAAAAAGAGACGAAATCAATCTTCGCCACATGGAAAACGGTGTGACCTTCATGGATTTTGAACATACATATATCGATGAAACCGTGAAAATTGGTTCCGGTACGGTGATTTATCCTAACTGCACCTTGGAAAACGGTACGGTGATCGGTGAAAACTGCATGCTTTTGCCCAACTCCAGAATGAGTAACGCCCAGGTTGCGGATAAGGTAACCATCGAATCCAGTGTTTTGCTGGATTGCCGGGTAGGCAGTGGTACCACTGTCGGGCCCTTCGCCTATTTAAGGCCCAATACGGTCATTGGCGCAAATTGCCGCATTGGGGATTTTGTGGAAATTAAAAACAGCCACATTGGTGATCTGACCAAGGTATCCCATTTAACGTATGTGGGCGACAGCGATTTGGGCAAGGACATTAACTTAGGCTGCGGCGTGGTGTTTGTGAACTACGATGGGAAAGCCAAACGGCGCAGCACCGTGGAGGATAAAGCCTTTATCGGTTGCAATACAAATCTGGTGGCACCGGTGCATGTGGGAAAAGAAGCCTACATTGCCGCAGGCTCCACCGTTACGGAGGATGTGCCACAAGGCGCGCTGTTCGTAGCCCGTTCGCGGGGCACGGTCAAGGAAGGCTGGGTGGAGCAACGTAAAAAAGATGGAAAGCTTTAAAAGAATATTGAGGCTATTTAAGCGGGGTGGGGGTCAATCTCATCCCGCGAAAGGCCGTTTTGGAGAAAGTGGTATGAACGCAAGAGAAACGTATGTGGTGATAGGGCTTGGCAATTACGGAGACAAGTACAAGGGCACCAGGCATAATGCGGGCTTTGAAAGCATGGATATTTTAGCGAAAAAACTGGGCGCCAATGTCAACAGGCGTAAATCCGAAGGACTCATTGCTGAATGCAATTACAAAGGCTATCGGGTGGTACTGGTAAAGCCCCAAACCTATATGAATGAAAGCGGCCGCTGTGTGGCCCCCATATGCAATTGGTATAAAACCGACAGCGCTCACTTAATCGTTATCTACGACGATATCGACCTGCCTCAGGGGCAACTGCGGGTGCGCAAAACCGGCAGTGCCGGGACGCACAATGGAATGCGTTCACTGATTGCTCATTTAGGCAAACAGGATTTTCCCAGAATTCGTGTAGGCGTAGGGGCGAAACCCCCGGAATGGGAGCTGGCGGACTGGGTGCTTTCTCGGTATCAGACCAAGCAGGAGCAGGAACTGGCAAAGAACGCTTATGAACGGGCTGCTCAGTGTGCTTTGCTGGCCATTGAAAAAGGCATTGATGAGGCCATGCAGGTATATAACCGCAAGGAAGAGATAAAGGCGGTCTAAAAAATGAACCAAGGATTGTTTTCATTTCTCAAAGGGGTAGAACCCTTTAAACAGGTGCTTGATGCTGTTAACAAAGGTGAGATAACGGCGCTTTTTGGCATGCAGGAAGGGTTTAAAGCCTATTTGGCTTCAGCTGTGAAATACCATAGCGATAAGCCGATTTTATTCGTATTGCAAAACGACGTGCAGGCCCAAAAGACATCGGAAGACATAGGTCAGTTACTGGGCGGACAATGCGTATTTTTACCTGCCAGAGAAATCCGCTTTGCCAAAGGTGCCGCCAGCCTTGAAAACGCTTGGCGGAGATTAGAAGCGTTGGACGATATGATGACAGGCAACGCCAAAGTACTGTGCACCTCCATGGAAGCGCTTATGAACCCCATGGTGCCTTTGGATTTATTTAAGCGGGCCTGCTTTTCACTGGCACCGGGAGACCGTTATGAGCCTACGGATTTAATCGAAGACTTGGTTCATATGGGCTATGAACGGGTGGAAATGGTGGAAGGCAAGGGCCAGTGCGCCCTGCGGGGCGCCATTGTGGACGTATACGTGCCTGCCAGACAAAACGCCTATCGCTTTGAATTTTTCGACGATGAAGTGGATTCCATCCGCACCTTCGACTGCATTTCTCAGCGTACTTTGGAAAAATGCAAAACCGCGGCTATTTCTCCTGCCAATGAAGTGGTGCTGGATGAAATGGATTTGGATCAGGCTGCTAAAAGAATGCAGGCACTTTTTGGCACAGTTGAAAAGGTGGAGCCTAAACGCCTGATTTTTGAAGAATTACCCCCTTTGCCAGAGGATGACGATGAATTGCCTTCCCTTTTTGATAAGCCTTTAAAAAAAGAAGAATCGCCTCAACGGACCCAGGTTCAGGTTTTTATGAATTCCCAGGAAGCGGATCTGGTGGCAAAGGGCATTCCTTTTAAGCGTATTGCCAACTATATTCATATTGTGTGCGAAAATTGTGTGTCGGTGCTCAATTGGATGCCGGACAGCATTTTTATATTAGATAAGCCTGATCAGCTTCGTGAAGCTGCCCAAAGCCGCATGGATTCTTTCCAGGAAGAAATCAAAGCCGCGCTGGAGCGTGGTGAAGCCAGCAAAGAGCAGCTGGGTTTATTATACCATTATGATGAGATTGTTCGGGGGATTGCGCATCAGCCCATATTAACCTTGTCTGAATTTCTTCGTGGCCTGGGCGGTCTTACCCCCAAAAACGTCATCGAATTCGATGCCAAGGGCGTGGCTCCTTACCAAGCCCGGCTTAAGGATTTGGCATCGGATATGCACCATTGGCGCAGCGAAGGCTTTTGCGCTATTCTGGCTGCAGGGGGCGTGGCACGGGGCAAGCGGCTTTGCCAATCCTTATACGAACTGGAGGCTGCCGCCACCTTTACGGAGGAACTACAGGGCAACCCTATCATAGGCGAAACCCTGGCCCTTCCCATTACTTTGACAAAGGGCTTTATCTGGCCTCAGGCCAAGCTGGCCCTGATAGGCGACAGTGATATCTTCGGTACCGGCTATAAAAAAGCAAGATCCCGCAGGAACACAGGGGAGCGGATTGCCGCCTTTACGGATTTAAACGTGGGGGATTATGTGGTTCATGAAAACCACGGCGTGGGCATCTACCAAGGAACTGTCCGCTTGCAAACGGAAGGCACTTACCGGGATTATCTGTTTATCCAATACATGGGCAACGATAAGCTCTACGTACCCACAGAGCAATTGGATCGGGTGCAGCGGTTTATCGGTGCCCAGAACACCCCGCCAAAGTTAAACAAGCTGGGCGGCGGGGAATGGCAAAAGCAAAAGAGCAAGGTGAAGGCAGGTCTCAAAGCCATTGCCTTCGATCTGGTGAAGCTTTACGCGGAGCGGGCCAACAAGCCTGGCTATGCCTTTTCCAAGGATACCCCTTGGCAGCGGCAGTTCGAGGATTTGTTCCCATACGAATTAACCATCGACCAGCAGCAAAGCGTAAGGGATATTGAAAGGGATATGGAGACCCCCACCAATATGGACCGTCTTCTTTGCGGTGATGTGGGCTACGGCAAAACCGAGGTGGCACTGCGGGCTGCCTTTAAAGCGGTGATGGATTCCAAGCAGGTAGCCATATTGGCCCCTACCACCATTTTGGCCCAACAGCATTTTAACACCCTTAAAAAGCGCTTTGAATCCTTCCCCGTATCTGTAGCCATGGTCAGCCGTTTTTTAACCCCCAAAGAGCAAAAGGAAGCCCTGGCCGATGTAATGTTGGGCCAGGTGGATATCTTGGTGGGCACCCACCGGCTTTTAAACAAGGATGTGAAGTTTAAGGATTTGGGGCTGCTGATCATCGACGAAGAGCAGCGCTTTGGCGTAGCCCACAAGGAAATGATCAAAAATATAAAAAACAACGTGGATGTACTTACTTTATCTGCCACGCCGATCCCCAGAACCCTTCACATGTCCATGGTAGGGATTCGGGATATGAGTCTTTTAGAAACCCCGCCGGAAGAGCGGATGCCCGTGCAGACTTATGTGATGGAATATTCCGATGGGGTGATACGCGATGCCATTCTTCGGGAAATTGGCCGTGGTGGCCAGGTGTATTTTCTGTATAACCGGGTTCATTCCATCGATCAGTTCCATAACCGCTTAAAAGCGCTGGTACCCGAGGCGCGGATCGCTGTGGCCCATGGGCAAATGCGGGAGCATGCTTTGGAAGATGTGATGATGGATTTTTACGAGGGCGCTTTTGATGTGCTTTTGTGCACTACCATTATCGAAAGTGGGCTGGATGTGCCCTTGGCCAACACCCTGATCGTCTTCGATGGAGATCGCTTTGGTTTAAGCCAGCTTTACCAGCTTCGAGGCCGGGTGGGTCGCAGCAACCGTCAGGCGTATGCTTATTTTACGGTCCGCCCAGATAAAATGCTTTCGGAAACCGCTCAAAAAAGGCTTACGGCTATCAGAGAATTTACGGAATTTGGTGCGGGCTTCCGTATTGCCATGCGGGATTTGGAAATTCGCGGCTCCGGCAATATTTTAGGGCCGGAACAGCATGGACATTTGAGCACTGTCGGGTATGATATGTATTGTAAGCTCATCGAAGAAACCCTGCGGGAAGCCAGGGGCGAAAAGGGTATTCCGTCGGAGCTGGATACCCGTGTGGAGCTGAAAATCGATGCCTTCCTGCCCAGCGATTATGTCCGGGATGAACGCCAGCGGATGGAAATGTATAAGCGTATCGCGTCTATTAAAAACCGCGAGGATCGGGAGGATATTGAAGAAGAGCTTTTGGACCGCTTCGGTGAAGCCCCGGAATTGGTAGATAAATTATTAGATATCGCCCATATCCGCGCTTTGGCCGCCCAGTTAGGTATGGCACAGGTGACTTACCGAAACGGAACCCTGTTTATGCGCTTTGATGAAAACTACGCGCCTGATCCGCTGAAGCTTTTAAACGCCATTTTAAAGACGGATCCCCGGCTTACTTTAAGCGCTACTAAGCCTCCGTCCCTTTTGTTGAAGGATCCTAAGAAAACCCAAGAAGAGCTTCTCAAGGAAGCCATTAAGCTCCTTGAAAAGCTCTTAGAAGAAGTATTTGCGCAGGATGTTTTACCTGAAAATTAAATATTCGCATTCTAGCCGCCCGTTATACAGGCGGCGTTTTTTAGCCGCCCGTTTGCCGATCAGCCGTTCAATGGAAGGATGGCTGGAAATAACGCATAAGGCGTAACCGGGGTGCCGCTTCATTAAAAGGCCAATTTCCTTATACAGCTTTTCGCATTCTTTGCGGTCGGAAAGCCGCTCCCCGTAAGGCGGATTCAGAATAAACACCCCTTTGGGCTCATCCTCCAGTTGAACGGTTTTCAAATCCTCTTCCTTTACCAAAATGCGGTTGGAAAGGTGGGCATTCACAATATGTTTTTTGCACATTTTCAAGGCATTTGGGTCGATATCAGAACCGGATATGTTTAAATAATCAGGAGCATTGTTAAAGGCATCCTGAGCCTCTTTGTGAATGGCGGAAAAACCGGCCTTTTCAATGAACCGCCAATCCTCCATGGCAAAAGACCGATTAAGCCCCGGAGCCTGGTTCGTAGCGATCATGGCGGCTTCGATCAACAGCGTGCCGGTGCCACAGCAAGGGTCATACAAGGGCATGCCAGGCTTCCAGGGGGATAATTGCACCAGTGCGGCGGCCAGGGTTTCCCGAATGGCAGCATCGCCGTTTAAGGTGCGGTAGCCGCGTTTGTTCAGCGCATCGCCAGAAGCGTCCAATGTAAGGCGGGCGATGTCGTTGTGAATGGAAATATCAATTAAATAGCTTTCCTTTGTTTCGGGGAACAATTCCATTTTATAAATGCTCCGGAGCCGTTCCACAATGGCTTTTTTCGTAATGGATTGGCAATCCCGTACGCTCATTAATTGGCTTCTGGCACACTTGCCCGTAACTGGAAACCGGGCATCCTTGGGAATATACTTTTCCCAGTGGATGCTTTTAACAAACTGGAACAAATCCTCAAAGGAAAGCACCTTTTGCTCCTTAATCACCATCAGCACCCGGTCGGCAGACCGCAGCCAAAGGGATGCCTTAAACGCCTCCTCCGGAGTGGCGTTAAAGTAAGCGCCCCCTTGGGTGGGGTTTACTTCCTTCATTTTTATTTTTCTAAGCTCACTACCTACAACGCCTTCCAACCCGAAGGCGGCTGTTGCTATCCATGTGTACTCCATCTTATAACCTCATTTCTTAATAAGCATAAGGCAAAAAGCATATTTTGGCAAGTCTTTTGCATAGCGTGTAGTAAGGAAGGAGAGTCAATATGCGGATTAAACGAAGCGTTATGGGTATCTTTATGGCATTTGTAATGTGCATGCCCGGTTTTGCATGTGCTGCCCCACTTGAAACGGCGGAACCAGTGGCCATTTCATCCCCAGCCATTATGCTGGTGGAAGCCTCTACAGGAACGGTTATCTATGAAAAAAACGCCGATGAAAAGCGGGAAGTGGCCAGCGTCACCAAGCTGATGACTGTTTTAATCGTGCTGGAAGAATTGGAAAACGGCAACATCACTTTAAACGATTCTGTTACCGTATCCCAAACGGCAGCGGCCATGAAAGGCAGCCAGGCGCTATTGGATGCCAACACTGTATACCCTTTAAAGGAATTGCTTAAAACCACCATTGTGGCCAGCGCCAACGACAGCGCCGTGGCTTTGGCCGAATACATTTCGGGAAGCGAGCAGGCCTTTGTGGAACGGATGAACAGCCGGGCCAAGGAACTGAATATGGAAAACACCAATTATGTTAACTGCACAGGGTACCCTCAGCAGGGCCAGTATACCACCGCCAGGGATGTAATGCGGGTTTCGTGCGAAATGAGCAAGCACCCGGAATATCATACCTACGCGAAAATCTGGATGGATACCTTAACCCATCCCGGTGGGCGCACAACGGATTTAACCAATACCAACCGCCTGATACGCTTTTATGAGGCTTGCGACGGCTTTAAAACCGGCTCCACCGACGCGGCCAAATACTGCATCAGTGCCACGGCGGAAAAGAACGGCTTAAGGCTGATTGCGGTTGTTCTTGGAAACCCAAAGAGCCAAACACGTTTCGATGAAGCGCGGAATCTGCTGGAATATGGGTTTAACAACTATAAGCGCATCGAGATCGCGAAAACCGGCAGCCTCTTAGGCCAAACCATTCCCGTACAGCGGGGCAGCAGCGAAACGGTGGATGTGGCTTTAGGCAGCGGGCTTTCCATGCTTCTTAAAAACGGCCAGGAAAAGCTTTTGAAAATGGAGGTAGAACTGCCGGAATCCCTGCAGGCTCCTGTTTTAAAGGGGGATATTATCGGTATTGTGCGGGTGAAGCTGGATAACCAGGAGATAGCAAAAATCAACTGCGTGGCCGCCAATGACGTGCCTTTGCCTGGTTTCTTGGAAGGATTTTATAGAATTTTCAATACCTGGCGTTAGGCCGCGTTTCAAAACTTGATAAACGCCCTCTTTCACGGTATAATACCCATTGGTGGTAAAATCCATGAAATGAGGGCTTTTTAGTTGTTTTCAAGACTTGAAATGTGGATGGAATGGCTGAAGGTTGCGCCTGCGGATTTCGGCATCTACTTTGTTTTTCTGGCTGTAACGGTTCTGGGGAGCCTAACCCTCCATGAATACGCCCATGGCTATGTGGCTTACCGCTGCGGGGATCCTACGGCGAAAATGCTGGGGCGCCTTTCTTTAAACCCATTAAAGCACATGGATCCTATCGGCACACTGTTTATGTTTTTTATGGGTTTTGGCTGGGCTAAGCCTGTGCCTGTTAATCCCCGTAATTTTCGCAATTACCGTAGGGACGATATTGCCGTATCCTTAGCGGGAATTGTAGTAAACCTAACGCTGTTTATCATTTCCACTACGGTTTGCGTCATTATTAACAGCATGGTTTTTAACGGCTGTGTTTTAGTGCAACTGTTAGGCATGACAGAAAAGGATTTTCTGCAGCTGGGCATGTTCCAGGGTTTGTTTCAGTATTTATCGGAACAGGGCCTGGGTATTGCAACCTTTTTTAAAACCCCGGTGCTGTTTTACATTGAGCTTTTCTTTTCAATGCTGGCCAGCATCAACCTGGGCTTGGGCTTGTTTAACCTTCTCCCCATTCCGCCTCTGGATGGCTCCCACGTTTTAAACGATATTATTCTAAAAGGCAAGGTAATCATGGGCGGGAAGCTGTTCCAGATCATGCAGGTAGGGATGATCGTGCTCATTTTCTCCGGTGTTTTAGATGGGGTGCTTTCCTCCATGATCACTTCGGTGTACGATGCTGTTTTAAACCTCATGCTAATGATTGCCGGCAAGGCGTAAGGGGAAAATATGCCGCTGAATGTAAGCCTAAAACAATTTGACGGACCCTTGGATCTGCTTTTGCATTTGATTGGCAAGGCTAAGATCGATATTAAAGATATTTTCGTATCAGAAATTACGGAGCAGTATATTGCTTTTGTAAATGCTGCCACGGATTTTGATATGGAAGATGCATCTGCTTTCTTGGTCATGGCTGCCACCCTGATCGAAATTAAGAGCCGATCCCTTTTGCCGCGCCCACCTAAGGAAAACGAGGACGAGGAAGACCCGGAAGCAGCTTTGATCCGGCAATTGGAAGAATACAAGCGCTTTAAAGAAACTGCGGATAACCTTCAGTCGTTTGAAAAGGCCGCCGCCGCCATGTATGAAAAGCTGCCGGAGGAATATCCTTTGCCGCCGCCTACCTTTGAGTTAACGGATCTGTCGCTGGATGGCTTGATTCAGGCCTTTATGCATATTTTAAACCGCAAGCCTCCTAAGGAAGAGTTGGAGGAGGAAGTTCGCCATGCTAACCGAAACATTCGGCGGGACAGCTTTACCGTACAAGAATGCATGCTTACCATCCTAAAGCGCCTTAAAACCGATAAGCGGGTAGTTTTTGTGAAAATGCTCAGCGATGCGCCTTCCAAGGAAGAAGTGGTAACTCTTTTTCTGGCACTGCTAGAAATTTTAAAGCTTGGCAAAGCCCACATCGAGCAGGAAAAAACCTATGATGAAATTACCCTGATACCGGGGAGGCGAAAAGAACTTGCAGACTAAAGAAATGGCTTATGTTGTGGAGTCTATTCTATTTGTGGCAGGGGAGCCGGTTTTGTTGGAGGATATGGCCCGCGCCTTGGATGTCCAAAGCAGTGAACTTAACCAAGCACTGGATTTTCTTGCCAATGAATACGATTATAACAGGCGTGGCCTTAGCTTAAAGCGTTTTGGAAAGCATGTCCAATTGGCTACAAGGGCCGAATACGCACCCTTTGTGGAAAAGCTTTTGCAGCCTGTACAAAAGCAGAGCCTTAGCCAGGCGGCTATGGAAACCCTGGCCATCGTGGCCTATAAGCAACCCGTGACCAAAGCGGAGATCGAGGCGGTTCGGGGAGTCAAGTGCGACTATTCTGTGCAATCCCTTTCCAATAAAGGGCTTATTGTTGAAGTAGGTCGCAAGGATATGCCGGGCCGGCCTATTCTTTATGGGACTACCGATGGCTTCTTAAGTCATTTTGGCATTGGTTCCCTGGATGAGTTGCCGCCTCTTGAAGCCTTGCAGGAAAAAGAACCGGAAAAGAACATTGAAGATTTGGTGCCATAATAAAGGATATTTGAAATCGATGTAGAATACTTCCAGCATAAAAGGCGATGCAGGGTGGATTGCATGCTGAACTAAATAATGAGGAGTGTTCTAGGGTATGAAAAAGTCTACATGGATCAATTTAGCGGTACTTGTTTTGGCAGTGGTTATCATCGGTGTAATGTGGGGCAACCTCAACCAGGCAAACGATAAGCACGCAGTGGCCCTTAAAACCATCGAATCTATGGAAAAGGGCGCAAAGGAAGCCGAAACAGCCCTTGCCGATAAAGAAGCGGAATTGGCTACCCTCAACGAAAATCTGGCCGATGCCAATGCTGCTAAGGAAGGCTTTGAAAGCGACTTGGCAACCCATAAAACCGACCTCGAAACGGCTAATGCTATGATCGAAGGCTTTAACAAGGCTACGGAAGAACTGCAAGCTGAAGTGGCAAAAGCCAACGAAGAAATAGCCACCTTAAAAGCTGTTGCAGAAGGCAAAGAAAAAGACGCGACCGATGCTATCGCGGCCGCGAAAACTGAAGGCGAAGATGCTTTAACCAAGGCGACCCAAGAAGGTGCCAAAGCGTTGGAAACCGCAAAGGCTGAAGCTGAAGCGGCCGTTAAATCCGCTAAAGAAGAAGGCGAAAAGGCATTGGCAGTAGTAAACACCGCCCTGGAAACAGCCAAGGCCGATGTTGCCAAGGCGTTGGAAGACAATGCCATACTTAAGGCTGCCAAGGAAGAAGCGGAAAAAGCGTTGGAAGCCGTTAACGGAGAAATCGCGGAAGCGAAAGTTATTTGGGAAAAGATCGAAAAGGGCACTGTGGACGGCATTGAAAAAGAGATAAAAGCCTTCCAGGAAAAGTATCCGGAATCTTTGCTTAGCTTTATCATTCCCGCTAAGGCAGCCCAATAAGCAAAATCTCAGTTTCAAACAGGCCCCTCGTTGCGGGGGCCTGTTTTTTATGCTATAATGCGTAGTCGATTATCATTTAAGGAGTTGTTACCAATGATTGGCATTATCGGCGCCATGGTAGTGGAAATGAAAGCGCTTATTGATGAATTGGAAAACAGGCAGACCATTACCTGTGGAAACATGGCTTTTGAAAGGGGCCTTTTGTATGGCCATGCTGTTATTCTGTCTATTTGCAGCCCGGGAAAAGTGAACGCGGCGGTTTACGCCGATACCATGATCCATTTGGCCAGCCCGGATATCGTGATTAACCTGGGAACGGCCGGAGCTCTTGATAATGTGTTGAACATTGGCGATATCGTTATTGCCGACCGCTGTGTGGAGCATGATATGGACACATCGCCTATTGGCGATCCCTATGGTTATATTTCCGGTCTTGGGGTGACTGAAATGGTCTGCGATAAAGAGCTGGTGGGAAAAATGGTTCAAGCAGCCAAGGAAGTGAAAAACATTCAAGCCCATGTGGGGCTTGTTGCCACGGGGGATCAATTTGTGGCTAACAAAAAACAAAAGGAAGCTATTTTGAGCCACTTTAAGGCCATGAGCTGTGAAATGGAGGGCGGTGCTATTGCTCATGCCTGCCTTTTAAGAAATGTGCCCTTCGCCATTGTACGGTCCATGTCAGACAAAGCCGATGGCTCCGCTCATATGGATTACTTCCAGTTTGTACAATTAGCGGCACAGAATTCTATTGCCCTGATTAAAGCATTGTTTAAAGCTATGTAAATTATACAAAACAATTGTGTTTTGGGTGGTTACAAGGTATAATAGTAGAGGCTCACTTTGGCCATGGACGATTATTTGGGAGGTTGACGGATGTATAAACTTCTACTGGCAACGGATCAACAGGTGTATATCGATGTTTTTACCCAAGCCGAAACATTTGAAAAGCTGGGGTTTCGGGCGCCTCGCATCGTCAATTCTGTTGAAGCCGCCATAGAGTGCTTAAAAAAGCATCATGTCGATGCCATCGCATATCATTTTACTAAGGAAAAAGACGCGCTCATGTTTGAATATTTGCAGCAGAGCAACCCTATTTTACCTATTTTCGAAGCAAAGCGGAGCATCAAGGAACAGGCAGAGGTGCTAGTATCTTTGCGTACCCTTTTGAACCGCACCCATGCGGATTTTTCCGACGATAAATTCGATGAAGCCGATATGATGGCTCTTTGCCGCCATGAGTTTTTCAGGCAGCTGCTCAGCGAATCCATCAGTTCTGCCAATGCGGTGGAAGCCAGTCTTCTTCTTTTGCGCAGCTCTATGGATTCCCAAAAGCCCTGTGTAGTATTGGATATGGAACTGCCAGACGGAGAAGAGTATTTTCAGGGCCGCTGGCATTATGGCGCGGATCGCTTGGAAGTGGCGCTGCGCAATTTCTTTGGCCGCGAGGTGATGGGTATGCGCATTCTGCCCAGCGTTATCGCGCCGGATACCATCCGCGTTCTGGCTTGCCCGCTGATCGGCATGGAAGATAACAACAGCGACAGCCAATCCATTACAGGTGTTGTGTATGAACATGCCAAGGAGGCGTTGGAGCATGTCCGCGAATATTTGGCTATGGATCTTAAAATTGTAAACATCAGGGTTTTGCCCAATTTATGCGCATTGGTACATGTAGCCTAATTCGAAAGGATGATACATATGGGATTCATTAAAAACATGGTTAAAGGCCAATTTCTGGATGTCATTGAATGGAGCGATAACACCGGCAATACGATGGTCTATAAATATAACATGGATGGCAAAGAGATCATGATGGGCGCCCAATTAACCGTGCGCGAAAGCCAGGTGGCTGTTTTCATGAATGAAGGCCAGATCGCCGATGTATTTGCCCCCGGCCGCCATGAGCTTACAACCCAGAATATGCCAATCATGACAGCCCTTAAAAGCTGGAAGTTTGGTTTTAATTCGCCTTTTAAATCCGATGTGTTTTTTGTGAACACCAAACAATTTATGGATATGAAATGGGGCACTGCTAACCCCGTGATGATGCGGGATACGGACTTTGGCATGATCCGTCTGCGTGCCTTTGGCATTTATTCTTTCAAGGTCTCCGATCCGGTGACCTTCTTAAAAGAAGCTTCCGGCACCAATGCGCTGTTTACGGTGGATGGGGTAGATGGCCAGATCAAACGCACCCTGGTTTCCGGCCTGAGCGATACCTTGGCCGAAAGCAAGGTCCCCGCTCTTGATTTAGCGGCTAATTACCAAGAATTATCCGATTACGCTCTTAAGGTGATGAATCCTAAGTTCGCGCCTTTGGGGTTAATGCTTACTTCCTTTGTTATTGAAAACATCAGCCTTCCAGAAGACGTAGAAAAAGCCATGGACCGCCGCACCTCTATGGGTGTGGTAGGGGATTTAAACAAATACACCCAGTTCCAAGCAGCGGAATCCATGCGGGAAGCGGCCAACAATCCTAATGGCAACAGCATGGCCGGTATGGGTGTTGGTATGGGCGCTGCATCTGTTATGGGCCAGGCCTTCACCCAATCCATGCAACAGCCTCAGCAGGCCGCCCCTGCTGCCCAGCCAGCGGCTCAGGCCTCCTGCGTTAAATGCGGCAAGCTGATTCCTGCCGGTGCGAAGTTCTGTACGGAATGCGGTGCCAACCAGGCTGCTCCACAATGCGTTAAATGCAGCGCGGCTTTACAAAGCGGCACGAAATTTTGCCCCGAATGTGGTGCGCAGCAATAATCTGTTTTTCAAAAAGAGCCAGCCGAAAATCCCGGCTGGCTCTTTTTTATAGTGCGCTTAACTGGCGGATTCTTTCCACCGTTAGACTGTCCTCTTGGCTGGCGGCAAAATCATCGTATACAACCTTCACAGCATCGATCAGCTCTTCCCTGGCTTCAGAGGTAAGGGTGATAATTGTGCAGCCGCTTTTGAGTACCTGTTCACGGGCACTTTTTTCATAAGCCAGCCAAAGCTCCCTTTGATAAAGTCCGGCCTCCACTGCGGCTTTTTTGATGATCGCACGGTCTTCTTCGGTTAATTTATCCATGGTGACCTGGCTGGCCACAATCATTTCGGGAATACGGGTATGCTCATCTTCCACAAGGTATTTGGCAATCAGGTAATGGCCCATGCTAAGGTAGGATGGAATGTTGTTTTCCGCGCAGTCGATTTCGCCTGTTTGAAGGGCCGATAAAACCACGCCGTATCTTAACTTTTGCGGCAGGGCCCCAAGGCTTTCTATAAGCCTTTGCATCAGCTCATTTTCCTGAACCCGGATACGTAGCCCTGCCATTTCCGAAAGGGTGTTGATGGGCTTGCGAGCATAGAAGCTACGGGCACCCGCATCTACCCAGGCTAGGCCGTATAGACTTAAATCCCGCGTCATATCAAGATACCTGGTTCCAATCTCGCTGTCCAGCACCCGCCACATGTGTTCCCCCGAATCATAAAGATAGGGCAATTGCAGCACGTAATAGCGCGTATCCAGTTCCGCTAGGGGTGAAAGATTGATCCGGCCAAAATCTATGCCGCCGAACTGCAGCTGCTCAATAACTGAACGTTCATCTCCAAGGGCTTCATTGGCATAGACGATAATTTCTATCCGGCCATGGGTAAGCTCTTTCACGCGGTCCGCAAAGTATTTCCCCCCAAGGGTGGTGGGAAAATCCTCTGCCTGGTTTTCCGCATAGCGAAATACAAATTCAGGTTCCACAACCACCTTTTGCCCCCGGCAGCCTGTCAGAGCTAAGCATAGAAGGCATAGCACTAGAAGGAAGAAGTGCTTTTTATTCATATTCGCCCTCCTTTCGTGCCGCGCGCTTGCGCCTAAAATCGCTGGGGCTTAAACCATAGGCTTTTTTGAACACCTTTGCGAAATAATTCGGATCCTCGTAGCCTACCGCCATACCAATTTCTCTAATGTTGGCAGATGGATCCGCCAGCATATCCACAGCGATTTTAAGCCGCAAATCCGTTAGATAAGAAAGAAAATTCCGCTGGAAGCAGCGGGTGAAGAGCTTGCTGAAATATGGTTCAGAATAGTGCATATCCCTTGCGGCCTGACCAATGGACAGGTCTTTAAAGTAGTTGTGCTGTAAGTAACGCTCAATCTCTTGTTTGACGGATTGGATGTGGGGACCTTGTTGGGCATCTGCTGCCTTGATCCAGTTGGAAAGAAGCGTTCGAACCGCCATAGACCATTCCATACGGGAATAGGCTTCTTTTTTTATAGCGCTGAAGTTAATAGGTGTGGCATCGGCAATGCGGGTATCCTCATTCAGGCGCAGCAGAATGCCGTTTAGGAGCCGATCCATTGTTTTGATGGCATCCTGGGCCGAAGCAGCACCGAAGGTTAATGTATCCAAAGCAATATCGATCAGTTTTAGCGCGCCGTCCAAATCCTTGTCTAATAAAAGGTGATATAAACGTTCTTCCAACCCTTCACGGGTGTCCGAGGGCTGACCCGCCCCCATAATGATGCGGTTTTGGGCAGTAGCCCGAGAAATGGCTGTTCTGGCCAGCTCGTAGGAAGCGCGCATTTCCGATAAGGTGGATGCCCCGTCGCCAATGCCGATAAAAAGCCTGTCGCCGTTGCTTTTTTCTGCTTGTTTTAGCAAAAGAGCGGCTTTGCTCACTATCCATTGGGCGTCCTGGTAGGCGCCGTTCATAATCACCGCGATTAAAAGAATTTCATCGTATTCGTAGGTTAAAAGGTTCCCGTTTTCCCACAGGCCTAAAAAAGGTTCTACCATCTCTTGCAGTTTTTCAGCGCTATGAGTTTTTTCCCCCTTGAGCACCATAAAAAAACCATAAGAAAACCCAATGCTTAAATCCTTCAGCTGGTTTTTAAGGGATGTTTCGTTGGAATAACCAGAAATAACAGATAGAACAAACTGCTCCTTCGTTAATTGATCCAATTGACGGCTGCGTTCTAAATTGTTGCGGTCTTTATTCACATCCGCCATAATTTTGTCGATTTTCTGGATCAGTTCCTGGTCGGAAACGGGTTTTAGCAGGTAATCGTCCGCGCCTATGCCAATGGCCTCTTGAGCGTATTGAAAGCGCTGGTAGGCTGTTAAAATAAGAATACGGCAGCGTGGAAGCATTTGCTTGATAATCCGCGCCGCTTCCAGGCCATTAACACCAGGCATTTCAATATCCATTAAAACAATATCGATCCGAAGCTTTTCGGAAAGCTCGATGGCTTGCTGGCCATTGGCTGCCATTGTTACGGTAGCGCTTGCCTGATAATGCTTTTCAAGGGTCTTTTTAAGAGCTGTGCGCTCCAGAACCTCATCGTCTGCCACGAGGATTTTATACATAAGCCATTTCGTCTCCTGTCAGAGGTATTTCAATAAGGATCGTGGTACCGTTGCCTGGGGCGGATTGAATCTGGAACGTGCTGCCTTCCCGATAGGCTTCAATGCGTGTTCGTACATTGCCAACCCCTAACCCCGATACATGCCGCCCCGGATCAAAAGCGCTGTCCATTAATTCTTTAAGCCGCTCTGTGGTAATACCCATGCCCGTATCCCGGACGGTGATCATAAGTCGGGCATTTTCCTCTTTAATGAATACACCGACTTCGCCGCCTTCTTCCACAGGGCCAACGCCGTGAATCACCGCATTTTCGATCAAAGGCTGCAAGGTAAATACGGGTACTTTTATTTTTTCCGTATGAACCCGGGTCTCTATGACAAAGCGGATGCGCTCCCCAAAGCGGATTTCCTGAATGGCCATGTAATCCTTGACTATTTTAAGTTCCGCCGAAAGGACCACCACATCTTCCACACTTTGCAGGTTGTACCGAAAGAGATTGGACAAGCGCTTAATCAGTTCCTCAGTGGTGGGCGCTTGCTCGATCTGGGCCATGCGGGAAATGATGTTTAATGTATTAAACAAAAAATGGGGATTGATCTGGGATTGCAAAAGCGACAGGCGCAGGCTATCCAGGGCAACTTCCGTTTGCATGCGCTGAACCGCTTCTTCCCGGAGCCTTGCTTCCATTTCGCTTTTTTCCCGGAGAGAATCCACCAGGTCCTGAGTGGCGTGCTTCATTTTATTGAACATCCGTGCAAGCTGCGCCAGCTCGTCTTCTTGATAGACCTTGATATCCGGCATATCATACTGGTTTTTCGACATAGCGCCGGTGGCCTTGGTTAAAACCTGAATAGGGGCCACCACATGCCGGAGCATCCAGCGGGTCCATCCGGCCATGCCCAGAATAACCAGAATAACGCTGATAATAAACAATAGGGGAATCTTGCTTACATAAACCATATCTCTTTGATAGACTGTCTGGCCTTTGGAGATGGTGCTGTGCAGAAGGGTTTGCAAATAAGTTTTAAGGTATTCCCCAACTTTGATGGTGGTGGAATAGGTAGCGGAATAATCCAGTTCCTTTGAAATAAGGGAAAGCGTATCGGTGCAACCGGTTCGAAAGCTTTCAAGGGATGTCTTGGCCGCTTCCAAAAGGGCATATTGCTCTTTGGATTCGTGATACGAAATGGTTGTATCTAAAAAAGCGTTGTCTGTTTCAAACTGGTTTTCAAGCCATGTTTGTTCAGAGGCCTTGTCGCTGTACAGCACATAAGTATCGAAGGAATCAATTTCAGCGGTATAGGCGCTCAATAATCTATTAATATGGTAGCAATCCTCCATGGTGGCGTTGATGGATTGGAGGTATACGCTGCCCAACCACATAACCAGCGCTGCAGCCAGAACGCTTTGTACCACAATGGCAATGAGCATGCCCAGCATCTTTCTTTTAAGAGAGGCGTTTTGAAAAATCCGCTTCCAAACGGATAAAACCCCTGGGCTCATTTGATCCACCTCATTTAAAGCTTTGGTAATTCATGTACTATTATAGCTTATTTTATACCACTTTGAACAGTGTTGACATTTTACCCATATGGTCGGGTATTTACTATTTTTTTCCCAGATGTTTAATGCTAAACTGGTTTCAAGATGAAAATCGATTAAAAGACTTCTGTTTAGAGGGGTGTCATGCTGGCATGAATGAAGAACTGTTTCGGATGGAAGGCATATGCAAGTCGTTCCCGGGCGTTAAAGCCCTTGACAATGTCTCTTTCTCTGTAAACAAGGGAGAGGTTCACGGTCTTGTAGGCGAAAACGGGGCCGGGAAATCCACGCTGATGAAGATCATGACTGGTGTTTATAAAGCGGATGCCGGGCAAATCTACATCGAAGGCGAAAGGGTCAACATCGATTCGGTGGCAAAAGCCCATGAATTGGGGATCAGCATTATTTTTCAGGAAATGACCCTTTGCAGGCATATGACGGTAGCCGACAATATCTTTATTGGCAGGCCCCATGGCAAAGGCGGTTTTATTAATGACCGGGCCATGCACAAGGCAGCTGAGCAGATTTTAAAGGATTTGGGTATCAATATTTCTACCCATACCATTGTGGCAAATTTAAGTGTTGCCAAGCAGCAAATGGTGGAAATTGCCAAGGCCATTTCCTATAATAGCCGCATACTCGTTCTGGACGAACCTTCCGCTACGTTAACGGAACGGGAAATTCAGCAATTGTTTGGGATTATACGAAACCTTCAAAAGAAAGGTGTTGGGATGGTTTACATCTCTCACCGTATGGAGGAATTAAACCAGATTTGCGAACGGGCAAGCGTTCTTCGGGATGGCCAATATATCGGTACCCGCAACTTAAAAGAGATTACCATGGATGAACTGGTTAACATGATCGTTGGCCGTTCTTTGGAAGACAAATACCCCAAGTATGAGCGTACTCTGGGGGAAATGGCACTGGAAGTAGATAACCTTAAGGCAAACAATCGTTTGTCCTTAAATGTGGATCACTTTCATGTGCGAAAAGGCGAGATACTGGGCATTTCCGGCTTGGTGGGCGCAGGGCGTACCGAGATTATGCGTTGCGTCTTTGGGGCAGATAAAGCTCAGCATAAGGAAATAAAAATTGATGGTGTGCCAGTCAAAATCGATTCGCCAGCTCAGGCGATCAAGCAAGGGATGGCCTACGCCACAGAGGATCGAAAGTTTGACGGCTTGGCTCTGGATTTGGATGTAGCGTATAACACCAACATGGCGCACTTACAGGTGCTTAGCAAGTTTGGTTTTATCGACGACAAGGCTGGCAGGGAAAACGCAGAGAAGTACCGGAAGCTGCTTCGAACTAAAACCCCTTCCATTCATCAGCTAACGAAAAACCTTTCCGGTGGCAACCAGCAAAAGGTGGTTCTTTCCAAATGGCTGTGCAACGATGCGCGAATTCTTATCGTTGATGAACCTACACGCGGTATAGACGTTGGCGCAAAGTTTGAAATTTACCAGCTGTTTAACCAGCTTAGTGATCAGGGTGTGGCCATTATTATGATCTCGTCCGAATTACCAGAAATTCTGGGTATGAGTGACCGGGTGCTTGTGATCCATGAAGGTGGCATCAATGGCGAGTTGGTAACTAAAAACACCAATCAGGAAGAATTGCTGTATCTGGCCGCAGGCTATAACAAGCTAGAGGGCAAACAAGCCCCTAAAGTTTCGTAAGGAGTGTAGATGATAATGGAAAAATCTGGAGTGTTGGGCTTTTATAAAAACCTTGGAATCGCTACGAAACGGGCGCTGTTTTCTTTGCTTCTTCTGGCGGGCCTGATTGTGCTGTTTTCAGTCCTTGCGCCGGGCAAATTTCTTTCCGCCAAGAATATTCAAAACCTGCTTCAGCAGATTGTAACCTACGCCATTATCGGCTGCGGCCTCACCTTCTGCCTGGTTTGCGGCGGCAACGACTTATCCGCAGGTGCGTCCATGGCATTGTCCGGCATTATCGTAGTTTCCTTGCTGGTAATGGGCTGGCCTATGTGGCTTTGCATCGTATTATGCTTGCTGATGGGCATTTTAACAGGCATTATGAACGGCTTCTTTATTGAAATTCTGGGCGTTATTCCTTTTGTTGCTACCCTTGGTACCCAATGGGTCTACCGTGGTTTGGCCAACGCCCTAGTAAACGGCGCGCCGGTTTACACAGCCGATATTCCCAGCAAGGAAGTACAGGCTGCCTTTTATGTGCTGGGTGGCGGCAGGTTTGAAAGCGGTTTGCCTTACAGCGTTATTATTATGCTGGTGTATGCTTTGATTCTGGGTATTGTTCTTGCCAAAACCCGCATTGGCCGCCAGATTTACGCCTGCGGTTCCAACCTGGAAGCGGCCAAGCTTTCCGGCATCAATGCAGTGGGAACACGCATGTTCGCTTACTGCATGTCTGGTTTTTCCGCGGCTATTTGTGGCATTCTGGTGGCCTCCCGCCTTTCTTCCGCACAGCCCATGGCTGGTAACGGCTACGAAATGGAAGCCATTGCAGCGGCGGTTCTTGGGGGTATCGCTATTACAGGCGGTGAAGGCAATATCTTAAATACCATTATCGGCGCTTTGATGATGGGTGTTATCCGCAATGGTTTGAACCTTGTGGGCGTCAACTCCTATTGGCAGATGGTGATTATCGGCTTGATCCTGGTTATCGCTGTAGCCAACCAGATGCGCCGCCACCGTAAAAGCGGTTCTACCGGGGCATCTCCCCTTCAGGTTTTGTTCAACAGGTTCTTTAAATCCAACGCCAACCATTCTCAATCCGTTGGTTAACTGGCCGTTTTGCCAGTAACTATATAAAACTATTAGGAGGATTAATCAATGAAGAAGTTTCTCGCCCTGGTTCTTGTAGTGGTAATGACCCTTGGCCTCGTGGTAGCCGCCACCGCCGAAGCCCCTAAAAAGACCATTTATGTGCTGGTGAAGGTTCTGGGCAACCAGTATTGGTCCATCGTTGAGGCCGGTGCCAAAAAGGCCGGTGACGATCTGGGCTGCAACGTGGTTATCATCGGCACTGCCGCTGAATCCGAAGTGGAAAAGCAAGTGGCCCTTTTGCAGGACGCTGTGTCTGCCCAGGCTGACGGCATTGTTATTGCCCCCCTGGACCGCAAAGCCATGATTAACCCCATTTCCGAACAGTTCCAATCCGGTATCCCTATGATTTTGATCGATTCCTCCGTGGATACCGAAGATTACAGCGCCGCCTACTTGACCAACAATATCGAAGCTGGTAAACTGGCTGCTGAAACCCTGCTTGCCAATTTGAAGGCCGCCAACACGCCTGAAGATGAAGAAGGCGTTATCGCCATCACCATCGGCTCCACCGGTTCCCAGGCGATTATTGACCGTAACGAAGGCTTCAAAGCTTACTGGGATGAAAACGCTCCCGAAAAGTGGATCGTGCTTTGGGACGAAGTAAAAGTAAACGATGGCGACGCTGCCAAAGCCCTGGCTTTCGGCCAAGACTTCATTACCGCTTACCCCAACCTGATCGCCTTGTTTGCGCCCAACAACGGTTCCACAGTTGGTTTTGTTAAGGCTTTGGAAGAATCCAAGCGCACGGACATTGCCATGGTCGGCTTTGACTTCTCTGCCGAAATGGAAAACATTATCCGCAACCCCGAATACAACGTGTCTACCATTTTGCAGCGCCAATACTTCATGGGCTATGACGGGGTTGCTAAGGCCCTGGAACTGGCCAATGGCGGCACTGTGACCGAAAAGGTCGTTGATACCGGCGTTATGGTCGTTAACGGCGCTAACGTTGATTCCGACGAAGTGAAGGCTGTTGCAGGCAAATAAGCTTACAGCGTGTCAAAAAAGGGCCTCACTGCTTTTTAGCGGTGAGGCCCTTCAATCATTTTGGCTGGCTTTGAAACACAATGGCCATACTGCCGAAGCTTTCGTTAGCATCCTTTAGCCAAGCGGAAAAGAGATTCTTCATGGCATCCACAGTTTGGTTAAAGGTGCGTTCAAGGAGCTCTTGATTATCTAGGTAGGCTTGTCTGCATTTTTGTTTTTCGTCTTCTAAAAGCTTTTGATAGTCCTTTTCTGTAAACTTGTAAAACAAATCCCACTTTTCGATTTCCCCTGTAACCACAATCTCGTCGTAGAGCACTGTCACCTTTGGTAATTGGAAGAGCATCTGGCTGTGGTTAAACACCACGGAAACCTGTTTAAGATCGATGCCCAAAGCCACCTTGTAATCATAGGGGAAGGAAACCTTCTGTGCGTCGAAGAAGATAGCGGATTTGCGCGCGTCCAAGATGTGGGAATCCGTATATTCAGCCACAGTCAGCTTACCCACTTCTTCCATTTTGCTCTTGATAAGCTTGGAAGTAACGATAGGGTCGCTTGTGGGCATTAAAGCGTTTACCAGGGAAGAAAGCTGCGGCAAGATAACAATTATCAGGCAGATAATCAGCGCCGCGGAAACAGGCTTTAAGAGCCACTTACCAATACGCTTCAAGCAATCACCCCTTTAAAAAAGATTCAGGTCGTTTACCATAACCAATAGATACACCACAAGCCGAATCAGCATATATATGATAGCAACATAACCTATAAACATAACCACCACTTCATGGCGCTTGAGCCGGCGGGGTTTGGGTTCACGTCTCATCCTCATAGGAAATCCTCCTTGAAACAGATGCTTCCATTATACGACACAAATCGACAGCTGGAAAGTATTTGGCAAGATTTTACTTTTTGTTCATGGCTTAGAAAGGGAAAGGCCTTGCGTTTTTGTTAAAAGAATGGTATTACTTTAGAGAATATGTTTCCCTTTGCTTCAGTAAAACAAGGATGGTTTTTGTATGCAGATAAATTGGTATCCAGGACATATGGCAAAGGCCAAGCGCCTGTTATCCGAACAATTAGGCCGGGTGGATGTGGTGGTGGAGTTGTGTGACGCCAGAATTCCCCACGCAAGCCGCAACCCGGATTTAGACCGGCTGGTGGCGAATAAAAAAAGAATATTGGTTTTAAACAAGGCGGATTTAGCCGATCCTGAGCAAACAAAAAAATGGCTAAGCCATTTCCAAAAACAGGGGATCATGGCAGCTAGCTTTGTTTCCACCAGCGGCAAAATAAGCCAGGCCTTGGAATTGATTAACCGAGCTGCCAAGGAAGCAGTGGAAAAGGCCAAGGAAAAGGGTGTAAACAAAGTAGTCCGCTGCATGGTGGTAGGTGTGCCTAATGTTGGCAAAAGCACCTTTATTAACCATCTCCATGGTTCAGGTATTGCCAAAACCGGAGATCGGCCCGGCGTAACCCGTTCAAACCAATGGGTTAAAATTGGCCCCTATTTAGAAATTATGGATACGCCCGGCCTCCTATGGCCCAGATTGGACGATCAGTTATCCGCAAAGCGGCTATCTTATATTGGCACCATCCGGGATGAGGTGCTGGACATGGAAGCGCTGGCCATCAGCCTATTGGAGGACATGATGCGGGTCTGCCCACAAAAGACCATGGAGCGGTTTAAAATGAAAGACAAGGATTTGCGGGGTGCGGCTCTTTTGGACGCGGTATGTCTTGGTCGTGGCTTTCTTTTAAAGGGCGGCGTGCTGGATTATGAACGGGGCTGCGCTGTGGTGCTGGACGAGTTTCGCGGGGGCAAGCTAGGCAGAATAACCTTGGAACTGGAAGCGGAGGAAGGGGTAGCTGCAGCACCAAAGCGTTTGGTGATCAAGGCTGGAAATGCAGACAAAGCGGAGGGAGAAAAGGATGGCGGCATCGAATCGTGCTGAGCGCTTGAATCAATTGATTCAGACGGATTTAATCTACTGGGAGCAAGGCATTGTTTTTGCCGGTATCGATGAAGTAGGACGGGGACCGCTGGTTGGCAATGTGGTAACCGCCTGTGTTGCCATGCCTAAAGAACCCCTTCTGCCCTGGGTGGATGATAGTAAAAAGCTGTCTGAAAAGCGGCGCGAGCAGGTCTATGAAGAGATTATGGCTACAGCCCTGTATGTGGGCATCGGGGAAGCCACACCGGAAGAGATCGAAGCGGTGAACATCTTAAACGCTACCAAGCTGGCCATGAGAAGGGCCGCTGAAAATGTGCCTGCAGAAATCTTTTTGGTAGATGCGGTAACGGATATTGGTTTAAAGGGTTGTGAAGTGTCCATTATAAAAGGGGATGCCAATTGCTATGCAATCGGAGCGGCCAGCATTGTTGCCAAAGTCACAAGAGACAGGCAGATGGCGGAGCTGAATGAAAAGTATCCCATGTATGGTTTTGCCCGCAATAAGGGCTATGGCACCACTGAACATATTAGGGCCCTCAGAGAATTTGGACCTATTAATGAACACCGCAAGCTTTTTATTAGGAATTTTCTGTCATGAGCAACGTTTATCAATTGGGTATAGAAGGGGAAAAGGCGGCTCTTGACTATCTTTTGGGAAAAAGGTACAAACTGATCACATCCCGTTTTCGCTTTGGCCAAGGGGAAGTGGATTTAATTATGCGGGACAAAAAGACGATTGTATTCGTCGAAGTCAAGTACCGTAAGGATGGAAAACCGGGCGCTGGCCTTGAAGCGGTGACGGCTACCAAGCAAAAACGGCTTCGCAGCGCCGCCATGGGATACGCTATGCAAAACAAGCTGGTGGATTCTGCTATGCGCTTTGATGTAGTCGAAATAACTGCCCAGGGGATTCTCCACATCCAAAACGCATTTTGATGATACCGACAAGAGGGGTGTTTGTATTGAAAAAAACCATTCTATTTATAGCGCTTTGCTTGTGCCTGATGGGTTTTGCCACTGGAGCCTTTGCCGAAAACCTGCTGGTTAATGGGGATTTCGAACAGCTGGACGAATCCGGCTTTCCCATAGGCTGGTATGAAGACGCCTATTTTATGGAAAACGCGGATACCCTTTACATGTTGGATGAAAACGCTTATGAGGGCAATAATGCCGCCATGATCGTCTCCAGCGATATGAACGATGCCCGCTTTGCCCAAACGGTTTCGGTAGAACCTGAAAGCCTCTATCGCCTTTCAGGCTACATTCGCGCAAACTATATGCCGGATGTGGGTATTGGGGCCAATCTTTCTGTTGAAGGGATATATTATGCCATCGATGGCTTTTTCGATACGGAAGGGGATTGGAAAGAGTTTGTTGTTTATGGCGAAACGGGCGAGGAGCAAACAGAAATTACCGTTTTTGCCCGTTTGGGAGGTTATGGCGGCGAAAGCAGCGGAAGCGCTTCCTTCGATAACCTTTCCTTGGTCAAGGTGGACGCTGTTCCCGGCGATGAAGTGGCCAAGCTATGGTTTCAATCGGAGGAGATATCCTCCTTTTCGGGAACGGAAGTAATCGATCCCATTGATGAAGAACAGTTGCCCTTTACCTGGGCCCTTTGCGCCATTGGGCTTTTGTTTATTGCTTTATTTGTATTGCTGTTGCCCAATTTAAAAGCAAATTTAGAAGATGGGAATTATACCGCTCTGTTTTTTGTGGGACTGGTGGTTTCTGTTGCGGTTCGGTATATCATAGGGTACTTTGTTCGGGGCTATGAGGTGGATGTTAACTGCTTTATATCCTGGAGCAATACCATGTTTAAGCATGGACCCAGCGGATTTTACCAAAACACCAATTTTTGCGACTATGTGCCCGGCTATTTGCTTATTCTGTGGTTCAATGGCGCGGTACTGAACCTTACAGGCCAGCAATGGGGTGTATTGGTGGTAAAGACCGTTCCAATATTGTGTGATGCCTTTGGGGCGCTGGTGATCTACCAGATAGGCAAAAAGAAAATAGGCGGAAAACCGGCCATGCTGCTGGCGCTGCTTTATGCCTTTAACCCGGCTGCCATTATTAACAGTGCTGCTTGGGGCCAGGTAGACAGCGTTATGGCGCTTGTTTTGCTCTTTGTTGTGATCTGTGCCATGAAGCATCAATGGCAGTATGCTCTTCCACTATATTTTGTGGCGGTGCTTTTGAAGCCACAGGCGCTGATGTTTGGACCTTTGGGATTGGCAGCGCTGATAATGGATTTGGTAAAGAATAAAAAGCTTTTTAAAGTGGCTTTAATTGGCTTGGCCGCAGGTCTCGCGGCAGCGGCTGCTATCGTGCTGCCCTTTAACGGCCAGCAAAATATAAGCTGGCTCTTTGCCAAATACAACGAAACCCTTTCCTCCTACCCTCATGTTACGCTGAACACTGCGAATCTTTATTACCTTTTAGGCCTTAACTGGGTGGGCGTTACCCAACAGGTGCCGGTTTTAACTGCTGTCATGCTGGGCCTTGGAATGGCTGTTGTTTCCGCGCTGCCTTTAATAAAAAGAGAAAACAGAAACAAAACCAGCATTTTGATCGCCGCCACGGGAGGAATTTCTGCGCTGGTGTTGATATTCTTAGGGTCTGGCAGCTATGAGCCTTTTGGTTATGTGATGATGGGGGTTATTATTGCTATTTGCCTTTGCCAGTACCTAGCAAGGGGCGATGAAAAAAACCTGCCGCTCATTGGCGCTAACATGCTTCTTTTAATTTATGTGTTTGGCACCAAAATGCACGAACGTTACTTGTTCCCTGCGCTGCTGTTATACGCCTTGGCCTATCTTCAAAAAAGAGATTGGCGCATTTTGGCGGTGCTTGTGGCCACTACCGTTACCACTTTTGTTAATTGCGGCATTATTTTGGATAACTGCCTCCGTCTAGGGATTGAGAGTGGCCATTTGCTGGCGGAAAATTACCCAATGGGCGTGGTCCTTTCTATTATCAATATAGCGGCTGCCCTGCTTTCTGCCTGGATATGCAACGATTTGATGGTATTAAAAAAAGAACCTAAATCCATTGAAGGAAAGAGCCTCTTTCAAAAAAGTGTTGTCCGCGATGTTAAAAGCCCTGTGGAGGACGCCCTGCTAAGCAAAAAAGACAATCATTTGAACATGGCTAAGCGGGATTATATTATTATGCTGGGGGTAACAGTGCTTTACTCTCTGCTGGTTTTATGCAATTTGGGTAGTGTTAAGGCCCCGCAGACGGCTTATGTTACGGAATCCGCCGAGGATATCATCGTGTTTGATCTGGGCGAAGAAACCACCTTCCGCATGCTTTACTACGCCCAGGTTAGCTATGACCGTTTTGGGGTTTGCGTATCCGATGATAACGTGAGCTGGTCGGAAGAGTATCTGGCGCAAATGGCCCAGGGGGAATGCTTCCGCTGGAAATACCTGACTACTTGGTTTACAAACCATAAAAGCGAGGTGGAATACAGGGCCTCCGACCGCGTGGAGCTTATAGGCCGTTATGTGAAGATACTGCCCAGGCAAGCGGATTTAAAGCTATGTGAAGTGATCTTTCGAGATATTGACGGCAACCGGATCGAGGCCTTCCCTGTAACGGAATCCGCCGCTGTTTTATTGGATGAGCAGGATACCCTGCAAGGGGAGCCTTCGTGGTACAACAGCACCTATTTCGATGAAATCTATCACGCCAGAACGGCTTTCGAGCATGCCAATGGCATTTTCCCCTACGAAACTACGCATCCGCCCCTGGGGAAGGTGATTATGAGCTGGTTTGTAGGCCTGTTTGGCATGACGCCCTTTATATGGCGTTTCGCAGGGGCGCTAATGGGTATTTTAATGTTGCCCGCCATGTACCTGCTAGGCAAACAGCTGTTTAAAAAGACAAACTATGCTACAGTAGCCATGCTTTTAATGACCTTGGACTGTATGCACTTAACCCAAACAAGGATTGCTACCATAGACAGTTTCCCTGTGCTATTCATTATTTTCGCGTATTTCTTTATGCTGCGTTACATGCAGACCGATGTATGGGAGAAAGGGCTTATTAAAAGCTGTATCCCTCTATTATTCAGTGGTCTTTTTATGGGGCTGGCCATTGCCAGCAAGTGGATTGGTATTTACGCGGGTGTGGGGCTGGCGCTATTGTTCTTCTATACCTCCATTCAGCATATTCGCCAATATAAGGCGGCGGTCGGATTAGGTTTGGAAGACATTTCTAAAAAGGGTTTTCGCCAGGTTGCATTTACCTGGCTGCTATGCATTCTATTCTTTATCGTTATTCCACTTGTAATCTATTACGCCTCCTACATCCCTTATTTTGCGCCCGATGGGGGGGTAACGGTGGAAAAGGTAATTGAAGCGGCTATTGGCAAAGATTATGGCAATGGCGTGCGCTCAGGGGGGATGCTGGGTTATCATTCTACCCCCAACCTAGGCATGGATCATCCCTTCTATTCACCCTGGTATGAATGGCCGCTAATCTTAAAACCCATGTATTACGCCTCGGATAATTATGTACCCCAAGGCTATGCTTACAGTGTGTTCTGCATAGGTAACCCCGCTGTTTGGTGGGCGGGAATCATCGGTTTGGCGTATGTATTCTTTGCATGGATAAAGCGACATATTTATAACAGAGGCAACGGCTTAACAGTGCACTTAAGGGCTTATGACAATAGCCTTGTTTACGGTTTTTTGCTCATTGGCTTTCTAAGCCAGTATCTGCCCTGGGTATTGGTGCCTCGGGGCACCTATATCTACCATTATTTTGCGTCGGTACCGTTTATTATCCTTTGCACGGTGGCCTTGCTGAAATTGGTTACAGAAAAGCTGGGCAAGAAGGGCACTTATATTATGTGGGGGTATGTGGTGGTCTGCGGGGTGTGCTTTATTATTCTCTACCCCTATGCTTCCGGCATTACCATGCCTACAGGCTGGCTGGATTTTGCCAAGAACTTAATGATCCGCCGCAATATATATTACTAAAGAGGTGAGAACCATGCTTGCCAGGGTGCCCAGTTTCGCTGTTTCCGGAGTAGATGGATTCCCGGTCTTAGTGGAAGCATTTGTTTCCGGCGGCCTTCCTGCCCTTGATGTGGTGGGCCTTCCCGATGCTGCCGTAAAAGAAAGCCGAGACCGTGTTCGGGTGGCCATGATGAACAGCGGCTTTACCATGCCCGTTGGAAGGGTAACGGTAAACTTGGCCCCGGCAGATATGAAAAAAGAAGGGCCTTCCTTTGATTTGCCTATTGCCATAGCCATTTTAAAGGCCAGTAATCAGATCATTATTAAAGATATTCAAGATACGGTTTTATTTGGGGAATTGTCTTTGGACGGAAGCTTGCAGCCTATTAAGGGCGTTTTGCCCATGGTGATCAGCGCCCATCAGCAGGGTTTTAAAGGGGTTATTTTGCCCTTTGAAAATGCCGGTGAAGTGATTACCGTTCAAGGCATGGATATTTACGCAGCCAAGAGTTTGAAAGACGTGATCTACCATTTAACCGGCCGGGAAAAGCTGCCAAAGCAAATGCAAAGAAGCTATGAAAGCTGCTTGAAGGAAACGGTCTTTCCTGTGGACATGGCCGATGTACGCGGGCAGACCGGTGCCAGAAGGGCTTTGGAAGTAGCCTGCGCGGGAGGCCACAACATCATTATGATCGGCGTTCCCGGGGCAGGCAAAACCATGCTGGCCAGGTGTATCCCTTCCATTTTACCGCCCATGACCTACGAAGAAGCCCTTGAAACCACGCGCATTCATTCTATTACTGGGGCTTTAAAAGGCCAGGGAATGCTCACCATGCGGCCCTTTCGCGCACCGCACCATTCAGCTTCTGTTCCTGCTTTGGTGGGTGGCGGCAGCAAAGCCCTGCCGGGAGAAGTATCTCTTGCAAATAACGGGGTGCTGTTTTTAGACGAAATCGCGGAATTTTCAAAATCCGCTTTGGAAGCCCTTCGCCAGCCATTGGAAGACGGCATTGCTGCGGTTACCAGGGTGAACGCCAAATCCGCTTATCAGGCCAAGTGCATGCTGGTAGCCAGTATGAACCCATGTCCATGCGGCTATCATGGCAGCAAGGTGAAAAAATGTCGCTGCACATCGAGCGAAATTCGCCGGTACCTGGACCGGCTCTCAGGGCCTTTGCTGGATCGGATCGATATCCATATTGAAGTGGACAGCGTTCCAGTGGAAGAAATCCGCGCCACAGGGAACGAAGAATCCTCCGAAACGATTTTGAAAAGGGTACAAGAGGCAAGACGGCTTCAATTAGAGCGGTTTTCTGGCACGGCCATTCACTCCAATGCTCAGATGGACAGCAAAATGGTCAAGGAATACTGTCAATTGGATAAACAAGGAGAAACTTTATTGTTAATGGCTATGAAAGGCCAGAATATGAGCATGCGCGGCTATACACGCATATTAAAGGTGTCCCGCACCATTGCGGATTTGCGGGGAGCGATGGAAATTGGCATGAACGATGTAGCTGAAGCGATTCAATACCGTAGCTTGGATGACAAATATTGGAGGAACTGATGGGCGCATTTACAAAAGAAGAAGTATCCCGCATATGGTTAAGCTATGCCGATCTGCCGCCTGTTAAAACAGCGGCCATATTGGCGGCCTACGGTTCGGCGCTAGATTACTTCAATGCCTTTAGCACGAAGATGTGGGAGCTGTTGCCCTTGGCTGCGTACAATGCCTTAAACAGGCTCCACGAAAAGGCTGCTCTTTTAAAGGAGCTTGAAAAGATACATGATTTAGGCATTGATGTGATTTCAAAACCCCTTGATTTTTTTGACAGCCTTAATGATCCGCCTATGCTTTTATACACCTTGGGGGATCAAAGCCTGCTAGATCAAAGTAAACGCATCGCCTTGATCGGTACCAGAAAGCCCACAGCTTATGGAAGGCTCATGGCCCAGACCATTGGTGAAACATTGGCACAAAATGGCGTAGTGGTTTTAAGTGGCTTTGCCCAGGGCATTGATACGGCGGCGTTGGAAGGTGCCATTAATGCAGGCGGCAAGTGTGTGGCCTTTCTTGGCAATGGTATTGGCACAGCCTATCCGGCGGAAAATGAAGGACTTTATCATTTGATTCTTGACAAAGGCGGCTTAATTGTGTCAGAATATCCGCCGGGAACCTCACCGTATGCAAACCATTTTCCCCAGCGAAACCGTTTAATCAG
>JAVBTR010000029.1:0-47820 GCA_031556065.1 Eubacteriales bacterium | reverse complement strand
CTTGTATCACATCTCAATACTGCCTTGCGTCAGCTAAAGGCCAAGCATGTTTCCCTGTGCCAAATAAGCCGCCTAACTGGCGAAAGCCTGGGCTCTGTCCAAAGAGCTTGATTCTGATACAAGGAACCGTCCCCTGTATCGTCTAATGCCAATGGATTTCAGGCCCCTACTGTCTCCTTGTTCCACAGCTTTAGCTGCAGCAACGATAGAATCTGTAAAGCTTATATTTTCACTCCGACTAAGAGCGGCAGCTTCTTTAAAGCGATTGATCATGTTTGCCGCTTTATCTGCACTTAGCCCGCCACTAAACAAATGTCCTAAAGCCGTACTGGCATCGGTCGCTCCGAAAACAGCATCTGTCACGCTGTTCATGGTTTTTACTGTTTCGACAGAAGACAACCCCTGCCGTTTTGCCGCTGCGTCCAGCCCATTCATTGCTATGGTGTATTGATTCAACTCTGCTATGCTTTCATTTATTGCAGTGCCTATCGCCTTATACGCCTTGGTAGCTTCGCCAGCAACCTTGCCATAAGCCTCTTTCTGTTCCTTTGTGTTTGTTTCTGTACTCGCCGCCATCTCTTGCCCTGCCTCTTGAACAGCGGCCTTCCCCTGATCAGCGCCCGCCTGTATTGCCGCCGTAACACTATCGCTAGCCGCTTTCATCTGTTGCAAAAATGAATTGATTGTGCTTGCCGCCTCATGATACATGATACAGGGGACGGTTCCTTGTATCGCATCTCAATACTGCCTTGCGTCAGCTAAAGGCCAAGCATGTTTCCCTGTGCCAAATAAGCCGCCTAACTGGCGAAAGCCTGGGCTCTGTCCAAAGAACTTGATCCCGATACAAGGAACCGTCCCCTGTATCTGACAATTTGAGGAACATCTATTGCACGTTTTCGCTGCTTTAAAAAATGCAGGAAATATAGCGGGGAGTCAAAATAGTTTTCATATGATAATAAGTCGTCATACGAAATTACAATGGTTTTGCTCGACAACGCAAGAAAACTCAGCTTTTCAGCCTTTGCTGCAAAGTCATTAATATTTTCAACAGTAACGGAAAATGTAAAAACATCTTTAAACTCAGCAATGCTGCCAATTTCGAATTTCTTTTGTTTGTCTATATCATAGAATGGAGCTGGCTTATGCTGTTCTATATACGCAAGTGTTCGGCGGCATTGTATATCTGCCTCTTGTGCGAGCTTTGAATATGCTTTAATGTGAGCCTCAAAATCACTAATTGGAGGTGTTTGTGGAAACGAACCTGCTTTCACCTCTATTATAAAGAGATAATTTTGATATGTAATCAACAGATCATTTTCATTCATTTTCTTCAAGGAGTTACCTGCGGGATAATAATTACCGCTATAAGATTTTGCGCCGGGAAGTAGTTTTGAAAATAACGTTCTTACCATGCTTTCGCTAGCTACATTTTGCAGTCTGTTCCAAACATCGACATATCCAGGTTTTTGTCTGAACACTTCTTTTTGCAATGCTCTATAAATGTTGTCAAACAGAGAATAATAATCAAAGGCATATGAAATCCCATTGATTTTTATAAATGGCTTCTTTTTTGTTGGCAACTCCATAATCGGCCAACCCGAAAATTCCGAATCGTCAAATAAATCATGGTATTCACCAACGTCTAAAGAGAGTGCATCAACTAATTTCTCATTCCATCCAGTAATATGCGAAACCTCATTTAAAGCTTCGCCGAGTGTTTTCTCAATCACTGGCATTACTTGGGTATGCGAATTCTTGATCACAACTTCAGGATCGGCACCTTGCTCCACTGCTTCCCGAAACTCATTATATTTTTTACCAAAGTCCATCCAAGCATCAGCTAAACCCTGGGACAAAGAATAGGAAAGTTTCTCAAGCCCATCTATTATTTGAACAGCCGTAACATCAAACAACGCCTCAATCACATCGTTGTGAGGAGGCAATAATGCCTTGAGCGGCTCGAGCTCAAAAACTTGATATCGGTTGCCTCTTACAAGGTAGAGCATCTGTGATTCCACAATATTTTTTAGCATATCGTCCGATATATTGCTGGTGTTTTTCTTATATGCTGCCCAATAATGATAGAAGAACACAAATTCCTTATAAAGATCCTCTGTGTCAGAAAGAACCGAATGCCACCGTTTATCTTGATCTTCCTTAGATTCTGAGTTGTTAAAATAGTTTTCTGTTGAAACCAAAATAGATTGTACATATTCTTGTGCTCTAACAAGAATATCTTCTTCGGGAGTGAAATCACTTTCAGAATACTTATTTAAGTGTGACATCATAACCATGTCTTTAATGAATTTCAGAAGCATTAATGGGTCACATTTGGATATATTGTCCCTAAGTTTTTTTACCTTATCATCTATTCGCATCTTGACCTGTGGATAGTCATCTTTATATTGTGCTTGAATCATTGCATGTTGTTCAGGTGTGCTAAGATTGCGCAAAGAAACATTCTTTCCATAGCGCACCATCTCAAATAACCCATTGTTGAAATATTCGTCAGGCTTAATCGGTTTTTTTCTTTTGCTGCTCATATGGTAAAAGCTCCTTGCCTATTTAATATCCATCAAAAGCAAATTTAACATATATAATGTATCGCTAGAAATGCTGTAAAATAAATGCATATTTGCATTATATCACTGTTTTACAAAATGTTCTATTGATTCTTTCATTCGTTACGCATTGAACAGTTTTATCTAGCCGCAACAACTGCAAAACTGATGCAATGATTGAGAACTAGGTCAATATAAACCGCTACGCTTCTATAAATAAACGACTTACAACCTCCGACTTTTGCCCAGGCTAGCCATTTATATTCTGATTACATTAAAAAAGCGAGGCAACTAGATTTTCATCTAACTGCCTCGCTTTTCATTCGACCCTACAACCACACCGTTACTGCAAAGCCGCCTTTGAAGTAAAAGGTGTTCGTCTTTGGTCCATTTGGTGGAGCATAGGGGAGTCGAACCCCTGACCTTTTGAATGCCATTCAAACGCGCTACCAACTGCGCTAATGCCCCGAAACGAGTTATATCTTAGCACATACCAGGGCAAATGTAAAGCACTTTTTTTCTTTTTCTACATCCCGCTGATGATAGCCGCAGCGATGCCGCTTTGGGCCAGCCAATCGGTGATGGTTTCCAAGAAGGAAACGGGCAAATCCAGGTAGATAGGGATGAGGGTTTCCACCAGGGGGCCTTTGACTTTGTCAATCAGCTCCTTAAGCGTTTCCTCATAGATGCTGAAAAGGTGCGTGCCGCTTTGCAAATCCCAGTCGGTATAGTTGAACAGCTGCGCATCCCCCTGGGAAAGGGTCAAAAAACCATCCAGGGCGATCTGGGGCTGCCCTTGCTTGTTAAGCCAGCTTAGGGTGGCTTTAAGGGCTTCCGGCTCCCCGGTGCTATCCCACTCCCAGTCAAGGGTGGCCTTTTCATCGATAGGGTTTGCTACATATTCACCGCCAATGCTGGCGGACAGCTTTGTAACGCCGCTGTGCTTTTGCTTGTTGGGCAGTCCCAGGGCCTTGAGCTTAATATCCAGTATCGTCCCTTCCTCTTCGCTATCCAGCAGCAGGGTCAGGGTTTGGTCCTGTGCAGTAATAATATTGGCAAACTTAAACGCATAGCCCTCCCAATCGGACAGGGTGATAATCAGGCTGTCCGTTTGGGCGGAATGGGTGACCGTGGCAATGGTGCTGGAGCCCAGAATCCAATTGCTGGTATCGCCCTCCACCTGGATGGTGAGGCCTTCGTCCCCAGCGCACTGCTCAATCCATTCAGGCAGGGAATAGAAAAAATCGTTCACAGTGGAATCCAGGCCGATATCCATCAGCGCGGCCATAAGCCAGTAGCGCATATCCCGGTTATTGTCCACCAAATCGTACAGCTCTGCAGCCATGGCTTGCAGCGCTTGTGTTTCGATGTGCCGGGTGCCTTCCCCGCCGCAGTATTGGTTGACAATGGCCATAAAAAAGCCCCAAGGCTCGTGGGTGGCGTAAAGGCAGGTGGCCAGGGCCAGGTATTGGGTCTGAAGCCCCAGAAAGTTGTAGGGCTTCATCATAAATTCCAAATAAGCGTCCATGTAAAGGCATAGCCGCTCCTCCCCCAGCAGGCTGGAGGAAACCTCAATAAACCGGTTGGAGCTGCGGGCGCCCAGGGTAACGGGGTTTTTGCCATTGGTGGTCATTTGGCCGTTTAAAACAAAATAGCCATTGCTGTTATAATCGCACACCCCGGAAAAGCCCAGCATTTCAAGCCCATCCTTCAAGGCCTGGGCCGTCTGTTCTTCCTCCCTTGGGAAGTTTTCCGGGTACACCTCAAGCTTCAAATCGAAATCGGCCTTGGTCACGGTATCCGCACTGGCCAGCAGAGGGCAAAAAAGGCAACATACCAGTAAAAGGGCGAAACATTTCTTTAGCATCGGAACAAGCTCCTCTAAGTGGATTGGATGCTTCAAGTATACCTTATCCCATTGCAAACTGCAACTTGCAATCCGTGGAAAGCTATGCTATAATGCGCTCATATTCAAAGGCGATGACGGAGCAAATGCCTGCATCAGCGTTTTGCATCAGAGAGAAGGGCCTTGGCTGAAAGCCCTTTGGCAATCCCGCAGGAAATTCCCTCCCGAGCTGCCCCGCTGAAACAAACAGTAGGCTGGGCCGGCTAAGCCCCGTGAAAGGCGGTAAGCGCATCAGCGTTAAGCTCGTGCGAAATTTGGGTGGTACCACGCGGCAGTTATGCCTTCGTCCCATAGGGAACGAAGGCTTTTTTATTGCCAAAAAGGAGGAAGTTTAAATGGATATGCTGCAACTGATCGAGGCTATTAAACAGCAAATGGACGCGGATTTAAAGGCCATCAAAAACTCCAGGGAGCTGGACGACCTGCGGGTTAAGGTCCTTGGGAAAAAGGGCGAGCTCACTGCCCTTTTGCGGGGCATGGGCCAATTAAGCCAGGAGGAACGGCCCAAGGCCGGGGCCTTGATCAACGCCGCCCGGGAGGAACTGCAAAACCTTTTGGTGGATAAGGCCCAAAGGCTTTCCCTGATCGAACAGGAGCAGGCCCTGCTTCTTGAAACCATCGATGTAACGGAACCCAAGCCCCTGCCCCAGTTCGGCAGCGCCCACCCTGTGACCCTGGCCCTGAACGAGGTCATCGATTGCTTCACGGGCATGGGCTTTGAAGTGGTGGAGGGCCCGGAGGTGGAATTGGATCATTTCAATTTCGAGCTTTTGAACATTCCCAAAAACCACCCCGCAAGGGATGCCCAGGACACCTTTTATATTGACGATAACATCGTTTTACGCACCCATACCTCCCCCGTTCAGGCCCGGACCATGCTAAGCAAGCAGCCCCCCATCCGCATTATCTGCCCTGGGCGTGTGTTCCGCGCCGATGAGGTGGACGCATCCCATTCCCCTGTTTTCCACCAATTAGAAGGCCTGGTAATCGATGAAGATGTGACCATGGCTGACCTGCGGGGCACCCTGAACGCCTTTGCCAAGCGCCTGTACGGCGAAGGGATCGTAACAAGGTTCCGCCCCTCCTTCTTCCCCTTCACCGAACCCAGCGCCGAGGTGGATTTAACCTGCGTCAACTGCCACGGGGAGGGCTGCCGGGTCTGCAAGGGCACCGGCTGGATCGAGGTTTTAGGCTGCGGCATGGTAAACCCCAAGGTGCTTGAAAAGTGCGGCATCGATTCCAAAAAATATTCCGGCTTCGCCTTCGGCATCGGCCTGGAGCGGATCGCCATGCAGCGCTACGGCGTATCGGACATGCGCTTACTCTATGAGGGCGACATGCGCTTCTTAGGCCAATTCAGGTAATAGAGGGAGGAGAGAGAAAAAATGAAACTACCTATGCAATGGATCAAATCCTACGGGGATATCCCTACCGATGCCCTTGATTACCAATCGAAAATGATTATGTCCGGCACGGCGGTAGAAGGCGTGGAAGAAATCGCCGGGGAAATAGAAAACGTGGTGGTTGGCAAGGTCTTAACCGTGGAAAACGTGGAGGGCAGCGATCATCTGCACCTTTGCACGGTGGACGCGGGCCAGGATGCTATTTTGCAAATCGTCTGCGGCGCCCCCAATGTGGCGCCCGGCATTTTGGTGCCCGTGGCCCTCAATGGCGCCAAGCTTCCCGGCGGGGTGAAAATTAAAAAAGGCAAGCTGCGGGGCATTGTTTCCGAGGGTATGCTGTGCTCCGCCACAGAATTGAACGTGCCCCAAGAGCTATACCCCTCCATTGGGGACGCGGGCCTGCTGGTGATTAATGAAGAGGTGCCTGTGGGCAGCGATATCAAGCCTGTTCTGGGCATTGACGATACTGTGATCGATTTTGAAATTCTGGCCAATCGCCCGGATTGCATGTGCGCTGTGGGCATTGCAAGGGAAACCAGTGTGGTTTTGAATACCGAATTTAAGGCCCCGGAAACCACCGTCAAAGAAGCCGATGGGAACATCCACGATTTTGTGAAGATCGACGTTCTGGACACCGACCTTTGCAAGCGCTATGTAGGCCGGGTGGTAAAAAACATTCGGGTGAAGCCCTCCCCCATGTGGCTGCGCAAGGCCCTCCATGGCGCGGGTATGCGCTCCATTAACAACATTGTGGATATTACCAACTATGTCATGCTTGAAATGGGCCACCCCATGCACGCTTTCGATCTGGACGTGGTCAATGGCCGGCACATCATCGTGCGCAAGGCGGAAAAGGGCGAAAAGCTCCAAACCCTGGACGAAAAAGAGCATACCCTTTCCGGTATTGAGCTGCTTATTTGCGATGAGCAAGGCCCCACGGGCCTGGCAGGCATTATGGGCGGCTTGGAGAGCGAGATCACCGAAAGCACCCAAACCCTCCTTTTCGAATGCGCCGCCTTCGACAGGGCCGGCACCCGCATGGCCGCAAGGGGCCTTGGCATCCGCACAGAATCCTCCGGCCGGTTCGAGCGGGGGGTGAACCCCCTTTCCTGCGTGGAAGCGGTGAACCGTGCCTGCCACTTAATCAATCTTTTAGACGCGGGGGATGTGGTGCCCGGCATCATCGACATTAACCCCAACCCCCAGGCCCCCCAAACCTTCGACGCCAGCCTGAAGCGCATTGCCCACCGCACGGGGGTGGCCATCCCCCATGCTAAAATCGTGGAAATCCTCCGCTCCCTGTGGTTCGACATCAGCCAAAACGGCGATACCATCACCGTCACCGTGCCCTCCTTCCGGATGGATATCGACGGCGAAGCGGATCTGAGCGAGGAAGCCCTGCGCATCTACGGTTACCAGCACATTCCCGGCACCGACCTGCGGGGCGAAACCACCCCCGGGGGCCTGAACCTCCGCTTGCGCCTTAAAAACACTTTAACGGAAAAGCTCACCGCCATGGGCTATTTCGAAATCATGAATTTCTCCTTCCAATCGAAAAAGCTGGTAGACAAACTGGGCCTGGATGCTTCCGATCCCCGCTTAAACCAGCTTCCCATCTTAAACCCCTTGGGAGAGGATACCGCTTACATGCGCACCACCCTTCTGCCGGGGATGCTGCAAACCCTTTCCACCAACATGAACCGCCAGAACCCAAGGGCGGCGCTGTACGAAATCGCCACGGTGTACAACAACACAAAGAAAACCAGCGAAGGCCTGCCCCTTGAAACCCAGGCCCTATGCATGGGCGTTTACGGCCCCTTCATGGATTTTTACATGATCCGCAGCCAGGCCCAGGCCCTTTTGAATACCCTGGGCATTCCCAGCACCGTCCAAAAGGGCGGCGACGGTTACTACCATCCCGGCCGCTGCTGCCAGCTTGTTTCCAATGGCCAAGTGGTGGCCACCCTGGGTGAAATTCACCCCAACGTCCGCAGCGCCTTCGCGCTGCGGGATCGGGTCTACGCCGTGGAAATCGATCTGGCCCTGGTGGCCGCCCTGCAAACCCCCATGGGCAAGGTGAAGGCCCTGCCCCGGTTCCAGGCCGTTACCCGGGACCTGGCCGTGGTCATGGACGACGCCACCCCCTTAGGCCCCGTTCTGGAAGCCATCCAGCGCTCCGGCGGCGCCCTGATGGAGGATTGCCATCTTTTCGACGTGTACCGGGGCGCCCAGCTGCTAACAGGCAAAAAATCCGTGGCCTTCTCCCTAACCTTCCGCTCCGCCGATCATACCCTGACGGATACGGAAATCCAAGCCGCCATGGATAAAGTGAAAAAACTGCTGGAAACCCAATACAACGCTGTAATCAGGGCATAAGAGAACTGTAAATTTTATGGAAGAAACCCTTTTCGTTTTGCAAAACGAAAAGGGTTTCTCCCGCTCTTCCCAAAAGAAAAACCTGTATGGGTTTACAGTCTATTGCGTTGCCAGAAGCTTTTCCATGCTGTCATACTTTTCATGTGCCGCCTTGAAAAAGGGGCCTGCAGCCCATGAAGCAAAAAAGAAAAAAGAAGAAGACGGACAGGCTAGAACTCCTGTCCGTCTTCAGACCATCAACAAACCCCGGGAGGCTTGGAGGGTAGCGACCCTCCAAAATGCATTCCGAAATCGGCGGCCCCATTCGGGGCATTAAACGGGGCGAAGCCCCTGTGCGGCGAATTTCGGGGAATCCAGAGGATTCCTACCTTGCCCGAAGCCCTTTCAGGGCCTTAATGGGCCGATGGCCCCGCCCGTAAAGCCGCAGGCTTTACAGTGACGAAGGGAAAAACCTCGTGCGACACAGTCGACGCTTGAGGAACGCTATTCCTCATCTCTTGGAACACGTGTGCTTCTTGGATTCCGCTGGGTCGTAGGCTTGGTGGCATTGGTTTGCGGGAAATCCACATCGTTGTGGGGCTGTGCGGGCCGCTGTACCGGAGGCGCATAAGGATTACGCTGCTGGGTGGCGCCGCTGGATTGGGGCGCGGCTGGCTGGGCAGGCTTTTGCTGCTCGCCGGGGGCGCCTGTCTGTGTGGGCCGCTGGGCATAGGGGCTGGCGCCGGAAGCAGACTGTCCTGTTTGCTCAGGGGCATTGGGCCTGCGATAGGCATCCTTTGCACCTTGGGGGGGCTGGGTGTTTTGCTGGGCATTGCGGGCAGCCATGGTGCCTGCCGCGCCAGCCACCCCTGCTCCGGCGGCGCCGGTGGCTGTGGGCTGCTGGGCTTTAGCCGCTGTGGCTGCGGTGGAACCAGGCTGGGCCTGTTGGCCAGTGGGTGCTTGTTGTCCGGGCTGTGCCGGGCGGGCATAAGGCCTGCCACCAGGGGTGGTTTGCCGCTGGGCCTGGGCCTGGGAACGGCGCTGGGCAGCCCGGGCTGCGGCCTTTTTCTGGTTGGAGCGGTAGATGCTGTAGGCGTAAGCGCCGCCGCCACCTACCACAGCCAGACCCAGAATGGTGCCGATCACGCCAAGGGCGTTAGAGGACTGGGTTTCCGTGGTTTCAAAATCCAAGGGCTCCGGCGTGCCGATAGGCTCCAGGGTGGGGGTCAAGCTGGCCTCCGGGCTGGCAGCCGCTTCGTCGCCGCCTTCAATGGGGGCGGGGGTGGCGAAGGGATCGAAGGGCTCGTAGGAAGAGGTAACGCCCGCGTTGGGGTTCTTCCATTCGCCAATGTTCACATCCTCCTGGGAGACCAGGGAGCCGGAGGAGCCGGAAGAACCGGAGGAAGAAGTGCCGGAGGTGGAAGAGGTGCCGGAATTGTTGGTGTTATAGTTGGGGCTCTTTAAGAAATCCTCCAGCTCGTTCAAGGTGAGCACATGGAAGCAATCGTTGCGGATATAGCCCTGGGTGCCGCCGATGGAGACCTTGTACCAGGTGGTGCCATTGGTGACCTCTGTACCAAGAATCTGGGCGAAGGTGTACTTGTTAACGGTTTTAATGGTCTTATCGGAGGTGGAAGCGCCGGAACGGAAGTTCACGGCATCCTTGGTTACATAGCCGTAGGTGGAAGCGCTGTTCATATCCACAGGCACGGCGCTGTAAGTGGGCGATGGGGGGACGGTGGTCAGGGAATCCAGGTAAGATTTGGTTTCCGCCGCGTTAAGCATGCGCAGCTGGTCGCCGCGGATATAGCCATCCTGGTCCCCATAGGCAACCACGTGCCACATGGTGCCATCCACATACTCTTGCTGGTATACATACACATAAACGTTCTGGGACAGGTTCTTGTGCAGGTATCCGGCGATAGAGGGCGCCGCCCGGAAGGGCACGTTATCCCCGATGGTAATGGCGTAGCCGCAGATCATCTGGGGGGTGGCTGTGGGCGCGGGGGTGGGGCTGGCGGTAACCACAGGGGTAGGCGTTACCTTGGCTTTTTCGTAAAGATCCAGGTAGAACTTGGCTTCCTGTTCGTTGATCTGCGTTAAATCCGCCTCCAGCACAAAGCCGGGAACGCCGTCCAGGGTGGCCACGTTGGACCAGGACACCCCATTGGCCGTGGTCTGGTAAGCGCACTTGACCAGGGTTTTGTCTTCCAAGGTTACAATAATGGAAGCATCTGTGCTGGTGGTTTCCGAACGCAGGGCGGTTTTCTTGTTTGTAAGGGCATAGCCCGTGTAAGGGGCCTTGGAGGGCTCTTCAGAGGGCGTAGTGGTTTCGGTGGGCGTCTCGCTGGGCGTTTCGCTGGGTGTTTCGCTGGGTGTAGGCACATCCATTAAGGGCGGCTGGTTCTTGGCCTGGGCATAGGCCCTGTCGGAATCGAACTGGGTCATCATGCTCAGCAGCTCGGTTAAAATATAGCCTTCCGTGCCGTTGTACCACACCTTGGTCCACTTTTCGCCCTGGGCGTTGGGTTCGGTGATATACATAAACACGTTGGTGCCTGTATTGGCGATCTTATCCAGCTCCCGGCCGCTGGTGGAGGGGGTAGAACGGATGCGCACGCCGGTTTTCACAGTGGTGCCATAGCGGTTAATCACGTTGCCGTCTTCCACAGGGGTATCATCGGGAATTTTCACAAAGTTAAAATACACTTCCGTTTGGGAAGGAACGCCGTTTGCATCCACCGAAATGGTCACCTTCTCGGGGCTGTCCAATTCCAGCGCATAGCCGGCAACCGCCTGGGCGGTAATGTCCGTGCTCTTGCCTACGGCGCAGGTTACCTTGTAGGCATCGATCAATTCCGTATCGGTTTCGCTGCGGTGGTAAACGGTCACTTCCGCGCCCCCGGGCGTATAGGTGAAGTTAATGGTGCTGGGGGCGACGGTGCCGTTTTCCGCCACGGTAACAGACTTGGATTCAAAATCCTCCAGCTTGTAGCCTGCTTTCAGATCAGCAGGGTTGGGAGAGATGGCCTGTTCCCCCGCTTGGTTAAGGGTTACAGTCTGGGGGGAAGCCACCTGGTTGCCGCTCTTGTCTGTATAGGTAACGGTCACCTTGGCATCGATGGTTACAACCGGGTCCGGCTCCCCGGAGGGTTCGCCGGTAGGATCGCCAGTGGGTTCGTCGGAAGGTTCATCGGAAGGCTCGTCGATGGGCTTTGGAATCGCATAATAGAAAACAACCTCAGCAGGGGAAGCCACGCCGTTGTTATCCACGGTGACTTCATAGCTGTCCTTGCCATCAATGGTGTAATCTCCGGCCTTGGTGGTATGGGGGGTAATCACAGCGTCGTCCACATTGCCTTGAATAACGGTGCGGGTCTCCTGATCGAAAACCTCGCCGCTGTCCCGCAGGACGTATTTCACCGTGACCGTGCCGCTGATCGTTTCTTCAGCGGGATCGGGGACCTGGGTGTTGGGGGTATACCAGAAGGTCACCTCCCGGGTGCTTACTTCCCCGCCTTGAGGAAAGGTAATTTCAATGGCAGGCTCGCCCTTTAAGGTATGGCCTTCAAACTCGCTGGCATAAGCAATAGCGCCCTTGCCCTCGATGGCCGTTGTGGCATCGCTTCCAAGGAGAGTGCTGTTTTCGTCCTCAGCCTTGTGCAAAATGGTAATGGTTTCTTCCCTAAGAACCGTTTTGAAGTAGAATTCCACATAAACCGTTTCGCCGGCCTGGACCTGTATATCCGCGCTGGCGGGATAGTCCGGGTCCAGCTGGGCGCCCTGGATGCTTTCAGGGGTAATGGTGTGGGGGCCGGGGGCACGGGTTTCTTCCCTGGCATAGCTGAACTGACCATCTATATAATAGTTGATCACAACGGTGCCGTCCTGGGGAACGGACTTATAATAGAAATTCAACGTAGCGGTTTCGCCAGCTTTTACCTCGATATCCCCGTTGGCGGGATAATCCGGGTCCAACTGAGCACCTTGAATGCCTTCAGGGATAATGGTGTAGCTGCCGGGGGCACGGGTTTCTTGCCTGTTGTAGCTGAACTGGCCGTCCAGATAATAGTTAATCTCAAGGGTGCCCTCCTGGGGGGCCAGCGTCTTATAGTGGAAATCCACCGTAGCGCTGCCGCCTGGCGCAAGTTCTACCGAAACGCTGGCAGGATAATCCGGGTCCAGGGGCACGCCGTTCACATTGTCGGTTTCGGGGGTAATGGTGTGGGGGCCGGGGGCACGGGTTTCTTCCCTGGTGTAGTTGAGCTGGCCGTCCACAATATAGTTGATAAAAAGGGTGCCTTCCTGGGGGGCCTGGGTCTTATAGTGGAAATCCACCGTAGCGCTGCCGCCTGCTTGAAGGTCTATCAAAACGCTGGAGGGGTAATCCGGGTCCAGGGGCACGCCGTTCACATTGTCGGTTTCAGGGGTGACGGTATAAGGGCCAGGGGCGCGCTTTTCTTCCCTGGTATAGCTGAGCTGGCCATCCACCATATAATTGATGAAAAGGGTGCCCTCCTCAACCACCGGGGGCGTGGGCACAGGGGCGGTGGAAATAAACAAGCTGAGCATGGCAACCATCGCGTCCCCTGAATAGACGCCGATGGGCACGCTGCCCTGGGTTAAATCGGTGGCATTAAGGTACGTCCCCTGGAGCAGCTCGCCGTTTCCAGGGGTAAAGGTATAGCCCTGGGTGCTGCTGATCTCCAGGGATAAGCTTTCGTTAAGATATTCCGGGCTTAGCTGCACCCAATAGGTATCCACCGTGCCCGGAACAGGCAGGGCAGGGAAGGACATGGGCGCCTCCTCCCCTATTTTGGAAGACACGCCAATGGTATAGATATTCTCAGCGCCAAGGGCAAGGGTCCCAAAGGGCATCAGCGAAAGCAGCATCAGTGCAGCCAGCAACAGGCTGCAGAACCTCTTTGGTATGCCGTAAGCGGAAATTCGGGTCATAGGAATAACCTCCTTAATGAGTTGTAAGGTTGTTTCAATTGTATTACAAAATTACTACCGTGTCAATGGAAGTAATGAAACAATTGCCACTTTTCGTATAAAATGGCAGGATTGGCAGGGTATAGCGGCGAATTAGCGCTAAAGAAGCCTGCCATACTAACGCTTTAAAGGATGGATACCGCAATGGAGCAAAACGCCTTGATGGAAACGGTCATCGGGAAGGAATCAAAATACCAGGGAGGTATTATTGATGTGGAAAAGTGGCAAGTGCGTTTGCCCAATGGGGAGACCGCTTCCCGGGATGTGGTGCTGCATATTGGGGCAGCGGCGGTGGTAGCGGTGGATGAAGAAAACCGCGTGGCCATGGTACGCCAATTTCGCTGCCCGGTGAACCGGATCACCATGGAAATCCCGGCAGGGAAGCTGGATGCGGCGGATGAAGATCCCCTCCTTTGCGCAAAACGGGAGCTGGAAGAAGAAACGGGGCTGCGGGCGGAGCACTGGCAAAAGCTGGTGGAGACCCAGACCACGCCCGCTTTTTGCACTGAGAAGATCAGCATATACATGGCAAGGGGACTGTCCCAGCACCAAAGCCATACAGATGAAGACGAGTTTATCAGCGCGGAGTTTATTCCTTTGGAGGAATTGCTGCTTTTAATCCGGGAGGGAAAGCTCTGTGATGGCAAGACGGTCATGGGCTTGCTGCTTGCCAAGGACGCGCTTTCTGGGGTTTTGATACACGCCCCAACTAAATAACGTAGTAATCTTAGCTTTTTATCCATAGCAACATTAATAATTTGGAGGTGCCGATATGCAAAACCATAAGAACAAGAAGGGGTTTCGCCTTTTCATGATTGCCATGTTTCTTTTGCTTGCCCTTGGCGTATGGGCGCTGGTCGCAGGCATACAGGCCCAGAACAGCACCATCGCTCCCCCAAGCCAGCATGCCATCCACTCTGGGGAGGCGATCGGCGTTGTCCGTTAAAGACCGGTTTCTAAACCTGCTATCCCAGCCAAGCGGCTTAAGGCAAGACCCTTGGCAGACGCAGGATTCGGCGGAAACCTTGTTTGCCCACCTGCCCCCCCTGGAAACCCCCCGGCTTTTGCTTCGGGCCTTGACCATGCGGGATGCGGGGGATGTGTACCAATATTCCAAAGACCCGGAAGTGGCCAGGTATGTTTTATGGGACGCCCATGAATCCCTTAGCCAGACCAGGGCTTATTTGCGTTATATTTTGCGCCAGTACCGAAACGGGGAAGCCACCAGCTACGGCATTGTTTTAAAAGAAACGGGCAAGGTGATCGGCACCATCGGCTTTATGTGGGTGAACATGGAAAACCGTTCAGCGGAGGTGGGCTACAGCCTTTCTAGGGCCTATTGGAACCATGGGCTGATGACCCAGGCCCTCCAGGCTATTTTGGATTTCGCCTTTAACCGCCTCCATCTAAACCGGGTGGAAGCCCAGCACGATACCAGAAACCCCGCCTCCGGCAGGGTGATGCGCCACTGCGGCATGCAGTTTGAAGGCACGTTGCGCCAACGGATTTATAACAAGGGCCGCTATGTGGATGTAGACGTATACGCCATTGTGGCCACGGAGCATAAACATCAAAGGGGAGTAGAAGACAGATGAAATGGACCGATTTTCGGGTGGACAAGGTTGAAAGAATCCATTTGGAGGATTACCCCACCGCGCCCAACAAGGACGTGAAGGGGGATAAAGACAAGTACATCGAAAAAACGGCTAAAAACCTGGAGAAGATCGCTGTGCTCCAAGAAAAGCTGTACGCCGATGGCCGGGAGGGCCTGGTGATTGTTTTACAGGCCATGGACGCGGCCGGCAAGGATTCCACCATCAAGCATGTGATGGCGTCCATTAACCCCCAAGGGGTGGACGTGTATTCTTTTAAAGCCCCCAACAGCACCGAGTTAAGCCACGATTACCTGTTCAGGGTGGCAGCCTGCTTGCCTGTCCGGGGGAAAATGGCCATATTCAACAGGTCCCACTACGAGGATGTGCTGGTAGTAAAGGTCCGGGGAATTCATAAAACCTACCATATGCCGGACAAATTCAAGGGCGACGATATTTTCGAAAAGCGTTACCGGCAGATTCGGCATTTTGAAGAATATTTGTATGAAAACGCCTTTAGGATGGTAAAGGTTTTCTTGCATGTGAGCAAGGAAGAGCAAAAGAAGCGGTTTTTAGAAAGGCTTGAAAAGCCGGACAAGAATTGGAAGTTCTCCTCCTCGGATATGAAGGAGCGGGGCCTTTGGGAGGATTACCAAAAGGCCTATGAGGATGCCATTTCCAAGACCGCCACAGACCATGCGCCCTGGTACGTGGTCCCGGCGGATAAGAAGTGGTACACCCGTTATGTGGTATCGGAAATTGTGCTGAGGGAATTGGAGAATATCGATCCCCAATACCCCGATTTGCCCGCCGATGAAGCGGCGCAAATACCCCAATACAAGCAAGCCCTGGAACAAGAATAAAACATGGGTCAAGGGGCATGCGCAATAAGAAGCGAGGAAACGCAAGGGATTTCACCCCTTGACCCCACAAAGGGATATATCCCTTTGATCCCATATTAAATATAAGATTGTTTGGGCTCCTGGCAATAAAGCAAAATGCCAGGGCCCCGTGAGATCGCCGAAAAAGCTTCAGATGTGGTTGAAACCCGAAGCCGTCTGCGGTTGCCATAGTTAACTACGGCGGCAAAGCGGCTGAGGTGTTGAGGCCGCAGATGGGGCTTTTTCGGCGATCTCACTAGCCTTTTTTAACGATGTCTTCTAGCACTGCCACCAAATCCTGCAAGGTGTTTATGGTCACATTCATTTCCAGAATGTGGTTTTTTAAGTTAATGGGAAGGGCTTCGAATTTTTCTTTAATGGCCGGATTCACATAGGACACATTCATCACCTCAAGGGTAGATTAACCAGCCCCATAAAAACTATACCTTTCGCGGGAGCCTATTCACACCCAAGGCCACTTGGAAGCCATCCTGGGTGTTTTGTTGTATGCACAAATGGCAGCGATGGCCACAAAAAAGCATCCCTCCCGGGTGTAGGAAGGCAACAGCTAGCAAAAAAATGAAAAGGGACTTGACAATCTCCCAAACCCGTTCTATAATCCAAGTGTATTAATACACATAGTACACTTTTTAGAAAGGAGGGGCAGGCTTGTTTCAGATCGATCTAAGAAGCCCGAAGCCTATTTACGAGCAAATCGTGGATCAGGTGCGGGAGCAGGTGCTAAAAGGCTTTCTGCGGCCGGGGGATGCGATGCCGTCCATCCGCAGCGTATCCAAGGCAGCCACGGTGAACAACAACACCGTTGCCAGGGCGTACACGGAGCTGGAGCGCATGGGGCTGATCGAAACCGTAGTGGGCCGGGGCACCTTTGTAAAAGAATCGCCCATGACCAAGCGGGACGAGGCTCGGGTTCAGGCGCTTTTGCAACATATGAAGCCCCCGCTAATGGAACTAAAGCTAATGGGGCTGACGGATGAAGCCATCCTGAAGGAAATCACCCAAACCCTTAATGCCCTGAAGGAGGAAAAGCCATGAGCTTGATCGCGAAAAACGTATATAAAACCCTGGGGGATACGCCGGTATTAAAGGATGTGGCCATGGCCCTTGAGCCTGGGCAGATTCACGCCCTGGTAGGGGAAAACGGCGCAGGAAAAACCACGCTGATGCGCATTCTGGCAGGGGTCTATGCTCCGGACAAGGGCAGTGCCCAATGGGAGGACGCCCCCATTTTCAATAACCCCAGTGCCAAGGCCCAGATCGCCTTTGTGCCTGCCCAGTGTGAATTGTTCCCTGCCATGAACAAACAGCAGCTGGCCGCTTTCTTTAAAAGCGTTTACCCGGCGTTTGATACCGTGCTTTTTGAGGCGCTTACCAAGCCCTTTGAACGCAAGCGCGTGCGGGATTTATCCACCGGGATGAAAATGCTTTTGTCGGTTTCCGCGGCCATTTGCCGCCACCCCAGGGTGCTTATTTTAGACGAACCCTTTGCCGGGCTGGACGTGATCGTCAAACGCCGGGTTATGGATTTGATTGTGGAAAACAGCGAAGCCGCCGTACTGATTTCCAGCCACAATTTAAGCGATCTGGAGCGGATCGCGGATTCGGTTACCTTCTTAATTAAGGGCCGGGTCACCGCCTCGGGGGATGTGTTCGCGGTGAAGGCCGCCACCTTCAAGCGCCTGCAGGTGGTGTTTGAAGGCAAGGTCCCGGCAGATTTGCTGGCCTTTGAGGGGGTCACCAACATGGACATGGTGGGCCGGGTGGTCACCTTGACCTATGAAGGGGATGACGAAAAAATGGAAAGCCGTCTTCGCAGCGAGGGCGTGCTGCTGTTGGAACGCCTGGGGGCCACCCTGGAAGAATCGTTCATCCACGGCTATGAAGATGTTTTAAAGAAAGGTGGAAACTGATTTGAATAAGTTAAAGCCGCTTTTAAAGCACAATGGCGCATCCCTTTTATGGCTGATGGGAGTGGGGCTGCTTTGCTTCACATGGTTTTCGGCCAAATGGTTCGGGGGCCGCTATGAGGATATTTTGTACCAAAACATATTCTATCCCCTGCAGGCAGGAGAGCGGAGCTATTTTTACTTCTCCTCCTGCGCCCAGTATGGTGCCATGGCCGTGGCCTTTGGGGCCTTGATCGCCTTTTACCAGCACTTCACCCTGCGCTTAGGGGGCCGGGAACGGTTCATGGAAGCGCTGCCCTATACCCGCCGCCAGCAGCATGGCGCAAGGCTGGCCATGGGGATGGCTACCCTGGCGGTGCCCATGGTTCTGGGGCTTATGGCAAGCTGCCTGGTTTCAAGGCCCTTTATAAAGGAAATGACAGGCTATGCCCTGGCCGCGCCCGATTATGCAAAGGCTGCCAAATATGCCACCCTGGTCTTCCCCGCCACGTTTATGTTTAAGCTGCTGCTGCTTAGCCTAACGGGCTACGCCATCGCCGCCCTCATGGGCAGCCTCTTTGGCAATACGCTTTTCGCCCTGCTTTTCACAGGGTTTTGCGGGCTGACAGCCCTGGTTTTCTACACCACCGTCCCCCAGTTCTGCGTCTATCTTGATTCAGTAGCGGGGGTGAACCTTTTTCAGGGGGGCGATAGCATCAAGCAATTTATAATGGAAGTCTCCTTCCCCATTTCCGGCTATCAAAGCACAAAAATGCCCTGGGTGAACCTATCCACCTTCGTTGGTTTCCATTTGCTTGTCACCCTGGGAGCCCTTTTGCTAAGCTTTATGGCAAACCAAAGAGCCCAAACGGAAAAGCTGACCCGGGTCTTCACCTTCAAGGCTTCCCGGGTGCTGGTGGTGGTCATGGCCACCTTGTGCGCAGCGTTTTTAGGGTGCGTCACCTTCTTCGCCTATAACCAGGAGCTTGGCAAAATGGTATTCAGCCCCCGTGCCCTGGCAGCCTACCTGGTTGCGGTGGCGCTTGTGGCCCTTATCGCCTTTTTGATTGTGTTCAAGGGCTTTAAAAGAATCAAGGGTTTTAAAGCCATAGCGCCCTTGCTGGTGTTGGCTTTAAGCCTTACAGCCAGCGCCAGTGCCGGGGAACCCATTCCCGCACAGTATTTCACCTTCCACACCGATACCCTTAAACAGCAGATCGATTTATTGGATGCCCTGGATACGTTAAACGCAGAGTGGTACCGCAACAGCTCCCAATCCCCCCAGCAGCTGTACGACGCCCTTACAAAAGGCAATGGGCAGGTGGATAGCGAGGTTTACGCAAGCGCTGCCTCCTATGAAACGTCCATCGGGTTTCAAGAGTCAGACCCTGGGAGCGAAACCTGGCAAAAGATTACCGGGTTTTTGCGCCAGTACGGTTTTAATACCCTGGCCCAAGGCTTGGAAACGGATTTGGCCGGCCTGGCCGCTTTAAGGGACGATCCCACCCTGCACTCCAAACGCACCGTAAGCCAGGAGGGCGGCGTCAGCTATCATTTAACAGGGGAGAAGTACGGCCCTGATGGGGTTTCTGTTTCCCTGTCCTTCCAAGCCAACCTGCCCGTTTCCATTAAAGGCGCACAGGACGTGGAAAGCAAGATGGCCCAATTCCCCGGGATGGTTAAAACAAGCGCCTACCACAACGGCCAGTACGCCTATGAGCAGTACCGGTATTATGCTCCCGGCATGAAAACAACCGGCGAAAAGAACACAAGCTACGAGGAAGTGAAAATCGCCCTGATCTTAAAGGACGGGGAGCCCCTGTTTATTACCCTTCGGGGGGATGGCCTTCGCAGCGATGCCATACAGCAGATGCTTGCAGCCCTGCTGGAAAACAAGCCCAACATCGCCAGGGAAGCCCAGGCCTTATGCTTTTCCCTGGGCAAAAAAGAGGTGGATGGCATGAGCATTGAAAGCTACAAAGAATCCTACTCCATCTGGCTTAAAATCAAGCCCATTGAGTAACCCACGCTGTTTAACCGTCTTTCCAGGCGCAAAACCAGGCAGGCCCCCTTATTTCATGTTACAATATAAAAAAACAATCGAATAAGGGGGCTTCACCATGGCAAACCTATCTGTTGAATTTTGCGGCATTCCTTTTAAAAACCCTTTGGTTCTGGCTTCCGCCACCCCAACCCAATCAGGTCTTAATATGGTCAAGGGGGCCCAAGCCGGTGCGGCAGGCCTGGTCCCCAAAACCCTTTGCAGCGATATGAGCATCTGCGCCTCCCCTCACGATGGTATGCGGTACTTTGTGTATAAGCACAACGGCTCCCCCATTGGCATGCTCAACCATGAAATGTACTCCATGAAGGAGCTGGATGAATGGCTAAAGGAGGATTTGCCCGCGGCCAGAAAGACCGGCGCAGTGATGCAGATCAGCATTGCAGCCATGCCCACCCACGCAAAGACGGCCCAATTGGCCAAGATCGTGGCCCAGTCCGGCTACGCAGATATCATTGAATTGAACCCCTCCTGCCCCATGCCCTCCGATTATATGCCCCTGCGCCAGCATAACGCTTTTGGGGATCAGCTCAAGGCCGCCCGCGATGCCACGGATTTGCCTATCACCGTCAAGCTTAGCCCCAACACCTACGACATGGTGGAAAGCGCTGCCCTTTGCAAGGAACTGGGTGCCAACGGGCTGACCATTGGCAACACCATTACCGCCTTCGCCGGGGTGGATATCGAAACTGGCAGGCCCATCCAGAATTGCTACGGCGGCTATTCGGGCCACGCCATCCGCCCTGTGATTATGAAGCACCTAAGCGATGTGGCCAGGCATGTGGATTTGCCCATCAGCGCCACAGGCGGAGTGAACTCCTACAAGGAAGTGGTGGAATACATCATGCTGGGCGCCTCCACCGTGCAAATCTGCACAGCGGTGATGTTCCATGGGTTTGAAGTGATTTCTGCCATTTTAAACGACCTGAACGCCTGGCTAGACAAAAAAGGCTACGCCTCCGTCAGCGATATTAAGGGCCAGGCCCTTAAAGACATTGTGGATTTTGAAATCGCGGCTAAAAACCCGGTAAAGTACGCAAAGATCGATCAGGCCAAGTGTTCTAAGTGCGGCGCCTGTGAAAAGACCTGTTTTTACCAGGCCATTGAAAAGCATCAAGTGGATCAGCAAAAATGCGGGAGCTGCGGCCTTTGCGCCCAGCTATGCCCCAAAAAGGCCATCACCCTGGGGTGAAAATAAGGGATTTTTAAGGGATTTCATCCCTTAAATGGGTTTTAGGGCAAAGCCCTAACGTAACCTATCGAAGAATAAAAGCAAAACCCAGGGCATGGGCGTAACAAACTTGTTACAATCCAATCGATTGACAGCAGCCGCCGGTTCCTTCATACTAATGCCAAAGACCAACCCACGGGAGGCATCGTGCGATGAAGAAAACCATTCTGTGGCTGCTGTCCATTTTTTTGCTGCTTTCCCCCGTCACAGCCCTTGCAGACGTGAAGGCCGCCGATCTTACCATCAAAGAAAACCAATAGGAGGAAAAACAATGAAACGCATTCTATCGTGGCTCCTGGTTCTAACGCTGCTCCTCAGCGGTGTGCCCTCAGCCCTGGCCCAGGTGACAAACGCCGATATCGCTATCGACAGCTCCGGCTCCGGGGTGGGGGATATCCCTTCCTATGTTGAAAGCCTGACTGCCACCAGCGATGGGCTGTACATGCCCACCTTCGACAATGTGATCTATAAATGGTCCTTGGCCACCGGGGAAATAACCCCGCTGGTTTCTGAAGGCTATAACCTGCGGCTGATCGCCAACGGGGACACCCTTTATAACCTGATGCCGGAAACCGGCTTGCTTTGCCCTGTGACCATTACCGAGGACAAGGCGGTTATAGCGGAAATCGGCCTGCAATTGCAATGGGAGCTGATCACAGGGGCCAGCAATGAAGAATTCTATTACCCCCAGATTTACGCTGCCTTCTGCTCCGGCAACACCCTGTACCTGCAAACCAGCCGCAGCGATATGGACGATTGGTATACCAGGGGTTTTTACGCCTTCGATCTTGAAACAGGCAAGGGTGAAGAGCTTTACGCGGGCAGAGAAATATACAGCATTTGCCCCTACAAGGATGGCAAGCTGTTGGCCATCCGCTTCGACGAGCAAAAATACTATTCCAGCGAGGATCAATCTACCGCGGCCCTGCCCTGGGTTCAGGTGTTCGATCCTCAGACCAAGGCCTTTACCGATAAGCTTTTCACCATGGAAACCATCGACTGCTGCGGCCTGGCCTACAATCCGGCCACCGATACCGTGTATTACACCATCCCCGGCAATGTGTACTTTAGCCAGGGCGGCCAAGCGCCCGCCCAATTAACCTACGTGCCTGTCAGCTACGGCGGCAGCAACACCAGCGCCCTGCTCTTGGGCGGCACCCATTACGTGGTGTTTTCCAACGGCAACGCCGTCTATATCCGTTCCCTGGACCCCAGCCATAAGCCCGCCGCCACCCTGCGGATATCCGGCGGGGATTTCCAATGGACGGGCCGGGAAGGGTTTCTGGCCTTCACCAAGGCCCACCCGGAAATCGCCATTGTGCCCACGGAAAACAGCTATTTCGAATCTGCGGAAAAGATTTTTCAGCACATGAAGACCGATTCTGCCGCAGACGTCTATACCCTGTATAACATAGATTCCCTGGACGCACTGATCGAAAAGGGCTATTGCCTGGATTTAACAGGCACCCCGGCCATCTCCGCCCTTTCAAATGACATGTACCCCCACATTTCCTCCGCTTTCACCCGAGATGGCAAAATTTATGCCCTGCCCTATTCCGCCAGCATTTATAACACCATGGCCTACAGCCCCTCCCTGCTTAAGGAAATCGGCCTCACCGAAGCTGATCTGCCCACCAATCTTGACCAGCTGCTGGATTTCATTGCCGATTGGGTGGATATTTACAGCCTGGATTACCCCAACCTAGATTTGATCAACCACAATTACTTCAAGCTTCGCTCCCACCTTATTCAGTTAATATTCCAGCAGCAGATCGCCTATTGCAGCCAAAAAGGCATCCCCACCACCTTCGATACCCCGGAAATGCTGGCGCTGCTGAAAAAGGTAGATTCCATGTCCTCTATTTTCAAAGAGATCGACCCCAGCGATGAGGAACTGGAGGGCGGCTGGGGCTGGTCCAGCGACGATCCGCTGGTAGCGCTGCTGGATTTCTCCCATGACGTGTTTAACGATTACAGTGATAACACCGATTATGTGCCCCTGAAGCTCAACTATGTGGGCGATGTGCCCATGTATACCATGCTGTATATGTCCGTGCTGATCGTTAACCCTTATTCTAAAAACCAGGAGGTGGCCCTGGAATTCTTGTCCGATATGGCTTCCAACCTGAAAGCCTCATTTAAGATCATTCTCTCCCCTAATTACAACGAGCCTATTGAAAACGCTTACTACGAGCGCAGCAAGAAAAACCTGGAGGAATACATGCTTTCCGTCCAAGAAAGCCTTGAAAAAGCCACCGATGATCTAGAAAAGAAGAACCTAGAGGAGCAGCTGGCCAACATGGAGCCCTGGCGGCAGTCCGTAGAAAACAGCCGCTATGAGGTATCCCCCGAGAGGCTTGCCATTTACCGGGACATGGCCCTGACAGTGACCCCTTCCACCTCCAGCTATTCTCTGTTCGCCAACGCTGAAAACCTCCAAACCCTGTACCAGCGCTACATCGAACAACAGATCGGTGCCGAACAATACATCAAAGAAACCGAAAAGGTGCTGCAAAAAATCCATCGGGAGAGTAAATAAAACAGCAAAGCTGTTTTCAGACCATCAACAAACCCCGGGAGGTATCGGAGGGTTTGACCCTCCGATTTTCATTCCGAAATCGGCGACATGTGCGGCGATTTTCGGTGGAATTTCGTAGAAATTCCTACCTTGCCCGACCAAATGACCGCAAAATCGAAGATTTTGCAATGCAGGGAGGGAAATCCCTCGTGCGACACCTGTGTCGCACGAAAGCGTCGACTTTGTCCACGCGCTGAGGGCAAAGCCCTCTATGCCACCAGCAAAAAGGCACTTTTAGACGCCATGGCCGAAATGAAAAAGAAGCTTCTAAAAATGCGGTTCTTCGATTTTATACTGCGGCCCTTTCAGAACCTGCTGTAAACAGGTACCCAGAGCTCCGAACCGGGGCTGTGGTCCGGCGGATAATGGCATTCCAAAATAGGCAGATCGGCCAGATCGTAGCCGGAAACTGGCAGCCATTCCGTGAACAACCGTTTCCACGCGTCCAGCACATTGGGAAACACCGCCCAGGTGCAGGGGGCGAGTATAAATTCCTCCATGCCTTGGGGTATCTCTCCCTCATAGCGCACCCCCATAAAATAATCAAACACGTCCTCCTGAATCCGGGGCTTGGTGCCGCAGATGGCCAGAATGCTTTCCAGAATGCACTTGGGGTTTTCCCAGGACATATCGATCAGCTTTGGCACAAAGCCGCTTTTCTTTTCCCTCTGCCAAATGCCGGGGATCTTTTTAAAAGCAGTTTGATTTTCCACCGGGAACTTTTTGCCTACAATACGTAAAGGCACATCGATTTCTTCCAGCCTGTATTCCATGGGTACATCTCCTTTAACGGTAATCTGAAAGGAAATGCGGGGAAAGGTTTTAAGCTGCACGCCGCTTTCTTTGGCCCCCATGGGCGAAACCCCATGGAGCTTTTTAAAGGCCCTGGCAAACGCATCCGGCGAATCATAGCCATATTTCAGCCCAATATCGATGATCTTCCCCTTGCCCGTCTGAATATCGAAAGCGGCCTTGCTCAAACGCCTGCGCCTGATATATTCCGACAGGGGCACCCCTGTCAGGGAAGAAAATATTCTGCCAAAATGAAATTCCGAACAGCAGGCCGCTCTGGCTATGTCTTCATAAGCCATTTCAGTCTCCAGATGGGTTTCAATGTAATCCACCGCCCTGTTAAAACGCTCTAGCCAATCCACTTTTTTCCCTTCTTTCAATATGAGAATAGCATAATCCCATCCACAAAACCCTGCATTTGCCGTTTAAAAGATGCAGGGCTTCATACTTTAACAATATAGCATTTCAATTTATTCCCTGCAAGGTGCGCAACCTCTTTCAACCCTAGCGTGAAATATTTTGTAACCAAAAGAAATGCTTTCATTCCAAAGATATCTTTTTGTGAAATCTTTTTGGATATTTAGTAAGAATTAGCAAGCGCAAAAACGGCAAATGCTTCCTTAAACCATTGACATTAAAGGGCGTGATTTGTACTCTTTATACATAACTTGCAAAAAAAACACAACGAAAGTACCCAGACACGGTACAAAACTGGAGTGATGGTGTTTGTCAAAATACATTCTCAATAGATTGGGCCAAACCTTTTTGACGCTGATTATCGTATCCTTCCTCACTTACCTCTTGATCGATTTCCTACCAGGGGACCCTATTGCCGCCATGCTGGGCGGGGAAATTTCTCAGGAAACCTACCAATGGTGGTACACCAAATTGAACATGGATAAGCCGGTGCTCATCCGTTACGCCATGTGGCTTTTCAGCGCCTTGCAAGGGGATTTCGGCTTGTCGGCCTCCTACCACACCCAGGTGCTGGAAATTATCGGCGCACGGCTACCTGTTACCCTGTACCTGTCCTTGCTGTCCTTCTTTATCAGCATTCCCATCGGTATCGTATTTGGCATTATCAGCGCGGTGTTCAGAGGGAAAAAGGCGGATACAGTTGTAACCCTCACCGCCAATGTATCCAGCTGTCTGCCCCAGTTCTGGCTGGGAGTGCTGTTCCTTTACCTGTTTTCCATGAAGCTAAAGTGGCTGCCCTCTATGGGCTTTACCTGGCCCTGGGTGAACTTCGGCCAAAGCATCCGCCAGACGATCATGCCGCTATTATGCCTAACCATCGGCGGCGTGGCCTCCATTACCCGCCAAACCCGCTCCAGCATGCTGGAGGTGATCGGCCAGGACTACATCCGCACAGCCCGTTCCAAAGGCCTTAAGAAAAACCGTGTCATCTACATCCACGCCCTTAAAAACGCCCTGCTGCCGGTTGTGACCCTGATGGGCCTGCGGCTTGGGATGCTGGTAGGCGGCTCTGTGTTTGTGGAGACGGTGTTCAACATTCCCGGCATGGGTTCCCTGCTTGTCAACGCCATTACCTCCCAGGACATTCCTTTGATCCAGGGCTGCGTACTGCTGATTGCGCTTTTCTCAAGCGTTGTCAACCTGATAACGGATATCGTTTACGTGGTGATCGACCCCCGGATCAAACTTGCGTAAAAAGGGTGAAAAACATGAGTGAACAAATTGCAAAGGGAACCGGCAAGCAATGGAAAAACAAGCGCCGCCGCCAATTCGCACAAGCGCTGTTTGCCAGAAAAATCGTTCTGATCAGCTTTATTCTGGTGGTGCTGATTATTCTGGTGGCCCTCTTCGCCAAATGGATCGTTCCCTATAACCCCAACGCCATCAACATGCGGGAATTGCTCAAGCAGCCAAGCCTGAGCCACCTGCTGGGCACTGATCAATTTGGCCGGGATATTTTCAGCCGTGTGCTGGTAGGCAGCCAGATTTCCCTGATCGTAGGCGTGCTGGCGGTGATTATCGCCTGCGTTATCGGTACCACCTTGGGGATGCTGGCCGGATTTTTCGGCGGCATCGTGGACGATGTGATCAACCGTACCAGCGAGGCCATCCGGGTGATCCCCCAGATCGTGTTCGCCATTGCCCTATGCGCAGTGTTCGGGGGCGGCATTCTGAACATGTCCCTTATTCTGGGTATTTCCAACATGACCATCTACATCCGCATGATGCGGGGCCAGGTGCTTTCCATTAAGGAGCAGGATTACATTATGGCGGGCAGGCTCCAGGGGATGAGCTCCTTTGGGCTGATGTTTCGGCACATTCTGCCCAACAGCATTTCCCCCATTATTGTTACCATGACCCAGCAAATCGGCGGCACCATCCTATCCGAAGCCGGTTTAAGCTTCCTGGGCCTTGGGATCAGCCAGCCTACCGCCTCTTGGGGAAACCTGGTGAACGATGGCCGGGCTTATCTGATGACAAACCCCGTTTATTCCATTGCTCCGGGCATCTGCATCGCCATACTGGTCATCTGCCTGAACCAATTGGGCGATGGCTTCCGTGACGCCCTGGACCCCCGCCTTCGTGGGGAACTGTAAAAAGGAGAGTGGCTTATGGCGCATTTACTGAACGTATCCGGTTTGACCACCTCCTTTAAAAACGATAGCAAACGGTTCAACGCTGTGGAAAACGTGTCCCTTTACCTGGACCGGGGGGAAATGATCGGCATTGTAGGGGAATCCGGCAGCGGCAAATCCGTTACGATGCTAAGCGTTTTGCAGCTTATTTCAAAGCCCGGCCAAGTGGAGAAGGGGCTGGTGGAGCTGGAGGGCATTGAAGGAAACCTTCTTGATTACCACCCTGAAAGCGAGCAAATGCGGCAAATCCGGGGCGGCCGCATCAGCATGATCTTTCAAGAGCCCATGACCTCCTTAAACCCGGTTTTAACCATTGGCTACCAGATTCAAGAAAGCATTATGCTCCACTCCAAGGTTTCCGCCGAAGAGGCCCGCAAGCGCACCATCGAAATGATGAAGATGGTGAACATCCCCGACGCGGAGCAGCGCTTTGATTATTACCCCCAGCAGTTTTCCGGCGGCATGCGTCAGCGGATCATGATCGCCATGGCCATGGCTCCCAGGCCTGATATTCTCATAGCCGACGAGGCCACCACCGCCCTGGACGTGACCACCCAAGCCCAATTGCTTGAAATGATCCGCACCATTGCCAAGGAAACCAATACTGCCGTGATTATGGTAACCCATAACCTGGGCCTGGTGGCCAGGTACACCGAACGGATTTACGTCATGTACAGCGGCCACGTGGTGGAAGCCTCGGACACGAAAAATATTTTCCACCAAACACAGCACCCCTATACCAGAAGCCTGTTAAGGGCCATCCCCCGCTTGGACGACCCCAAGGACAGGGTGCTGATCCCCATCGACGGCCTGCCTCCCATTCCTTCCCAAAGGCCTGAATACTGCCCCTTTTATGACAGGTGCGAGTACCGTGAGGACCGGTGCCTTAAATACACCGATCAGAGCCTTTTGGAAGTTGCCCCAGCCCATTTCAGCGCCTGCTGCCTAACAAAGGAGGAACTGAAGCAAAAGGAAAAGGAGATTAGCGGCAAGCATTACGGTGCCACGCCCCAGCGGGAAAGTGACGGCCAAATCTGCCTGACAGTGGAGGGGGTTAAAAAGTATTTCCCCGTATACAAGGGCTTTCTCAAGCAAAAGGTGGGAGACGTGAAGGCCATTGAGGATATTTCCTTCACCCTTTCACGGGGGGAAACCCTTGGCATTGTAGGCGAATCCGGCTGCGGAAAAACCACCCTGGCCCGATCCATCATGCGCATGTACGAGCCCGACAGCGGCCAGATCGTTTTTAGCGGTACGGATGTGACCCATTTAAAAGACAGCCAACTGAAAACCTTGCGAAAAGACATCGCCATGATCTTCCAGGACCCTTTTTCCTCCCTGGACCCAAGGCAGAACGCCGGTTCCATTGTAGGCGAGTCCCTAAAAATTCACAAGCTGGTTAAAACCCGCCAGGAATACGAAAACCGTGTGGATGAATTGTTTGTGAAGGTGGGCCTGGACCCGGCCATGAAGGAACGGGTGGCTCATGAATTTTCCGGCGGCCAGCGCCAAAGGGTGGGCATCGCCAGAGCCCTTTCCTCCTCCCCTTCGCTGATCATCTGCGACGAACCCATCTCCGCGCTGGACGTATCCATTCAGGCCCAAATCATTAACCTGCTTGAAAGCATTCAGGCGGAAATGAACATCGCCTACCTGTTTATCGCCCACGACCTGGCTGTTGTCAAGCATATCAGCGACCGGATACTGGTGATGTACCTTGGCCGGATTATGGAGATCGCCCCCTGCCAGGAGCTATACGAAAATGCCCTGCACCCCTACACCCAGGTGCTGCTTTCCGCCATTCCCGTAGCCGATCCTTCTGTAGAGGAAAAACGGGAGCCGGTTAAAATCCAGGGCGAGGTGCCCAGCATCTTAAAACGCCCCAGCGGCTGTCCCTTCCACACCCGCTGCCCCAAAGCACAAAAGCGGTGCATGGAGGAAACCCCCACCCTAAAGGACATGGGCAGCGGCCACCAGGTAGCCTGCTTTTTACATGAAGGCAGGTAAATTCCCTATGGTAAAAGTGGATGGAGCGGAAAACCCAGACCCATCCACCTAGGGTGTGTTTCAAAACTCCGGGGTGTGCAGCATCGAGGGGCAAAAACACCAGTACAAGGCGCTAAACCGCAGGAATAGTGGCGCTATTTCAAGGTTTAGCAACGCAGTGATGGCGTTTTTCCCACCGAAGATGTGCGCCATGGGGGTGATACACGCCCTAAATACAAACTATTTTAATCACAAGGAGGAACCCACATGAAACTTAGGAAACTCGTAGCCCTTGTACTTGCGCTGATGATGGTCGCGGCGCTGGTGCCCTCTTTGGCGGAAGCCCCTGAAAAGGGCGGCACGCTAACCGTTATGGGGCTGGAAAACGCCACCTTCTTCCTGCCCTACTCTTCCACCACCGCCGACCGTTATAACACTGCCCCCGCTATTGAATCCCTGGGCCGTGTTAACCCCCAAACCGGCGATATGGAACCCTGGCTGGCCGAAGAATTTATTACCGATCCCCAAGCCCTGACCTTGACCCTGAAGCTCCGCCAAGGCGTTAAATTCTCCGACGGTACGGATTTCAACGCCGCCGCTGTTGTTTGGAACTTCGATAAGATGGCCGAATACGGCAAGACCACCGAGCTTTGCGGCCCCGACTCCTACGAAGCCACGGACGATTACACCATCGTCATGAAATTCCCCTCCTGGTCCAACATCTGGGCAGATACCATTGGCGAAGTTCGCATTTATTGCCCCGCCGCCTTTGAAGAAAACGGCGCTGACTGGGCCGCTATCCACGCTGTTGGCACCGGCGCCTTTGTGATGAGCGAATACGTACAGGATTCCCATGTGTCCTACGTGCGCAATGACAACTACTGGGTGGAAGGCCAGCCCTACCTGGACGGCATTAAGGTGATGTTCTTAAAAGATACCATGACCCAGCTTTCCGCCTTCACCAATGGCGAAATCGACGTTCTGGTTTCCCCCAGCACCACTGCCATTGGCCAGCTGGAAGGCAACTATCCCAACATCTCCGGCAATTCCGCCGACCTGGCCGGCATTTCCTACATGATGTTCTGCTCCGGCGACGAAAAATCCCCCTTCTATGATGTGAACGTCCGCAAGGCCGTTATGCATGCCGTGGATTGGGAAGGAACTGCCGACGCGCTGTATGGCGGTCTCGGCTTCGCTACCCCCTTGTTCGCTGTTCCCGGCTCCTGGGCCTATGACGATTCCCTGGAGCTATACTCCTACGATGTCGCGCTTTCCAAGCAAATGCTTTCTGATGCGGGCTACCCCAACGGGTTTGATACCGTGATCACCACCAATGACTCCGCCACCGAAAAAATGGGTGCCGTTATTCTTCAGGCTTACCTGGCAGAGGTGGGCATCAACGCCGAGATCAAGAACCTGACCAATGCGGATTTCAACGCCCAGAAGGCTGAAGGCGTGTATGATCTGGGCATCATGCTCAACGGCGGTTCTTCCAAGAAGGACTTCCTTAACAACTACATCCGCCTTTACTCCACCGAAGGCGTCAACTACAAAAACATGATGGCCCATCCTGAGGATTATGAAGAAGCCCTCTTCGCCTCCCGTGCCGCCACCACCCTGGAAGAAAAGAAAGCGCTGCTCCAAAAGGCCGCCAAGCTTCTGGCCTATGATTACTGCCTGGTGGTTTCCATGGGCGCCATGGGCAGCTACTGCTACGCTCAGCCCAACGTTCATGACACCGGCATCTACACCACCACCGCCGAAAGCTGGACCCCTGAAAAGGCTTATCTTTCCAAGTAATTCATTTCACGAGGCTGTGGCAGTAAATAACAGGAACGCCAGGGGCCCTGCCCCTGGCTCACGGGGCAAAGACCTGTGCGTTCCCTATTTACCGCCACAGCCTCGCATTGATCGTGTTAAGGAGTAACGAGTATGAGAGAGCCCAAAATGAAAGTCCAATGCCAAATCAACTCCGATGTAACGGACGATTATTTAAAGTTCATGAGGCAAATGAACATTAAAAACTGCTTTATCATGTTCAAAAACGAGCATTCCAATTATGAAGACGTAAACCGGGTTCTGGATAAGGTGCGCCAAGCCGGCCTAACCGTGAACGATGCGGGCAACGCCTTTATTTATAAGCATCCCTCCATCCACTTAGGCCTTAGCGACCGGGACGAATGGATTAAAAAGTACAACGATTTAAACCGCACCTTGGGTAACGCCGGTGTGCCCGTTGGGTATATGACCTGGGATACGGGCCGCGTTTCCACTACCCGCTTCGCCGTAGGCCCCTGCACCCGTGAGGCCGTGGGCCGCATTGTGGACATGGATGAAATTTTAAGCCGCAAGCCTGCCTTTGGCCGGGAATACGAGGAAGAGGAAATGTGGGCCAACTTCAAGTATTTTCTGGATGCGGCGTTGCCTGTGTGCAAGGAAGCGAACATCAAAATCGCCCTGCACCCTAACGATCCCCCTCACCCCAAATACGAAGGCTGCGCCAGCCTGATCTACAACGCCAGCTGCTACAAAAAAGCCATCGCCCTGGCCGATAACAGCCCCTATTTAGGGCTAAAATTCTGCGTAGGCTGCTGGCTGGAGGGCGGCGAGGCTTTTGGCAATGTGCTTGAGGACCTCAAATATTTTATTGAAGACAAGCGGGTTTACATGATCCATTTCCGCAATGTCAGCGCTACACTGCCCAAATTTGAAGAAACTCTTTTGGAAGATGGCTATATGGATATGTACAAAGTCATGCGTCATCTGGTACAATTAGATTATGACGGCGGCATTTATGTGGACCATTACCCCGAGTTCCTCCAAACCACAGGCGGGCTTAACAGCTCCTTCGCCTATGCCACCGGCTATATGAAAGGTCTGCTTAACAGCGCCATGACCGAATACGCGAAGGATTGATGATCTGATGCCGGGAAAAATGCTGCAATACATTTTGGAACAGCCTGCCATGTGGCAGAACATGCTCAAAAGCTGGGCACCCATCCATGAGGCGTTCCTGCCTTTTCTAACTGACGGAAAAATCCGCCGGTTTGTTGCTATTGGTTCGGGCAGCTCCTACAATGCCGCCAAGGTGGCTCAAACACCCTTTGGGGATTGGTGCGGCAAGGCCCTTGTGCCCGCTGTACCCACACAGCTGCGGGAGGTGATGCGTTTTTCTACGCCTGAGGATACGGTGCTTTTGTTTATTTCCCAGTCCGGGGAAAGCACCGCTACTTTGGAAATGATTGAGGCCTATTCCCGTTCAGGCTACCAGACCATTGCCCTTTGCGGCAGCGAAGATGCCAGCATTGCAAAAAAAGCACACCAGTTTATTCCCATTCTGCTAGGGGAAGAAACCATCGGCCCTAAAACCAAGGGGTTCACTGCTACGGTGCTGACCCTGTACATGATGGCCCTTGCCCCTGACACGGGCAGCTTCTTAAAAGCCATGGAACAGGCTGCCCTCAATGCCAGCCAGACCTTAGCGCTTTCCAAGGCCTTTATCCATTCCCACGAAGGCCTTTTAGCCGCTGCCCGGCATATGATTCTTATCGCTGACGGGGTAAACGCCGCCATTTCCTTAGAAGGGGCGCTTAAAATTCTTGAAACCCTTTATGTGCCCGTTTTTCCCTACGAGTTTGAAGAGTACCTCCACGGGGTTCAGCTTTCTTTGAACCAGGACAGCCTCCTGCTCCTGGTGCTGCCCCCTGAAGGCAACCGCCAAAGGATGCTGAAGCTTTATGATTTCGCTAAGGACCACGGGGCAAAATGCCTTTTGCTTAACTATGGCGAAAAGCTTAACGATCCGCTGGCCCTGAATATCCCCGCAACCGGAGATGCTTGGACCCTGGTATTTGAAACCCTTCTGCCTATGCAGCTGATCGGCGCCATGATCTCCACAGCCAAGGACATCGATTGCGACAAGTCCCGTTTCCCCGAATTTTACGGCATGCTCAACACCAAGGTGCAAAAATAGAACCGGGAGGCAGCGTATGGGATTTTATGCAGGAATGGACGTAGGCGGCACCTATGCCCGAATCAAGCTGGCCGATGAAAACGGCCAGGTTTTAGGCGTTTATACAGACAAAGGGGGCACCTTATCCACCAGCCCCTACGAGGTTATTTACCAGCGGTACCAGGCCATTATTTCAAGCGCCCTGGCCCAGCACGCCCTTCCCATTGAAGCCTGTCTGGGGGTCTGCCTGGGCGCTTCCGGCATCGATACCCCGGAGCTGGCCCAAACCTATACCAAGATGCTTATGGATATCGGCTTCCCTGAACCATCCATCCGCGCCTTGAACGACTGTGAAATGCTGCTGGAATTGTTCCCCAACGAAAACCGCATTGCGGTCATCGCCGGAACGGGTGCCATTACCACCGCGAAAACCCGGCAAGGGGCCCTTCGCCGCTTCTCCGGCTGGAACCAGCTTTTAAGTGATGAGGGCAGCGCCTGCTATATCGCAGAAAAGGCGCTTCGGGCCATTATCAAATACTGGGACGGTTTGGGGGATTGTAAGCTGCTGGCAGCAAAAATCAGCCAGAAGCTATCTATTTTCGACCAGCAGGCCTTAACAGATTTTTACCTGGAAAACATTTTGCAAAAAGAAAACGTGGCCGCCCTGGCCGTTTTGGTAGATGAAGCCGCCAAGGAAGGGGATCAGACCGCCCTTGGCATTTTAAACAGTGGCGCGGAAGGGCTTTTCGAAGGGATTGCCACCCTTTCAAGCCTGATGGAAATGAAAAACGCCCCCCTGAAGATTATCTTCTGGGGAAGCGTGCTTGAAAAAAATGAAACCATCCGCGAAAGGCTTACGGAGCTGATTACGAAAAGCCTTCCCAAAGCCTCCATCCACCGCCCCAAGGGCAATGCGTTGGACCTGGCCCTGGAACTGGCCTTACTGATTGGCCGCCCCTAAAGACTGGGCATAATCCTCCATGCCGTCGGTGTAAAGCAAGGTACCGTCATGCAAAACCCACAAAGCCTGTGCCCCTGGAACCGATTCCACCAGGGCACGGCTTTTTTCATATGGCAGCAGATAGGCTGCCGTGGAAAGAAAATCCGCCATGCCGGAATCCTCCAAAAGGATGGTCACTGCCGAAAAATAATCGGCCGGCATTAAAGTCTTTCCATCGATAATATGGTGGTAGCGCACCCCTTCAATGTCCACATACCGCTGGTAATCCCCGCTGGATACCATGGACATGTTCGTAAAATACAGCACATCCAAATAAGCGCCGCCCATGGGCACCGTTTCGAAAGGGTCCTGAACCCCAACGCCCCAGGCCGTTCGGCCATCCAGGGGCGCCTCCCCTGTTTTCACATTGCCTCCGGCGTTCAAAAGAAAAGAGGGCATATCACTTTCATGCAATTCATTGGCTACCATTTCCGCTGCGTAGCCCTTGGCCACAGAGCCCACATCCAGTTTTAAATCCGGGTCAGAAAAAAAGAGGGTGCTTTTTTCTTCATCGATCACCACATCGTCCAAATTGCAATGGGTGGCCGCCTCTTCCAGGGCTTCCTTGCTGGGGAGCACCGCTGTTTCCCTTGCGTCGTGCCACAATTCCAGCACGGCGCCCATGGCGATGTTCGTGGTATCCGGGTAGGCTGCTTGCCAAGCCTTGCAAAGGGAAATAAGCCGGATCAGCTCGCTATCTACTTCAACAGGGGCCGTGCCTGCATCCCGGTTAACGGTATACAGGTTATTGATCCCCTGGTATTCGTTATATTTATCGAACAAGCGGTGGTAGAAGGTAAATCGCTCCTCCACCCGCGAAAAAGCTTTGTCAAAGGTTGCCTGGCTATCCGCGTAGGCAATAATGGAAATAACCGTATCGAAGGTATCTAAAAAATAACCGGTATAACGATGCTGCGCTTCCGCTCCAGCGCATGCAGGTATAAGCATAAGAACCAATATAAGTGCAAAAATACGTTTCCCCATGAAAATCCCCTTTTAAAAAACAGGGATGGCAAAAGCTTGCCATCCCTTAGTTTATCAATTAAGCGGCATCTGTCGCTTAATTGATAAGCCGTCTTGTATCAGTTTAAAACTTACTTCGCGTTGGCGATAGCTTCTTCCAGAGCCTTTACGAAATCGCCCAACTGCATGGTGCAGCCAACGATCACATCAGCGCCAGAGGGATGGAGACCATCGGTGCTGCCTTCAGCAGCGATACCGGCAACGATTTCTTCAAGGGTCTTGCCTACGCAGTATTCTTCGAAGAAAGCGTTCTGCTCATACCATTCCTTGCCGATGGGGGAAGCGGGCTTCATGTTGTAGCCTTCTTTTTTGTCCAGCTTGGAAGGAGCATCCGTGTTAGCTTCGGTCAGCACAGCGCCGGTCGCGTCCCAGTTGATGGAGTTCTGTGCAACGTCGAAAGAAACGGAAACGATTTTGCCTTCGTCGTCTACAACAACGGCGCACATGGTGGTGTTGATTTGGCCCTTGCCCTTGTTGTCAGCATCAGCGTTGCCGAGGCTGCCGATAGAAGTGATGGAGCCCAAACCAGCTTTGTCGGCCAAGGCAGCGGTGCAGCCCAGAACCAGAACCAGAGAAAGAACCAGAGCGACTAACTTTTTCATAGGGAAAACCCTCCTTATATTGGATTGGGCCATCCGCCCAATCGATATCGTTATTATTATAACGCATATGTGTTTGAGAAACAAGCCGTCCTGTGAAATAATTATCGTTTATTCGCTGTCAATGTTTGTAAATGGTTTTGCTTTCTGGTTTATGCCTGCTATGGCTGAACAAAGGCTGTCAAAGCTTCAAACAGCCCAGTGAACTCATTGTCTGTCAAAAGATCGGAAGCGTTTTCTTTTGTAACCTTGCTCGTGCCATTTTCCAGGGTCTCCACGAATATGCCGTCTTCAATTTCAAGCAAGCCTGCTGCATCGCCATCAAACAAACAAAGGGACATATCGCCCCGTTGAAGGCCGATCCCTTCTATAACTTCCTCATTGTTTTCCCGGCTTGTTAAATAGAATCCTTCTTCGCCTATTTTTTGCTTCCCATATAGCGTACTTGCATAACCTACTCTGAATTGAAGCCTATAGCTCGTAACCCCGTCGCTGTAAAAAGCGTTTATACTCGTTATATTGGGGGCGCTGTCCTCCATGTTGATAACTTGCCCGGGAGCACTGTCTGCTAGGTCTAAAGTCGAAAGTATAACCATGCAAAACGCCATAGGACGGCCTTTATACAGTTTCGGGAGGGGGAGCGCGGGATGATAGCTCAATGCCTCTTCATGGGTTAACCACCGCATCGACCCAGTATAAAGTATGTTGTCTTGCCGGACGGCTTCGTTATACGCCAGTGTTGGTACCTCTTTTAAGGCCGGTTCTTCAGCATGGCTTTGCGCCATTGCAGCGTGTATACCCGGGTTTTCTTGGATAAAATCCACAATCACCCCAGCGACTGCGTATATCATATCCAAGTCAATGCGCTCTGCAGTATCGTTTATTGTGTGTTCCACCTTAAAGGCTGGCGCCCCCAGAATCACTGCAGGGATGCCCGCCCTTTCAAAGGCAAGATGGTCGCTGCGGCCATAATTCTCTTGGATGCTGACAAAACCATTCCGGTTTAAATAGACCGCCATCATTCCGTAGAGCATTGTAGATATGCCGCCAGGGCTTTCCATTAAAAAAGGCAGCTCCTTAACGCCCAGACAGTCCACATTGATATTATATAGGGCTTCATATTGGGAAAGGAGTTTAACTGCCAGGTCCTGCGCACCCATTAAACCCGCTTCTTCTGCGTTGGTAAAAGCAATAACCACATCATAAGGAGGTTCTGTTCCAGCCATTTGGGCCGCCACCCAATCTACCGCAGCGACACCGCTGGCATTATCCATTGCACCAGGCAGCCTGTTTCCCCCCTGCTCCCCCACCCCATCGAAATGAGCACTTAAAACCACCCCTTTGGTTCTGTCCTTTCCGGGAAGAACACCCACCACATTATGAAGCATGGTTGATGTCTTTGAATAATCATACCGTATATCCAACGCTTCCGCTTTGCTGATGCGTTCATACACCGGGCGAAGCATATCGATTCTGCAAGCAAGCGAATCAGACCGTGGGCCCTGATCATTAACGCCTAAGCTTTGGAATGAAAGCACGTCCACCGGATATACCATGGCGGGAAAAAGGCCTTCCGCAGGCAGGCTTTCAACCGCTGGATCCATAAACAAAACAGCCGAAGAGCCAGCAGCCTCTGCCTGCAAAGAAATAGAAAGCGTTCCGCTTAATGCACCAGCAGCTCTGGCAACCGTATAATCCTGCCCGTAGCGCAGTTCTTCACGGCTCCCATCCTTCCCAATGGCCACCAGCATCATTTCATTTATGGCGACGGTTCTTTGTTCAAATGAAATAAGAAAATTTGAGTGCCCGTTAAGCGGAACAAGGCCATAAGCCTCCAGCCTTTGCGCCAATAGCTGTGCTGCCAGCTGGTTGCCTTCCATCCCCACGCCCCGCCCTTGATATACAGGGCTGCAAAGTATATTAACAAGAGATTCCTTTTCTTTCCCGGCCTGGGAAGATACAAATTGTGGCACGCTCAGTAAAATGAATAACAAAAGAAGCACAATGCTTTTGCACATGATGCTTTTCATCATTTAATATACCACCCTTCATCGAAAAACGCCCTTCCAGTGTCTAGCTACAAACAACAGGAAGCGTTTCAGCGAGGCTACGCACTCTTACGCCATGCATCGCCGGGCCATAGGTGGCGGCCAAAGAGCAAGCACCACACGGCACCGCCACCCATCACCCCACTTTTATTCAAGCCCCCCCTCGTTTATTTAATGAAAACCTTACCGAGGGTTGGCAACAGTATAACTAGACATGCATACAGTGCCATCGAAAATCTTCAACTTGATATGACAGTTTGAAACTGCAGCTGTTGCATTTATCCGTAGCAATTCCAAGCCTTGTTTGCAAAAGTCGATTGCGCGGAGCCAATAGATAGGGGAGCCAGCAGGAATACAAGTACCAGTACAACCACAAAAGATAATGTTTTTTCATGATTAGGCCCCTTTCTTTTATTCATGTCCAGTTAGTCTTTTCGCGAGCTGCTTTTCTGATTATATGTTATCACAATCATTCTAGTCCGTCAATGCTTTTATGTCCATTTTAATAATAAATTTGTTTATTATTGTTATATTGTTTGTTGCTATAAAAACATATTATTATATACACTCCCAAAACAGTTAGAAAGAAAAAAAGTTTATGCAAAATGTAAACACTTTGTACATATGCCTATTGTCCTTGCCACAGACGAAAAATACCGCTATAATGGTAGCGATATTTCATTATGATGGGAGTGTATGCCTGTGCGGCTAAAGAAAATCATGGCGCTGCTGCTTACTCTGGCGCTTCTTTTAAGCATAAACCCCTTATCCGTTTTCGGGGAAGAAGCAGAAGAGGACGAGTTCGCGGGTTTGGAAGTCGAGGATGATAACGTAGACATATCCGATGACATGGTAGAGGACGATACCGTTATCGTCGGCACGGTGGATTTTCCCCATCTGAGTATGTATACAGGCGAAGCGCTGTATACGGGCCGGGTGGTGTTGGATTGTGGCCTGCGCAAGGAAATGAACATGGAATCCACCAAGCTGGTTTCCATTCCCAACAAAGCAACCGTGGAAATCTTGGACATCGAGCCGGACTGGGTGCTGGCCCAGTACAAGGGCAAGGTGGGCTATTTAAAGCGCTTCTGGCTGTACCTGCGCCCGGAAGCCATCGATCCCGTAAACACGCCGCCCTATGGGGTTTACCGGTATAACTATGTGGCTGTATGCAACGAGGATACCCCCATCCAAAAAGCCCCGGGAGACGGCCAGGAGGCTTACCTGACCTTGCACGAGGGCGCGAGCATCGCCATTATCGATGTGTACGAGGGCTGGGGCCGCTTTTATTACTTTCATGCCTACGGCTATGTGGACATGTCCAAGCTGCGGGATTTGCAAAACGTTTCCCCCACCGACGCGGAAATGGGCGACGATTGCCCCATTGCCGCCTATACCTCCTATTACAACATTGCAACCAACGAGGCCAATATTGGCCGCATGAAGAACATTGCCGTTGGGGCGGAGCGGATCAGCCGGGTATACCAGCCCGGAGAAGCCTACGATTGCAACAAGCAAATGGGGCCCTTCAGTGCTTCAAACGGCTATTTCAAAGCACCGGTGCTGGTAGAGGGCACCACCAAGCTGGGTTCCGGCGGCGGCACCTGCCAAGTTTCCTCCACCCTATTTAACGTGCTTTTGCAGCTGCCTGGGATCACCGTGACCTACCGCCGCCCCCACCAGCAATCCGGCGCCAAATATCTGCCCGTAGGCATGGATGCCGCTGTTGGGGCGGATACCTTAAACCTCACCTTCAGAAACGATTACCCCTTCCCCATCCGCATGGAAGCCACCGCCCAGGACGGAGCCTTGACCATGGTCATGTACCGCGCGGACTGATATTAATTCCAGGGAGGTTAATCAAATGAAAAAGCTAATTATTATGGCGCTTTTACTCGTTTGCTGCGCCTCTGCCGCTTTGGCCAAGGAAGAAATCATCCCCCCCAGTTATGATGTGCCAGATTATGTGACATACTTATTAGAGATCGCGGTGGAAGAATTAGGCAACGGTGAAGACCGCTACGGGGTAACCAAGTACGGCGAATGGTCCGGGGACCCAAAGGCCCAGTGGTGCGCGGAGTTTGCCTGCTGGTGCGTGGATCAGGTGGACAAGCGCTACGGAACCGACCTGCTAAAAAAAGTCTTTCCCCTTTACTCCTCCTCCAACACTGGCCGTGCCTTCTTTATCAAGCAGGGCCGCTATGTGGCAAGAAATGGCCACATGTCCGAAATTGAAGGCGGCGGCTATCAATGGTACAAGGATGAGGACCACTACATAAAAGCCAATTCTTATATACCCCAGCCGGGGGATTGGGCCTTTTTCACCTTCACCTCCGGGGTGGATACCGATCATGTGGCCATTGTGGAATACTGCACGGTAGACCCAAATGGCAAGATCACCGTTCACGTCATTGAAGGCAACAATCCCAGCAAGGTGGCCCGGAACACCTACGCCCTGGCAGACAAATGCATTCTAGGCTACGGCACCGTTCACGATGTGGTGGATTGGACCCTCCGGGCCGGAGACCAGGGGGAAAAGGTCCGTTACATTCAGCTTCGCCTGGCCTACTTGGGCTTTTTAGAAGAGACGGATGCCACTGGCTCCTTCGACCGTACAACCATCAAGGCCATCGACGCTTTCCAAACCCAGTGCATGCCCAACAAGCGTACCAACGGCATGGCCGATATTTCCACCCAAAACGCCCTGAACGCCCTGTGCAGGGAAGAAATGAAAAACGACGCTTCAGGGTACCAGGTTGTGGATGATTAAAGGGTTTTGCGAGAACCATTTTTCTTTTAGAAAAAAGAAAAGCGGTTCTCGCGCTCTCCAAAAAGAAAACCTATAAGGGACCCCCATTCAAGTTTTCTTTTTTGGAAGGTGCGGAAACCTTTTTACCTTTTCAAAAGAAAAAAGGTTTCCGCAAACACCAACATAAAGGAGCTCTCATGGCCAGAAGAAAGAAAAAACGAAATGCTTCCTTAAAAAAAATATTGCGCGTACTGGCCACGGTGCTGGTCAGCCTGGTGGCAGTGGCAGTGTTCTACCTGGCGGTGGTTATCGGCCAGCCAACGGAGGACGCGCTTTTGCAGCTGAACCCAGAAAGCGCCCCCCAGGCGCTTTTAAGCGCCCAATTACCGGATATTATTACACAGGAAAGTGAAATCCAGCATATGCTGAGTTCATACCCGGCACCGCTGCTGCGGCTTTCCCCCGGTACGGATATTGCCTTTGTCCAGGGCCAGGCCTACGATGTGGCCTACGAGGGCGCCTTTGCCCGGGTCGGGGAACTGACCTACCAGACCCAGGATAGCAAAACCCTTACCCTGCAGACCATTTACCCCAAACGTGCCTTTGCCCTGGTGGACACCAAGGGCTACGCTATTTCCCCCACCCTTGGCTATACCCTTTTGCACCTGCCCGCCGTGCGCATGGATTCAACCAAGACGGTGCGCTTCCACATTGAGGGGGACGAAGCCCTTTACCTGATTACCCTGCCAAAGGAATACTTGGAAACCGCCCCGAATCTATTAAAGCTGTGCCAGCTTGAAGTGCCATTATCATAAAGAAGGACTGTGTACCAATGTCAAAAACCATGAAGACTTCTCAGCTCGTAAAACGTTTCCTGCCCTATTTTAAGCCCTACAAGAAAACCGTGGCCATCGACCTGTTCTGCGCTGTTCTGACCACCCTGTGCGAAATTGTTCTGCCGCTGATCGTCCGGGCTATTACCAACCAGGCCATCGACGATCTTGCTGGGCTTACCATCGCCTATGTGATGAAGCTGGGCGGCGTTTACATTGTCCTTCGCCTGATCGACGCGGCGGCCAACTATTATATGTCCTACATTGGGCATGTGATGGGCACCCATATCGAAACCGATATGCGCAACGCCTTGTTTTCCCATTTGCAAAAGCTTTCCTTCTCTTATTATTCCAACGCCAAGGTAGGGCAGATCATGGCCCGGATCACCTCGGACCTGTTCGAGATTACCGAGTTTGCCCACCACTGCCCGGAAGAATTCCTTATCGCGTTTATTAAGATCGTCGCCTCCTTCATTATCCTTTGCGGCATGAACGTATGGCTGACGCTCCTTGTGTTTGTCATGCTGCCGCTGATGTACATTTTTACCCGCATCTTTGGCAAGCGCATGCGGGAAGCCTTCAAGCAATCCCGCCACCAGGTGGGCGAAATCAACTCCCAGGTGGAAGACAGCCTGCTGGGGATTCGCGTGGTGAAATCCTTCTCCAATGAGCCTATTGAGGAAGAAAAGTTCCGCCAGGGCAACGAAAAGTTCCAAAAGATCAAGATCAAAACCTATCAGGCCATGGCCGGCTTCCATACCACCACCCGCGTATTCGACGGCTTGATGTACATTCTGGTGGTGGTGGTTGGGGCGCTTTTCATTATCGATGGAAAGATTTCCCCCGCCGATTACATGGCCTATTTGCTGTATGTTTCCACCCTGCTTAACTCCATCCGCCGGATCGTTGAATTCCAAGAGCAGTTCCAGCGGGGCATGACAGGCATTGAGCGGTTCATTGAGCTCCTGGACGCGCCTGTTGAAATACAAGATTTGCCCGGTGCCAGGGAGCTTCAAAATGTCAAGGGCGAAATCGTCTTTAAAGACGTATCCTTCAGCTATTCTCAGGACGATAAAGAGGTTTTAACCCACCTGGACCTGACCTGCAACGCAGGGGATTCCATTGCCCTGGTGGGCCCCTCCGGCGGCGGCAAAACCACCATTTCCAACCTGATCCCCAGATTTTACGAGCTAACCGGCGGCAAGATTTTCATCGACGGCCAGGACATTAAGCACCTAACGCTTAAATCCCTTCGGGATAATATTGGCATGGTGCAGCAGGACGTATACCTCTTCTCCGGCACCGTGCTGGACAATATTGTTTATGGCCGCCCCGGTTCCACCCTGGAGCAGGTGCAGGACGCGGCCAAGAAAGCCGGGGCCCACGATTTCATTATGGCGCTGCCCCAGGGCTATGATACCTTTGTAGGGGAGCGGGGCGTTCGCCTTTCCGGCGGGCAGAAGCAGCGGATTTCCATTGCCCGGGTGTTCCTTAAAAACCCGCCCATCCTCATTTTAGACGAAGCCACCTCCGCCCTGGACAACGAAAGCGAGCGCCTTGTACAGGCCTCCTTGGAAGAGCTGGCCAAGGGCCGCACCACCTTCACCATCGCCCACCGGCTCACCACCATCCGAAACGCTACGGTGATCTGGGTGCTTACTGAAAACGGTGTGGAAGAGCAAGGCTCCCATAAAGAGCTGATGCAAAAGCACGGCATTTACCACAGCCTATACAACATGTACACGGAGGTTTAATATGATTTTAAAGGCCACCATGCAAGCGTATGAATCCATCTGCCGCTTGTACCGGGCCGCGGTGGAGCGGATGCAGGAGCAAGGGCTGGACCAGTGGACCTATGGGGTTTACCCCAGCGACCAGCTGCTTTTAGACGATATTGAAAAAGGCCAGATGTATATATTAAAAGAAGAAGGCGTTGTGGAAGCCGCCATGGTTATGAACGGGGAATGCGATGCCGAATACAGCGCTATTCCCTGGCAGTTCGGCGTGAAGCCTGTTTTTATGCACCGCCTGGCCGTATCCCCCGATGCCCAGGGCAAGGGAATCGGCACCCAGATGCTCCACTTTCTGGCCAAGGAGGGGGCCAAGCTGGGCTACGACTGCCTGCGGCTGGACACCTATTCTTTAAACGAAAGGGCCATAAATCTATACGAGCGGTTTGATATGCGCAGGGCTGGGCAGGTGTTCTTTCCCTTTAAAGAAAGCCCCTTCCCCTGCTACGAAAAGCCCTTAACCGAAAGCTGCCCGCTGCTGCCCATCCCTATGAGCCCAGCCTTCCGCTTTGGGAAGGATACCCCCTGGGGGGGCAGCAAGCTAAGCAGTGTCTTTGGCAAGCCCATTCCCGACGACCGTACCGGCGAAAGCCTGGAGGTAAGCGTTCTGCCTTCCCTGAACAGCACCGATCCCATGGGTGCGGAGCTGGGCGGGCTGATCGCCAAGTATGGGGAAAAGCTCTTAGGCGAAGGCTTCGAAGCGCCCTTCCCCCTGCTGCTTAAGTTCATCGATGCCAAGGATGCCCTGAGCGTTCAGGTGCACCCGGACGATACCTACGCCCATGAAAACGAAAATGGGAAGCTGGGCAAGGAAGAGGCCTGGGTGGTTTTGCAGGCCGATGAAGGCGCCACCCTGGTGTACGGCATCCAGCCGGGCGTTACCATAGAGGCTTTGGGTGAGTCCCTTAAAAATGGCAAAGCCGTAGAAGCGCTGCTGCGCAAGGTGCCTGTAAAGCCCCTGGATGTGCTGTTCATCCCCGCAGGCTGCATTCACGCCATCGGCGGGGGGATCATGCTGTATGAAATTCAGCAATCCTCCGATGTGACCTACCGTTTATACGATTATGACCGCACCGACAAAAACGGCAACAAGCGGGAGCTGCACGTGGAAAAATCCCTGGATGTATGCAACACCTCCTTTGCCCTTAACCCCATTCCCGCCCCTGAAACCCCAGGCGTCACCCGGGTTTTGGACAAGCGCCGCTTTATTCTGGACAGCGCCCTGGTGCAGGGCAGCTTAAAGCTTGAAAAAGCACCCAGCTACGCCCTGCTCACCGTGATGGATGATATGGACATTACCTTTGGCCAAGCCACCATCCATGCAAAAAAAGGGCAGACCTATTTTCTGCCTGCCACCTGCCCCGCACTTGCTTTGCATGGCAATGGCCGTGCGCTTATTTCTATGCCGCCTAAGGGGGAACACTGATGTACGACTTTATTCTTTCCATGCCATTGCCCGAGGATATTGAAAAGCGCAAATGGGCAGGGGACCTAAAAGGTGCCGTGGAAGCCATCGACAGGCGGCTGCACCAGGCCATTCCCGCACCTCTGGCCCAGCGGCTGAAGCTGGAACGAGAGATCATTCTGCGGTTGCCCACCCAATACCCCTATAACAGGGAACAGGCGCTACATAAAATGCGAGAAGCCATTGCAGATTTCACCCTGGAAGAGCTGGATGAAATGGACTTGGACGGCAAGGTGGATTTTATCTACCTAAACGGGGAAAAACGCTATTTCGTGCGCTTTCATAAAACCCTATTAAAGACCCCGGCCCTTTTGGCCCGCACCGGGGAAAAGCCCAGCCCTGTGAGCCCCTGGCTGGATCCTTTGATTGCCCGCCTCCAAACCGAGGGCAGGCTTACCGCTCATGTGCAATTATCCTCTTCCCTCTATGCCACCGACAGGGCGTTCATTCCCTGCGAAACCTACCGGGCTCACCTGCCCATTCCGGCGGCAGCCCCCCAAACCACTGATATCGGAATCACCTTTGGTGGCTTTAAGCCCAAGCATTTAGACAACGAAGCCGCGCCCCAGCGCACTGCTTATTTCGAAGAAATCCTGGGTACCAATGAACCCTTCACTGCCGAATACCGTTACACCCAAACCATTCTCTATGCGGATTTAACCAAGCCCACCCCCACCGCGCCCCTCTACCCCGCCGCGCCGGCCCCTGTTCCAGAAGACCTCGCGGAGGAAGGGGCTTGCATCCGCTTTACGCCCTACCTGCGCCAATTGTGCCAGGACATCACTGCCGGTTATGATTCGCCCCTTGATAAAGCCCGGGCCATATACGATTATATCACCACCAAAGTGACCTACGCCTTCGTGCGGGATTACTTCCAAATCGCCCACTTAGGGGAGTACGCCGCCATCAACCTTCGGGGGGATTGCGGTATCCAAGCCCTGATGTTCATCAACCTTTGCCGCATTGCGGGCATCCCGGCCCGCTGGCAATCGGGTCTTGTGATCGCGGAGGATTACGTGGGCAGCCACGATTGGGCCCAATTCTACTTAGAGGGCTGGGGCTGGCTCTTTGCTGATTGCTCCTTTGGCGGCGGCGCCAACCGGGTGGGCAACGAAACCCGCCGCCAATTCTACTTTGGCAACCTGGAACCCCTTCGAGTGGTCTTCAACAGCGCCTACCAAAAGCCCTTCGAATGTGCAAAGCACTTCCCCCGCATCGACCCCTACGACAGCCAATCCGGCGAGATCGAATGCGGCCAGAAGGGCTTCAACGGCCGGGAGACGGATAACGATGTGACACTGGTGGCGCTAAAATACGAGTGATATTTTTATGAGAGGGAAGGGGCTCTTTTAGAAAAAAGAGCCCCTTCCCTCTCATACTCTCCCATCCCAGAAAACCTGTATTGGGTCCTAACTATTGCCACCATATTTTCTTTGCACTGGGCCATGCCATTGTTTCATTTTCACTAATATAAAACATGATGGACTGATTATGAGAGCATTTTCTTTGTTCTACCTTGATCAGGTTTTTTTCGCCTACAAGAAAACTTAAGTCCATGCCGCAATCATATTGCCGCAGGGCTTCATTGCCGATCCAGTAATCACGGGTCAAAAATAGATGTATGGGCAGCTTGTTGCATAAGCAAAGATGCTCCCAAATATGAACCGCTAAGCAGCTTGCAAGCACCAAGAAAAGAATGATTGCCAAACAAATGATTTTCTTTTTGTGTCTTCTCATAGTCATCCTCCAACAACATCATAACAACAAATTGTACGATATATTTGTTGAATATTCAACCTTAATATTCGTTGTTTTAGAAAATACTGCCTTGTATCATGAATAAAAAGATGTGAGGTAATTAATGTGACACAACAAGAACTTGGCAAGCGTGTGCTTGATCTTCGAACGGCATTAGGCATTTCACAAATGGAATTGTCTTTGCGCTGCGAAATGCTTACAGCCAGTCAGATTGGATATTTGGAAATCGGAATAGGCAATCCGACCTACGAGACCCTAAAAAAGCTCGCTCGAGGCTTGGGTATCACATTGCAAGATTTACTCAAAGAGGATGAGCCTCCCGTACAGTACGATAAAACCATGAATCAGCTGATCGCCTATGCCACACCCTTGACCCCCCAAGAGCGCAAGGACCTGGTATCCATGGCCAAAATCTATCACCGTTCAAGAAAGCCTGCATATACCCGAAAGAAAAAGCAAACAAACGAATAACTATGAAAGGCAGGGGATGCGCCCCTGCTTTTTTATATTGTTTATTCATCTCCTAGCATTCGATTTGCGAAATTTTTCACAAAAAAGCTCGAAATACTATTGCAAAAAAACCGGAAATTGGGTACAATAACATTTGGACAATAATGTTTTTTGAGGAGGGCTTTCCCATGGTAAAAGTTGGTATTAATGGTTTTGGCCGTATCGGCCGTTTGGTGTTCCGTGCCGCTCTGGATAACAAAGATGTACAGGTTGTTGCCATCAACGATCCCTTCATCGATCTGGATTACATGGAATATATGCTCCGCTACGACACCGTCCATGGCCAGTTCAAAGGCGATATCAAAATCGACCATGCCAACAGCGCCATGATCGTCAACGGCAACGCCGTGAAAATCTTTGCCTGCATGAAGCCCGAAGAAATTAAATGGGGCGAAGCTGGTGCCGAATACGTTGCCGAAGCTACCGGCGTGTTCTGCGACACCCCCGGTGCCTCTGCTCACTTCGTTGGCGGCGCTAAGAAAGTGGTTATCACCGCTCCTGCTAAGGACAAGGAAACCCCCATGTTCGTTATGGGCGTTAACCACACTGGCTACACCAAGGACATGAACGTTGTTTCCAACGCTTCTTGCACCACCAACTGCTTGGCTCCTTTGGCCAAGGTGATCAACGACAAGTACGGCATTGCCGATGGTCTGATGACCACCGTTCATGCCACCACTGCCACCCAGAAGACCGTTGACGGCCCCTCCAAGAAGGACTGGCGCGGCGGCCGCGGCGCGGCTTTCAACATCATCCCCTCTTCCACCGGCGCTGCCAAGGCTGTAGGCGTGGTCATTCCCGAACTCAAGGGCAAGCTCACCGGCATGTCCTTCCGCGTTCCCACCGCCGACGTGTCTGTGGTTGACTTAACCGTGAACCTCAATACCCCCGCCACCATGGACGATATCAAAGCCACCATGAAGGCCGCTTCTGAATCCGCCCAGTGGAAGGGCATCATCGGCTATACCGAAGATGCTGTTGTTTCCTCCGACTTCATCCACGATCCCCGCACCTCCATCTTCGACGCCACTGCCGGCATCAGCCTCACCGATACCTTCGTGAAGCTGGTGGCCTGGTATGACAACGAATGGGGCTACTCCAACAAAGTTGTGGACCTTATCTGCCACATGGCGGAAGTGGACGCGAAGTAATTCAATTAAAAATCATCTTATTTATGCGAGAGGGGCCTTTGTTTCGGGGGAAAGTAAATCCCCTCTCGCGCTCTCCCCAAA
>JAVBTR010000021.1:0-6722 GCA_031556065.1 Eubacteriales bacterium | reverse complement strand
CTTGTCGCCGATCACAAGCTTTACGCCTTCAAGGCCGCGTTCACGCAGCCATTGCAGAAAGCCAACCCAGCTGGCTTTGTCTTCCTTCATGCCCTCAGCCGCACCTAAGACCTCACGGTAGCCATCCTCATTCACGCCTATTGATGATTGGGCGGATTATTACAACACAGATCGTCCCCAATGGAGTCTGGTACGGCTTACGCCACAAGAGTACTATCAATATACGGTCACCGGTGTATATCCGCTTGAAAAGTCATCCCTGGCAAGCATACCGAATCGTAGTGGGGGCGTTCCCCCCACACCCCCAAGGTTTATCGCTTTCATTTCCAGGAGGGCAACGCACTGCGGTGCAAAAAGAGCGACACTGTTGTGCCGCCCTCCTGCAAACCCGGCAGGGCGCTCGGGTCGCACCTCTGCGTTGCCCTATCCTCCCTGCCGGTAAAGCATTACCATTATACTACGTGGAAACGATTATTTCACAAGTGCACCTCTAAAATGTCCTTGACATGGGGTACGGTTTAACTAAACCCAGTTACCCCCTCTCGACAGCGCTTCGCTTTTTCGATATAATGAAATATCGCCATGAACAACAAATCAAAGCGCTTATGGGATTCATATGGAACATGAAAATATATTAGTACACGTCAGTCGAACAGATTTCAGAAACTGGTTAGATGAACATTCTTTGGATGAAAAAGAATGTTGGGTGGAATTAAAACGCGGAAGGCCCATAGATACTGAACACTTTTGGTATTTAGATGCAGTAGAAGAAGCACTTTGCTTTGGATGGATTGATAGCACCCAAAAGCTGATTGATGGAAATCGAATGCAGCGCTTCACCCCTCGAAAAAAGAATAGCCCGTGGACAGAATTGAATAAGGAACGTGTGCGGCGGCTAGAAAAATTGGGACTCATGACTGATCGTGGCAGGGATATTTTACCGCCGATGGGGATGAGAGGCTTCAAGGTGGATGTGGATATAGAAGCGGCCATGAAAAAGGCAAGGGTTTGGTCAATGTTCAAAAGCTTCCCTCCACTTTACCAAAGGGTGCGGGCGTACAATGTGGCTTTCTATAAAAAGCGTGATCCCGAAGCCTATGGAAAATCACTGCGGCACTTAATAGAAGAGACAAAACAAGGAAAAATGTTTGGTGAGTGGAACGATTACGGGCGATTGTTGGATTGATAAAGCCACTCCTATTGCAAAACGAAGCTAAGTACTAATCAGGGTTTATGGTTTGATTGCGATTATATACTTTTAGTACAACCTATGCGCTTTTCAAAGATGGTGCGTATGTGACAAACGAGATTTTATCGGACAAAAAGTTTTTGAAGTTAATTGATGGATGATTATAAATACCAATTGGAACATCAGGTGGAGGGATACGGTGAAAGAGCAGATACGGAAGATAGTGTTGTCCCTTGGAGCAGATTTGTGCGGCTTTGCAGGAGTTGAAGCGTTTAAAGATGCGCCTGTTGGATATCACCCCAAGGATATTTACGCCGATTGCAAATCGGTTATTTCCTTTGCGGTGGCGTTGCCAAAGGGCTTGACAAAAGTAGAGCCTCGATTGGTATATGGACATTATAATTCGTTGAGCTGCACGGAGGTTGATTTTATCGCATTTAGAGCAGCCAAAGCAATTGAAGCGCAGTTCAAATGCAGGGTGGTACCGCTCCCTTGTGATGCGCCCTATGAATACTGGGATCAGGAGAACATGACAGGTAAAGGGCTGCTGTCCATGAAACACATTGCGGTCTTGGCGGGCGTAGGGTCTATTGGTAAAAGCTCTTTGCTTTTGACCAAGCAGTACGGTAACATGGTAACGTTAGGTGCAATGCTAACCGATTTGAATATATCTTCAGATGAGCGTTCAGCGGAAATTTGTATCGATGGATGTCGCAGGTGTGTTGATGCCTGTCCTGTTAAAGCAATCGATAACGGTACTGTTAATCAAAAGTTGTGCAGAGAGAACACTTACGGGAAAACTGCAAGAGGGTTCGATACGGTGGATTGCAATATGTGCAGGATTTCGTGTCCACTAATCAAGGGTTAGTAGAAAATGCGATTGAATAGCAAGGGGGGAGGAAGTATTACAACAGTTGACAATAGAAGCAAGTCAACCCTATGGGTTTTGCTTTTTCCTATAGTTATTCTGCTAATGCAAGTGTTACCGCCCCTAATTGTTTTTGTTGGGGGCTTGGTTTTTCTTGCGTGTGGGGTTATATTTCCTGCTTGCTACAATTGATTTGGGCAGAAGAAAACGAGGTGAACTGGAAAAGTTTTCAGCTTAGCGATGAGCTAATGGCGGACCGCGCCGCGTATAGCAAAGCCTATGCCAGTATTCAAACAAGCAAAGCACGGTTGGATGCGATGATTCCCGAGCAATATGTCAATAAATCTGGCAAGATTCATGAATTGGAAAACATGGTTTCCAAAATCACCCTATTTGCCAGATTGATGACATGTCATGGATTTGACTATGGAGCCCGGTATGGCCAGGATGGTTCATTGCCCTTTTGGACAATAAGAGAGGACGGCAGCAAGGAATATTAGTATGGCCTGTTTGATTTATGGTTTCAGGCAGAAAGTCAATCCGTCGTAGGTTTCGCCCCGTACAGTTCGGATGCCCTTTTTGCGGCAGCATTCTTTAAATCCCGTTTTTTCGATCGAGTCAGTATATCACCCTCAAAGTCTATTGACAAGAAACTATCGATGTGATATCATTGTAATATCAAAACGATAAGGAGGATCGGATATGTCTGAAAAGAACTTTGCGGAAAAAGAACTGCGCCCCATGAGTGGCTTCCCGGTATTGCTGGCTACCATTTTGGCCGGTTTATTGTCTGTTGTGGTATTCGTCTACTCAATTATTTTGCTGGATGGGGGAAAGGGGCTTGCAGGCGGCCTGTTAATGGGCTTGTGCTTCCTGTTATGGACGACATTATGCATCTTTCCCGCTGGGTTTAAGGTGGTTCACCCTAACGAGGCCCGCATTTTTACTCTTTTTGGCAATTATCATGGTACGGTGAAAAAGCCAGGCTTCTTCTATGTGAATCCATTCTGTGTATCATTCAGCCCTACCTACGAGGCGGCCAAGGCGGAAGCCCGTAAACGCACCGCTGCTGCAGCTGCCAATGGCCATACGGCTATGAGCCAGGTGGGGGAAAAGAAGGCGGTATCCCTTAAAAAGCAAACCCTGGATAACGGTCGCCAGAAGGTGAACGACTCCCTGGGTAACCCGATCATCATTGGCGCCATTGTGATCTGGCATGTAGAAAACCCCACCCAGGCGGTGTTTAGTGTGGAAAATTACCGGGAATATTTAAGTATTCAAACCGATTCTACTATTCGCAATGTATCCCGCCTATACCCTTACGATATTTTCGATGAAGATGAGGCTGACGATGGAATCAAAGAAAAAACCCTTCGGGGTAGCGCTCTTGAAATTGCAGAGGTCATGCAGGAGGAACTGCAAAAACGGGTAGCCAATGCGGGGCTGGAGATCGAGGAGGTGCGCATTACCCACTTAGCCTACGCCGAAGAAATCGCCGCAGCCATGCTTCAAAGGCAGCAAGCCGCAGCCATTATCGCTGCCCGGCAGAAAATTGTAGATGGCGCGGTAGGTATGGTGAAAATGGCTATCGATAAATTGGGTGAAGATGAAATTGTTCTGCTGGATGAAGAACGCAAGGCCGTTATGGTATCCAATCTCCTGGTGGTGCTTTGCGGTAACCGGGATGCTCAGCCTATTATTAATTCCGGCTCGATTTATTAAGAGGTGTACGATGGATATTGAAAAAAGGGAGGAACAGCTGGAAAAGCGGTTAAACCGCATTAGCGCCCTGGAAACAGAAATCAAGGCCCGGGAAGCGGCGCTGAAAGCCAAGGAAGGCGCAAAAAAGCAAGTGCTCTTGCGGCTTTCGTCCACCTTGTGGGATGATATCGCCGCCTGGGCGGATGAAGATATCCGCTCCATTAATGGGCAGATAGAATATCTTCTAGCAGAAGCAGTAAAGCACAGAAAAAAATAAAAAAGAACACGCCGGGACGCTGCCCCAGACCCTGCATAAGAAATGAAACTCCTTATGTATCCCAATATGGGTTTCTAAAGGGGCATCGTCCCTTTAGTGGGGTCAAGGGGCAAAGCCCTTGCGTGTTTTTTTGCTTATATATGTCGGTTGATCCATTCGTCCACTTTGGCGGCTGCTTGCTCGATGCTGATGTTTGTGTAGTCCAGCAATTGAATGGTTGGCGTTGTTTGGCTGGCGTTGTTTTTAAGCCAGTTGTTGAAATCTACAGAGCTTTTTAGCCAGCTTTCGTCCTGAATATGACGACCGTTTTTCATGCGGGCCAGGAGCGTGGCTTCGTCGGTGACCACGGCCAGGTAATGGAGCGCAGAAAAGCCTGCCCGTTCATCGCATATTTCAAACTGTTTGGGAATACTGCAGCCGCAAAGCACTACCGGCAAGCCGATCTGGGAAATGTTATTGCACATTCTAAGCCAAACCTCCCGGTAGGCCCGGTAATCTGTTTCCGGCTGGTTGAAGTGTTCATTCCATAATATATCGCTTTCTAAAACGATATATTTTTCTTCCCTTGTGAATAGCGCTTCGCAGATAGTGGATTTACCCACGCCGCTTGCCCCTGTTACGATAAACAGGGGCAGCTTTTTAGTTGGTTTCATAAGGAAACTCTTTCAAGTATTCATCGATCAGCCCGCATTCCCTTAGGGTTTTAAACAGGCTGTACCGGGCACGGTATTCTGCGCCCCAGTGGAGGCCCACATTGCGCATGCTCTCGGGCACGCCCAGGTCCTCGCAGGTGAGGGGGGCTTCCAAGTAGGCCATGGCGTTATATAGCGTTTCATATTCTGGCAAGGCGGCAAAGGTTTCACGGATGGCGGGGAAACGCTCCTTCACCCGGCGTATACGCTGGCGCTGGATTTCTTCGGGCAAAAAGACCTGAGGATTATCTAAAATAAGGGCGTTGCCTGCTTCCTCACCGTAGGCAGATAAAATCTGCTTGCGGGTTTCATCGGCGCTTAAGCGGCCCGCAATAATGGTTTCCTCATCCAGCTTTTGCACATCCTCGTCCATAAACTTTTTGAAGAAGGGCAGCACCAGCAAGGTGCCTACGCCTACGGAAGCGCCGTGGGCGGGAGCTTCATTGCCCAGATAAAGCTGCATCATTTCCCAGTAATGAGCGCAATTGTGTTCCATGGAAGAGACGCATCTTGTGTGACCGATGATCAGAATCGTCAGCCCTGTAATAAGCAGGCCTTCAACCAGTGCGCGGATTCCCTCTGGCGAACGTTTTTTTATTTCTTCAATATTGGCAAGCACCTTATCGGTGGCATCTACGCACATTTGCCCGCAGGTGTGGCAATAAGGCTCGTCGTTTATAATATGCCCCAGGCGGTAATCCACATCGGCGATGTATTTACCCAGCACATCGCCCACGCCGGAAGCTACCATATCAAGAGGCGCGGTCTTCATAATATCCAGATCGCAAACGATAATATCGGGACAGACGGCATCCCGGTGGATTTTAACGCCACGAAGCAAAAGAGGCGATATGGCGGAGGTGTAGCCATCCATGGAAGGGGCGGTACCGATGGCCACAAAGGGCAATTTACAACGCATGGCGTTAATGCGGGTGGAATCGGTTAATGAACCGGAACCCACAGAAATTAAAAATTCCGTTTCATGGGTGATAGATAGAAGGATTTCCCCGCAGGTGCGTTCATCTGGCTCTACCTTGCCTTCACGCTTGATAAGGCATAGGGTAACATCGAAACCAGCCGATCTTAATACATTTTCCATATTTTGTCCGAAAAGGGGATAGAGGATGTTATCCGTTACCAAGACGCAGGTTTTTCCAAAACCCCGATTTTGAATGTATTGGGGGACCTTTTCAATAAGGCCTGTTCCTACATAGACATCCTGGGTTAGGGTTTGGTGGTGGCAGGGGCAATCACATTCAAGACCGTGAAAAGTCAATTTCTGGTTCTCGTCGTAGCTAATCGTAACAGACATGGTGGCTCCTTTCAAATATGTTCAATTGTTATAAGTGTACTCAAAGGCCGCACCGCTGTCAACAAAAACACATAGGATGATGAAGTGAAAGGGAGGGAAACACATGGTGCAAAATATGGAAAAGCGGTCCCGCTGTGGTATTTGGGGCCTGATCTTTGCGACGATCGGAGCGGTTTTATTGGCTGTTCCGGTGGTGATCCTGTTTTCTTTGGGCGCGATCCTAAACGTGGGTCTTATTGCCATTCCTTGTCTGGCACTGGCATTAAGCGCGATTTTGCTGGAAGCAATGTTTGTTTTCAAAGCGGGCTGCCATTGCTGCGTTAAACGCTATGCTACTTTCATTGCTGCCGCTTCGGCTATTCTTTTTGCCTTGGCCAGCGCGGTTGTGGGAACGTTGGTGCTGCCAGGGATTTTCAGTAGCATTTTTGTGTATATTGGCGCGGCAGCGTTGTTTGCGGTGTTGTTTGGTTTGGTTTTTCAGGTGGACTGCTTAAGCAAATAGAAGACGCAAAAACAACCCCGGGTCAAGCCTTACCCCGGGGTTCAGCGCGTCGACAAAGTCGACGCTTTCGTGCGACACAGGTGTCGCACGAGGGATTTCCCTCACTGCACTGTAAAATCTTCGATTTTACGGTCGTTTGTTCGGGCAAGGTAGGAATTTCTACGAAATTCCACCGAAAATC
>JAVBTR010000054.1:0-154365 GCA_031556065.1 Eubacteriales bacterium | reverse complement strand
TTTCGATATCCGCAAAGAAAAAAACCCTTGTGCTTTATGTGCTAAAATGCGCAGAGGGGTTTTAAATGATCTGGCTGTGGAATACGGCTGTAATAAGCTGGCGCTGGGCCATCATAGGGAAGATGTGCTGGAAACCTTGCTGATGAGCCTTCTCTATGAGGCAAGGCTCCATACCTTTCACCCGGTAACCTATTTAAGCCGAACCAATATAACAGTAATCCGCCCACTGGTTTATTTGAATGAAAAGCACGTGATCCATATGGCCAAAGAGCTTGAGTTGCCTATTGTAAAAAGCCCCTGTCCGGCCAACGGCCACACCAAGCGGCAAGAAATGAAGGATTTATTGGCAGATTTAACCAAGCGCTACCCCAATGCCAAGGAATATATGCTCAGTGCTCTGCAAAACGATGAACAGTATGGGCTGTGGAATAAATAAACGGTTTCCATTCCTTGACAGGCGTCTTGACCTATGCTACACTGCAAACAAATTCAACGGGAAAGGGGCGGCAGACATGAAAGCAATGAAGCGTATCGCATGTTGTATGCCGCTCCGGCCGTCTGGATCGGTTTAGTTCCCTATTGCCGATCATCATGCGCCCGGAGCCTTTTTATATGGTTCCGGGCTTTTTTGTGCCCGGATATGAGCGACATTGAAGCGAGGAGAAGCAATATGAACGCTGAAATAAAACTATATAATACAAGGACAAAGACCGTGGAACCCTTTATACCCCACGAAAAAGAAAGCGTTACCATGTACACCTGCGGGCCCACAGTCTATAGCTATGCTCATATTGGCAACCTGCGCAGCTACATTATGGAGGATGTGCTGGAAAAGCTGCTTAACTATGCGGGCTATTATGTGAAGCGGGCAATGAACATAACAGATGTCGGACACATTGTAGACGATGCGGATAGCGGCGAGGATAAGATGCTGCAAAGCATTAGGAAAGAACGTAAAAGCGCTATGGAGATAGCAGCCTTTTATGGCGCTGCCTTTTGGGAGGATTGCAGCAGGATCAACATTCGAAAGCCTCAAATCGTGATCCCGGCCACTTCCTGTATCGATGAATTTATCCGGTTGATAACGATTCTGCTTGAAAAGCATTTTGCCTATTTATCCGGCGGCAACGTGTATTTTGATACGGCAAAGTTTAAAAATTACTATGTGCTTACCGGCCACGAAACAAGCAGCCTGAATGTGGCTGTTCGCGAGGATGTGCAGGAGGATACCAACAAACGAAACCCCAACGATTTTGTGTTATGGTTTACCCAATCCAAATTTGCTAACCAGGAATTGCAGTGGGAAAGCCCCTTTGGGAAAGGGTATCCCGGATGGCATATCGAATGCTCCGCCATTAGCCTGAAATATTTAGGGGAATACCTGGATATACACTGCGGCGGCGTGGATAATATTTTCCCTCATCACACGAATGAGATCGCCCAAAGTGAAGCGCTGGTGGGGCATAAATGGGGTACCTATTGGTTTCATGTACAGCACCTGGTAACAAGGGAAGGGAAAATGAGTAAATCATCGGGAAAGCCCTTGACACTGGCCTTTTTGCAGGGAAAGGGCTATGATCCCCTGATCTACCGCTTCTTTTGCCTGCAATCCCACTATCGTAAACCTCTGGTTTTTTCCTTTGATGCGCTAGACAACGCGGCACTGGCCTATTCAAAGCTAAAACAGCGTGTGGCCAGCTTGTCCAGCCAGGATAAAAAGGTGGATCAGGATCTATTTTCAGCATACAAAAAACGCTTCGCGGAAGCGGTGGGGAATGATCTTAACACCTCGCTTGGCATTACGATGCTTTATGAGGTACTAAAAGACAGTGCCCTTAACGATGCCACAAAACGGCTTCTGGTTCAAAGCTTTGATGATGTAATGAGCTTGAACCTGACGGATACGAAAGCGATTAAAATCGACATTCGGTTAGAAGCATATATTCTCCAAAAAATCGGTGAACGTCAGGCTGCAAAGCAGGATAAAAATTACCCCTTAGCAGATCAGATACGTAACGAGCTAAAGGGTAAAGGGATCATTCTTATAGATAGCAAGGATGGCACCAGCTGGGAGGTCACTTCTCAAGTGCATCCATAGCCAATACATAGCCCTTGATACCGAACCCTGCGATCTGGCCGATGCAGGCCGGAGCGGTGAGACTTACGGTACGGAAGGATTCCCGATCTTGGATGTTGGAAAAGTGCACCTCTACTGTGGGGATGCCGACAGATTTAATGGCATCGTATAAGGCGTAAGAGGTGTGGGTGTAGGCACCTGGGTTGATGATCACCCCATCGAACTTTTCAAGGTACGCTTCCTGAAGCCAATCGATCAAGGTGCCTTCGTGGTTGGATTGGCGAATGGAGGCAGTATGACCCTTTTCTTTTGCAGCGGCTTCGATCTGCTTTACGATATCGGTGTACATCACAGCGCCATACACGTTTTTTTCACGGATGCCCGTAAAATTAATATTGGGGCCGTTTAAAACCATCAATTTCATTTATGCAAACTCCTTTAGCATGGCTTGGTAGACAGCATCTACCAGGCTTTTTTCAATGGGGGTTTGGAACCAAATCTCCTGTGCCAGTGCAGCCTGGGCTACCAGCATATAAAGCCCTGTGGCGGATTTCTTGAAGGATTTGGCAAACAGGGTAACACTTGGATTATATATCATATCCGCGCCTTCGTCAAAATGGGCAATGATGTCTTTTGCTACTGGGCAAGCATCCGGGTGAGGGTACATGCCTACGGGAGTGCAATTGACCAGCAAGCCACCATGGTAGGCGTACAATTCACCGTAGCCGTGGGTGCCTGTCTTTTCATCAGGGGTACGGGAAAAAACCTTGATATCCGCCGCGCCAAGGTTTTCAAGGGCAGCCACTGCCGCTTTAGAAGCGCCGCCGGCACCCAGTATGGCACAAGGCTGGCCTTGCACGTGGAACCTGTGGTGATTAAGCATGGCGGCGAAGCCGCCAATGTCTGTATTATGGCCGATGAGCCGACCGTTTAAGTTTTGCACTGTGTTGACTGCGCCGATCTGTTTTGCACAAGGGGCCAGTTCATCCAATTGGGGGATAACAGCCTGCTTATATGGAATGGTCACATTGGCACCGACAAACCGCAGCAAAGGTTCCTTAATACCTTTAAAAGCGGTAGGGGAAAACTCTTGCAGCTGATAGCTTGCTTCTATGCCCTGAAGATGGAAAAACATCTGGTGGATGGGTGCGGAATAGCTGTGGGAAAGCTGTTCGCCAATGAGCATAAATTCTCTCATAGGAAGCCCTCTCTTACCACTACGCCGAAGCAGGTTTCGTTGTGCCCAGAATGGATATCCTTTTGAAGCAGGGTTAGACCGTAGGCCTGTGCGGCTTCTAAAGAAGCGATGGCAGCATAGGCTTTATCCCCTTGCCGGGCTACCCATTGGGCGCTGATGGCTGTGCTTGGGGAAAGGATAATTTCCCAGTTGGGATGCGCCTCTAAATAGGGCTGGCACTGGCCGATGGCATGAGAATGGGAATGAATAAAGCGGATATCAGAAAGTGTTGTTTCGGCTACGCTCAGCAGATGCTGGCGGATGGGAAGGGCATATTCTTTAATGGTTTTAAGCTTATACTTTTCTAAAAGAGCGTAGGTGAAGGGCACATCTCCCGCCAGGGTGTTGGAAAGAGGAAAAACCCCGTAATCGCATTCGCCGTTAAAGACAGCTAGGGCAGCTTTTTCCCAATCCTCAAAAGCATACAAAATCCCATCCGGGAACAGGTTCAGCGCTGCCTGATGAGAAAACGCCCCTTGGATGCCGGGGTAGCTTACAGTGGGCATGCTTGCCGCTCCTTCCATAGCTCTGTTAACCCAATGGCGGCCATGGCCTCGATCACCGGCACCGCCCGGGGAAGAATGCAAGGATCGTGACGGCCCTGAACGGTGATTTCCCTTTCTTCAAGAGCGCTGAGGGAAACAGTGGTTTGGGGCTTGCCAATGGAAGCTGTAGGCCGCAAGGCACAGGTGAACACGATATCCGCCCCGTTGGTGATGCCCCCCTGGAGCCCTCCGGCATGGTTGGTTACAGTGGTTATAGCGTCCTGTTTTACAGTGAAAGCATCGTTGTACTGGCTTCCTAGGCAATGAACAGAATCGCCAAAATGCAAGCCTTTAAGTCCCGGCACCGCGAAAAGCAGATGCGCTAGGACGGATTCCACCGAATCGAAGAACGGCGCGCCTAAACCAGCAGGAACGCCGGAGATCACGCAGCGGATTTCACCGCCGATGGAATCCAGGTTTGCTTTGGCGTCTAAAATGGCTTGTTCTTCCAGCAGCATTTGCGCTTGAATGGTGATGCCCTTGATCTTTAAAATTTGCTTGCAAACCGCACCGGCAAACACAATAGGCCCGGTTAGTCGGCCCGAAAAATGGCCGCCGCCGCGAAAATCTTCAAAACCGTAATAGCGCACATGGCCTGTGTAATCGGCATGGCCGGGACGAGGGAGGTCCATTTGCTCCGGGTAATCCTTGGAACGCTGATTGGTGTTGCGAATCACCGCGCATAAGGGCTGGCCTGTAAGCACATTGCCCATCATGCCGGAAAGAATCTCCACTTCGTCCTTTTCCTTGCGGGCAGTAGTCAAGGGGCTATTGCCCGGGGCGCGGCGAGCCATTTCGGTTTCGATTTGCTTAAAATCCAGTTCAAGCCCGGCAGGCAAGCCATCCAGGGTAATGCCAATGGCCAGACCATGGGACTGGCCAAAAAGGGAACATTTCAGATATTGGCCAAAAAAGCTGCTCATAGCTGTTTCCCTCCTAAACGAAAATAGGTATCGAAATAAGTGGGCCAGGATTTGCTTACGCAGTCAACGCCATTCAACGTAATGGGCTTATCGCAGTGGAGGCCAGCGATGGAAAGCATCATGGCCATGCGGTGATCGTTGCAGCAATCCACAGTGATACCGCCCTTTAAGGAGGGCACACCTTGAATTTTCATGGTATCGCCTTCCAGCTGAATGCTTGCGCCCAAAGCGCTTAAAAGCGTTACAGTAGCAGCCAGGCGATCACATTCCTTAAGCCGGAGGCGTGCCCCGTTTTCAATAGAAAAAGCGCCATCTTGGAGGCATAGATACAGCGCTGCCATGGGAATGATGTCTGGGCATTGGGAAGCGTCTATTACATTGGGTTTGTTTTGGATGATATCCAGAATCGCCCGGTCTCCCTGGCGGGAAAGGGGGTTCAGTCCCGTTACTTCAATAGGGTGCCCCAGGGCTTTGGCGCAAAGAAAAACCGCTGCTTGGGAATAATCCCCTTCCACAAGGTAGTGGCAGGGCTGGTAACTTTGCTCCCCTCTAATATAGAAATCCTCGGGCGTGGGGCGGCTTACAATGATCCCAAAGGCAGCCATGGCATCCAAGGTTAAATCTACATAAGCCATGGATTCAAAAGGCGGGAGCACATGGATTTCGCTATTTCCCTTAACCAAAGGCAGGGCCAGCAAAAGCCCGGTTATAAATTGGCTGGAAATATTACCGGAAAGGGTATAGCTTCCGGCTTCCAATTTGCCGGATACAACCAGAGGCTCATCCTTGGAAAAGGAGGCCTGGGGAAATAGGGTTTCATAGGTTTCAATAGGTCTTGCAGCCAAACGGCCCTTCCGGTGGAACACTCCGCCGCCATTTAAAGCCATGGCAAGGGGGACCATGAACCGTAGGGTGGAGCCGGATTCGTTGCAATAAAAATCCTTTTGTCCTGTTAAAAGAACCTCCATACATTGCCTGGTAGCAGCAATATCCTTGCTTTCTTCCATCGGTTCAGCGCTGCCTCCCGAAAGCATGGAAAGGATCAGCCCTCGGTGAGCCATGGATTTTGAGGGCGGCGCGGCCACGGTGCCTTTTAAGAGGGCTGAACCCAAAGTCAGCGCAGCCATAAATCTGCCTCGGCGAAAAAAGCTCCGTCCGTTTTGTAAAGAATATGGGAGCCGATCCGATCTAAAAGGATGCAGGTTAGAACATTGTTCAGGTTCTTTTTATCCAGCGTCAGATAATCGGCTAGATGGCCCGAAATATGGGCGGAAACAGGCAAGCCCAAGGCTTTTAATAAGCTTTCTAAACGTGCGGCAGTACCTTCTTGGGTGAGCCCTTTGGCTTCGGACAATTTGGTAACCAGATTCATGCCCACCGCCACCGCTTCTCCGTGGCGAAGCCCCTCATAATGCTGGGCGGTTTCAATGGCATGGCCGATGGTGTGGCCAAAGTTTAGGGCCATGCGGGTGCCGGTATCTTTTTCATCCTGTTCTACATAGGTTTTTTTATGGGTTAAGCAAGCGGTAATCATGTTTTCCATATGAGCCATAAGCATTTCCCTGGTGGGGTTATTTTCTAATAGGGTGAACAGTTCAGGATCGTTGAGGCAGCCGTATTTCACCACTTCCCCAAGGCCATCTAGGAAGATATTCTGGGGCAGGGTACTAAGGGTATGGGTATCGATTAGGACCCATTGGGGCTGATAAAAAGCCCCGGCCAGGTTCTTTCCCTGGGGTAGGTCGATGGCTACCTTGCCTCCAACGGCGCTATCCACCTGGGCTAAAAGGGAGGTAGGCACCTGGATATAGGGGATGCCGCGCATGTAGGTGGCAGCGGCAAAGCCTGCCAAATCTCCTATGACGCCGCCGCCCAAGGCCACAATGGTATCGGTTCTGGTAAACCGGTTTTCACAAAGCGCGTCGTAAACGCGGCTTAAATACTGAAGGGATTTGGTGTGCTCCCCCGGTGGCAAAATCAAGCTGGAAACGGTTTTATCCTTAAGGGCGGCTAAAACCATTTCTAAATACAGGGGCGCCACATTTTCATCGGTAACCACCAAAACCTTTTTGGAGGCAAGCTTTTCGCCAATGGTGTGCAAAATGCCGCTGCCTATGGTAATGCTATAACCATTCTCTTTTAAATTGACTCTTAACTCCCTCATGGCCGGCCTCACAGTTTGCGGCCAACGGCAGCGGCGATGTTGCGGATGTCCTTGATCACATCATCGAACAGTTCCGGCTTGATAGACTGCTGGCCATCGGAAAGGGCGTGCTGGGGATCGTTATGGACTTCGATCATCAGCCCGTCGGCCCCAACGGCCACGGCGGCACGGGCAAGGGGTTCTACCATCCACCATTTACCGGAGGCATGGCTGGGATCGACAAAAATAGGCAGATGGCTTAATTTCTTCACCACTGGCACGGCACCAAGATCGGTGGTGTTTCTTGTATAGGTTTCAAAGGTGCGGATACCCCGTTCGCACAGAATCACGTTTTCGTTGCCGCCTGCCATGATATATTCGGCGGACATGAGCCATTCCTCAATGGTGGCGGAAAGGCCGCGTTTTAACAAAATAGGTTTATTCACCTGGCCTAAAAGGCGCAGCAGATCGAAATTCTGCATGTTCCTGGCCCCTACTTGGATCACGTCTACCTGATCCATAAACACATCGATGTCGTAAGGGGACATGATCTCCGAAACGATAGGCAGGCCGGTTTCTGCTTTGGCCTCGTTTAATAGCTTTAAGCCGTCATATTTCAGCCCCTGGAAAGCATAAGGAGAGGTCCGGGGCTTGAAGGCGCCGCCCCTAAGCAAATTAGCACCGGAGGCTTTAACCGCTTTGGCAATTTCAATAATCTGCTCGCTGCTTTCCACAGAGCAGGGGCCTGCGGCTACGGCCAATTGATCGCTGCCGATCTTTACTTCGCCCACCATCACCTCGGAATTGCCTGGATGGAAGCGGCGGTTGGCTTTTTTGTAGGGCTCCGCCACATGCATGATTCGATCCACGCATTCGATGGCGCCCACCCGGGTGTCGTCGATTTTGCTGGTATCGCCCACCAAACCCAAGATGGTCACGTTTTCACCCACAATGGGGTTGATGGTGACGCTGGCCTCTTTTAAAACCACCTCGACCAGCTTATCTATGTCCTTTTGCTCGGTTCCCTTTTTTAAAACGATAATCATGGCAAAGACTCCTTAATAAAAAATAAAAGGAGAACTCCCGAAAGAGAGTTCTCCTATGCTAAGGCATGGAAACTGGCTGCTTCTTACGGGGCAAAGGTTGACGAAGTGCCGAGGCTAAAAAAGCCCCGGATCGTAAACAGGAAAGCCCCAGAAGAAAGAATCATCAGTCATTGCCTCCAGTGAATGTGTTTGTTGGATTATAGCAAGGGTTTATGTGCCTTGTCAAGAGAAAGACTTGAAAAGAACAGTATATCTACTGTGCTTTAAAGCGTTTGGAAAGATTCACATAGATAATTGCAGCCACCACGATCACCAGAATTGCGCCGATCATCCCATAGGTTAGCATAAGATTGCCGGAACGGCTCGCAATGGTCATAAGCATCATGGCAATGGCTATAAACATGCATAAGCAGCCAACAAAACGGCAAAGGGCCTTCTGATTCCATTGGGCCTTTTCTTCTTTGGAGGATGTGTTATAGCCTGCGATCAGATTGGCCCACTTGCCATTAAAAAGCATGATGCCAATAGTGAAAAGCAAAAGGCATATTATACTGGGAATCAACCATTCCATTTTAAGACCTCCTTTAAGGCTGTCATTAAATGCATTATATCATGATTTAAAGAGAACTATCAACAAGCTGTACAGGTTTTCCTTTGTGGAGCTCGCGAGAATCTTTTCCAACCTATTGACATTGACCCATGGTCAAGTGATATGCTTAATCTATACCGAGTATCAAGTGAACAAAATATTTATTGAAAAAATTGAAGAGCAGAACCCCGTCCTGTGGGAGGTCGATGTGCCATTGGATTCTCTTAGCCCTATCAACAAGCCACATTACCGTGTAAATGAACAGGGTGAGATGGAATTAAACCCAGATTTAGTGTTCTTGAAAGGTGTTTGCGTGGAATATAAAAAAACGAAAAATATGTGGAACGGAGACCCAGACAGCTTAGAAGCACTTGGGGGTGGCTTCAATGTTTCATTGGAAGCTTTACAGAACAAAGATAAGCGTAACAAAATAGCGGCCAAACTGTATGAGTTTGCACAGTGCGTGGATGAGATTGTGCGAGTTTTGGAAATTAATGTTGATAAAGTCACAAATTAGTTCCACCTAGATAAGCGCTCTCTATAAAAGATGAAGGCTTCTCGCAAAACTTATTCTACAAACTCCTCAGGCACCTCTGCCGTAAATGCCATTCGTTCCCCCGTCCTTGGATGGGTGAAGGCCAAGGAGTAGGCGTGGAGCATAAGCCGAGGGAATTTCAGGGGCTTTTTGGGGCCGTAGATAGGATCACCTGCTATGGGGTGATGGATAGAAGCCATGTGGACCCGGATTTGGTGGGTGCGGCCTGTAATAATGTGAACATCCAGATAAGCAGTGTTTTTGCGGTTTTCCAGAAGGGTCCATTCTGTAAGGGCATCCCGGCCGGCAGGGTCGATGGCCATGCGTTTGCGGTCTTGCTTAGAACGGGCGATGGGGGCATTAATGGTACCGGAGACGTCCTTCATAGTACCTTCTACAATGGCCCGGTAGTGCTTTTCCATTTGCCGGTTTTTAAGCTGCTGAGAAAGTGCCACATGGGCCTCATCGTTTTTTGCGATAAGCAGAAGGCCAGAGGTGTCTTTATCCAAACGGTGAACAATGCCGGGGCGCATTTCTCCCCCAATGCCGGAAAGACCAGTTAAATGGTGAAGCAAGGCGTTGACCAGGGTATGTTCTTCATTGCCTGCTGCCGGATGGACAACCATGCCGCAAGGTTTGAGCACAACGGCCAAGTCCTGATCCTGGTAGAGGATATCTATGGGGATGTCCTCAGGCCGGGCCTTGGCTTCTTTGGGCGGGGGAACGGTGAGTAAAATATCCGCCCCCAGGTTGGGTTTCAGGCCAGGCTTGGAAGCAGGCTTACAGTCTACGGTAACCTGGCCCTCTTCGATGAGCCGGGTAATCTGGGAACGGGTGAGACCGCTTTCTTCGGCCAGGAGCACATCCAGGCGCTTGAGGCCATCGGCTTTCATTTGCATGTTTTTTTTGCCTCCCAAACTTTGGGCATGAAAAGAATGCTGATCATGAGCATGCCGATACCCACGGTAAGGCCCATATCGGCCACATTGAAAACGGCAAAATCCATGAACAGCAGATCGAACATATCCACCACGCAGCCCATGAAAATACGGTCGATCAGGTTGCCTATGGCACCGCCTATGGCCAAACCCAAGGCCAGGCGGGAAAAGGTGTTCAGAGTAAATTTCTTCAAAACAAAGATGGCGCCTATGAGAGCGGCAATGGTAACAGCAGCGAAAAACAGAGTTTGGCCCGATAGAAGACCGAAGGCCATGCCTGTGTTTTCGGTGTAGAGAAGTTGGAGGATACCGGGGATAACGATGATTTCGCTTGGTAGCGCTGCCATGGCCCAGATTTTAGAAAGCCGATCCAGAACGATCACGGATAGGGCCGTTAATCCCATTAGCATGTAAGTTAAAACCTGCCTTTAGTGTAATGGGTCTTCCTTTGTGCCGGTGCCCTGTTTAAAGGGGAGGACGGTGGTATTCAGCGTGATCAGGGGGCGAACGCCGATCCGGGTATCGGTGGCGGGTAGCCCTTTTTCATAGATCACACCATTATAATAAACGATTGCCTGGTTGTTGGCAAGACTGCCTTGATCACTTATCCACCACACGCCGTTTTGCAGGGAGGAAATAAGGGGATTGGCTTCTAAAAGACCATCGGGAACCTGGGCCATCAACTGCGCTTGCGTTAAGGTTTGGCAAAGGGCTTTATCCGGCAGGGTGATGGCAGTGATAGCGGCTTTGGCTTCTGAAGAGAGGCCGTTTAGAAAAATGGAGCTAAGGTTTGTGTGCAGACTTGAATTTTCAAAGCCTGCGTAAATTTCCCCTTCTTGATTCACCGGCAGGATGGCCTGGATGGATTCGGAAAGCAAAACCGCTTGGTCGTCCTTCGTTTCCAGAATATAGTAGAGGCTGTCCCCCAGTTTGGCGTAAAGGGTGGAATCATTCTGGGCGGCAAGGGCGGCGGTGGGGGCAGGGGTGGAAGCCGCAGCCGTCTTTTCCTGAATCGCATTTTGGCAGGCTTTGGCCATGATCACGCTGTCCCGGTAATCATCAAGGGCCAAGAAAGCAGCCATGGCTTTTTCATATTCGCCGATGCCGTATAGGGTTTTAGCTACCCCATAAGCCTGATCGGGGATCAGGGCGCTTAGCGTGGCTACGCGGCTGGGGCAGTCTAAAAGAGAACCCAGCTGGGAATAAACGGCTTGAGCATCGTAAAGATTGCCCTCCAATTCCATTTGCCGTGCCATGGCATAGCGGGAATAATGGTTGGCGGACTTAAAATCGTAAACCAGTTCGAAATTGCTTTCCGCCAAGGTCCATTCCCCGGCGTCCAAGGCGCTTAAGCCTTGACAGTAGAGAGCGTACTGGCCCGCGTCCTGGTATTCGCCCAGAAGGTTAAAGGTATCGTAAGCCTGCTCATAGGATTTTTGCCCTAAGTACCTTTGCGCCTGTTCGTATAAAGCTTGGTTGGAAGGGGCGCAGGCGGTAAGGCATAGCAGCAACCCTGTTAAAAGCGCCCATTTAAAAACCGTTTTCATGGCCATTCCTCATTTCAAAATCGATTGAAATCAGTTTGTCCTGAAAACGGCTATATTATTGAAATGAAAGCCAAAATAAAAAAAGAGGCGGCACCTGATATGTTCGAACACACGGAGCCGCCATTAACGTTCACTTGCTAAGCAAGCGGCAACCGGCTGCCGTATTCTTAGTGAACGTAGGCCCTTGGTTTTGCGTCATCACCTTTCGGTGATTTTGCCAAATTATTAACTTGAGATGAGTATACACCCAGTGAATCGATTTGTCAACATTTTTTTGTGAAGTATACGATGAATTCGTATGACAATTGTGGTATAATGTTATGGATTTATCAATGTGGAGGAAACAGGGATGAAGTATGACGCGCTAATTATTGGCGCCGGGGTGCTGGGTGCGGCTATGGCCCAACGTTTAATGGCATACGATGTGCGCATTGGGGTTTTGGAAAAGGCGGGGGATGTGTGCATGGGGGCCAGCAAGGCCAACAGTGGCATTGTCCATGCCGGGTTTGATGCTGTACCGGGAACGAAGAAGGCTTTTTACAATGTGGAGGGGTCTCGCATGTACCCTGAACTTTGTGAACGTCTTAATGTACCTTACCGCCAATGCGGCGCGCTGGTGGTAGGCTTTGATGAGGAAGATAAGCAAACCCTTGTTAAGCTTTACCAGCAGGGAAGGGAAAACGGCGTGAAGGGCATGGCTCTTTTAACCGGCGAAGAAGCCAGGCAGTTTGAGAAAAACCTCAGCAAGAGTGTGACCTGCGCTCTGCATGTGCTTTCCAGCGGCATTGTCAGCCCCTATGAAATGACCTATGGGCTAATGGAGCATGCGGTGGTAAACGGGGTAAAAGTGCACCTGAATGCAAAAGTCATGGACATTAAGCAGACAAATGGGGAATACCAGGTGGTCTGTGAAGGGGAAACCTTCAGCGCTAAAACGGTAATCAATTGTGCGGGTATCGGTGCGCTGAAGATTCACCAAATGGTGAAGGATGACGATACGAAGGTTATTGCCCGCAAAGGAGAGTATTATCTTCTTGACAGGGACATTAATATGCCTTTTTATTCCACCATTTTTCAATGCCCTACTAAAATGGGCAAGGGTGTTTTGGTTTCGCCCACGGTTCACGGGAACACATTGATCGGCCCCAACGCCGTAGATATTGACGATTTTGAAGACACAGCCACCGACAGCGGTTCTTTGAAGGACATTTTGACAAAGGCGCGGCTTACTTGGCCGGCGCTTTCTTTGCGCACCAATTTAACCACCTTCGCAGGCATTCGGGCCCATGAGCAAAATGGGGATTTTCTTATACAAGAAACAGCCGATGGCTTTTTTGAAGCTTTGGGGATTGAAAGTCCGGGGCTCACCAGTGCGCCTGCCATTGCCAAAGAATGGGGCGATGAGATCGCAGACAAGCGTTGTTGGAAAAAGAAAAAGGAAGTGTTACCCCCTTACCATAGTCCCAAGCCATTTTACGAAATGACATTGGAAGAACGCAAGGCCGCCTATGAAAGCGATCATGCCTATGGGGCGCTGGTGTGCCGCTGCGAATGCGTAACGGAAAAGGAGATTGTGGAGGCCATTAAACGGCCTTTAGGCGCTGTGAATGTGGATGGGATTAAGCGGCGCACCCGGGCGGGCATGGGCCGCTGCCAGGGTGGTTTTTGCAGCCCCAGGGTAATGGAGATTCTGGCAAGAGAGACCGGCACATCTATTATAAATATAACTAAAAGCGGTGGAAACAGCCAAATCCTAACCGGAACCATTGAGGAGGGACTGGGTTATGAAGATTGATGTGTTGGTGGTTGGCGCGGGCCCTGCAGGCTTGGCTGCTGCCATTGCTATAAAAGAAGCGGGCATTGATAGCCTGGTAGTGATCGAGCGGGAGGAAGAAGCCGGCGGCATCCTGCGCCAATGTATCCACAACGGTTTTGGGTTACACCGCTTTAAAGAGGAGTTAACGGGCCCGGAGTATGCCAAGCGGGATGTGGACAAGGCTTTGCAAATGGGCATCGATATCCGTTTAAGCACCACCGTGCTTTCGGTGGAGGGAGATAAAACCGTTACCTGCATCAGCCGGGATAAGGGCATCGAGGTGTTTGAATGCGGCGCGGTGGTTCTTTGCATGGGCTGCCGGGAACGGCCCCGGGGGGCGCTGGCCACACCAGGTACCCGCTGCGCGGGGATTTTTTCCGCCGGGACAGCTCAAAAATTTGTGAATCTGATGGGTTATATGCCGGGCAAGGAAGTGGTTATTTTAGGTTCCGGGGATATCGGGCTGATTATGGCCCGGCGGATGACCCTGCAAGGGGCCAAGGTCAAAGCCTGTATCGAAATTATGCCCTATTCCTCGGGGCTGAACCGGAACATCGTTCAGTGCCTTGACGACTATGGTATACCTTTGTATTTAAGCCACACGGTAACGGATATTAAGGGCAAGGAAAGGCTTGAAAGGGTAACGGTTTCCAAGGTGGATGAAAACCGCCAGCCTATTAGGGGCAGCGAGTTTCAAATTCCCTGCGATACGCTTTTGCTCTCCGTGGGCCTGATTCCCGAAAACGAACTGACCTTGGGTGCGGGAATCCCCTTGGCACCTGTTACTGGCGGTCCTGAAGTGGACGACAGTTTCCAAACGGAAATTCCAGGCATTTTTACGGCGGGCAATGTACTTCATGTTCACGATTTGGTGGATTTTGTAAGCGATGAGGCTAACCGGGCAGGCATTGCCGCAGCCCAGTATGTGCTGGGCAAGCAAGGGGAAAAGAAGCTTATCAAGGTGGTGGACGGCAGGGGTGTTCGGGGCGCAGTGCCCCAAAAGATTAACCCTTTTGGAGAAGGGGACATTCGTGTTCTGTTTAGACCTGACCGGGTCTATGAAAACGCCCAGATTCTGGTTCAAAGCGGGGGAAAGACCCTTAAAACCCGCAAGGCCCGGATATTAACCCCTGGAGAAATGGCGGAAATCCTTGTTTCGCGGGAGAAAATTTCGGGTATCAATGAGGATATAACCATTTCCATTTTGGAGGCGCAGGCATGACAAAGAACATTACTTGCATTAATTGTCCAGTGGGTTGCCGTATGGATGTTGAATTAAATGGGGATGAGGTGGCTTCCGTTGCTGGAAATGCCTGCAAAAGAGGCGACACCTATGCCCGCCAAGAAGCGGTAAATCCTTTGCGTATGGTAACGGCGGTGGTGGCGGTTGAAGGAAGCGATATGCCTTTATCCGTTAAAACCCAAGCTCCGATTCCGAAAAGGGATATCCGCGCTTGCATGGCTGCCATTGGGGCGCTAAGGCTTAAAAGACCGATCCAAGCCGGTCAGGTACTGATTGAGGATGTATGCCATAGCGGCGCTTCGGTCATAGCTACAAAATCTATTTAAATAAGCCATTGACTTTGTAGGCCTATGGGCTTACAATACCCATGACATAGAAAATTATCTATGCCATAGAAAATTATTGATGATTGGAGGCGCTTAAGTGACATTATGTGAAATGCTGCCTATTTTCAAGGCGTTGGGAGATGAAACTCGTCTGCAAATTTTAGCCATGCTGGAAAACGGACAGATGTGCGCCTGCCGGATCAACGACGCATTTAAGTGTTCCCAGCCTACCATTTCCTACCACATGAGGGTGCTGACAGAGGCGGGCCTGGTAACTGCCACAAGGGAAGGGGCCTTGATGTGCTATGAGCTGGAGCCCAAAGCATTTGAAGCCCTGGGTGAATTTATAAAAGCCATTGCGAAAGAAGAGGCCAACTAATGGAAACCATTTTAAAACTAAGCGGGATACATAAGGATTTTGGCCAGGGGGATATATTAAAGGGCATCGATCTTAATGTGGAAGAAGGGGAATTTTTAACCCTTTTAGGCCCTTCCGGCTGCGGAAAAACCACCACGTTGCGCATTATCGCGGGGCTTGAAAGTCCGTCCAGCGGCCAGGTGTTTCTAAACGACCGGGATGTAACCCATCGTCCCCCTGAAAAGCGCAGCGTGAACACAGTGTTCCAGAATTATGCGCTGTTCCCCCATATGAACGTAGAAAAGAACATCGCTTATGGGCTAAAATTAAGGGGCGTTAAAAAAGACGTTATTGCTAAAAAAGTCAAGGATGCGCTAGATTTGGTGCAGTTAAGCGGCTATGAAAAGCGGACGCCTTCTCAGCTGTCCGGTGGGCAGCGGCAGCGGGTGGCCATCGCCAGGGCCATTGTGTTGGAACCCAGCGTGCTTTTGTTGGATGAGCCTTTAGGTGCGTTGGATCTGCAATTAAGGCGACAGATGCAGGTGGAATTGAAACGGCTTCAAAAGGCTTTAGGGATGACGTTTATCTACATCACCCACGACCAAGAAGAGGCGCTGAACATGTCCGACCGGATCGGCGTTATGAAAGACGGGCTGATCCAGCAATTGGGCACTCCGGAAGAAATTTATGAACGGCCTGAAACGGCTTTTGTGGCTGGGTTTATTGGCCAAACCAATTTGATTCCCTGTGAGGTTCTAGGGCCAAACGAAATAAAAACCGGCGGTGAAAAAGCCAATATGGATACCACAGGCTTTGAAACCGGCGAAAAAGCCCTTTTGTGTCTACATACGGAGCGGGTGCGCTATGGTCAGGGGGAGGGCTTAGGCGGCCAGTTGGTGGAGCAGCATTACGCTGGCGGCTCCCAAAGGGCAGTGATCAGGCTGCGGTCCGGCCAGGAGATCATCGCTATTTCCCAAAGCGAGAAGGATATTAAGGCCGGGGATGAAGTAAAGGTTTGGTGGAAGACCGGGCAAGCTGCCCTGGTAAAGGAGGCGCAGCCTTGAAGAAGCATGATAGCAGGGGCAGTACCTGGATGATGCTGCCGTTGATGCTCTGGGCGGCGGTTTTCGTAGGGATATCGCTTATGTATGTGGTTGGTATCAGCTTTTTAAAGGGCAATGGTGCCATGGGCGTTACGGCCGAAATAACTGGCAGCAACTATGAAAGGCTTTTGAATCCTACCTATTTGAAGGTATTGACTTCCAGTTTGCAACAAGCCCTGTGGACCAGTGTTTTCTGCCTTTTGCTAGGCTACCCCTTTGGGTATTTTATGGCCAGAACCTCTAAGCGCACCCGTGGCGTTTTAATGATGCTGGTCATGGCTCCTTTTTGGACAAACGCCCTTATACGCATTTACGGCTGGCGTATTTTGCTTATGGCGGACGGACCTATTAACCTGGCACTTTTGAACCTTGGCATTATTAAAGAACCATTGAAATTACTATACAAAGAGGGAACGGTTGTCTTCGGTATGGTCTATGCGCTGATCCCCTTTATGATCTTGCCCAGCTATACTGCCTGCGAAAAGCTGGATCTTTCAGTGATTGAAGCCAGCCGGGATTTAGGCGCAAAGCCCTGGCAAGCGTTTTTAACCATTACTGTGCCGCTGACCATGTCTGGCATTATGGCGGGGTGCCTGCTGGTGTTTATCCCAGCTATTGGGCTGTTCTTCATTAACGATTTATTGGGGGGCAGCAAGCTGTTAAGTGTGGGTAATCTGATCAAGGATGTGCAAAAAACAAGGGATTTACCTTTGATGGCGGCGCTGTGTGTGGTGCTGTTGTCTGTGGTGGGTTTGCTGCTGTACGGTTACCAGAAGCTGGGCGGTAAGTCCAGCGATCTGAACGTATTTTAGGGGGTGGCGGAATGAAAAAGAAAAAGATTCTTTCCCCCGTATTCATAACCTTGGTGCTAATCTTTCTGTACCTGCCCATTATTGTCGTGGTGGTATTCTCTTTTAACGCCAACACAGCCAGAAACCCTACCACCTTTACCGGGTGGACTCTTAATTGGTACCAGGATTTGTTCAAGAACACCCGAGGGTATTGGGATGCCCTTAAAGTAAGCCTGGAATTGGCCCTGTATTCTTGCCTTGTGGCAGTGGTTATTGGCACATTAGGTGCCGTGGGCATGGCAAGAAAAATGCTTTCCGGCAAGGTAAACGCTGCGGCCAGGATTGCCGAAGGCATGATTACTATTCCAATTATGATTCCCGAAATTATTCTGGGACTGTCGTTCATGGCAGTGTTTTACTTTGCCAAGATACCTATGGGTATGACGGCCTTGGTGTTAAGCCATTCAACGTTTTGCATTCCTTATGTGTTTATTGTGGTGAAGGGCCGGATGGCGGGGCTGGATCCGGCACTGTCGGAAGCGGCGCGGGATTTAGGCGCCAATGAAAAGCAGGTGTTTTTCGATATCACTTTGCCCCTTATTCGCCCGGCTATTGTATCCGGTGCCATACTGGCCATTGCCATGAGCTTGGACGATTTTATTATCTCCGTGTTCCTGGCCGGTTCCCAGGTGGTAACGCTGCCGCTAAAAATATACTCCAGTGTGAAAACGGGAGTATCCCCCCAAGTGAATGCCCTATGCACGTTAATGCTGGCCGCTGTTTTTCTGGCGGTGGGATTATCCCAGCTTGTAGGGAAAAAGAACAGAGATGCCGTGTAAACAGGCCAAGCCTGAGCGGAATATATGCCAAATGATGAAAGGGGATTAACATGAAAAAAGGGTTGATTATTGCCATTGCGGTGGTATTGGTAGCAGCCATTGCGGTGGGGGTCTACTTTATCGCGCGCCCCAAGGTAGATGAAAAGGTACTGAATATTTACACCTGGGAAACCTATATCGACGATGAAACCATTGCCAACTTCACAGAACGTACAGGCATTAAGGTGAACTATGCACCCATGGGCAGCAACGATGAAATGGTGGCTAAGCTGCAAATGAACGGCGGCAGTGAGTACGATATCGTCATTGCCAGCGATTATGTGGTGGACATTCTTCGCAAGGATAACCTGCTGCACAAGCTGGACAAGGGAAGCCTTTCCAACTACAAAAACCTGAACCCTGTCTATCTTGGTAAATTCTATGATCCTAACAACGAATACACTGTGCCTTATACTGCCGGAACACCTTTGATCGTATACGATGAAGCCAAGATCGGCTTTGAAATCACCGGCTATGAGGATTTGTGGGACGAAAGGCTGAAAGATTCCATCGTTACCATCGATGATGCCAGGGTTATCATTGGCATTACGCTGAAAACCATGGGCCAGTCCTTTAACGTGACCGATCCTGAAATCCTGAATCAGGCCAAGGAAAAGCTGATGAAGCTTTACCCCAATATTCACGCTTTCGATTATGATACACCCTATAATGTGCTTCTTTCCGGCGAAGCCAGTGTGGCCTTCATGTTCACCCCCCAGGTACAGATTGCCTTGGACAGTAACCCCAACTTGAAGGTCTGCTATCCTAAGGAAGGCATGGGCTACGGCATCGACAGCCTGGTGATTCCCGTGAAGGCACCCCATGTTCAAAACGCGGAGCTGTTCCTGAACTACCTGATGGAGCCTGAGGTGGCTGCCCATTGCGCTTTGATGCAGTATTACATGAATCCCAACAAGGCTGCGGAAGCTTTCCTGCCTGAAGAATACCTTACGAGCCCTGTGCTGTACATTCCCGATGATATTCTGGGTACCCCTGAGTTCATCGAAGACGTGGGCGAGGCTGAAAGCATTTTCCAGCAGATTTGGACGGATTTCAAAGCCCAATAAGCTGCAGTACCACCTTTTTGAAAAGCATATAATCACATTGTTACAATTGAGTCGCCTTTGGGCGGCTCTTTTTTGTGGAAAAATTTGTTCGTGCCTTCGTCTTAAAGAGTGAAAGGGGGCACGAAAATGAAAAAAGGAATTTTAGTGCTTGCAATGTTATTGCTGTTTAGTCATGCTATGGCCCAGGAAGACGCATTCATGGCCCAATACGAAAAAGAGCATGGCGCGGTACACACCTGGAGCCTGGAGACCCAGGCTGAGTTTAGCAGCATGGATTATGGCAGCGGTTTTAGCGTCTTGCCCATGGAAAACGAGATTACGCAAGACGCGGCTCTTGAAAAGGCAACCGCTGCGCTGAAAACCCAATTCAAATTAACAAATGAGCAGCTGGCGGCATATACCCCATACTTTTCTTTTTACCAAACCCACTTGCGCACTTGGCAGGTCATGTTTTACCAGAAGGATTTGGAAAAAGAGGGGAAGCTTGAAGGTTACCAGGTAAGCCTAAGGGCAGATACAGGGGAACTGGTACGGGCTTACCAGGTTCCGCAGACGGACTATGTATTTGCTCCAACTTCACAGCAAGAGGGCATCGATGGGGATTCGCCCTATGGCCGTATGCGGCTGTATGAAAAGTATAAGGCCACCCGTGAGATGACCAAGCGTTATGGCGATGACCCAATTCTGTGGCCCTTTGAAGCTTACGTGGAATTGTCGGAGGCCTTTCCGGAGGAGTACAATTGCCATATGCCCAAGGAAGGGGAGATAACCCTTGAAAAGGCCAAAGAAATTGCCACCGGAATAATGCTTGAGCATGGCGTTTCAAAAGAAGCCGTGGAGAAAGGCATCTTTCAATGCTTCCTTCGGGAAATAAACGGTAAAAGGCAATGGGAAATACAGCTTCATACAAAAACCAAGGAAGGCGGATACAATACCAAAACGGTTATGCTGGATGCGTTAACGGGTGAGCTTCCCCAAGGGGAGCCAGCCATTGGCAATGGTTAAGGAGAGAGAATATGAAGAAATTTTTGATTAGCCTGCTGATCCTTTTTTGCATGATTCCCTGCGCTTTGGCCCATGAGGCAGACGGCAAGCAGGCATGGATTCAAAACCCTGAAGGGGTTACGGCGGTTCACGGCAGCCCTATTGATTATGAACGGCCTATAGGCCTTTATTTAAACGGCACCCCGGTAACGGTTAAAAGCGTCAGCATCGGGGATGGCCCTTATGGCGCATTTGCCAGGGTGACCATGGGCGAAATTGGCCAGGGCGGCGCGGAATTTTTGGTGCCTCTGATGTATCTGTCCTTTGAAGAGGTACCTGAGGTGCAAGGGGTATTTCAAAAGGGTAATCCCTACTATGGCGATAACCACCCAGCCAGCAAAAGATTGGGCCATTTTGACCCTAACACCCATATGGTCTTTTACGGCATGTATGACGAATGGTGCCATGTAAAAATTGGCGATCAGCTGGCATTTACCTATTATGAGCTGATTCAAATGGACAGCGATCTCCAGCGGATTTTAGAGGTGAGCCAGCCAAAATGCTATACCCCCACAACCCAGAAAAGGCTGGGCCTGAGATGGGCCCATATGGATGAACAGCACCGCTTAGTAAAAGAGCGGGGCGGCTATGAAAAGCTTACCCTGGAAGATATGGCGGCCCTTTCTCAAATGGAATTGGCTATTGGCGAGGATTATGTTTACGGCGTTAACCTTTTGCCTGGCGAGGGAGATATAAGCAAAGAAAAGGCTATCGAGATTGCCAGAAAAGCTTTCATGGATACCTGCCAGGTGGAGGCGGAATATGTGGATGAATTTACGGTGTCGGAGTTGTTTTACGAGCTGCCTTCCCAGACACCAGGGATCAGGCAATGGAAGATCATCTTTAACAAGAAAGGGGACGGCTGGTATAACTTCTATGCGACAGTAAACAGTACCACCGGCGAAGTGCTGGAAACAAGCGACCCAAGCTGGGCCGTTCCGGCTAAGGAAAGCGCTACGGCACAGTACGAAGTGGATCCTGATTATGCCAAGCACGAGGCTGTTTACAGCTATCTGGAAGGGAAATACGGCCCTGCCATGGGCTGGAGTATCGAGGTTTGGGCAGAATTGGCAGAAACATCCCCTCTTGAGAGCTGGCATACCCTGCCCGTGGAAGGGGAATTGACCCAGGAGCAAGCCTTAGAAAAGGCCTTTGAATATATTCTGGCCCAATATACCGTTCCGGAAGGTGAATTCGATGAATACGTTACCCGCTTTAACTTCTTGGAAAGGGAAGGGCGGCGGTACTGGATCGTATTTATTTACCCCGGTACTGAGATCGATACCTCACGAAACAACTACTATTGTGTGGAGTTGGATTCTAAAACGGGGGATTTGTTAACAGAGATTGTACTCCCTGGGACTACTAACGGTTAGGGATGGTTACTGAAAAAGCCCATCTACGGTTTCAGCGTCAAAGCTGTTCCTTTCGGGCAACCGCAGGCTCCGAGTACCATTTTATCACCCTCTATGCTATAATAGGCGTGGAGGGTGATTTGATGTTATTAACCAACGCGTATGCCTATTTGGATGGGGCATTTGTGAATACCGATCTTCGAATTGAAAATGGCAAAATTGTGCTCATCAAAAGCGGCATCCCGCCTCAAGCGGGTGAAGACATTCTGGATTTTGCAGGGGATTTTCTGACCCAGGGCTTTGTGGATGTACACATTCACGCCTTTAAGGGGCAGGACACCATGCATGGGGAAGAGGCAGTACGCCACATGAGCCGGGAGCTTAAAAAAGTAGGCGTGCAGGCTTTTTGCCCCACCACTATGAGCGCCTCTGTTGAAGATACTTTAAAGGCCCTTCGGGGTATTAAGGCTGTTATGGACAACCCAGAACCCGATGGGGCCATCGTTCTTGGGGCACATATGGAAGCGCCTTTTATGAATGGCTTACGGTGCGGTGCCCAATTAAAGGAATTTTTCACGCCTCCTTCCATGGCCGCTTTTGATGCCATGACAAAGGAGTGTGCAGGTATTGTCCAGCTGATTACCCTTGCCCCGGAGCTTGATGGGGCCATGGAATTTATTGAGCAGGTAACACAGCGCGGAGTCACCGTATCCATTGGCCACACCTGCGCCGATGGGCAAACGGTGCATGAAGCCGCCAAAGCGGGCGCTGCCCATGTGACCCATACCTTTAACGCCCAAACACCCCTAAGCCATAGGGAGCCGGGTGTTCCCGGCGCGGCGCTGTGCGATAACCGGCTTTATACGGAGTTCATTGCGGATTTGGTTCATGTGCACCCGGATATTCTCAAAATTGGATACCGCTGCAAGGGCAAGGAACGGATGGTTCTGGTTTCCGATGCCATGGAGGCTGCGGGCATGCCTGATGGGAAGTATCAATTAGGAGGCCAGGATGTTTTTGTAGAGGCAGGCGCGGCCAGGCTGACTTCCGGTGTGCTGGCAGGCTCCACGCTTTTATTGCACAAGGCTGTTTCCAACCTGGCATCCATCGGCATTCCCTTCTTAGATGCCCTGTATATGGCCTCTATGGCCCCAGCGAATTCCATTGGAGTCAAGTGTGGGGTGATCGCGGTAGGCGAAAAAGTGCCCCTGAACCGCTTTAATGGCCAGTGGCAGTATATACAAACGATTATTTAAAAGATAAGGGTGAATACAAATGTCGATTAATACCCCACAGCAGATTCCTGCCATTATGGAGCAAAACGGTATTAACAAGGCGAACATGGGGTTCAGACGCCTGGTGATTCTGGCCATAATGGCAGGGGCATTTATCGGCCTTGGGGCTATGGGAGCAAGCGCCGCGGCCCATGCCTTTACATCCCCGGCGGTGCAAAAGCTGGTGTCCTCCGTGGTGTTCCCAACAGGGCTTATTATGGTAATGCTCTGCGGCGCGGAGCTGTTTACAGGGGATTGCCTGGTGGTGGTTTCATGCCTGCAAAAAAAGGTTAAATGGCGTCAATTTCTCCGCCTTCTGGCCATCGTATGGCTGTTCAACTTCGTGGGCGGTGCGCTGGTAGCTCTGCTTACCTACCTCACCCCCCAATGGAGCGCAAATGGCGGCCTTCTAGGGGCTTACACCCTCAAAATCGCCGCCGATAAAACCGCTATTGATTTAGGCTCCGCTTTTTTTTCTGGCATCCTATGTAACATAATGGTTTGCCTGGCGATCTGGACAGCCACCGCGTCTCCTACGGCTGCCGGCAAGGTGATCTGCTGTCTGTTTCCCATGATCGTGTTTATCGAAGGGGGTTTCGAACACTGTGTGGCCAATATGTATTATATTACCGCCGGGCTTTTGGCTAAAGCCAACCCCAACTATGTAGCAGTAGCCTTGAACACACTAAACCTTTCCCAGGAAAAGCTGGAAGGCTTAACCATCGCAAACTTCCTCATTCGCCTGGTTCCGGTTACCATCGGCAACATACTAGGCGGTGCGGTATTCGTAGGCGGTGCATACACCATAGCGTATTTAAAATGAGAGAACCCCAAATAACGTTTTCTTTGAGGAGAGCGCGAGAACCCCTTTCTTTTTCGTAAAAGAAAGGGGTTCTCGTAATAATATGTTGTACTCCGCAGCTTAACGCTTGGAGAACTGAGGAGCGCGACGGGCGGCTTTGAGGCCGTACTTTTTACGCTCCTTCATACGAGGATCGCGGGTGAGGAACCCAGCCTTTTTCAGGGCACCACGGAGTTCCGGGTCAGCCTTGCAAAGGGCGCGGCTGATGCCGTGACGGATGGCACCGGCCTGGCCGGTAAGGCCGCCGCCATTAACGTTTACAAGAACGTCGAAGGAGCCGCCTTGGTTGGTAAGAACCAGGGGCTGACGAACGGTCATCTTAAGGGTTTCCAGACCGAAATAGTTATCGATATCGCGCTTGTTGATGATGATTTTGCCTTCGCCAGCCACCAAACGGACGCGAGCGATAGCCTTCTTACGGCGGCCAACGGCATTGTAATCTACTTTAGCCATGATACTTTATCTCCTTTCGCTCACTTCAGTTCCAGCACTTCGGGCTTTTGAGCTTCATGCTCATGCTCGGCGCCGGAGTATACCTTGAGCTTCTTGGCCATTTGGCGGCCAAGAGGGCCCTTGGGCAGCATGCCAACAACGGCGTGCTTGATGGCGAATTCAGGCTTGTTAGCCATCAGATCGCGGTACTTGGTTTCTTTCAAGCCGCCAGCGAAGCCGGTGTGATGGTAGTAAATCTTCTGATCTAGCTTTTTGCCAGTCAAGATTGCCTTTTCGGCATTGATGACGATGACATAGTCGCCAGTATCCACGAAGGGGGTGTAAATCGGCTTATTCTTGCCGCGGAGAATATTAGCAACCTGGCTGGCCAGACGGCCCAGTACCATGCCGCTTGCATCGACAACGTACCACTTACGCTCGATGGAGTCTGCTTTAGGCATAAACGTCTTCAAAGGTTCTTCCTCCTTAAATTAGGTAAAAAGAAAAATACGTCTGCATTCCTACGTGATGGTCGCACAAGAAACGCCAAGTTTCAATAAAACCCGGGGCTAGCGGAGTCTATTGATGCCAATGGCTATCATATAACAAATTGGCAGTGCTTGTCAAGCCCAAAACCGCGTAAAATCACAGTTTTTTCGATAAATAGAGCACCAAATCATCATCATTCTGGCAGGAGGCATGGGGCTTGAGGGGTTTGTCCTGGTACCAAAGGCCGCTGCCGTCGGGAATATAACCCCGCTTAACATACATCCGCTGCGCATCGCCATAACCAGCATGAAGGCCCACCCCTAAAGTGACGGTAGGGGAAACAAGACGCGCGGCGTTTTCGGCGGCATCGATCAGGGCGGTACCAATACCCTGACGACGGTGGGGTTCAAAAACGTTAAAATCCGCAATCTCGGGAATGCCTTTGAAAGGGCCCGAGCGGGCCTTGGGGTAGAGAATGCAGTAGCCTGCGATGTGGTCTTGTTTTTGCGCTACAAACACGCTTAGTTCATCTTTTTCGGCTTTTTCATAGTATTCTTCTAATACGGAGCGAGGCTTTTCCCAGCCTTGGGCTTTGAAGGCACTAAGAATGGCATCGATGTCGGATTGAAACATAGGGCGAATAAGGATGCCAACAGGACGGGGTTGGTTTAAATACAGGTTCATCAAAATCTCATCATAATAGATACCTTTGATTTTGAAAAACTTGGGATAGCGGCCAATTTCGGCAAAGCCTACCCGGCGGTATAAGCTAAGAGCGCGGGTATTATCTGCCCGCACGCCTAAGTGGAGTACTTCCAGCTGGCCACTTTGCCGGGCGAAATCGATCACATGGCGGAGCATGGCAGTGGCAATACCTAAATGCCAGAATTTCTTTTTAACGGACATAGCCAGATCGGCCTGGTGGGCAATACGCTCTCTGGGCGGGGATTGGAGGCTTACCACACTGACAATTTCTTCTTCAACCAGGCCGATAAAAAGGCCAGAGGTTTTACTTGCTTGGAGGCTATCGATGAACATGGCTTCGCTTTCTTGGGAAAGAGGGAACCCATTTAAGCCAAAAAGCAAGTTGTCGCTTTCGCCGCCTATCTGATTTAAGTAATCTAAAACGGCTTGAGCATCTTCTTTAATGGCTTTGCGTATAGCGAGAACCATGCCGTTTTTTAGTTTGGTCATAGGCCCAGCTCCTTTAATTGCGTTTGTATCTGTTGCGCGGTGCGGCGATAGATATCCGGTCCATAGCCATAAGGATCGGATATAGGGGAAGGAAAGGCAGAGGTCTTTTGCTCAAATTGAGGGTAGCGTTGGGTAAGGGCTAAAAGATGTTCCGGGGTCATGGAGATGATTTTATCCGCCCATGAAAGCACGTCCAAATCTACCTGGGCGCTGCGGTGAGCGGATAAGCTCAAGCCCATTTCCTTCATAACTAAAAGGGCATTGTCTGAAGCGGGCATGCCCTGCCAGCCTACCCTTAATCCGGCGGAACGGGCTTCATACCCCATGCTCTGGGCCAGACACATGGCCATGGGGCTGCGACAGGTATTGCCGGAGCAGATAAAGAGCAGCTTCATTTAAGCACATCCTCTCCATTCACAAAGTGGAAGCCTGCAGCCCGGCCAAGACGGTTCATAACAGCCAGACCAATGCCGCTGGTATCGATGGTAACGCAGTAGATGTGGCGGATGCCCTCGTCATCCATACGACGAAGGTGAGCAAACAAGCGGCTGGCCATTTCTTCCGGGGTATTGCGGCTGCCTAAGGATAAACAGTAGCGGTCGCAAAGAAAGGGCAAATCTTCTTCAAAGGCAAACAGACAGGCGGAACTGCTGTTATCGTAAAGCCGGGCCATGGCTTCTAAAGCCCTTTCTCCTTCTACTAGGGTAAGGGCACCTTCAGGAGAATAGTGTTTGTAGCGCATTCCGGGGGAAAGGGCCTTTTCATCGGGGCGAAGGGGCCGCATGATGCTATCGGCAATATTCACACAAGGCAGGACGGTTAAAAGCATTTCACGGGTGATGCCTCCGGGCCGCAAAATGGTAGGCGGGTCAGAGGTGGTATCAAGAACTGTGGATTCCACCCCAACCTGGCAGTCGCCCCCGTCTAAAATCATGGGAATACGTCCCTGCATATCCGTTAAAACGTGCTGGGCGCTGGTGGGGCTGGGCTTGCCGGACCGATTGGCGCTGGGGGCAGCAATGGGGAGGCCCGCCTCTTTAATCAGGGCTAGAGCAACCGGATGGTTGGGCATACGGATGCCAACGGAATCTAACCCCGCGGTGGTCAGATCGGGAATAATGGGTTTTTTTTTCATTAGAAGAGTTAGCGGCCCAGGGAAAAAGGCAGCCATAAGCTTTTTTGCCGTTTCGGTGACGATGCAAAGCGCTTGGGCTTCCTTGGGATCGGCGATATGTACGATCAGCGGGTTGTCTTGGGGGCGTTGCTTGGCTTCGAATATCTTTTCCACAGCGTCAGTATCCAGGGCGTTGGCCCCAAGGCCGTAAACCGTTTCGGTGGGGAATGCCACAAGGCCGCCTGCTTTGATAATGGCGGCGGCCTCCTTAAGGGCTTGTTCAGTTGAGGGAAGGCATTTAGTCATTTACAGAGCCAGCTCCTTAAGCTTTTGGGCTTGTTCTTCGGTTAATAGGGCATCAATAATGGCATCTAAATCCCCGTCTACAATATCGTCGATCTGGTACAGGGTCAGGCCAATGCGGTGATCGGTGACCCGGCCTTGGGGGAAGTTGTAGGTGCGGATGCGCTCCGAGCGATCTCCGGTGCCTACCTGATCCTTGCGGTTTTCGGCGTAAGCCTGGGCCTGCTCAGACTGCATTTTTTCATACAGACGGGTTTTAAGCACCCGCATGGCCTTGTCTTTGTTCTTGATCTGGCTGCGTTCGTCCTGGCAGGTTACCACAAAGCCTGTGGGCAGGTGGGTAATGCGTACAGCGGAATCGGTACGGTTAACGTGCTGGCCGCCTGCACCGGAGGCACGGTAGTAGTCAATGCGCAAATCGTTAGGTTCAATGGATATTTCCACATCCTCGGCTTCCGGCATTACAGCCACGGTGCAAGTGCTTGTATGAATACGGCCGCCGGATTCGGTTGTGGGCACCCGCTGAACCCGGTGAACACCGGATTCGTATTTCATACGGGAATAGACATCGGTTCCCGTCATGGAGAACACCGCTTCCTTCACCCCGCCAAGCTCCGTCATGTTCATGGAGAGGGGTTCAACCTTATAGCCATGGCGTTCGCCGTAGCGCATATACATGCGCATGATCATGGCACCAAAAAGGCTGGCTTCATCGCCCCCAGCGCCGCCGCGAATTTCAATGATCACGTTGCGATCAGCATTGGGATCCCGGGGCAGTAGCAGAAGCCGCAGCTCCTTTTCCATGGCTTCCTTTTGGGTGGAAATCTCCTCTAATTCTTCCTCGGCCATTTCGCTCAAATCAGGATCGGATAGCATTTCCTTTGCTTGCTTTTCTTGGGCCAGCAGGGTTTCATAAGCCCGCCAGGCTTCCACCTGGGGCTGTAAATAGGCATGCTCTTTTAAGAGCTTTTGGTATTTGGCCTGATCGCTTAGCACATCTGGCTGGCTTAAAGCTGTGCTTAATTCCTGTTCCCGTTCCATGATCCATTGGAATTTTTCGAACATGGTTCCTCCGATTTATTTTGTCTTAGCCTGCACCATGCGGTTCAGCTGGCTGTAATCTTTAAAAACTTGAATGTCCCCATAATCATGTGTAAAGAGTTCAGGCACGGTTTCACCCTGGTCGTAGCCGATTTCCATGAGCAGGACCCCGCCAGGTTTCAAATGGGTGTGAGCCTTTGCGGCAATCCGTCTGTAGAAATCCAGCCCATCTGCGCCGCCGTTTAAGGCCACAAGAGGCTCTTGTTGGACTTCCGCATTCAGCCCCTGACAAACCGCTAAAGGAATGTAGGGCGGATTGGATACAATCAGGTGGAAGGTCTGCCCTTTAATGGGGGTAAACAAATCCCCTTGGGCAAACGAAACGTCCAGCCCCAGCAAAGCGGCGTTTTCACGGGCCAAGGTCAAAGCCTCGGTACTTAGATCGGATAAAGTCACCTGGGCTTGGGGGGCGTTTTTTTTAATAGCCAGCCCGATAGCCCCTGTGCCAGTACATAAATCCAGCACCTTAGGCGTGTTAAAAGCGCTTAACGCTTCCAAAGCCCTTTCCACCAATAATTCCGTTTCAGGGCGGGGGATCAGGGCACGGGAATCTGTTTTAATGTTCAGGTTCACAAAGGGCTGATAGCCCAATATATGCTGAAGCGGTTCCCGCTTAACGCGCCTTTGAAGGGCAGTTTCGAACAAAGCCTGAGTTTCTTGAGATACCTGAGAGCCGCCGTTTATAACAAGCTCCAGCCTTCCGGCTTTTAGGATATCCCCCAGAAGGTACTGGGCGTCTAAAAGCGGATCGGGCACTCCGGCGGCTAAAAGCCTTTCGTAGGCTTCTTTAAGTAAGATCGCAATCGTTTTCATCTTCTTGAAGGGCTTCTTCCTTTACAGGCGGCACATAATCCGGCTGGGTTTCTTCGTAGGAATCCACATAAACGCAGCCGTCTTTATCGGGGGTCAAATGCTTGGGCATACCATAGAGAGCCACATTCATAGAGCAGATAGCCACTTCCAGCATTTTCAGGTCCGGCTTCTTGGTGGTAAGCCGCTGAAGCTGCATGCCGGGCCAGCGCAGGGCGCGAACCAGGGCATTGTCTTTGTGGGCCAAGCCTTTAAGCACTTCATAGCTGATGCCCGCTACAAGGGGAAGCAGAGCCAGACGGCTTAATAGGCGCAGAATGTATTCGGGGCCATTATAGGCGCAGATGGTATAAACAATAAAGGCCAGAATGAATACGATTAAAAGGAAGCTGGTGCCGCAGCGGGGATGCAGGGTGGAATATTCAGCGGCATTTTCAGGGGTAAGAGGCTTGCTGTTTTCGTTGCAATAAACGGTTTTATGCTCGGCACCATGGTATTGAAAAGTTCGGCGCACATCGGGCACCATGCCGCAGAAGATCATGTAGCCGATAAGAATCCCGATGCGGACAAGGCCTTCCAGCAGGTTTACAACTAATTTGTTTTGAATGCCAGTGCGAATCCAAGAACCGATGGCTTGGGGCAGCATAAAGAAAAGCCCCAGAGCTAAAACCACAGCCAAGATTACAGCGGTGCCCATGACGATTTTGTCGATGCCCTTGCCCAGTTTTTTCGCCAGCCATTTTTCGAACTTAGTGGGTTCTTCATCCATAATGCCCAGCATGTCGGTGGATTGCTGCAAGGTCTTCATGCCTTCTGAAAGCATAAGGGCCATGTTCACCATGCCTCGAATAAAAGGCCAACCCATCCATTTATGCTTTTTAGACAAGGGCACATAGCTGGTGCGCTTGATAACGATCTTTCCATTGGGCCGGCGAACGGATACAGCATAAGCGTCCGGGGCTTTCATCATAACCCCTTCCATAACCGCCTGGCCGCCAATATCCACCCGCTTCTTTTTATCTTGACTCATTACGAAACCTCACTTGAATTTCACATTTTCTCAAAAGAGAATCCTAATAGTATTCGCTATGGTGATTCTACTTTCCTTTGTTAACGTTTTATTTTGAAAGCTTAATGCTTTCCCGGCGAAATTGGAAGAATTTTTCTGCGGAGGAAAGGCATTGCATGGCGTCAGCCTCGTCCTTGTTTTGCAATGCGGCCTGAATGCCCATGAGCGCCTCTTCAAGCTGTTCATCTGCGGCTTGGACCATGGGGTCTGCGCAATGTAAATCCTCGCATAATTTTTGCAAGCGTGCTTTTAAGGATGAATTATCGGTCAAGCCTGGAAGCGTGACGCACAGCGCCCGCATGGCTTTAACTCCCTTTGTTTGGGATGCAAGCTTTTCTTCGGTGGCAGAAACGATTTCCTTGGCCGTATCTTTAATGATCAAGGCAGCAATGGTTCCTGCCAGTAATATGGCCTCGATAATAACGCATATCCAAGGCGCAATATGTTGGGAAAGGCCCATGAGCAAAAAGCAGCAAGCAAGCTGGAGTACCAATGCGATCCAAGCCGCTTGGAGAAGAGGGTAGCGCAAAATGAGGCCAAACGGCTTCTGCCTTGCCTTTGTAAAAGCGAAGACGCAGGCCGCAAAAAATAGGAAGAAAAGAAAAGTGGCTCCGTAGGCGATAAAAAACGCAGGGGTATGAACAAAAGGAATAACAAAGGCTAAAACATTAAATAGAATAAAAAATACTGCAACCAGAGAGAACAACTGCTGTTTAAGCTTCATTTGCTATTCCACCTTTCTTTTGCCGCAATGAGGGCAGAAGTTGCCTGTAAGCCCTGTTTGACCGCAGGAGCAAGCCCAGTGGGAAAGCCCGGGCTTGACCATATCTGCCGTGGCACCCATGATGGGGGCAAGGGTATCCTTGGCGGCACCTGCGACGCTGGCCAGAGCGCCCAAGCCAACCCCCATGCCCATCATATCGCCTGCCATACTGCCTACTGCTTTGGCGGCACCATCGCTTTTCATGGCTTCTACACCTATTTGGCGCAAGGTTTCCTGCTGGTAGGTAAAGCCCTTTGCCTGCATTTCGTAGGCTTCTGCATCTGCTTTCAATCGACGGGCATCCGCTTCTGCCTGGGCCTTTACCCGCATCATTTCCGCTTCGCTCTGGGCATTGATCATGCGCATGCGGGCATCTGTCTGGGCCTGTACGGCCTTGCGTTCCATGGCGGCTTCTGCTTCGGCCTTTAATATTTCTTCTTGTTTTACAAGCAGATAGCTCTGGGCATGCTGCTGCTTTAACAGGCGAAAGTTGGGATCATCCTCTGGGGTAAGAACATTGGCTACGAAAAACTCCGGCATCACAAGACCGTATTCTACAAGACTTTCATTGATGGCATCCTTTAAATAGGCAGACAGGCTATCCAGTTGTGCATCAATCTCTAAAATATTGATCCGGTTTTCCTTGATAATACGTGCAAGATTGCTTTTGACCTTGCTTACAATCAGGGTTCTAAAGTAGTTGTTTTCAACGTCTGTTAACTGTTCTTTGGATAGCCCTTGGGCAGTTCCAACCAGCTTGAGCAAAAGCCGCCGGGCATCGTTTACCCGAATGTTAAAGGCACCGCTGGCCCCTAATTCTATATGAATGCCGCTGATGGGATCGAACAGGCCAATTTTGCTGTTGGTGCCCCACTTGATGTTCATCAACGTAATCAGGTTAATAAAATAGACCTCCGAATGGAAGGGTTGCCCGAAAGTCGGCAATTTGTACAGCTTTTCCATCTTGGGCAGGCAGCCTGTTTCCAAGGTATAGCGTCCCGCACCAAAGGAGTCCAGCGCTTCGCCATTTCGGAAGAAAATGGCTTCTTGTGTTTCATGGACGATCAATTGGGTCCCCATCACAAAATCGGTGGTAGGGTGATGCCATACTAAGGTTTGCCGATCTCCTTCGAATACGATTACCGGAATTTCACCGCTCATAGAAATACCTCCTTGGTGTTATTGAATTGAAATAAGGGGAAGGATGTTCTGCCATTTTCCAACATTGCATTGCCCATTTTTATTGCTGCCGGATGCCACCACAGTTCCTTTGGCTGTAAGACCTACCACGTGCTGCTCTCCGGCCGCAACTTCTATGATGTTTTCCCATTCAGACACATGCGCAGAAACAGCGGACCATCGCTGATCCAGCCTAATGCTGCCATCTGTTTTAACACCTATAAGATAAGAGCTTGAAAGGGCAATTTGCTTGATTTCTGTCCATGTTTTCAGACTGGGGGAAATAGGTGCCAGCTAATCTATAGTAGTCAGCTGCTAGAGCTTCACCTGATTTATAGTGATTGGCCGGAATAACGACCAGTTGATAATATGCTATGCATCCTGTAGCTATAAGAATAAGAACAATAAAGCCCCAGACGAGCCTCTCTGAACGCTTTTGCCTTTTTGCTAACCGTATTCGTGCAAGGGCCGCTGCTGTTTCTTTTGCTTCTTCTTCTGCTTCGCATTCTTTGAGGCGTCTTTGGCACAAAGAGATATAATCCTCTACAGCTTTGTAATGACGGATTTTCTCAAAGGCATTAAGGGCATGTTGAAATTGATACGCACTTTTTGCAGAATCTAGTTGCGTTGCTGCGGATTCGAAAAGCTGATTGAGCCGTTCTTCATACGCTTTTTCACACTCCGCCAGGCTGACGGAGGCTTTTGCATAATTAGGTATGCTCTTATACAATTGCTGAGCTTGTAGCAAGTTGTCCAGATTGGTTGCGGAGGAGAAGAGGCTATTGGCCTTGGCAAAGATGGCCTCTTCTTTGGCGATTTTTGCTAATTTCATGCAAAGGGCATAGCAATTCGGAGCATCTTTATAATTGCCCAACATTTGGAAATCTTCAGCTGTGCGCAGATAGATCCCAGGAAGATAGGGGGCTGTAGTTTGTGTTTCAATAGCTTGTTTTAAATAATCCAGCCCAGCTTCTGGGGTTTGAATGGCTCGGAAGGTGCAGCGCCGGATGGCTTCCCAATACACATGCCACCGCTCCCATTCTTCCAGCAAATATTCAAAGCGTATCTTTTCTTCGCTAGAAGCGAAACGCAGGGCTCTGGCATAGTCCTTATCTGTATCAAATCGTTCATCAATATAGCATAGCTCTTCTTCGGTTCGGCAGCCCATTTCAGCGCATAGCTTATACATGTAGGCCTGGGCATTATCCGGTTGAAAATCCAATGCACGGTCGAAATATTTGATAGCGTCTCCAAATTCGCCGTCTTCTAAATAGATATGTCCACGACGCAAGAGCGCAAGGGCTTGATCGTCTTGCGCACGTGAGTTTTGCTTAGGTACGCTATCCTCTGTGCCCGTCATGATTTTTTTGATGCCGCGGAGCAAATCTTGCATGGCACCGACCTTGCTGTAGTCTTGGGCCTGGAGATACGCAAATTCCTCGGGCAGCTCATAAGCGTCCATATCCCGGTATACGGGAATCAGCCGCTTGCTTCGGTCGGTGTTCATTAGATACAAGAAACGGCTCCATTCATTACGCACCCATTTGGCCTGCATATATTCCGCGCGGGTACCGACCACCAACATGACCTTGGCGGAATTCAGCGCCGCAAAAATATAAGGTTCATAAGCTTCGCCTAACCTTTTTTCAAGGGTGATCTTGGAAAAAAACACTTTATAGCCTTCATCAATCAGTGCCTGATAAATTTCCTGGGCATAAACGCTATCCGGGGTGCGCTGACTGCTGCCGTCGGATTCTTTATAGCAAATAAAAACATCGAAGGGCGGTTCTTTACTGGAAATGCTTAAAAACCCGGCCTGAATACGGTTGATTTCCTGGGCCTGCTTCTCGTATAAAGATTTAGCAACCACATCGGCGTTTTCCAATGCATTTAGATAGCCTTCATCTTCTAAAACGGAACGGTACTGCATGCGGTTAAGGGTGGGGATACGATGATGAGTGGCTTCATCCTCGACGTATTCAATGCCATACCGGCAAAGCACAATGCCCCAATAGGCTTCGGCATCGCAAGGATTTTGTGTAATAATGCTCTCGTAGATATTCTGAGCCTTGTCAAAATCCTTAAGCATCCGAAGGTGGTTGGCTCTATTATGGAGATTAAGGGTTTGCTCGCTGCTTGCATGAGGCAGCGTAGAAAGGCTTCCGCAATATTCACAGGTGGCGCTGGCCGTATCTGCTTGTATGGTAATATCACCGCCGCACATCTTGCATTTTACAATGGCCACTTAACGTTCCTCCGTACTATGTTAAAAGCTATGATTATTATAACACAAGATGTGGTTAATTTCAGGTTTTCTTTTTGGAGAGCACGAGAACCTTTTGCTTTTGAAAAAGCAAAAGGTTCTCGTCGTTTTCTATTCAATTTTATGCAGTTTCAATAGCGTTATCTGCCTGGAGCTTCAGCGCCTCCACGGCGTCCTCACGCATTTTGTATTTGAGGATTTTGCCGGCGGCGTTCATGGGGAAGGAATCCACAAAGGCAATGTACCGGGGGGTTTTGTGCTTGGCCATGTGATCCATAACATACTGCTTCATTTCTTCCTCGGTGGAGGCAACGCCAGGCTTTAATACGATGCAGGCCATGATCTCTTCGCCGTAGGCCTTGCTGGGTACGCCGATGACCTGAACATCCTGGACCTTTTCGTGGGTGTAGAGGAAATCCTCGATTTCCTTGGGGTAGATGTTCTCGCCTCCGCGGATGATCATATCCTTTAAACGGCCAGTAATCTTATAGTTGCCGTTTTCGTCCCGGCGGGCGATGTCCCCGGTATGGAGCCAGCCCTCTTCGTCGATGGCGGCGGCGGTAGCCTGAGGCATTTTGTAGTAGCCCTTCATGATGTTATAGCCACGGGCCACGAATTCGCCATCTACATTATCGGGCAAATCGACCCCGGTTTCAGGGTCTACGATCTTGCATTCCACCCCATACATGGCGCTGCCTACGGTGGCTACGCGCACATCGGTGGGATCGGTGGTTTTTGACATGGTGCAGCCGGGAGAAGATTCGGTCTGGCCATAAACGATGGTAATTTCCGTCATGTTCATTTTGGTGAGCACATCTTCCATAACCTTTACCGGGCAGGGGCTACCTGCCATAATGCCAGTGCGCACGTGAGAAAAATCGGTCTTGGCAAAATCCTCATGGCCCAGCATGGCGATGAACATGGTGGGAACGCCGTGGAAGGCAGTGACCTTTTCCTTGGTGATGGCTTCCAGCCCCAGGCGGGGAGAGAAGGAGGGGATGGGAACCATGGTGGTGCCGTGGGTCATGGCGGCAGTCATGGCCAGCACCATACCGAAGCAGTGGAACATGGGCACCTGGATCATCAAACGGTCGGCGGTGGATAAATCCATGCCATCGCCAATGTTTTTACCGTTGTTGACAACGTTGTAGTGAGTGAGCATCACGCCCTTGGGGAAGCCTGTGGTGCCAGAGGTGTATTGCATGTTGCATACATCGTGCTTGTTGATCTGGGCGGCCCGGCGGTAGACCTCCTCGATGGGGGTACGGTCGGCCATAGCCATGGCTTCTTCAAAGGTGCGGCAGCCAGGCTGGGTGGATTGGCAGGTAACAATATTGCGCAGGAAGGGCAATTTCTTTAAGTGCAGGGGCTTGGTTTTGTCGGCAGTAGCCAGTTCCGGGCAGAGCTTTTGGATAATGGCGTTATAGTCGCTGTCCTTGAGGCCATCCACCATCACCAACGTATGGGTGTCGCTTTGGCGCAGCAGGTATTCCGCTTCGTGAATCTTGTATGCGGTATTGACAGTTACCAGTACCGCGCCAATTTTTACGGAAGCCCAGAAGGTAATGTACCACTGCGGTACATTGGTGGCCCAGATGGCTACATGGTCCCCGGGACGGACGCCCAGGGAAATCAGCGCCCGGGCGAAGGTATCTACTTCGTCGCGGAATTCCTTGTAGGTACGTTGGTAATCCATTACGGTGTATTTGAACGCGGTTTGATCGGGGAATTCTTCGGCCATCCGATCCAGAACCTGGGGGAAGGTCAGATCGATCAGGGTTTCTTTGGGCCAAATGTATTTGCCGGTTTTGCGCAGGTTATCTTGCAAGCGGCCGGGAATGGCACCCTGTTCCATAAACTGGGACATGTAATCCACAAAGTGGGGAAACACGATGCCTGCCTCTTCCAGGTTGGGAGCGTAGCGTTTTACCCATTCCAAAGAGATGAAGCCGTCGAATTTAATGGAACTCAGAGCGCTCATGAAGGAGGCCACGGGCAGATCCCCTTCGCCCATGAGCTTGTAAACCACCTGGCCATTTTCCATAACAGAATCCTTAATATGGGTGTGCTTGATGTACGCCCCCAGGTTCTGGACGGTTTTTTCCGCAGATTCACCCTTAAAGCGGTAGGGGTGGTGCATATCCCACAGGGCGGCTACGTTATCGCTGGCAGCGCTTTCCAGCAGTTCCCGCAGACGGGCGGTATCGGCGTAAACCCCGTTGGTTTCGATGAGAAGGGTTACGCCCTTTTCTTCCGCATAGGGGACTACCTCACGAATAGCGTTTAAGACAGTGGCATCGTCCACAGGGCCTTCCTCAGCGGCGGCACGATCGCCCATCAGGCGGATGTAAGGGGTAGAAAGCTTTACAGCCAGGTCGATGGTGGCGAAAATTTCCTGCTTGGTGTTAGCCCAATCGGCAGTGTCTTTTAATACACAGCCGGTGGTGAGGCAGGGGATTGATAAGTGCATTTTTTCCAGCTGAGCCATTGTGGCGGCAATGTTGCCGTTTTGGAAGGGCTTGGCTTGCACAGCCGATACGTCCTCTTTGAGTCCGCGGATTTCCATGCCGGAAAAACCCAAGTCTTTGGCCATTGCAATAATTTCCGTCCAAGAGAAATCCGGGCAGCCGATGGTGGAAAAAGATAATTTGATCATAGTGGTCCGCCTCCTAATTTATATTGGTTTGATGGCGCTTGGAGGCAAAGAAAAACGCCCTCGCCTCCTGATTTGAATCAAGAGACGAAAGCGTGTTGTAAACAAACTTCCGCGGTACCACTCTTGTTGACGCTAATGCGCCCTGCTTAACGGCATCCATCAATGCCTTACACTATAACGGGAGTACCCGTCCGAACCTAATCGAGAAAACTCTATTCGCATAGAGGCACCCTTTCAGCCGGCCGCTCTAGGGTGAGTACGATCTTATGCCCCACTGCCTCGCACCAACCGGCAGCTCTCTAAAGCAAGCATCGGGATCGTTTATCCCTTTCATCGCGTTTGATTGAGGGTAGTTTAGCAAAAACTTTTTTGCCTGTCAAGTGCTAATACAATCAAAGTACAATATCCAGCTCAGCCAAATATTTTTCGTGCTCCAGAGCACGCTGCTTAAGCAACTGCAGCACTTCCCGGGCCTGAGGGTGATCCGTTTGCTCCAGGGCCTTTTCATAGGCGGTAAGCAGGTTTTCCCGGCAGGGAATGGTGCCGGAGGCGCCCATAGCCAGCAAAAGCGCCCACAGGACTTCTTGCAGGTTCAGGCATTCGGTGGCAATGTCGGTTAAAAGGGCTTTGGCCCGCGGGTCTTGGGTGGCGTACCGGGCGTTCAACGCTTTTTTTGTGTAAATCTCAAGTGCTCCCAAGGGTCGGCACAGGTTTAAAGCATTTTTTTCGTCGGGCTCGATGTTTTTTAAAGGCAGATATAAAGATTTTTCATAAATCCACACGGGTTTTCACCTCCCAGGGCCAGGGGCTGTCGATCCAGGTCCATTGCAGGGGACAATAGCTATCGTATACCGGGGTTTTCAGCGGGCAGCCCGCTTTTTCACAAAGCTTAATCAGCTTTGCCCGGCTGGTTAAATCCATCGGGTGCACATCCAGGTGCAGGCGCAGCTTAGTCATTTCCAAATAGGGCTTTGAAACATTTGCCAACATTTATATTCAACCCTTTCGGGATATAATTACCTTTGGGTACAATTATAGGATATGTTGCTCATGGTCTGGCGGTGTGGTAAACTGTTTGAAACCAGAGGAGGTGGGACAATGCTTGGACAGGCAGCGCAAAAGGTTATTGAAAGGCTGAAAGCCAGTGGTTACGAGGCTTATGGTGTAGGCGGCTGCGTGCGGGATTTGCTTATGGGCGTTGTGCCTCACGATTACGATGTGTGCACCAGTGCCCAACCCCAAGAAACCATGGCCTGCTTTCATGGCCAGCGGCTTATTGAAACGGGCCTTAAGCATGGTACCGTTACGGTGATGGTGGAGGGAGAACCCATTGAGGTGACAACCTACCGCACCGATGGGGAATACACCGATGGTCGCCATCCAGATCAGGTGGCGTTTGTTAAAAACCTTAAGGAAGATTTGAAACGCCGGGATTTTACCATAAACGCCATGGTAATGGACGAAAAAGGCCATGTGGTGGATTATTTTGATGGACAAAGGGATATTGAAAACAAGCTGATTCGCTGCGTAGGGGATGCGGATACCCGCTTTTTGGAGGACGCACTGCGGATTCTTCGGGCTTTGCGCTTTGCCAGCACTCTGGGCTTTAAGATTGAAAAAGAAACGGCAGCCAGCATCCACAAAAACAAACAGCGGCTTAATTTAATCGCTAAAGAACGGATCGCGGTGGAGCTGAACAAGCTTCTAATGGGAGATGGGGTGCTTCCTATTTTGCTAAGCTATCACGATGTGCTTTCGCAGGTGATGCCCCAGCTTGGCTCCATGGCAGGCTTTTTGCAGCATAACCCTTACCATTGTTACGATGTGTGGGCCCATACGGCCTACGCGGTAGCAGCTTCTAAAAAGGAGCTGCGCATTCGCTGGGCCATGCTTTTGCACGATTCAGGCAAGCCCCGCTGTTTTCACCGGGATGAAAAGGGCATTGGCCATTTTTACGGCCATGGGAAGCTAAGTGCGGTGATCGCCCGGGAAGTGCTGATGGATTTGCGCATGGATAACAAAACCACCGACAGTGTGTGTGAATTGGTTTATTACCACGACAGAAGGCTCCATTCAAAAAAATCCATTAAGCGGCTGCTTCGGCATGTGGGCACGGAATTGTTCGATCTGCTTTTAGATGTGCAGTTGGCCGATGACGCTGCCAAGACCCCGGATAAAGCAGCCTTGGGCGAAAAAGAAAACCGCGCTTTACGCGCGGCATATGAAGATATTTTAGCACAGGGGGAATGCTTTTCTTTAAGGGAGTTGGCTGTTTCCGGCCAGGATTTGGTGGCCCTTGGCTACCAGGGCAAGGCAGTGGGGGAAGGGCTGAATCGCTTACTGGATCTGGTGATCGATGGGCGGGTGCCCAATAAAAAAGAAGCGCTCATAGAACAAATAAAGTAAGCTTACTTGACCTTGCCGCAATCCTTGCAGAAAAGACGGTCATTGCTGTTGGTGGTCTGTCAAGAAGTGCAGATCCAGGTTCTTGAAGGGGATTTAGGGGCCAGATCGGAAACGAATGAAATGGGGCCAGTTGTTCGTTGTTTTTTACGCTAGAAATGTTATTGGCTATGAACTGGCTATTCTCTGCCAACTCCCTAAAGCTGTAAATGAAAAGCGCCTTGCTAATTGCTGGCAAGGCGCTTTATAGTTGCACTTATTTTCCGAATATAGCTTCAATGTGCTGCTTGGGGAAAGCTGCCTTTTTCGTTAACAGGCTCACCACAGGCACGATCACCAAACCTGCGATCATGGCTGCTGCGCCGGAGTAAGGCGCCAAGGCGAAGTTGCCTGTTACCAAAGGGGGCAGGGTGGAGATCAGCAGCCCCGATACAAAGCTGGTGTATACCGCTGCTTTGGTTACACCCTTCCACAGTAAGCCATAGAGGAAGGGGGCCAGGAACGCGCCAGCAATAGCACCCCAGGAAAGGGACATCAGCGACATAATGGGCGTGCCCTGCATAAGAAAGTTAATCGCCAGAGAGAATACCACAAATATGATGCAAAGCACCCGCATGATAGTCGCTTGGGTAGCGGTTTTGATGTTGGGCTTAATAACCGATACCAGGTCGATAGAAATAACCGAAGCGGAGGAAAGCACCAAGCTTGTCAGCGTGGAAATGGAAGCGGACAAAAGTAAAACGATAAACAATCCCTGAAGGGCATCGGGGATTCCCACAACGGCGGTGTCTACCAGCATAGTGGGCATGATCATGTCCTTTGTCATAACACCGGAATTAACAAGAGCAGCCATGGTTTCTCCGGTAGCGGGATCAATAATCTTAGAAAGCACCACACGGCCAAAGCTGCCCGCGAAGTAGGCGCCTCCTGCGATGATCAGCGCGAACACGGTGGAAATCACGGTGGCCCGCTTGACAGACGATGTATCGTTAATGGCGAAGAATTTATGAATCATCTGCGGCATGCCCAGCACACCCAAAGAAGTTAATACAACGTTAGAGAACAGCCAGGAGCCCTTGCCTGCAGGAGGAAGCAGAGAACCAAAGCCCTCGCCGCCAATGCCCTCCTGGCTTAGCGCTTGGATGCCCCCCTGTACGCCGCCTGCTGCACGGACAATGTAGAACACCACACAGACGATGCCCACGATCATGATAATGCCCTGGAAGAAATCCGTAATGGCAGTGGCCCTGTAGCCGCCCAGGAACAGGTAGAGGGCGGAAAGCAGCGCGATAATAATGACGCACCAAGTGTAATCAAAGCCCATGGCCAGTTTGAACATGGTGCCCAGCCCCTTGTAAACGGAAGCGGAGTAAGGCAGAAGAAAGACGAAAATAATAATGGAGGAAAGGACTTTAAGGGTCTTGGAGTTGTACCGCTTTTCAAAGAAGCCCGGCATGGTGGAAACGTTCAGCTTTTCGCCCATGCGACGGGTGGGCTTGGCCAGAAGCTTCCAGGCGATAAAGCTGCCTACAATGGCGTTGCCAATACCGCACCATACGGCGGAAAGGCCTACATCCCAGCCGGTGGAACCGGCATAGCCAATAATGATAACGGCAGAAAAATAGCTGGCCCCATAGGAGAGCGCACTCATCCATGGACCAACATTGTGTCCGCCAAGGAAAAATTCCTTAAGCGATAATGATTTTCTGGCTGTGAAGAAAATGACAAGGACCATCATCAGAACATAGGCGACCAAAACAACGTACTTCATAAGACTACCACCTTCCATACTACTGCCCCCAAAGGGAGCGCTACAATGCTTATTATACACAGCAAAAGTTTTTTTGCAAGATAAATTTTTTCTTTCCCGCATAGGCTTTACCATCCGGGAGGTGTAAAGATGGAGCGGCTAAGCAGGATGACAGGATTTCCCGAGGAAGTGATAACAAAGCTCCCACGTGTGGTGGTGTATGGCAATACCAGGCTTTTAATCGAACAGCATGAGGGGATTGTAACCTACCAGCAGGATATGATCTGCTTTCAAAGCGTGCTGGGCATTATTACCATCAGGGGCCAAGGGCTGGAAATTATGAAATATGGCTGGCAGGATGCCATGATTAAAGGCAATATATCGCTGGTACAATACCCCGAAAAGGCAGGGAAGCAAAGTGGAAAATGCTAAGAATCAATTCGCCCTTCGCTTTTCCGCCAAAGGCTTAAGCCTTGAAAAGCTGCTGAAAATGGCAGGGGAAAACAACATCGCCCTTTGGGGTTTGAAGCGGCAAGGAAATAAGGCTGTTACCGGCCAGGTGGCGGAAAAGGATTTTCCACTTTTATTGGAGTTGGCTCAAACCAGGGGCTGGGAGATCGAAAAAGGCAAGGCCATCCGCCTGTCGGCACTGCGCAACAAGCTCCTGCGGCGCTGGGGCATAGGTGCAGGGGCATTGGTGCTGGTGATTGTCATGGTGATTGCTCTGCAATTCGTCTGGCATATTAATATTCTGGATGCAGGGGCTTACGAAGGGGATATCAGGGCTTATTTGGAAGAAGCGGGTATTAAACCGGGTATGCTTCGAAGCAAAATCGATATTGAAGCCCTGAACGCGGCGCTGGAATACCGCTACCCTGAAACGGCCTGGGTAAAAACCGCCTTTCGGGGTGCAGATTTGACCATCCGCATGATTCAAGGGGTGCCGGTACCCAAGGTGGTAACCCAAGGGGACCCCAATGATATTATTGCCAGCCAAAGCGGTATTATTGTTTCTATTGAGCCATACCAGGGAACGCCCCAGGTGCAGCTGGGGGATCTGGTGAAGAAGGGCCAGGTGCTTATAAAAGGCGAAGAGAGGGCGGGCACCGATGGAGAAACAAAGAGGGTAAAGGCCCGGGGCAAGATAATGGCCAAGGTGTGGCTGGGGGCCAGCGTGCGCCTGCCGCTTTTCGAAACGGTTTCCATTCCTACCGGGCTGGAAGAAGCTTACGAGGCCATCGAAACGCCCTTTGTGACCTTGTTTGAAAAGGTGGAAACTGCCTTTGAGCACTACGATATCATGTTGGAACGCTGGCCGGTTGTGGGGGCCTTCTTTCCCGTTACCTTAAAGCGGATCACACGTATGGAGGTGAGCCTTACACAAGCTGCCCGGGATGTGAATCTTGTGAAACAGGAAGCAGGGGCAGCGGCCTATGAAAAATTGGCGAAAAAGATGGCTCAACATGATGATTTGATTGACAAATGGGTAGATTATTGTATGATAGAAGGTAAGCAAATGGAAGCGACAGCGGTAGCGCAGGTAATACGGGATATAGCCGTGGCACCGGACCGTGAATAGCTTGATTGAATGGAGGAATGGCTCTTTGGCGCCAAGCAGGCAATTGATGCTTTCGGTGGATACCATGGATTCTTATATGACTTTGTTCGGCATGAACGACCAAAACGCCGCGCTGATCCAGCAAGAAACAGGGGCGGCGATTAGTTTAAGGGGCACGGAACTGTGCATTGCCGGGGATGACAGCCAGGTGAATTTGGCATCCCAAGTCATTGAAAAGCTCCTGGCCATGATGGCCAAAGGCGAATACGTGGACCGCTCTCGCATCCGTTATGCCATTGCCCTTGCAAGGGAAGGGCAATTGGACAAGCTTGATGACATTTTAAAAGATGTGGTGGCCATTACCCATCGGGGGAAGCAGATTAAATGCAAGACCCTGGGGCAAAAAGAATATGTTAAAACCATTAAAGAGCACGATTTAACTTTTGCTGTGGGCCCGGCGGGTACAGGCAAGACTTATTTGGCCATGGCACTGGCTGTGGTCGCCCTTCGCAATAAGGAAGTAGAGCGGATTGTTTTAACCCGCCCGGCTGTGGAGGCAGGGGAGAAACTGGGTTTTCTGCCCGGGGATCTGACCCAGAAGGTAGACCCCTATTTGCGTCCCCTGTACGATGCCCTGTACGATTTTATGGGCATGGACAGCTACCAGAAGCTATTGGAGCGGGGGGCTGTGGAAGTGGCGCCGCTGGCCTATATGCGGGGCCGCACCTTGTCGGATTCGTTCATTATTTTAGATGAAGCCCAGAATACCACCACCGAGCAAATGAAGATGTTTTTAACCCGCCTTGGGTTTCGCTCGAAGATTGTGGTAACAGGCGATATAACCCAGACGGATTTACCCTTTGGCAAAAAATCCGGGTTAACAGAAGCCCTTCGCATTTTAAAAGGTGTTAAAGGGATCGGTATGGTTGAACTAAGCGATAAAGACGTGGTGCGGCACGAATTGGTGCAGGCCATTGTAAAGGCTTACGAACTGGACTTGAACCGCGGGAAGGAGCCAAATGCCAATGATGCCCAAGAAGGTAAAACGCCCCAATAACAATCAAAGCAGGAAAGAAGCTTTCATTAGATGGGTAGGAAGTGAAGGCTTTAAATGCGTTTTGGCGGTGCTTGTAGGCACGCTGTTATTGACTGTGCTTTTTGCGGCAGCCGTTACCCCGGAACGGTACGATTTAAAAGTGGGCTCCATTGCATTTAAAACCATCACGGCTTCAAAGGAAGTGGTGGATGAAGTAACCACTGCCTCCCGCCGGGAAGCGGCGGCACGGGCGGTCGAACCCACATACCACTATGCCGAAGGCGTTACGGAAGAGGTTCTTTCAGAGCTGGATACCATCTTTATAGAATTAGGCGGCGTACAGCATTACGCGGCAGCCACTTTAAAAGAAAAAGGCGAAGATTACGCTTTCCAGCAGCAGGAACTGGATTTTGCCAAGGCCATGCTCACTAAGGTAACATTAACGGACTATCAGATGAAGACCCTTTTAAACGCCAGCGACGAGGCCTTTTCTACGATGATCCTTGCGGTGACGGCGGCGGTGGAAAACGTACTGAATACCAAAATAATGGAAGGGCAAGTCAATGAAGCCATCCAGAGTATTTTGCAGTTTGCTGGCTTCCGGGTGGAAACCAACCTTTTGCAAAATGTGGTGACCCCGGTACTTAAAAAATGTGTTAAACCTAACATGGTTATCGAGCAATCAAGCACGGAGATTGCCCAGCAAAAAGCACGGGACGAAGTAGAGCCTGTGGTGTATATCCAGGGCCAGAACATCGTCCGAGCCGGGGACCGGGTGGCGCTGAACCAAATGGAAATGCTCCGCCAGTTGGGCCTTTTGGACGATAACAGCGTGGATATGCCCATGTATACAGGCGTGCTGTTGATCGTCTTAATCGGCGTTGCCTGCATGCTGGTGCTCCTTCAAATGATGCGGCATTCTGTGCTTAAGCAGCTTAGAAAAACCATGGTTTTGATGATGGTCATCGTCAGCACTGTGGCCATTTGCCTGATTGTAATGAAAGCCACTAACGCATACCTGGCCCCGGTGGCCATGGGTGCCATGCTCCTAACGGGGCTGCTGGGAGGCACTGTGGGTATTTCCGGCGGCGTTTGCGTGGCCATTGTGGTCAGCGCTCTAACAGCAGGCACAGCCAACAACTATGCCACCCAGATGGTGCATTTGCTTTTGATGGGCCTGGTGAGCTCCATTGTTTCCTCCGCCTTTTTAAGGCAAAGGCCTCAGCGTGTGCGGGTGCTGCTTTGCGGTATTCTGGTGGCGCTGTGCCAATGTTTGGTGATTTTCGCTTTGGGGCTTATGAACAACAACGAATTGGCCGCTGTTTGGAATAACGGCTTGTGGGCCATGGGCGGCAGCATTATCGCGGCGGTTATCACCCTGGGCTTGCAGCCTCTTTTTGAAACCACGTTTACCTTATCCACCCAGAGCAAGCTTCTGGAACTGACAAACCCCAACCATCCCCTGCTTAAAAAACTGCTGGTGGAAGCGCCAGGCACCTATCACCATAGCCTGCTGGTGGCCAATTTGGCGGAAGCCGCGGCGGAGGCCATTGGCGCCAACCCGCTCCTAACCCGCGCCGGGGCATATTACCACGATGTGGGCAAATTGAAGCGGCCCTTGTATTTTAAAGAAAACCAGCAGGGCGAAAACATGCACGATCATACCGATCCTCAGGTGTCTGCCGCCATCGTTACCGCCCACACGGGGGATGGCTTGCAGTTTGCGCAGAAGTTCCATCTGCCGGTGGAAATTCAACGGATTATTACCGAGCATCATGGAGATACGCCAGTCATGTATTTTTACCATAAGGCCTTGCAGCTATCTGATGGCAAGCCGGTGGATATACAAGATTTCCGCTACGATGGGAAACGGCCTTCCACCAAGGAAAGCGCTATTGTTATGCTGGCAGATACAGTGGAGGCTGCAGTTCGCGCCATGCCGGACCCTACCCCTAAAACCATTGAAGATTTAATTGAGCGGTTGATCCGAGGGAAGCTGGAAGACGGGCAGCTGTCCGACAGTCCCCTTACTTTAAGCGATATCGACAAGATCAGCGAAGCGTTTGTAAACTCTTTAAACGGCGCGTTTCACGAGCGGATCGAGTACCCCCAGGTGAACGTACCCAAAAGGGAAATCATTCAGGAAGAGAAGCTGGCGCCAGAGCCGGCCCCTGAACCAATTTCAGAAGAAACCAAGGAGCAGGACAGTGAAAATTGATTGGCAGTGGGATGTCATGGACCCGGGCCTTGAAAGCATCATGGAAAAAGCGGCCCAGGCTGCCCTTGACGCGGAGGGTATAGCCGTCCCTTGCGGTGTGTTTATAAGGGTTACGGACGATGAAGGCATTCAGGAGGTCAATCGGGAATACCGCCAATTGGATAAACCCACCGATGTGCTTTCTTTTCCCGCCTTGGCCTTCAAGCCGGGGCATACCCTAAAGGATGAACAAAGGAAGCTTAAAACAGCCTACGATGTGGATTGGGGCTGCGGGCTGCTGGGGGATATGATCGTTTCTCTTGAACGGGTATTAGCCCAGGCCCAAGAGTACGGCCACAGCGTTCAACGGGAGATGGCTTATATGGTGGTGCATTCCATGTGCCATTTAATGGGCTACGATCACATGGTTGAAAGCGATAAAGAAAAGATGCGCGCAAAAGAAGAACTGGCGCTAAGCGCCATTGGAGCAGGGAGAGGGAACGAATAACATGGAAAAACAGCAGGATTTTCGTTCGGGGTTTGTGGCCATTATGGGCCGCCCTAATGTAGGTAAATCCACTTTAATGAACGCCATGGTGGGGGAAAAGGTAGCCATTGTATCCAATAGGCCTCAGACAACACGAAACCGTATTATGGGGATTAAGACCGGCGAAGATTACCAATTGGTGTTTTTAGATACCCCAGGCCTCCATACACCCCGGACCAAACTGGGGGAATACATGGTCAAGGCTGCCAAAGATGCCATGGATGGCATGGATGCCTTGGTGGTCATGGTGGATGCCACGGCGGTGGGCAACCACGACCGGACTATTGTACAGGATATGCAAAGCAAAAAAGTACCGAAATTCTTGCTGCTGAACAAGATCGACATGATGCCTAAGGAAAACCTGCTGGCCTTGATGCAATCCTTCAGCGAAAGCAAGTACGATGCCATTATCCCCATCAGCGCTTACACCCAAGATGGTATCGGGGAATTAGAAAAGGCCCTGGTGGCGGTGATGCCCCAAGGCCCCAAGTATTTCCCCGAAGACATGATGACAGACCAGCCGGAGCGGATTCTCTGCGCGGAAATGATTCGGGAAAAGGCCCTTCGCAATTTGCGTGAAGAGGTGCCTCACGGCATTGGCGTTGAAATGATGGCCATGAACAAGTTAAACGATAATTTTATGGAGATCGATGCCACCCTTTATGTGGAGCGGGATGCCCATAAGCGTATTGTGGTTGGCCGCAATGGTGCTATGATCCAGAAGATCGGTTCCGAAGCCCGGGCAGATATTGAAAAGCTGCTGGGCCTGCATGTGAATCTAAAGCTGTTTGTAAAGGTTCGGGAAGGCTGGCGGGACAGGCTGGATGATCTGCGTACCTTAGGCTACGATAATAAATAAATATCTGCTGTTGAAAAAGGCCCATCTGCGGGCTCAGCGCAAAATAGCTTTGTCGGCGTACCATCCTGTATGCCTTTGGCAGACGATTTTGCGCTTCAACCACATCTGAACCTTTTTGAAAAGCCTGATAATTAGCTAAAACAGGAAAGCGAAGGATGAATTTCTATGGCTATTCGGAATGCCGCCAAGGCCATTGCTTTGCATGAGGGAAAGATTTTGCTGGATAAGTGCAGCCATCCCACATTAGGTGCCCATTTCATTAGCGGGGACTAATGCGAAAGTTATCCTTGGATGCGGTGACCACGTAGTCGATCCCCTTAAAAGTAAAGGGCATGATCACCTTTTTCCAATGGGCAGGAAGGTTGGGCTTGAAGGCGAAGGTGTCGTTTTCGATGGTAAAACCTAGGAAACCGTTTTTCAGTGTCATGTACGCACCCCCGGCGGCCGCCGGGTGGGTACCGCCGATGTACACAAGCCCTGCCCATTCTTTGCCGCCCGTTACCAGATCGGCCTTGGCGGATTTCATAAACAAGGGGTAAGCTTCCTGCGGACGGCCAATAAGGCAGGCAATCAGAGAATACATACAGGCGCTTAAAGAAGAACCGTGCTCGGTGCGAGATTCGTAGTAATCGTAGTTGGCTTTCATTGCGTCCTGGGTGTATTGATCCCGCAGCATGTACAGCAGAGCGACCACGTCCGCCTGCTTGATCACCTGTGTATGGGTGGCCACGCCATAAGCCCCGCCCCAGTATTCTTTTTCATGCAAAAGCCGGGAGCGCACTTCACTTACAGAAACATCCTCCAAATTAAAATACCCATCGAATTGAGCAATGACCCCGTTTTTATTGGGGACTTGCCTTTTGAGTTTTTGGCTGGCTTGGTAAAAGTCATTCAGTTCTTTTTCGTATTCAGCTGGGTAACGGTCTTTTAATTCCCAAGCGGTTTCAAACACGAAACGGGCCATTTCGTTGGTGTAAAAGTTATTATCCACCCGCTCGTGGTATTCGTCGGGACCGATCACATCCCAAATTTCAAAAGTCTCTTTTTCCACATGCTTCACAAGCAGGCTGTGGTAAAACCTGGCGCACTGGAAGATCACCTCTGCGCCGCCGGATTCAAGCAAGGAATCATCCCCGGTGTGGCGCAGATAGGACATAAGGCCGTAGACCACGGCGGCGGAAATATGGTACTGCTTGTCTTTAAAGAAGGTACGCATGGGACGGCCAGTGAACACATCGGTTACATTGTAATCGGAGCAGGCGTCAAAACCGCCCTCTTGGCTTTCCCAGGCGTAGAAGGCCCCTCGATAGCCGTAGAACCGGGCCTTCTCCTTAGCCCCTTGAAGGGTATCGATTCGGTAACGCAATGTGGCGGCGGCACTTTTGGGCATGCTGTTCATTAAAAAATCCAGCATAAACATTTCTGTATCCCAGAAAACCGCCCCTTTATAGGTTTGCCCGGAAAGGCCTCTTGCGGCAATGGATAGGCTATCACTGTGCCGTGGGGCGACGGACATTAAATGATACAGCGAGTAGTTCAGCGCGAATTCTGCTTCCTCGTCTCCATCAATAGCCACTTCCGCGTTTTGCCAGAGTTCCTCCCAAACCTTTCTATGGGCATTAAGCAGCGCATCGTAAGAAGGGACGGCAGCCAGAGCAGCTTTAGAAAGAGCCTGCGGATCGTTGCCATCCACTGAATGGTAGATGGCGGCAAGCATTGTAAACGAGCCTTGAATTTTAAAGCCGTTGCCCTCTTTTTCTATCATGTCTCCCTGTACTTTGGCGGCTACCGCTACCTTTTGGCCGCTGCCAGTTTTGCAAAGGACGCATATGCCATTTTCACTAAACTCCGTTTCAATGGAAACAAAGTGGGGGCCGTTGATGTCCCATACATCCGTATCGATTTGCCAATGAACGGGGCTCCCTTGGCATTCATAGGAAAGGGCCAGCAAATGCGCATCAGCCATAGAGCAAAAGCGCTTTGCACAAATGGTGCCGCCGGGATAAACGGTTTCCCGGTATTGAAGGCCCCAATGGATATCCAACCCTTGCTTGTGGGAAACCATTTCCTTTTCTGAAAAAGGATGGATCACATAAAAGGGGTTAGGTGCGTTGAGGGGTTCCCTCCAGCCATCGCCCACCTTATCATAGATTCCAGCCAGGTTAATAGCGGCCAGCTTATCTTTTCCGGCCTCCTCCAGTGTTCCACGAACACCCATGTAGCCGTTTCCCATTAAAAAACGGTTGCCAAGGGCCACCGCCAGGGTATTATCGTATCCTTGCTGTTCCAACTGCCAGTTCATGTTAACTGAATCTCCTTTACGCTTGCGCGTTCCACAATGCTGATGGGCATGACAACCCGCTTGGGCTGCTCATCGGGGGAAGTGATCTGGGAAACCAGCATGGCCGCAGCGGTAGCGCCGCGCTTAACCACATCCTGATGCACGGTGGTCAGCGGTGGGCTGGTGATGCGGGCAATGTTTAAATCGTCGAACCCGATAATGGAAATATCCTCAGGAACGTGCCGTCCGCATTCTTGCAGGCCGGATATGACGCCTGCGGCAAGAATATCGGCTGTGGCGAAAGCGGCGGTAAAGTCCTTCCGCTTGGCTAATTCACGTCCAAGGCTGATGTTTTCATCGATACCGATTTCACGTTGATATACGTTTTTCTTGCTTACCTTAAGGCCGTATTCTGCCATTGCTTTTTCAAACCCCAGAAAACGTCTGTGAATAACGCCGCCTTCATGAATGGGCGGCCCTAAAAATAAAATCTTCCGGTGCCCTTTTTCCAATAAATACTTTGCAGCAATATAGCCGCCCTGCTCGTCTTCTAAGCGTATCTGTAAAACGCTGTCGTCGTTAATATAGCTGTCAATCAAAAGAAAGGGAATCTTTTGTTCTAATAGACTTTGGTAAAACTGGCTGGGGAAGATGCCTGTTAAAATTAGCCCGTCGATGGACCAATTGTTTAACAGCGACAGCAGTTCCGGTACGGTGTCGATGGTACGAGTCATTAGGTAGTAGCCGCTTTTGCGCAGCGTTCGTTCTATGCCTGCCAGCAGCGCCCCATGGAACGGGTCTTGAAAAAAGCCGCCGCTTTGTAAGGGAACGAGGTGATTAATAACCGCGATGATTTTTGACGCGCTGCTTTTCAGTGCCCGCGCGGACATATTGGGCACATAATTCAGCTCGCGTATGGCGTTTTGAATTTTTTCTACCATTTCCGGGGATACCCGGTTGGCGTTGCCATGAATCACATTGGAAACGGTGGTCGCGGATACCCCTGTGATACGCGCCACGTCTTTAATGGTTGCCAAGGCTGCACGCCCCCCCTTCTTTGGTTTATCATTTGTTGTTAATGCATTATAGCACACCGGTAATGGGTTTGAAAAGTGTCTGTCAAAAAAATATAAAAGTTTTTGTCGGTTTTGCGTAAAACCCTATTGACACATAGAAATGACTATGCTATACTCATGCCAAGTTGAACGTAAAACTCAACCAAATACAACATGGCGCTTCCAAATTTATAAGGAGGGTTAAATCTCATGAAAAAACTGTTAGCCATCGTTCTCGCTCTGACACTGTGCTTAGGCGCTACTTCCGCGCTGGCGGCCACCACCCTGAAGCTGGGCATCTACCCTGCTGACACCGAACCGGATGCAATCGCAACCCACGAAGATTACTACATCCCCGCATTTGAAGCAACTCACCCCGATGTTGTGATCGATAGAGCCAATTACGAGTATGCACTGGATACCTTCGTACCCATGGCCGAAGCGGGCCAGACCCCCACTATCTTCCAGCCTTGGTTCACTGAACCCCAGAAGCTGATCGCCGGCGGCTTTGTAAGAGACGTTACGGATCTGCTGGAAGCCCGCGGCTGGCTGGATAAAATGAACCCCTCTATCCGCGAACTGCTGACCAAAGACGGCCGCGTGTACGGCATGCCGCGTGATGCTTACGCTCTGGGCGTAGTTGCCAATGCGGAATTGTTCCGTGAAGCCGGCTTGGTTGACGAAAATGATGTGGTTATTGCACCCAAGACCTGGACTGAACTGATCGAAGCTTCCGTGAAGATTAAGGAAGAAACCGGCGCTGCTGGCCTTTGCCTCTTGGCACAGGACAATGCAGGCGGCTGGCACTTCTCCAACATCGCTTGGACCTTCGGCGCGATCCTCGAATCCCAGGATGCCGATGGCAAGTGGACGGCCAACCTTAACAGCGCAGAAGTCAAGGCTGCTATGGAAATGGTTCGCGACATGAAGTGGAAGTATGACATTCTCACGTCCGATCCCACCAGTGAAAACTGGGGAACCGGCTGGACCAACGTTGCTACCGGTTCTGCTGCAATGTACATTGGCGCCAACGACGGCGTGAGCCAGCTTGCTTCCAATGGCTTAGCCACCGAATCCACCCTTATCTTCGGCATTCCTGCTGGCACCGAAGCACACAGCCTCTCCGGCGGTACCTGCTACATGTTTGCTGCTAACGCAACTGATGATGAAGTCAACGCCGCGCTGGATTACCTGGAAGTCATGGGCAAGGCTCCCGTTCTGAACGACGCTGTTATCGCCGGCCTCAAGGCTGATGCTCAGTACCGTGTAGACAATGGTATTGCTGTTATCCGCGATTTCCCTGTATGGAGCGATGCGGAACTGGCTGCCCAGAAGCAGGCTGTGCTGGACGAATACGCCAATGTGGATCCCGCGCAGGTCGCTGGTTACTTTGACGCTGTGTCCGCTCCCAATAACCTCAAGCTGGAAGAACCCGCTGCTACCCAGGATATGTATGCGGAACTGACCAAAGTGCTCCAGGCTGTTCTGACCGATGCCGACGCTGATATCCAGGCGCTGCTTGATATCGCTCAGGCGAACTTCCAAGACATCTTGGACGCCAGCATCAATAAGTAAGATTTCTTACGCCCCATATGCGGGGGAGTCGATATACGGCTCTCCCGCTTTTCAACTATAAGGAGGGTTTAAGATGACCTCTTCCGCACGGTTAAAAAGAGACTTGATCGCTTGGCTTATTATGCTGCCCGGTGTTATCCTTTTCGCATTTTTTGTATGGGTGCCGCTGGTGCAATCTATACGCTTGGCCCTTTATGAAACCCAAGGCACCAGAACAGTGCAATTTGTGGGATTTGATAACTTCATCTATGTTGCCAAACATCCCGATTTTTTGCCAGCCCTTATCAACACGTTTAAATATACCTTCTGGTCTCTTGTAATTGGCTTTTTAGTGCCTATTGTAATGGCTATTTTGATTAATGAAATGACTTATGGAAAATCCCTGTTTCGTGTGGCAATTTATCTGCCGAACATCGTGCCGGGGCTGGCTACGGTGTTCCTTTGGCGGTTTTTATTTATGGCGGGCAATTCCGGGGGCCTGAACATGCTTCTGAACTCTTTGGGGCTGCCGGGCAACAACTGGTTAAGCAATTCAACCCTTGTCATTCCCATGATTGTTGTAACCATGACATGGAAAGGCGCGGGCTCCACGGCACTGATCTATCTGGCGGGCTTACAGGGGATTAACCCGGAGCTTTTTGAAGCCGCCATTATCGATGGTGCGAATGTGCGCCAGCGTATCCAGCATATTACGCTGCCCAATATTTACAATCTTGGCCGAACCCTGCTGATTTTGCAGATCATTGCGGTTTTCCAAATCCTTTACGAGCCTATGGTCATGACCAATGGCGGCCCCAACAACGCATCCATTTCCATTATGCAGTTGGTGTACCGCTTCGCCTTTGATAAGTTTGATTATGGCCGCGCATCCGCTTTGTCGGTGATTGTTTCACTGATCCTCATTGCATTGACCTTGTTCTATAACAAGGTGAACAAGCCAAAAGATATCTAGAAAGGAGCGGTTCATATGGCGGGTTTTCGCAAACTCCGGGAAAAGAACGATGGCGCAGTCCGCGCATACGATTTAACAAAGCCCTCTGTTAAATTGGGCTATACCTTGATGTTCGCTGTTTGCTTAGTGATCCTGCTCCTTTGCGTGATGCCCCTGGTATGGGTCATTTGCACTGGATTTAAGGATATTAAGGAATTTAACAACGGCATTAAAATCGGTAAAGGACAGTTTGTCTTCCAGCTTTTCCCAGACGTGTTCAGCTTCGATGGGTATGTTGAAACCTGGAAGCAAATGAAGTTTTTCAACTACTACTTAAACAGCTTTTATGTGGTGATAGGCTCTGTGGTTTCAGCACTGATATTCAATGGCTTGCTGGCTTATGGCTTATCCCGGCTAAAGCCACATGGCTACAAGCTGGTGCATGGGCTGATCATGCTGTCCTTGATGCTCCCTGCTACCACATCCCTTGTACCATTATTTATTAACCTGACTAACCTGGGGCTTACCAAAACCTTTTTGCCCCTGTGGCTGTGCATTGGGGCAAACGCGTTTTATGTAATTCTGTTTAAAAGCTTTTACGACGATATGCCCGATTCCCTTTTGGAAGCGGCGCGGCTGGATGGCTGCAACGACTTTTCTTTGTTTTTTAAAATCGTGATGCCCCTTTCAATGCCGATTAATATTGTTATCATCATTTATGCTGTAACGGCCTCCTGGTCGGACTTCCTTTTGCCTTACCTGGTGCTTAACAATACCAAGCTTGAAACGGTTATGGTGCGCTTGTTTGCTTATCGTACCTCCCTTCGTGTCAATACCATCGATATCATTCGCGCTATTGTGTTTTCGATCATTCCGCCGATTATCATTTTCATTTTGTTCCAGCGGCAAATTACCCAAAATGTTATGTCCGCCGGCATCAAAGGATAGGAGAAATGTATGCCTAAGATTGCGGATGTTTACTTCAAGCCTGGGGATTTTACCGTGGCGGAAGAGGGGTTCGATCCTGCCCATAGCCTTGTGGCTGAAAGCGTCTTTGCACTGGCTAACGAGTACATGGGTGTTCGGGGCTATATCGAAGAGGGCATGGGCGAAAAAAGCCTCCGTGGTACCTATTTAAATGGTGTTTATGAGCTGGATGGGGAAGAAGGTCCCGGCGGCTATAAGGGCATCGTGAAGCAGACCCATTACATGGTCACTTGTGCCGATTTGTTTAAGACGGATATGGATTTGCAATCGCCCAAGGCAGAGCACTTTTCAAGAACCCTGGATATGGAAAAGGGTCTTTTGCGCCGGGAAACCGTATATGGCTGCAAAAATGGAAGAGTGAATATCCTTTTTGAACGCCTTGTTTCCATGGCGCATAACCATTTAGCTGCCCAGCGCATGACCTTGACCGCTGATGCGCCTATGGAAATAAAGCTTACCCTGGGCATCGACGGCACCATCAAGCATCAAAATACCGGGCGCTGCCAATGGCAGGCCGTAGAAAAGCGTCAAGGGGCCATGACCCTTAAAACCACTACCACCGGCCAAAGGGTTTCCTATGGGTATAAGCTTTCCATGGATGGCGAGGAAGCATTTAAAGAACAGACCCACCGGATGGGCACGGTACTTTCCCTTTCACTAAAGCCCGGGGAAACGGTAGTGATCGATAAAGTCATCGCTGTTTTACGGGATGCCACAGCGGCGCAGGCCCTCAGGGCTGCACAGGAAGCGCCAGCGTTTGAAACGCTGAAAGCGGAAAACACAGACCATTATGCTCATTTCTGGCAGGAAAACGATGTGGAGATCGGCGGGGATCCAATGAACCGCCAGGGTATTCGTTTTTGCCTGTTCCAATTGCACCAGACTTACCGTGGGGCCATCCCTGGAAGCAACATTGGCGCCAAAGGCCTTACAGGGGAAGCTTACAACGGCCATGCCTTTTGGGATACGGAAACCTATTGTTTGGCGCCTTATTTGTTAACGGATCCCAAGGCGGCCAAGAATCTGCTCATGTACCGCTACCAAACCTTGCCTCAAGCCATTAAAAGGGCAGAGCAGCTGGATTTGAAAGGCGCATGCTATCCCATTGCCACATTAAACGGCAACGAGGCTTGTAACCTATGGCAGCACGCCAGCTTGCAAATGCAGCCCTCCACATCGGTGGCCTATGCTATTGAATATTATTACCACTTGACGGGAGATACCGCGTTTCTTCATAATGAGGGCGCGCAAATGCTGGTGGAAATCGCCCGCTATTGTATTTCCCGAGGGAATTGGAATCAGGACAAAACCGGCTTTGGCTATTACGGCGTCATGGGGCCGGATGAATTCCACATGATGGTCAACAACAATTTCTATACCAATTTCATGGGTAAAAAGGCATTAGAGGCGGCTGTAAAGGTGCTTGAAAGCGCACCGGAAGTAAAGAAACGGTTAGCTGTCAGCCATGAGGAGCTTGAAAACTTCAAGTGTTGCGCGGAGCATATGATACTTGAAAAGCGCGAGGATAACGTATTTCCTCAGCATGAGGGTTATTTCAGCCTGCCTCATTTGGATATTCACAGCATCCCTCAAAACGAATTTCCCCTTTACCACCATTGGAGCTATGACCGCATTTACCGCACCGATATGATCAAGCAGCCGGATATATTAATGGCCATATTCTTGCATCCTTCGGATTTCACTTTGGAAGAGATTCGCGCCAATTACGATTATTATGAATCCCGCTGCATTCACGAAAGCTCTCTTTCGCCGTCCATTCATTCGGTGGTGGCTTCATGGCTTGGACTTAGCCAAGATGCTTATCGTTTCTTCGGTTTCGCCACCCGCCTGGATTTGGATAACTACAACAACAATACCACAGAAGGCCTTCACACCACCTCTCTGGCGGCGGCATGGGTGAGCATTGTGTATGGGTTCTTAGGGCTTAAAACCGATAGAGGCCATATCGAAATGGCACCCAAGCTGCCGGAAAGCTGGACCAGCCTGAAGCTGAAGCTCACGCTGTTTGGCAGACGGGTAGAAGTTTACGTAACCTCAGAGAATGTGAGGCTGACCCTTTTGGAAGGAGATAAGCTAACTGTCGTTTTGTATGGCCAACAAATGGAGGTGGGTGCATAATGAAGAAAAGGCTAGCGATGCTGCTTATGGCGATTCTCGTTTGTTTGCCTATTTTAGCTTTGGCGGGAGGTGTTCAGTTGCACCAGCAGCCCATTAATCTAAAGCAGAGTGATAAGGTGCAGGTGTTCATCGAAGGGGTTGAACTCACTGTCACCGATGCGCAGGTTACCCACCAGCGCAGATGGGAATCCCGCCCCAGGAGCTCATCCACCCCTGTGGCGTTGTTTTCTATGGATGGTTCGGTTTCGGTAACCCTTTTGTATCCCGATGAAGTGAACAGTGCTATCGTACGGCCTTTAAGCGAAAACATTAGCGCAATTGTGAAAGGTAATAGGGTTTCTTTCGTGTTGGATAGGGCAGGTGCTTACACAGTCGAAATCAATGGGGATTACACCACTGCACTGCATCTGTTTGCATCGCCCCTGGAAACAGACATTCCCGATGTCAACGATCCCAGCGTGCTTTACTTTGGTCCGGGGGTGCATAACGCAGGGGTTATTAATTTAGAATCTGGCCAGACCCTTTATCTGGCGGGGGGTGCAGTGTTGCGGGGTGCGGTGCATGCAGCAAATGCGAAGGATATTGCCATTGTAGGTCGCGGTATGATCGATGGCAGCCAATACAAACGCTGGGTGGATACCGTTGTTCCCCTGGATTTTGTGGATTGTGAAAACGTGCGCATTGAAGGCGTTACCCTTTTAAATGCCTCCGCCTGGAATCTGAACACTTACCGCTGTGAAAATGTGACCATCGATTGGGTGAACATTGTAGCTGCCTGTTCCAATTCCGATGGAATTACCACCCAAAGCTGCCGGAATCTTAAGGCCAGCAACTGCTTTGTTCGGGGCTGGGATGATAATTTGGTGGTGAAGGGCTACGACGGAGATGTAAGCGGTATTCTGTTTGAAAATTGCATCCTGTGGACGGACTTAGCCCAATCCATGGAGGTGGGCTACGAATGCCGGGCGGATGTGATGGAGGATATCACCTTTAGAAACATTACGGTTTTGCATAACTTCCATAAGCCCGTGATGTCCATTCACAACAGCGACAATGCGCTGATTAAAGATGTGCGGTTTGAAAACATTGTGGTGGAGGATGCCCAAATGGGGCTGGGGGATGGCACGCCGATCTTAATTGAGCTGACCACTACCAAATCTCAATGGTCCAAAGCCAAAGAACGGGGCAATATTCGCAATGTTTCCTTTGAAAACATTAAGGTGCTTTCGGGCGTGGAGACTTCCTGGCGTATCTTTGCGTTTTCAAAAGAAAACACCATTGATGATGTGACATTTAAAAATATTGAAATTTTGGGCAAGCGAATCACTTCTCTTGATGATATCAAGCTTAACAAGAACAATAAGATCGGTTCAAACATTACCTTTATCGATGAAGCGACAACCGTTTCCCAAAACAGGCGAGGGGCAATTAGGGCCACAAAGCCTGCGGTTACTACGGTTGAAGCCAGCGTGGTATTCACAGCCACCGCCACCTCCTACACCCAAAGCTATGATGGGTCTAACTTGGTAGATGGCAAACTCACCTCCTATTGGGAAGGGGCCAATGCATCGGACATGGTAACCCTGAAAAGCGATACGGCATTTGCTATGCAGGAGCTGGTGATTGCCCTGAACCCGGACAAGGTTTGGGGAAAACGGGAACAAACGCTTTCCGTGGAAGCTGTCATGGCGGATGGAAGCGTTGAACTTGCTTTAGTGGAAACGGTTATCACCTTCGATCCCAATACGGAAAATAAAGCGGTACTGCCCATTGCGCTAAGCAATGTGGTGGAATTAAGGATTACCTTCGCTAATAACACGGGCAGCAAAGGTGGGCAAGCGGCTGAAATCTACGTAAGGTAAGGGTAATAAGAATAAGGGATACACAGCACCTGATGAAATCATAAACCAAACCCCAGGTAAAGGCAGGGTTGCGGTCCTTGATAGCGGCATGGATACAGCCAAGCTGCTGTCAAGAATCGTTTCACTCTCTCGACCTGGGGTTTGGTTTAATTTTAATAGGTTGCGTTGGGTTTCACTAAAACCCATTCAAGGGCTATAACCCTTGAAAATCCCGTCACTTGCAATTTTCCTTAGCGGCGGCGGCAGCCTGCTGGCGGAACTTGGCGCTTTGTCGTTCCATTTCGGCAATGGTCTTTTCTTGTTGGATAAAGCCCTTCACAGGCCTGTAATCCGGGGTGATGGCGGCCATGCGGGCTTTGGCCTTTTCGATTTCTGACCCATATTGGGGCAGCCACGGAGCGCCGGCGATCAGCATCTCATCCACCATTTGGCGGATTTGAGTGGTGGTGCAGGCCGCGCCTGTAAGGGGATCCATAAGAGCCGCCTGGTATAAAAGGGTGATATCCGCCCGGATGGCAGCTTCTACGGCCAGCTTTTGCACCCATACGCTTTGGGAGCAGATGGCGGCGCAGCCCAGGGGTAAATCCCCTACACGGGGAATGGAAATGCCGTTGAGGTCAGCATAGCAGGGCACTTCTACCACGCATTCATCGGGCAGGTTGGAAATGGTGCCGTTGTTTATTACATTAAAGTGCCCACGATAGGTCCGGCCAGTTTCAAGGCCCTCAATAATGCGGCCGCCATGCTCGGAGCTGCGGAATTCCTCTTTAAATTGGAAAGCAGGCTCTTTGAGCCAGTTGGGAAAATCCGTTTCGAACCAGTTGCGGCTTTCTTTGCAAACCCGCAGATAACCGCCGGTTTCCCCTTGAATCCATACGCTCAGGTTGATCCAATTCGCCATTTCATCGGGATGGGTGCGGTACCAAGAAAGGTATTCGGATAGGTGGCCGTTGGATTCAGTGGAATAGTAGCCGAAATTTTTAAGCACATCCAGGCGGATGCTTTCATCCTTTTGCATGGATTCCACCTGGGGTAGGATGGCGCGCAAATCTTTCACCCTCTCCACCCCATCTGTTTTAACGCTGATATACCAGGTCTGGTGATTCAGCCCCGCGCAGATGATATCCACATCCTTCACATCCCGCTTAAGGGCATCGGCGATCTGCTGATGGCCGTGCTGTACGCCGTGGCACAGGCCAAGGGTGGGCACGCCGCCGTAAACGTTACAAGCCCAGGTAAGCATGGCATTGGGGTTTGAATAGTTCAGCATCATGCAATTGGGCAAGGCTACTTCTTTAATATCTTTACAAAAACCCAGCACAGCGTTGACGCCCCGCTGGCCGTACATAATGCCGCCAATGCAAAGGGTATCGCCCACGCATTGATCCACTCCATATTTCAGCGGGATTTCGATATCCGTTTGAAAGGCTTCCAGCATACCGATGCGTACACAGTTGATAACGTACTTGGCATTTTTAAAGGCTTCCCGGCGGTCTAAGGTGGCGTGAATCTGAATGGGAAGGCCGTTTTCGCTGATATCCCGCTGGCAAAGCTCAGTGACCATGCGAAGGTTATCGGGGTTGATGTCGGTGAAGGCCACTTCGATATCGTGAAATTCCGGAACGCTTAGGATATCTGCCAGCAGGCGGCGGGTGAAGCCAATGGAACCTGCACCGATAAACGCGATTTTAAAAGACATTGTGGTTTTCTCTCCTTCGTGATAAAATAGGTGTAATCTTGATGCTATTCTAAGCATTGAAAGATAAATAAACAAGAGCGTTGTTTTGATATAAAGGTGGTTTTTTGATGCGAAATGTAATTCAATCCTACCGGTTCCATTTTTTAGATACAGTGGCGCCGCAGGTGCTGACACTTCATAGCCTTGGCCTTGAACACCACTACAGCGATTATGATTGGCCCAATGAAAAGCGCATAGGGGACACATGGCTTTTTCAGTACACCCTTTCAGGGGAAGGCCGCTTGAACCTTGCAGGAGAGGAGCATGTACTGCCCTCGGGAACCGGGTTTTTGCTGCCCATTCCAAGCCAATCACGGTATTGGCTGGAAGAAAAGGCGAAGGCAGGCTGGCGGTTTATCTGGGTTATGTTCAACGGGCAGGCGGCTGAGCAGTATATTGCACCAGTGGCCCAGCAGCATGGCGCAGTGTTTTCCCTGGCCCCGGATTCGCCCGCTATTTCGGCGCTTCTTCAAATGCACCGCAAGGCCCAGGCGGGAATCATCAACGACGAATGGGTGGCAAAGGAATTGACTTTTTTGTTTTTATGCCGGCTATGCGCCTCGCTGAACGGCCCCAACGAGGCTCTTCGGGCGCCGGTAGAAAAGGCTTTGAAGCTAATCGAAGAGGAGTTTCAAACCCTGGAAGGGGTAGGGGAAGTTGCAAGACGGTTGAAATTATCCCCGGAGCATCTGGCACGGATTTTTGCAGCCCAAACTGGCAGCACTCTCGTGGAAACCCTTACCCATACCCGATTGCGCCACGCGGCGCAATTGCTTTTGACCAGTGAATTGAACCTGGAAGAGATCGCTTGCCAATGTGGCTATTTAAACGGTAATTACTTTGGAAAGGTATTTAAAAAGAGCATGGGTGTATCCCCGGCGCGGTTTCGCAGGGAGGCCCAAGCTCATGGTTTCAGCGATATATTGGTCTAGGTTAAAAAACCAGTTCACCCAGTCGGTAGCCAGCAGGCAGTTCTTCTTCGGTTACAAAGGTAAATTGCTCATCTTCAAGCACAGGCAAGAAATATTCATAGGGGATTTTGCCGAACTCGCAGGCATAATTGCTGGCACCGAACCAGCTTCCTTCTTTGGTGCGCAGGTTCAAATCCCTGGCAAACTTGGTGTGATTGGAGCAATCGTGCACAAGCATATCCCAGTTTTCTTCTGAAGCTGTTTTCATGAGTTTCAGCGTTATTTCCCGGCTCCAAATGGGGGAGAGATACCCAAGGCGGTTTAAATACATGTTTTCACCGGCATAGTTATCGATGTTGTTGGCGTTTAGGTGCAGCTCTGCGCAATTGATAAAATCCGGCTTGGCAGCCAGGATGGCCAGCTTTTTCTTGAAGAAGGTTTCGAAAAATTCAGGAGTCATAGGGGTTTCAATCCCCACATAAGGAATGTATTTCTTCGCTATAGCGATGCTTGCGATCACATTATCGGCACAGTTTGAAGCGCCTAAATTGAAGCGAAGCTCATCTAGACCGGCTTCCCCCAGGGCTTTTAGATTTTCTTCCGTGCACAAGGTACCGTTGGTGTACATATGCTGGTGAATTTTAGCCTCGTGGAATTTTCTGATAAGGCCATGGTATTTTTCAATTTCCATAAAGGGTTCTAAATACACATATGAAATGCCTGTGGGATGGCGCTGAATGGAGAGCAAAAGATCGATGTCTTTTTCGTAGAACTTCGTGCCGCCGATTTCCCACAAGCCTTCGCCAACTGGGGGAATGCAGTCCAATTCGCCGTAATTATAGCAAAACTTGCATTCCAGGTTGCATTTGTTGGTTTTGCGAATAGCGCTTAAGCCCGTTCCTGTTAGGCAAGAACGGCAGCCCTTTGAAAACTTGCTTTCGTTGCCTACAAAATAGGTTCTGTTTTCTATGTTTTTGAGATTTTGGATTTCTGCCAACAATAAAGTGTGCCGGTTATCCACCGCTGCTTCGATCTGAGCGAAAACGGCATAAATAATTTCTTGCTGGTGGGTCATGATTTCTTCGCCCTCCGGCAAAGTGGCAAAAAATGTGAACCAAGCCAGGGCATCTTTTTTTGATATTTTCATTCGTGTTCCTCCTACTATGGTGGCCTTCCGCTATTTTAGCATAATTCAGGGCAATTCACCATACCGGAAACCATTTGTAAATGCTCTGAAAAAAACGCTGTCCAAGCCAAGGCGTTTTACTTTCTTGACTTGGACAGCGTTAATTCCATTTTACTTTCCTTCCAGGGCTTCATGCCAGCCAAAGTCCAGCCTGGGCGCAAACGCGGGCGCGGCCCAGCGGATGGCGTTGGCGATAACCAGAGAAACTTCAGGCTGATAATAGACGGGGTTGGTTTCATGGCCGGGCTGGAAGTAGAAGATGCGGCCAGCACCCCGGGTAAAGCAGCACCCGCTTCTAAAGACCTCGCCGCCTTCAAACCAGCCCAGCAAAACCACCTCGTCCGGGGTAGGAATATCGAAAAATTCGCCATAGGTTTCTTCGTGAGGAATTTCGAAATAAGGGGGCAGGCCTTGAACGATGGGATGTCCGGGACTCACCATCCAGAGCCGTTCCTTTTCGCCGTTTTCCCGCCACCTCAGATCGCAGGAGGTGCCCATTAGTTTCATAAAGGGGCGGCTCATGTGGCCTGAATGGAGGGCGATAAAGCCCATGCCTTTAAGGACCCGGGCGGTCACCCTTTCAACCACATCGTCGGGTACGGCGCTGTGGCGCACGTGGCCCCACCAAATAAGCACATCGGTTTCATCCAGCACCGATTGGGGCAAGCCGCAATCCACATCGTCCAGTGTGGCGGTGCGGATTGCAAAATCGGCGTGAACACCGAGGATTTCCTTTAGCGCCATGTGAATGCCGTTAGGGTAGGTCTTTTGGGGTGCGGAATCTGGTTCCCTTTCGTGGATAAATTCATTCCAAATCGTAACGCGAATCATATGTTACACCTCAAATTTCGGGAATATCGATGGTGATTTCGTGGCCTGCCTGGGAGGATTTCATGATCCCGTCGATAATCGCCTGGTTGTAGAGAATTTCGCTGGCAGGCACAGGGGCAGCAGTGCCGTTTTCAATGGCATCTAAGAAGGAGCGGATTTTGCGGTCGAATAAGCCCGGCTCTTCCTGCTCGATAATGGGAAGCTCTGTCACAACCTGCGTACCGGCCACATCGGTATACAATTTCATCGCGCCGCCGATGGTGCCGTTCCAGCATTCTGTGGAAGGAATGCGAAGGGCTGCTTTTTTGCCCAGGATCACCGTATCGCCGGGAGTGTCCAGGTGCATGGCCCAGGAAATGCGAAAATCTACAACGATGCCGCCCTCCAGACGGATAAAGGCCGCAGCGAAATCGTCTACGTTGAAGCGATCGGCATTTTCTTTGGCGGTATGGTTAGCATCGGCATACTGGTATTTTTCGTTGGTGCCGAAGAAGTTGGAGGTGTAGCCTGTAACGGTTAAGGGCTTGGGGTAGCCGATGGCGTTTAAAACCATATCCAGAGAATAGCAGCCGATGTCCCCTAAAGCGCCCAGTGCAGCGGTTTTCTTTTCGATGAAGGTGGAGTTGGGGATGCCCCGGCGGCGGCCGCCACCTGTCTGAATGTAGTAAATTTCGCCAAGCTCGCCGGATTGCACGATTTTCTTGATCAATTGCATGTTGGCGTCCATGCGTGGCTGAAAGCCAATGGAAAGCAGCTTGCCGTTTTTCTTTTCTGCGCGGAGGATGTCTACCGCTTCTTCGGTGGTAACGCACATAGGCTTTTCCAGCAGCACATGCACGCCCGCGTTTAACGAATCGATGGCGCATTGAGCGTGGGTGGTGTTATAGGTGCAAATGGAGACCGCATCCAGCTGTTCGGCTTTAAGCATGCTGGTGTGATCGGGGTAGCAACGTGCGCTGTCTAATTGGTAGTGCGCCTTAAAGGCTTCCGCCTTGCCGGGAATCAAATCGGCCAGGGCTACGATTTCGGCATCGGGCATGCGCTTAAAGCTTTCTGCATGGGCTTCGGCGATCCAACCGGTGCCAATAATGCCGATTTTTAATTTTTTGCCATAGGTTCTCTCTTCGCGAATGGTGGGGGTAAAGTTGGATAACACTTGATCGCTCATAACAATGCCTCGCTTTAATTTATTTCAGCCCTAATTTCTTTAAGGTTTCAATGCTGGTTTTCGCGTCGGAAAGGGGATCGGGGGATTCGTCCTGTTCTACCACGAACCATTCTGCACCGCTTTGGATGCCGGCGATGAGAATGCTTTCAATATTCTGGCAGCCATGGCCCACGGGGCGGAATTCGAAGGCGGCAGTGTCCTTCTTTTCGTTTTCATCCAAGCCGATCAGAGCATAGGGGGTGGTGCCGCCCTTAACACCTACATAATCCTTCAAATGCACGATAGGGCAGCGGCCCGCATACTTGCGGATGTATGCCGCAGGGTCTACCCCCGCATATTTCACCCAGCAGACATCCAGTTCCGTTTGAAGCAGTTCCGCGGGCACGGCTTCGTATAGAAAATCCAAGCCATATTGCTGGGACAAGGTTACAAATTCAAAATCGTGATTGTGGTATAATAAGGTGATCCCCGCTTCCTTTGTCAGACGTGCAAACTGGTAAATGGAAGCCAGGGTTTTAGCAAAGCCCTGCGCACCGGGCCGGGTAGCTTCATCCAGGTAAGGGATGGCGATAAACCGGCAGCCAATGGCCTGGTGATAGGCAATGGTGCCAAACATATCCTCTGTGATTAATTGAAAGGGCACGTGGCTGGAAATGGCTACGAGACCGTGTTTGTTAAGCAGCGCTTTAATTTCGTTTGCGGTATGCCCGTAAAAGCCCGCGAATTCCACCCCGTCGTAGCCGAAGGATTTAAGGGAAGCCAGCACCGAATCCAGATCTTTTTGTGCTTCCTCCCGTGCGGAATAGATTTGATATGCTATTGGTTTTTTGTTCATGAGGACATCCTCCTTTTTTAATACGTTCATTATACCGTAACAAGGGTTTATTGTCGTGCCAGTTTGTGATACAATAATGCCAAAATGTGCTATATGGGGTGGGACTATGGAAAAAAGAAAAACCACAGGTTATTACGAGCTGGGCCGGGATGAAACCGCTCATGCGGCTGCCTGGCGGGTGGAAAACAACGTATTCATGCCCCATTTTCACAGCGCTTTGGAACTGATGTATGTGGAAGAGGGGGAACTGGTGATCATGCAGGATGGGGTCAGCAGCTTAATCCCCCAAGGGTATATGATTGTCAATTCCTGCTACATGGTTCATAGCTGCTCCACGCCCGAATATTCAAAAATTATTGTGGCCACGATCCCTTTATCTACCATCCCTTCACTTAAAGGGCTTTTGACCCACCACAGCTTTAAGCAAGGTGTTGTGGATGTGAAAAACATGAAGGAATGCCGCCGGATCATGGGAATGATGTCCGAAGCGGGGAACAGTACCAACGAGCGGTTCGTTAATTGCCTGGCCGAGGCCCTGCTGGCTTACCTGATCGACAAAGTCGGTTTGGTGGAAAACGCTTCGGATACAGGGGGGGATTTGGTTAAGCGCATTTTAAACTTCATGCAAAAAAATGCCGCGGAACCCCTAAATATGCAAGGGGTTGCAGCCCATTTTGGTTACAGCGCAGGTCGGTTTTCCCATGTGTTTAACGAGCGTATTGGCTGTTCCTTTACAAGATATTTGAACTTTCTGCGCTGCCGCATGGCACAGAACCTCATCGACAGCACCGATGCGCCGCTCATTGAAATAGCCAACCGGAGCGGTTTTTCCAGCTTGCGTACCTTTCATCGGGTTTATAGGGAGTTTACGGGACATACACCCCGGGGCGAGGTGGAGCTATGATGTTCATCGGGGATCTGCACATTCATTCAAAATTTTCAAGAGCCACTTCCAAAGACTGCGATTTGGAGCACTTGGCCTTGGCAGCAAAGCAAAAGGGGTTAGACATGATTGGTACGGGGGATTTTACCCACCCCCAATGGCGTAGAGAGCTTAAAGAAAAGCTGTTGCCCTGGGCGGAGGGCTTGTATGTCCTTGGCCCGGATTCGCCCCGGTTTATGGTGACTGGCGAAATCAGCACCATTTACAAAAAGAACGGCAAAACCCGCAAGGTACATCATTTAATCTGTTTGCCCAGTCTTGAAGCGGCGGAAACCCTTTCTTTGCGGCTGGAACAGAGGGGCTTTAATCTCCATTCCGATGGCCGGCCTATTATGGGGCTTGATAGCCGCGATTTGCTGGAAATGGCTTTGGAAGCGGCGCCTCAGGCGCTTTTAATTCCCGCCCATATCTGGACACCGCATTTTTCCTTGTTTGGTGCTTATTCGGGGTTTGATGATATTCAAGAGTGCTATGAGGATTTGGCACCTTATATCTACGCCCTTGAAACGGGCCTGTCTTCCGATCCGGCTATGATCAGGCGGGTTTCTATGTTGGACCGGTTCACCCTGGTATCCAATTCCGATGCCCATTCCCCGGGGAATCTGGCACGGGAAGCCAATTTGTTCGATACGCAATGCAGCTATCCTGCTATTTATGAAGCGTTGAAAGACCCTGAAAAGCAGGGCTTTTTAGGAACCATTGAGTTTTTCCCCGAAGAAGGGAAGTATCACTTTGATGGCCACCGGAATTGCCATGTGTGTCAATCCCCGGAACAAACCATCCAATCAGGAGGAATATGCCCTGTTTGCGGGAAAAAGCTAACCCTAGGGGTAGCCCATCGGGTGGAAGAGCTGGCAGACCGAGAGGCACCCCTATTTCCAGCGAATAGTCCTTGCTATGAAAGCCTGGTGCCTCTGAAGGAAATGATCGCCGCCTGTATGGGATTTTCTGCTAAAAGCCAGAAAGGTAGCCAGATGTACAGGCGGCTGGTGGAGGAATTGGGCGGCGAATTGGATGTGCTGCGAAAAGCATCCCTTTCGGATATCCAGCGGCTAGCAAGCCCGGTTTTGGCTATGGGGATTGAAAACCTCCGCGCGGGGAGGTTGCTTTTAACACCTGGCTACGACGGTGAGTACGGTAAAGTGAACCTTTTGAACAAGCGCGATTGACAGGCGGCGCCGGTAACAGCTATAATGAAAAAAGAATACACAACGCTTGTAAAACAGGAGGCGATTCCATTGAGCATGCGCAAAATCAGACGGCTGGTGATCCTCAATTTTTCAATTGTGCTGATCAATATAGCGTTGTTTTCCAATGCCCTTTTGGGGCTATCTCTCCTCAGTGGTTCTACGCTTTCAATTACAATTGCATGGGTAGTGGTGCTAGGCAGCGTCTTTGGGTTTTTCAAGGGGAATCTTTCTATACTTAATAAGCCGGAAACCCGTTTTTTATTGCAGAATGTTAATTCACTGGATGGCTGCGTGGCCGTTTTTGAAGAAGCGGTTCATAACGGCGATGTTTTCGATGAGGATATCTTGAAAAACATTGAGCAGATTAAGCGCTTTCGGCGGAAATACGCGACCATTCAAGACATATTATTGCAAAAGTTTTCTAAAAGTGAAATGAGCTACCAAAAGTTCTGCGGGGTGCTGCAAGAAGTGGAACGTGTTATCTATATGAATATGCGAAGTATCCTTAATAAGATCGCCGCGTTTGATATTGACGAATACGAAGCCATGGAGAAAAAGGGCACCCGCGGCCATGAATACTCTGAAGAAAAAATGAATATTTATAAAGAATATATTGCTTACGTCAGCGAAGCAACGAAGACCAACGAAGATATTTTGCTGAAGCTGGACCGGCTTTTGCTTGAAATCTCGCGCTATAATAGCCTGGAGGATGGCGATATTCAAAAGCTTCCCGCGATGATGGAGATGGACGATCTGATTCAGACCGCAAATTTATATAAGTAACAAGGAGAATAAATAATGAACAAAAAGAATAATACGGTCAGGCTTGCAGTCATTGCCATCGTGGTTTTCGGGATGATCTTTGGCGTTGTTTCACTTACGCAAAACTGGGGTAAAAGCCGGGACACCATCGATACTGAAACAGCCAGCAAAAAATTGGATGGCCTATATTCCAAGCTCACCATAAATAAGCTCAATCCGAAGCTGGATCCCGGCTTTCAGGGCCAAGATGAAAACGCGGAAAAGATGTCGGTTTTGCCCGATATTGCAGAGTACGCATTTATTGTAAACCCTACAACAGATCAGTTCTTGACCATTTATGCCTCTAAGGATCAAACGGATTGGCTTATGGACGTTGCTAACAAGTTTAATCAAAGCGGGCCAATGGCTGGGGAAGAGCCTATTTCAGTGGGTATTCGCGCTATTCCAAGCAGCCTGGGGGCGGATTTTATCGCTTCAGGCAAATACACACCGGATATCTACGCGCCAACAAGCGAAGTGTACGGGGATATGCTTATTGGCCAGGGCATAAAAGCTCAATTGGTGGAAAAACGCACTGCCGGAAATGTGACAGGGATGGTTTTTTCCAAGAAAAAATACGATGATTTAACAAAGAAATATGGGACTGTCAATGGCAAGGCTATTATTGACAGCGTTTTAAACGGCGAACTGGTTTTAGGGTATACCACGCCCCTTTCCGATGAGGATGGGTTTAGCTTTATTCTGACAATGCTGTCTCATTTCGATAGCAATGACCTGCTTAGCGATGGCGCCATTGCAAGCCTGCGGCAATTCCAAGATAAGGTGCCTCTTATTTCATACGACAGCGATCAATTAAAGGCCGCCCTAACCGGCGGAACGCTGGATGCCATTGTGCTGGATGCGTATGCTTATTTTAACACACCTAATTTAAAGGCCTCCTATGTTTTTGTGCCCCTTAATGTTCGGCAGGATCACCCTGTTTATGAAATGGGGGATTTAACGCAGATCAAAAAACAGATTACAGCTCAATTCATGGCCTTTTTGAAAAACGCGGATTCCCAAAAGGCCGCCAAGGCCAGGGGCTTTAACCAGTATGATGAGGTTTCGGGCGATATAAAACTGTCCGGTACAACCCTTCTTCAAGCCCAGGAAATTTATCAAAAGGAAAAGAATGGCTCCAGCGATTTAACTGCTGTGTTTGTGGCGGATATTTCAGGTAGCATGGAAGGCTCGCCTCTTTTAAACTTAAAAGCAAGCTTGAACCGCGCCATTGAAGTAATCGATTCAAACGCCAATGTGGGCCTGATTACATTTTCGGACAATGTGAATATTGCCGTGCCGATTGGCAGGTTCGACAACAACCAGAGATCGTATTTCTCCAGCGCCATTAAAGCCATGGGGGCAGGGGGCGGAACAGCTATGTTCGATGCTGTTGTGGTTGCCGAGAAACTGCTTATGGATGCCAAATCCCGTAACCCCAATACCAAATTGATGCTCTTTGTCTTAACCGATGGGGAGACCAACCGCGGTCTAAGCTTTAGGGACATTGAACAGATAACCAGAGGCCTTAAAATTCCAGTGTATACCATTGGGTATAACGCTAACATTGAGGTGCTTAAAGAATTATCCAACATCAATGAGGCAGCAACCATGAACGCAGATTCTGATAATGTGATTTACCGAATTGAAAGCTTGTTCGACTCGCAGATGTAAAAGGAGATGAGAATCATGAATATGGAAATCGTAAACACAGACGAATTGAAAAAGGATATCGGGGTTCAAGTTAAGCCTGAGGATGCCAAAATAGTTGAAATTCAAAGGCAGGCAGAGGAAAATGCCAACCAGATCATGGGGCTTGATCTTCAGCAGCTGGCCAGCAAACGGGAGATTCTAAAATCCATAGACGATTTTGCTATGGATACCCTCAAAGGCTCGGCTAGGAAGAACTCCCTTTTGCAAACCACCATCGGCAATCTTTCAAAAGGCGGTGAAGATGGCGGCGTTGTATCCAATGGCCTTGCAGATTTGCACCGGGAAGTCAAAGATTTGGATCCATCCCTGTTGGATTTTACCAAAGAAGGCCTCTTAGGCAAAATATTCAATCCCATTCGCCGTTATTTCGATAAATATGAACGGGCGGATGGCGCCATTAAGGATATCATTGTTTCATTGGATAAGGGCAAAGCCACGCTAAAAAACGATAATACCACCCTGGATTTGGAAGAGGATGCCCTGCGCGAATTAACAAAAAAACTCAATATGGAGCTTGCGTTAGGCCTGGCTATGGATGAAAACATCTCCAGCCAAATTGAACGCGCCCAGGTAAGCGGCGAGGATGAGGAAAAGATACGGTTCGTAATGGAAGAGGTTTTGTACCCCCTTCGCCAGCGGATTATGGATTTACAGCAGATGGCGGTTGTGAATCAGCAGGGCATTATTGCCATGGAGGTAGTTAAGCGCAATAATAAGGAACTGATTCGCGGGGTGGACCGGGCAAAAACCGTGACAGTCACGGCGCTGCGTACAGCGGTAATGGTGGCCAGCGCCTTATATAACCAGAAAATCGTATTAAAAAAGATCGATTTGCTTAACGAAACCACCAGCAACATCATTTCCTCAACAGGCAAAATGCTAAAGGAGCAGGGTGCCGCCATTCAAAAGCAGGCTACGGCAAGCACCATATCGCCCGAAGTGCTTAAGCAAGCCTTTCGGGATACCATTGCCGCCCTGGATGATATTTCTACATTCAAGCAACAGGCGTTGCCTAAAATGCAAGAAACAGTAGCCCAGTTTAGAGCGTTGGCAGAAACAGGCGAAAGAGAAATCGCACGGTTGGAAAACGTGAAAGGGGAGTAAAAAGTGGCAAGGAAGATCAAAAAAGCAGGGCTGATCCTGATAGCTTTGGCCCTTGCCTTCGGGCTTTATGGCTGCACACCGGGCACTGCTCCATACACCTCGGCCCCAACCAGCACGGCTGCCGCCAATATTCGCTATACTGAAACCCTGCGGGTGTATAACGCAAGTGAATATATCGATCAAACCACCCTTGCGGATTTCGAACGTGAATTTGCTATAAAGGTAGAATACACAGAGTTTGAAAGCCACGAGGCCATGTACGACGTTATTTGCCAATCGCCGGACGCCTATGATGTGTTGATTCCTTCCGATTACACCATAGACCGTCTTATTAAAGAGGGCAGGTTAGAAAAGCTGGATAAGAGCAGGGTGCCCAATATAAAGAATGTGGCAAGCGAATACTTAAACCCCTCTTACGATCCCAATAACGATTACATTGTGCCATATATGGTGGGCACCTTGGGCATTGTGTATAATAAAAAACAGGTGGCCACCCCTATTGACAGTTGGACGGCACTGTTCGACTCTAAGTATTCATCAAAGGTATTACTATTGGATTCCCAGCGGGATACCATTGGCCTGACCCTTAAAATGTTAGGGTACAGCCTTAATTCGGGTAACGACTTGGAACTTAACCAGGCAAAAGCGAAATTGCAGGGGGCCCGCTCAATGATCGCAGCCTACAACGAAAGCGAAGAGATTCGAGATAAGCTGGTGGCAGGCGAGGCGGCTTTGGGGGTGGTGTATTCGGGCGACGCAAAAACGGCCATCGATCGAAACCCCAATTTGGCATATGTCATTCCTAAAGAAGGGTCCAACAAATGGGTGGATGGGTTTGTTATCATGAAAAATACAAAACATTTAGAGGCCGCCCATCAATTTATCAATTTCATGTGCCGCTCCAATATCGCCGTACGCAATATGACGAAGATCGGTTACGTTTCGCCCATCCAAGGAGCCTGGGCAGAGTTTGGCGGAAATAAGATCATGTTCCCGGCTGCTGAAGAATTGGATCGCTGTGAGGCGCTTTTGTACGATGCCCAGGCTGTACAAAAATACGCTAAACTATGGAGGGAAATCCGTTAAGGCGTTTTAGACACAAATAAAGAAAGAAGCCGGCACCACCCGCTATTGGATAGTGGTGGTGTCGGCTTCTTTTATATATGCCTATAAGACCTAAAATGTTAAGCTTCTATCATGTACCGTCTGTTGAAAATTGATCACCTCATGTTCATATTCTTCATTCATCAATTCCGAAGTGATCATGAAATCCGCGGAAGCGCGGTTGGTGGCAATGGGAATATCGTATACGCCGGCGATACGAAGCAAGGCTTTTACGTCCGGGTCGTGGGGCTGGGCGCAAAGGGGATCGGAAAAGAAAACCACAAAATCGATTGCGCCTTCTACAATTTTCGCGCCGATTTGCTGATCGCCCCCCAGAGGGCCTGAATTATAAGCCCGGACAGGCAGGCCTGTTTTGGCACTGATCAGCGTAGCGGTGGTGCCGGTGCCGCAAAGAAAGTGCTTTTGCAAAAGCTTTTTGTTCCACTCACACCATTCCAATAGTTCCTTTTTCTTGCCATCGTGGGCAATTAGTGCGATGTTTTTTTGCTTGCCAATGGTCAAGGTAATCATTTCATTGCTCATCCTTAGTGTCCTCCGCTTGTATCATATAGGGCTTGATGGCTGCCAGGTTTTCAGGGTTGTCATTGTAAATTTTAAGATTCAAGGGCTTTGATAAATCAAAGCCGAAGATGCCCATAAGAGAACGGGCGTCTAAAACATACTGGCCTGATATCAGCTCGAAATCCCCTGCTAGGGAGGTAAGCGTGCCTACAAACTGCTGAACTTGTTTGACCGACGGCAAGCGAATCTGCACGATTTTCATCTGGCATCCCCCAATTCGAAAAATGGTAAAGAATACAGTCTGATGTTAGCAAAGCCAGCAAAAAATGTCAATGGCGTGAAAGGAGCGTTTTTATTAAGATAGCTCAGCGAACCTAAGCGTTTTGATTAGGGCACTTGGAAAAAGCTTGGGCGGGCTTGACAACTGTGGTATTCTAATAACAGGATCCCCCGATGAGATCGGGCTTCAACCCCGGCAGCTTCTGCACGGCTTCGGTATAAAGGGCTTTATGCGGGGGTGCGAATTGCACAGTGCCCGCAGATATCGATACCAAGCGGCTTTGCGCAGCGGTTAACGCTGCCAGAAAAGGATTTGTGTCCTTTTAAGGAGAGAAAAACATGGAGCATGCGCTTTACGATACTTATTTGCAAATTTTAAAAGAAGAGCTTGTGCCCGCCATGGGATGCACAGAACCTATTGCTGTAGCCTATTGCGCCGCTTTGGCCAGAAAAACATTAGGCGGTATCCCTGCACAGGTGGAAGTTCATGTGAGCGCTAACATCATCAAAAATGTAAAAAGTGTCATTGTTCCCAATACCGGCGGCCTGAAGGGAATAGAGGCTTCTGCCGCCGCGGGCATCGTTTTAGGCGATGAAAGCCGGGAGCTGGAAGTGATCTCGAATATTAAACCGGACCAGGTCGGCCAGATCGGGGCATATTTAAAAACAGCAAGCATTACCGTAGAGCGGGCGGAAAGCGGTTTTAATTTTGATATTGAAATTCTTGTTCGCGGTGGAGGGCATACAGCCTGCGCCCGTATTGCGGGCTTCCATACCAACGTGATTCTTTTACAGCGGGATGGAACAATCTTGCTTCAAAAGGCGTTTTCCGAGGAGCACCTTGAAAGCACCACGGACAGAAGTATGCTGACAGTTGAAAACATTGTGGCCTTCGCTGATTGTGTCGATGCAAAAGACGTGGAAGAATTGCTGGAAAAGCAAATAGCCTACAATACGGCCATTGCCCAAGAAGGCCTAAAGGGAACATGGGGTGCCAACATCGGACGGATTTTGTTGCAATCCTACGGCAATAGCGTTCATAACCGCGCCAAGGCCATGGCTGCGGCAGGCTCGGATGGAAGGATGAATGGTTGCGAATTGCCCGTGGTAATCAACTCCGGCAGCGGAAACCAGGGAATGACAGCGTCCCTTCCCGTCATCGTTTACGCAGAAGAATTAAAGGTTCCAAGAGAACAGCTGTATCGCGGGCTGGTGGTTTCCAACCTTATTACCATTCACTTAAAAACCGGCATTGGGCGGCTCTCTGCCTATTGCGGCGCTATCAGTGCGGGCTGTGGCGCAGGTGCAGGTGTATCCTATTTATATGGCGGCAAGTATTATGAAATCGCCCATACCATTGTTAACGCGGTGGCTATTAACTCTGGTGTAATTTGTGATGGCGCCAAGGCCAGCTGCGCTGCCAAGATCGCTTCGGCTGTTGAAGCAGGCCTGTTAGGCATGCAAATGCAGATGCATGGCACCCAATTTTACGGCGGCGATGGCATTGTGGAAAAGGGCGTGGAAAACACCATCCGCAATATTGGCATGCTGGCCCAGGATGGCATGCGGGAAACAGATAAAACCATTATCCATATTATGACGAAGTGTTGATTGGGCATGGGATTTTTATGATATCAAAAAAATAGACGCCGGTTTCAGCATGAACTCCGCAGTTGCTGAAGCCGGCGATTTGATATCTTTTAGAACCTGCTGCGTAGCCAGGGGAACAGGGAGGAATTCTATCGTTACCAAAGGTTATCTTCTCTGATATCCTTTGGGCTGATTATAGGTTACCTTTGAAATGTGAAATTAAGATGGAATAGTCATAAACAAACTATGAAGAATTCAAGCATTTCTTTTTATCAATGGGATAGCTATTTACAAACGCATAGAGGCGAAGGGTTTTGAGACATGGCGAAAAAGCACTACTCGCCCCCGCCAATCTTGAAAGAACACCGGAGAAAATGCTGGGGTTTAGGAGCCGACGGCGAGGATAACTGCTAGTTTTTACCCGATGTCAGTTTGTTGCGGTTTACGTCATTGCACGCCTTTTTGTTGATAATATACGCTAGAATAGCCAAGGCGGAAGCCTCAGATAAAACGGCGCTGAATCAGAGCGGATGTTTTACTTCCCCCCGCTCCTGGTATTCTTTTGGAGTAGTTCCATAATACTTTTTGAAAGCGCTAATGAAATGCTTGGAAGAAATAAAGCCTACCTGCTGGGCGATGTCATAAACTTTTGCTGTGGGATTCTTGCGAAGGAATACCGCAGCTTTTTCCATGCGTAGGCGCAATAAAAACTGGGTATAGGATTCGCCAGCCTCCTTGTGAAATAAGGCGCTTAAATAGGTGGGGGTAACGTTAAAGCGTTCTGCCAGCAGGGAGAGGCTTAAGCTTTCGTGAAAGTGCTCCAAGAGGTAAGCGGCAATTTCGGCAATAAGTGGATGAGCTGGGGAAGGGGTCTCCCTGGTAGGACGATCTCGAAGAAGTTGGGCGATCTTATCCAGGGCGGCACGAAGCTCCTGGTCGTTCAGCGGTTTTAAAAGATAATCGCAGATTTGCAATCGCAGGGCGGTTTGGGCGTATGAAAATTCATCAAACCCTGAGAGAATCAGCATATGGGTGGCTGGATAATTCTTTTTCACATGCTGTGCCAGGGTCAAACCATCCATACCAGGCATGCGGATATCCGAAATGATAAGATCGCAATGATGCGCAGCCAACCATTCTGTGGCCTCGATGCCGTCTTTGGCACTGGCCACAGCCTGCCAGTGAGGATGGATTTGGGTAAGCTGCGAAACCAGATAGTCCCGCATTAGTGGCTCATCCTCTACGATGAAAGCGTTAAACATATTCTTCCTCCTGCCCTGTGGCGGGCAAATGAAGTATTGCGTGGGTTCCCTTATCAAGGGTTGAATCGATGGTCAAACCGTAAGCAGGCCCATATTTTAAACGGACCCGCCTGCAAATGTTCACAAGGCCAACGCCTATTTGAACGCTGCTTGGGTATTCATCGGAGAGGGGGTCATCGCCTTGCTCCAGCAGCTTGCCCTGCAATTGCGCTAACTGCGGTTGTGTCATACCGACGCCATTGTCCTCTACATGCAAAAAGAGGGCGTCGTTTTCAAAGGTTGCGAATACGTGGATGTGCGTGGGACCCCGCTTGGGTTCGCAGCCGTGGATCAGCGCATTTTCCACTAAAGGCTGGAGCAGTATGGAGGGCAACGGGTATTCGTTAAGCGCAGAAGGGATATCAAGAGAATAGGTGAGACTGTCATGTCGCATTTGCTGAAGTAAAAGATAGCTTTGTACGATTTTGCATTCAGCGGACAGAGTGGTTTGCTGGCCGGTATGGACTAACCCTCGCAAAAGGGTCGAAAGCTGATCCACACTTGCAGCAGCATCTTCAGTCCGGCCGCTTTTGATCAGCAGCTTTACGGTGTTTAGGGCATTAAAAAGAAAATGAGGGCGGATTTGATTGTATAGCGCTACATACTGGGCCTGCTTTTCAAGGTATTTTGCTTCGTAAATTTGCCTGGTAAGCAGAGTATCTCTGGCCAGAGCATCCTCGATCTGACTCAGCATATCGTTGAAGGAATGGCCCAAGTAATGCAATTCGTCTTTCCCCGCACTTTCAAAGCGCACGGATAGATTGCCTTGCTCTACTTTCTTCATTAGCCCTGTGATGGCATAGATGGGTTTTAAGAACCTTCTGATAAGCGGTGTGGCGATAAGCACCCCAACAAACGCGCAAAGAAGAGCCATTACCATTGCGCGATTGCGGGCTGCCACAGCGGGCTGCATCAACTCCCGGCGGGAACGAACGGAAATGATTTGCCAATCCGTTGATACCAGGGGTTGGACCTGTACGATATAGGTGTCCCGATCACCATGGAGTGAAAAGGAACTTTCTTTATACTGGGCCAGCGACTGACGAAGGGCATCCAGCGGGAAATCTTTTTTTAAAGATAGATTTTGGTAAATCTGATTTCCGTTGCTGTCCAAGATAAGCAAGGAAGAACCGGGTAATACTGCGGCCCTGTCGCATACGGCTTTGATACCACTATAGTTGGCATCCACCCGAATAACGCCAAGCACTTGGCTGCTGTTACGGGTACTACGAAGCTGCTGTACAATGGAAAACACATATTGAGGTCCGCCTGTACGTCCTGATTCTGCTCGAACGGGAAGAAAGATGGGTGTCGTGCTTAAAAGCGCATCTTGGTACCATGACTCCTGAGTGAAATGAGGCAGAATATCAGCAGCATATTGGGTCTTGCTGCTGGCGTATATGGCATCTGTTAAAATATATGCACGAAGGATATCGCTGCGGGGAATGGTCATTACTTCACCTAGATAGTCCTCCACAACCCGTTGCTTTGATAATTTTTCCTGGGCTGTTTTAGGTGAAGCTTCCAACTGTTGCATAACCCGATTGCTATAATAAGGGGAAAGGCATAACCTGAAAAGCTCTTCCAGATAGGTATCGGTGTTAATGGCCAATTGTTCTAATAATTGGCCAGTTTGGGCGGTGGACAGGGCTGTCAAATCCTGTTCGTAGGTGATATATGTAAGCGCCGTAACCAGTGATACCGAAACAAAAATGAGTAACGATACAATGATCAAAAGCCGTTTCTTAATACTCCAATTGAAATGACGTAAAACGCGCACGATATGGCCTCCTTTGTTAGGAGTAGATTTTATCTTCAGTTCCTATTAGACAAAATGCGCAAAGAAAAAGCAAGGGGTTTTGGGTGAAAGCGTAAAAATTGGAACCAAAATGTGAGAACCAGGGTATTTTTTTCGTATCAGCTTTGGCTTATAATAAAATTACAAAAGGGCCCGAAGTAAAGACGACACAGATCGAAAGCAGAATTTGGCCAAATTTTGTTTTCCGGAAAAGAAAGATGGAGGAAAGAACCATGAAAAAGCGGATGATCGGTTTTATTGCCTTATTGCTTTGCCTGATGATGACATTAAGCTGTGCCCTTGCTGCGGATGTGCAGATCAAGTTTTTCACCGGAAAGATCGAAACCATTGACCTGCTTAATGATATGATTGATGAGTTTAACAAAAACGGAGCAGGTATCACTGTGGAACAAGAATACCAAAATGATGCCAGCAATATCATTAAGATTAAGTTTGCTTCCGGTGAGGTGCCGGATGTGATGACTACCTATGAGCAGGAGTTTGTGGATCAAGGCAAGTACTTGGATATTTCCAGCGAGAATGAGTGGTGGGATCGGCTGATCCCTTCCATGAAAGCCAGCTGTACCGATGTAAAAACCGGCAAACAGTACCGGGTATGTACCAATATGACCATGGCTGGTTTCTTTTACAACAAAGAAATTTACGAACAGCTGGGTTTGACCCCTGCCCTTACATGGGGTGAGTTTGAAAAAAACCTGAGGATCATCAAAGAAAACATGCCCGATGTGACGCCTTGGTTCATCTTTGGCAAGGAAGCTTGGCATTTGGGCCATTTGATCGAGTTCATTCCTCATGGCTATTATAAGCAGAAGCTTGGCGCTGTGGAAACGAAGATTGCCATGCTGGCCAACGATCAGGAACAGCTGGACTTTGGCAATCCCGAAGGCGCTATGGCCGTGTTTGCCAGGAACATGAAGGTGCTATTGGATGAGGGCTTGATCAACCAGGATGTGCTGACCGCCACCGGCGATAACTGCACCCAGGCCTTTGTTACTGGCAAGGCAGCCATGTTCAGCAATGGCATGTGGGCACTTGGCGGCATTTTGGAAGCGGCTCCGGAAATGGCGGATAAGATCGGTTTCGCACCCTATCCTGCCTATATGCCCGATAGCAAGCCCGTGGTGCTGTGCGCTGAGGATTCCGGTTACAGTATTTCTGCTACCTCTGCCAATTCGGATGCAGCCAAAGCATTCCTGACCCATCTGTTCAGCGCGGAAAACCAAAAGCGCTACAGCGAATCCTTGAAATCTCCCAGTGCCTTTACCGATGTAGATGCCCAGTGGGCGCCTGCCAATTTCGCGGCGTGCGTGCAAACGGCCCTGGAAGAAGCGGTGAATATTGGCTTTACCAATGAAAAGCCCGCCGGCTTCTCCGGTGACGACGCGGGACGCATGCTTCAGGATTTCCTGGCAGGCACCTATACCCCTGAACAATTTGCCGAGGCTTATCAAAAAGCCTGGAACGAAGGCATGTAAAGCAAAAAGGGTGAATATAAGGGCTGCCCTATAGCGGCAGCCTTTTCTATCGAAAAAATGCCTCATTGGGCTTTGGGAGAGTGGGGACGATGAAGGTGTTACGGCCAAAACGGGTGGATTGGGTGCAATTTATGTCCTTACCGGCGCTGTTGCTTTTTGGCTTGTTTTTTGTTTATCCGCTGCTGATGGGTGTGGGCATGAGCTTGACGGATTGGGATGGTATGGGCAGAGCCCGGTTTGTAGGGCTTGAGAACTTTGCCCGTTTCTTTAAGGATGTCCGGGCCATGGGCGACATTCGAACCACGGTTATTTTCGCGGCAGGCAGTGCCATTCTTTTGAACGTGGTAGGCCTTGGTTACGCGCTTTTGATGCAAAGGGAATTTCGCCTGCGTAGCCTGGTGCGCTTGATCATCTACCTTCCGGCCATTATCAGCCCGCTTATCATGGGGTATATATGGTATTTTCTTTTGCAGCCAGGGCGGGGCTTTATCCACCACGCGCTGCTCCAAATAGGCACGGCCTTCTCACTTGGGAATTGGATGGGCAGTTATGCTTCTGCCATGGCGGTGCTTATCTTCGTGAACGTGTGGCAATTCGCGGGCATGACGATGATCATCTATCTGGCGGGATTACAATCTATCCCGGAGGATATAATGGAAGCTGCGGTAATCGACGGAGTAGGGCCGTGGCAGCGGTTTTCAAGGGTGACCCTTCCCATGCTGATGCCTGCCATCCGCATTAATGTGGTTACCAACATTATTGGCTCCTTATCTGTTTTCGATGTAATCATGTCCTTAACAGAGGGCGGACCGGGATATTCCACGGAAAGCCTGAGCATTTACATCATGCGAATGTGCTATGGCAGCCGTACCGGCTATTCCACAGCGGTAGCGATGATTTTGTTTCTGATCATCTTAGGGCCGGTGCTGATCGCCATGTGCTTGACACGGGTAAAGGAATAGGGGGTTGAGCATGAAACAAGTAGTGGGTAAGAGCATGCGCGTTTTAGCATTGCTTATCATCTGCCTGATGGCTGTTATTCCTTTTTATGTATTGCTGGTTCTTTCCCTTAACGAGCCTTCCCGTATTTTTTATGAAGGAAATGTTTTTGTTCCGGATTTTTACTTCGCAAATTATGCCCAAGCGTGGGAACGATCCAAGATTGGCACAGCCATGGTGAATTCTGCTGTTATTACAGGGGGAACACTTCTGGTGACAGTGCTTTTAGGGGGCATGGCGGGCTACGCTATTGCGCGCCGGAACACGAAGTACAACAAGTTCGTTTTTTCCCTGCTCATAGGCTGCATGATGATTCCCGGCATTATCAACACAGTGCCCTTATATACACTTATGCGTAGCCTTCACGCCATCAATACCCTTTGGGGAATGATTCTGGTATGCGCTACATTGGCCATGCCATCGGCGGTGTTTATTTATACCGGGTTTGTGCGGGCACTGCCTAAGGAGATGGATGAAGCTGCGGCTATAGACGGCTGTGGGGGAATGGCCACGTTCTTTAAGGTGGTGTTCCCGCTGCTTCGCCCAGCCACGGCTTCTTTCGTGATCTTAAACGGGTTTGGCGTTTGGAACAACTATGCCCAGGCGGTCTTTTTTCTGCAATCCCGTTCAAAACAAAATATTCCCCAAGCGCTTTCGGTGTTCTTTCAGCAGTTCGCAGGCGCTAAGTGGCATCTGGTATCTGCAACGGCGGCCATTGCCATTGTGCCTGTGGTGATGATCTTTCTGGTGTTCCAGAAACAGTTTATGCATGGGCTTACGGAAGGCGCCGTAAAGGGATAGGAGGGTATCGGGATGGATTTATTCCCGCTAAAAGGGCGGTTTGAACCTGGAGAGCCCGTTAGACTATGGCTTGAAGGGCAGTGGAAACCGGGTAGCAAGGCAAGGCTGGAGATACGCAGGCTGGGGGAATTGTGGTTTTCCCTGGAAATGGTGCTAACAGGGAACGGGCAGGAAATTCTGCTGCCCGTCTGTGATGAGAATTTTGCCGGATTGGCTATAACGCTGTATTTACCGGAGGGAAAGGCGCTGCATACAGCTGTTGATATAGCCCCCTGGGGGAAGGTGATCCGATACGGATTCCTTAGTGGTTTTGCAAAAGGGGACATAGACGAAAAGGATATTACCGCCATGTGCCAATACCATATTAACGCGGTACAGTTTTACGATTGGTCTTACCGGCACGATGCTTTGGTAGCGCCTATGGAAGACTTTCACGATATGATGGGCAAGCGCAACTCTCTTTCCTGTATTCAAGGGAAAATTATGGCTTGCCACAGGGCCGGCATGCAGGCATTAGGTTATGGCGCGGTCTATGCGGCATCGTTGGCCTTTCGGCAAAGTCATCCGGATTGGAGCCTTTTCAACTCCGCGGGAGAGCCCTATTCCTTTATCGATATATTTTTCTTAATGAATATGGCTAAAGGGAGCCCCTGGAGGGATCATTTGCTCCACCAGTACCAGCAGGCAATGAGCCAAATGGGCTTTGATGGGATTCACATGGATACCTATGGTTTTCCCAAAGCAGCCCGGAATGCCAAGGGGGAAATGATCTATTTAGACGAAGAATTTCCATCCTTAATTGAACAGGCGAAGGGGCTAACAGGCCCCAATGGGCAAAGTCCTACACTGATTTTTAACAACGTAGGTGGATGGCCGGTGGAGGCAACCAGGAATGCGGATCAGGATGCGGTATACATTGAAGTATGGCCACCTAACGACCGGTATCGCCATTTAAAGCAGCTGATCTTAGAAGCTAAACAGGGCGGAAAGCCTGTAATCCTAGCGGCTTACATGGGTCCTTTCCGCCTAGATACCAAGGAGCGGGCATTGGAAGCAACGCTACTGGCTACCTTTGCCATTGCGGCCCAGGGGGCGACACACTTATTTATGGGGGAAGAGCACCAAGCTTTGACCCAAGGCTACTATGCAGACCATTCGCCGCTAGCGCCGTTTCAAATAATGGCCCTAAGGACTTATAACGATTTTTTTGTGGCATTTGAAGAATTATTCTACGATAATACCCTTACGGATGTGACAAGAACCCATGCGGGGTGGGATAATATGGAGTATTGCTGCAACGTTCCCTGGAGCGCGGATGGGGAAGGCGGCAGTTTATGGCTCACGCTGCGGCAAAACCACAAACGAAAAACCATTGCGTTTGTCAATCTTAAATCCAACAACGATGACCATTGGAATGAGGGCAAGGAAGCGCCGATGCCCCTTGAAAAGGTACAGGTCTCCATTTTGTTGGAGCGTCCATTGGCGAAAATCAGTTATGCTTCCCCTGATGATGAGTATGCTTCCTGGGGGCAAGCACTTACCGGCGAAATAGAACATACTCAGCAGGGCCAAGCAGCAGTAGTGGAACTTCCTACACTGCAGCGTTGTGGGCTATTGTGGATCGATTTGTTATGATTTTAACCAGTAGGGCGGCAAAATAGATGGAGCGGAATCTAAATCATATCGAAAAACAAATACGCTGAAATGTTTAGAAGATCATAGTTGCCTTGAAGCTGGCCAATGCCACTGATGATGATAGTGCAACGCTTCATCATTTGAAATATGTCTTGCATAGGAGGATGTTTTTAGCATTGAGATCATCAATGTATCCGCACCTTTACATCTAACCTGAATCGTGCTATAATTCCTTTTAATTCATGGCAATGAAGGGGAAACGTATCAAAGCTTTTTTCAGAGAACCGGCGGTTGGTGAAAGCCGGCAAAAAGCCAGATGCCTGCTCGCCCCAGAGCCTACCGACAGCTTCGCTCGGCGGTGCGCCCGTTATCGCGCCTTAAGAGGCCGGAACATTCCGGCAAACAAAGTGGTACCGCGGAACACATGCGTTTCGTCTTTGTAACAAAAGGCGAAGCGTATTTTTATTTTAGAGGAGGCCCATTATGTTTGAGGAGCAGTATTCCCCGGCAACAATTGAAAAAAAGTGGCAGAAAATCTGGGCAGATAACCACGCTTTTGAAGCTAAGAGCGACTATTCCATGCCAAAGTATTACTGCCTGATCGAATTCCCCTATCCCTCCGGGGCGGGGCTCCACGTAGGCCACCCCAGGTCTAACACGGCGCTAGACATTATCGCCAGAAAGCGCCGGATGGAAGGGTATAACGTGCTGTATCCCATTGGCTGGGACGCCTTTGGTTTGCCTACGGAAAACTATGCCATTAAGAACAAGGTGCACCCCAAGGCGGTTACCAAGGAGAACATCGATCATTTCAGGATGCAGCTGCAAAAGCTGGGCTTTTCGTTTGATTATTCCCGGGAAGTAGACACCACCGATCCCAAGTATTTCAAGTGGACCCAATGGATTTTCCTGAAGTTTTTAGAAAACGGTTTGGCCTATAAATCCGAAATGCCCATTAACTGGTGCACCAGCTGCAAATGCGGCCTGGCTAACGAAGAAGTGGTGGACGGGGTTTGCGAACGCTGCGGTAGCGAAGTGGTTCGCAAGGTGAAAAACCAGTGGATGCTGAAAATTACCGCCTACGCCCAGAAATTGCTGGATGGCTTGGACACGGTGGATTTCATCGAGAAGGTAAAGACCCAACAGCGCAACTGGATCGGAAGATCGGAAGGCGCAGAGGTGGATTTCAAGATCACCGGCTGCGAGGAACCACTGCGGGTGTTTACCACCAGGCCCGATACGCTTTTTGGGGCGACTTACATGGTTATTTCCCCCGAGCATCCTTTGATCGAAAAAATGAAGAGCCAGATCGAAAACTACGATGCTTTACAGGATTATAAAGCCATGGCCGCCAAAAAATCCGATTTCGAACGGACGGAGCTGGCCAAGGAAAAGACTGGCGTGATGATCGATGGCATTCGTGGCGTAAATCCGGTAAACGGCAAAGAAATCCCCATCTGGGTTTCCGATTATGTTTTGATGACCTATGGCACCGGGGCCATTATGGCCGTGCCCGCCCACGACGAACGGGACTGGGAGTTTGCTAAGAAATTTGGCATGCCTATTGTGGAAGTGGTAGCCGGAGGCAATGTGCAAGAAGCTGCTTACACCGATATTAAAGACGGTATCATGGTCAATTCCGATTTCTTGAATGGCTTGAAGGTAGCCGACGCTAAAAAGGCCATTACAGATTTTTTGATGGAAAAAGGCATAGGGGAACGCAAGGTCAACTTCAAGCTGCGGGATTGGGTGTTCAGCCGCCAGCGTTACTGGGGCGAGCCCATCCCCGTGATCCACTGTGCAAAGTGCGGCATGGTGCCTGTGCCCGAGGTGGATTTGCCAGTGCTCCTGCCCGATGTGGATAACTACGAACCTACGGATTCCGGCGAATCGCCCCTGTCGCAAATGACGGAGTGGGTGAACACCTCTTGCCCCCATTGCGGCGGCCCTGCTAGGCGGGAAACCGATACCATGCCCCAGTGGGCCGGTTCCAGCTGGTATTTCCTGCGCTATACCGATCCGCATGATGATATGGCATACGCTTCCCAGGAAGCGCTAAATTATTGGATGCCTGTGGATTGGTACAACGGCGGTATGGAGCACACCACACTGCACTTGCTCTACAGCCGCTTCTGGCACCTGTTCTTGCACGATATTGGCGTGGTGAAAGCCCCCGAACCCTATCAAAAGAGGACAAGCCACGGCATGATTTTAGGGTCCAACGGCGAAAAGATGTCCAAATCCAGGGGCAATGTCATTAACCCCGATGTGATCGTGGACGAACTGGGTGCCGATTCCTTCCGCCTGTATGAAATGTTCATGGGCGCTTTTGATCAGGCGATTCCGTGGTCCGACAATGGCGCCAAGGGCTGCCGCCGTTTTTTGGACCGGGTATGGCGCTTACAAGAAATGCTCACCGAGGGTAAGGGCTATTCCAAAGACATGTCCCCGGATGTGCACGCCACCATCAAAAAAGTAACCGAAGACTACGAACGCATGAAGTTCAATACCGCCATTGCAGCTATGATGACCTTGGTAAACCAGTTTTATCAAAAGGGCCAGATCACCAAGGGTGAACTGCGGACGCTGCTGCTGCTTTTGTCCCCTGTGGCGCCCCATATCTGTGAAGAAATCAACCAGACCCACAACATGGGCGATGCTCTGTATGCTTCTCCTTGGCCCACCTACGATGAAAAGGCCATGGAAAAAGCTGAGGTGGAGATCGCCATTCAAATCAATGGTAAGGTCAAGGGTCGGATCATGATTCCCTCCGATATGACCCAGGAAACCGCCCAAACCGATCTGCCAAATCATGAAGAAGTGAGACGCTTGGTGGGCGATAAGCAGATTAAGAAGATTATTTTTGTCCCGGGAAGATTGCTCAACATTGTGGTAGGGTAAATATTTTGCAAGAGGGGCAGGGTTCTTTTGAAAAGAAGAATCCTGCCCCTCTTGCGTGCCCCCTACCCAGAAAATCATTATAGGGTTTTACGTATTTCAGTCATGGTCATGTTATAGGCTTGCTTCAATATAATGTTCAGGCGCTGGGGCGCCGAAACACCAACGGAAGCCGCTACCTCCTCTGCGCTTAAACCGGTTGTTTCGATCAGCGTTCTGGCCCGCTGGGCGCGAATGGCTGTCAGGCTTTCTTTGGGTGATATGTCCGCCGCTTGCTTGAACACCCGAAACAACTGAGAACGGCTTAAGCCGATAAAGGCAGCCACTTCTTGGATGGATACATCCCGTTCGTAATTGCCTTTCATGAACCACAACGCTTTTTCATAGTAAGCCTGCCGCTCATCCGGCAGGCTTTTTGTGGATTCACCCAGCAGGGCCAGAAAGCGGTACAGGCTGCCCAAAGCGGAAAAAGCACCCATGCGCATCTGGGATGCGTCCTGAAACATGGCGCGTAAAAGGGTTTCCGCTAATTTGGAATTCACGCAGGTAGCTATGGGTTCCTCCTTAGAAAGTCCAGCTTGCCTGGTAAGTCGCTTGGCATCATCCCCAGAATAGCCTACCCAGCCATAGGTCCAGGGTTCCTTTATATCAGCCCAATAAGTGGTTACCTGGTCGGGGAAAATAATGAACACCTGCCCCGACTCCAAAGGATATTCCCGGCCCTGAGCATAAAAGCAGCCATGCCCGGATGCAACAAAATGAAGCAGGTAATGATCCCGAACCGATGGGCCGAACCGATGGGCCGGTTCGCAGGATTCCCACCCGCAATGCTTTACGTACAGACTGCCGTAGTGTTGCTCACCCGCTTTCCATTCCTCCATAAGCTATCCCCCTTATGCAACAAATCAACCTTATTTTGCAACAAAAGCGGGATGCTTGTCAAGACATATTCATGTATAATGGAACCATTAAAACAGCTTGGAGGGATTACCATGCCAAAGATCACTTTTATGGGCGCAGGCTCTACGGTTTTTGCTAAAAATGTGCTGGGCGACAGCATGCTTACCCCCGCTTTGGAAGAAAGCATCATTGCTCTTTACGATATCGATGGACAACGTCTGAAGGAATCTGAAGCCATGCTTAGCGCCATTAACCGCAACAACGGCAGCAAGGCTAGCATTGAAACCTACCTGGGGGTTGAAAACCGCAAGGCTGCTCTCTGCGGCGCCAATTATGTGGTAAACGCTATTCAAGTCGGGCTGTACGAACCTTGTACCATAACGGATTTTGAAGTGCCGAAAAAGTACGGCCTTCGTCAAACCATTGCAGATACCCTGGGCATTGGCGGCATCTTCCGCAGCCTTCGAACCATTCCCGTTATGCTGGATTTTGCCAAGGATATGGAAGAAGTGTGCCCCAATGCTTGGTTCTTAAATTATACCAACCCCATGGCCATGCTCACCGGTGCTATGCTGCGTATGACCCCCATTAAGACCGTTGGGCTTTGCCACAGCGTTCAGGGCTGCACAAAGGGACTAATGGAAGGGCTTGATATGCCCTACGACGAATCCGTGCAATGGAAAATTGCAGGTATTAATCACCAGGCCTGGCTGCTGGAGGTGTCCAAAGACGGGGTGGATTTGTATCCCGAAATCAAATCCCGGGCCGCGGCCCGTACCGAAAAGCATGGGGACATGGTGCGCTATGAAATAATGAAGCGGTTTGGGTATTATGTAACCGAATCCAGCGAGCACAACGCGGAATACATGCCTTACTTCATTAAGAGCCGCTATCCCGAGCTGATCGAAAAGTTCAATATCCCCCTGGACGAATACCCCCGCCGCTGCGTGGAGCAGATTAAGAATTGGAAAGAGCGCAGCCATGAACTGATCAACAACCCTCTTTTGACCCACACCCGTACCCATGAATACGCAAGCTATATCATGGAAGCTATGGAAACCAACCGCCCCTTCGTGATCGGCGGCAATGTGATGAACACAGGGCTTATTACCAACCTGCCGAAAAATGCGGTGGTAGAGGTGCCCTGCATGGTAGACAAAACGGGCATCACCCCTTGCTACGTTGGCGACCTGCCAGAACAATGCGCCGCTATGAACCGCACCAATATTAACGTGCAATTGCTGACCATCGAGGCCGCAAAAACCCTCCAGAAGGATTACATCTATCAGGCTGCCATGATGGACCCCCACACCGCAGCAGAGCTGTCCATCGACGATATTGTCGCCCTCTGCGACGATCTAATTGCAGCCCACGGCGATTGGCTTCCCAAATATAAATAATTGAATTTGGAATGGGGCTGTCGCAAGACAGCCCCTTCACTTTTAGCCTACTACGGGAATTAGTTCAAAATCCAGATTCCGGCGGTTTTCTACCGCGACCAGAATATATCTTTCAGGAACCGCTTCTACCCCCAGCTGGGTTTGCACCCAAATGCGCACATGACTGCCCCGTTTTACCACGATGGTATAGCGGCCATTTTCATTGGTAAATACACGATGCTCTACCCCGTCGATAGTGTAGTTGATGCGAATGCCTTCAACTCTGCCGTCTGTCCCAAAGACGATCCCGCTCAATGTGATAAAATCATCCTCCTGGCGGTGGCAGCATCTGCGCGCACAGCCACATTGACAGCCACAGTTACGGTTACAGCCACAAGAACTATTCAAAAGCCCACAACAGCTCATATTCAAATCCTCCAAGTGCAGATTGGGATAAATCCCATTATAGAATATGCTGCTTAAGGCTTTGTTGCGCTTATAAAACTGAATTCGCGTATTCGGATAAGGTCATGGCGGTTATTTCTTTAAACTGCCTGGAAAGATAGTGAATGGATGAATAGCCCAGCACTTGGGAAATCTGAGTGAAGTTCATGGTTTTTTGCCGGATCAAGATCTTGGCGTATTCGATTTTCATCCGGTTAAAAAAAGAAATTACCCCTGCACCGGTCATTTCCCGAAACAATTTTTGCAGTGCGGAGCGGGAGATCATGTTATCCTTGCAGATATCCTCCAGCTTTAACTGCTTTCCAATACTTCGTTCCATATAATCTACAATCAGGCTAAACAGCTGGTTGTTTTCATAGCGTATAAAGCCGGGAGCCAATTTATCTAGCAAGCGGTCATCCCTTTTTAAGCCCTTGGATTTTAGCTGGCGGCGGTAAAGCTCTATAAGGAATTGCTCTAGGTAATTTTTAAGCATCTGCTCGCAGCCCCATTCCTGCTCCTGCCTGCGTACCAGCTTGTTTAGCATAGGGTCACTTAAATCTGATTCGTAGGCCATTTTCGCCTCCTGGACAATCCTTTGCAGATACAGGCGCAATGCCGGGTCCATCTTCAATACTTTTTCCGCGAAGAAGTACATCATGGGACTATCGCAGGCGAAGGCGATGACCACCAGATTAGGTGTGGCTCCCATGGATTGTACATTGTGAAATTCCATGGGTTTGTGAAACACCATCTGATCCTTTTCCAGGTAAAAGCTGTTTTCCCCGGCAGTGATCAGCGCACGGCCCCGATCCACATAGAGGAATTCCCAAAAATCGTGTGTTTCCCCGGCAAAGCTGAAATTGGCGCTGTATTCAAAATAATGGACGGTCACGATTTTTTCGATGGATATCACTTGCCGAAGTGCTACCATTTCGTACCCCATATGCCACCTCCGAACACAATTGTGCAAATAGCATAGCAAAATTTGTAAATCAATTCAAGCTCTTTTATAGTATACTGTCTCCTAGTAAATAAAGGGAGGGCATTTATTTGGCAACACTGGTGGTTATGGCGGCAGGCCTGGGCAGCCGTTACGGTGGGCTTAAGCAGATCGATCCCATCGGCTCAAACGGTGAAATTCTCTTGGACTATAATACATACGATGCTTTGCAGGCCGGCTTTAACAAAGTCGTTTTTATTTTGCGTGAAGAGCTGCTGGACGATTTTAAAGAACTGTACGGGAACAAAATCGCGAAGCATATGGAAGTGGCTTACGCCGTTCAATCCATAGATTGCCTGCCTGATGGGTTTACTGTGCCCGAAGGACGCACCAAGCCCTGGGGCACCGCCCATGCGGTTTATTGCGCTAAGGACCAGATTCGGGATGCCTTCTGCGTGATTAACGCCGATGATTTTTACGGCCGGGATTCCTTTGAAAAGGTGTACGGTTTTATTAATAACAGCAGCGATGCCCGGCCTTACCGCTGCTGCATGGCAGGCTTTCGTATAGAAAACACCCTAACAGAAAAGGGCTATGTTTCAAGAGGCGTGTGCACTGCCGACGAAAACGGCATGCTTACCTCCATTATCGAACGGACACACATCGAAAAAACCGAAGCTGGCATTGTAGACACGGAAACAGACACGACTATTTCGGAAGGTACCCCTGTTTCCATGAACGTGTGGGGCTTCCCCAAATCTGTTTTAACCGATTTGGAAGCGCATTTGGCCATGTTTTTAAAAGAAAACACCAATCCCCAAAAGGGCGAATTTTATTTGCCTTTCTACGTGGATAACCTTCTAAAACAAGGCAAGGCCACTGTGAAGGTATTGGATACCGCTTCCAAGTGGTACGGCATTACCTACAAAGAAGACAAAGACGCCCTCAGCGCTGCGGTTAACCAAATGCGGGCTAAAGGCATCTATCCCGAACATTTGTTTTAAATGTTATGGACTGGCGGGCGGCTCGCAAGGCAGGTATAGTTCAGTCTCCATAAAGTGCGCTTGCCTATTCATAGCAAAAATTCGTATGTTTTGCTTCTTGTTGCACTTTCTTTTCAAACCTTGTACAATGCTATTATACATTGAAAAGGAGTCGTTCTATATGCAATACCGCCCTTTAGGAAAGACAGGGATTCAGGCCGGTGTGGTGGGCCTGGGGTTAGAACATACCGATGGCAAGCCTTATGAAGTGGTTAAAGAAACCATCGATGCGGCAATAGACAACGGCATCAATATCATGGACGTGTTTATGCCCGGCAAGCAGGTTCGGGAAAACATTTTCAAGGCCTTGGGAGGCCGCCGCAAGGATGTGTTTATTCAAGGACATATTGGTTCTACGGACATTAACCAGCAATACGATATCAGCCGGGATATGCCCACAGTGCAAAAATATTTTGAAGACCTTTTGCGCATGGCCGGGGGTTATATTGATCTTGGCATGATGTTCTTTATCGATTCGGAAAAAGACTATCAGAATGTGTTTGAAACGGAGTTCGCGTCTTACGTTCTGCGCCTGAAAGAGAAGGGCGATATTGGGCACATTGGTTTTTCTTCCCATAACCCGGCAACAGCCATTAAGGTCATCGAAACGGGCATACCCGAAATGCTGATGTTCTCCATTAATCCGGCCTTCGATATGCTGCCCAGCGAACAGTATGCGCTAGGCGTATTGGATGACAATTTTAGCAAAGTAACCCTCCACGGAGTAGACCCGGAGCGTGCAAAGCTGTATGCCCTTTGTGAGCAAAGGCAGATCGGCATTACCGTTATGAAAACCTTAGGGGCCGGAAAGCTGCTTTCTAAGGAGCATACGCCCTTTAAACGGGCGTTGACAGTGCCCCAGTGCATCCATTATGCTTTATCCCGCCCGGCAGTTGCCAGCACGCTGGTAGGCTGCCAGAATCGGCAGCAGATAGAAGAGGCTGTGAAGTACTTGCAGTTGAGCCCTGAAGAATTGGATTACAGCGATGCCCTGAGCGCTATGCGTAATGATTTCAGGGGCCGGTGTGTTTATTGTAGCCACTGTCAGCCCTGCCCTGCGGGGATTGATATTGCCAGGGTCAACAAGTATCTGGATATTGCCAAGCTGGACGAAAGCCATGTACCGCCATCGATTATTGGGCATTACAAAGAGCTTGAACACAAGGGCGATGAGTGCATTCAATGTGGGAATTGCGAAAGCCGCTGCCCCTTTGGCGTGCCAGTGATAGATAACATGGCTGCTGCCGCAGAACTATTAAAGTGACGGGCTGTAAAGGGCATAGCCCTTTAACGGAGTATACATGAAACAAGCTGCAAAGCGGGTCGACAAAGTTGACGCTTTCGTGCGACCCCTGTGCCACACGAGGGTTTTCCCTCATCTCACTGTAAACTCTTCGATTTTACAACCGGGGCCATCGGCCTATGAAGGCCCTGAAAGGGCTTCAGGCAAGGTAGGAATTTCTTCGAAATCCCACCGAAATTCGCCGCAAAGGGGCTTCGCCCCGTTCAATGCCCCGAATGGGGCCGCCGATTTCAGAGTGAAAATCGGAGGGCTTGCCCCTCCGATACCTCCCGTTTTTTTTCGACAGGCTGAAGCCTCCTGTGCAGAAGGCTTTTTGCTTATTCCACTTGCGTTCCATTAATATAAACAGCTTTAATATTGGTCATTACATCAAAGGGATTGCCATCGGCCAGAACCAAATCGGCATCCTTACCTACTTCGATCGAGCCTACCCGATCTGCAATGCCTGCATGCAGCGCAGGGTTAATGGTAATGGCCTTCAAAGCCTCAAAGGGTTCCATGCCGCTTTTCACTGCCAATCCAGCGCAAAGGGGCAAGTATTCTTGGGGGATCACCGGTGAATCGGTAATGATGGACACTTGAAGCCCTGCCTTGCTTAAAATGCCGGGGGTTTCAAAGGTTTTGTTGCGAAGCTCAAATTTACTGGCTTCCGTCAGTGAAGGGCCGACTGCTACGGGCACGTTTTCCTTCACCAGTTCATCAACGATCAGATGCCCTTCCGTTACGTGCTCTAAAGTAATATCCACATCGAATTCTCTTGCGATGCGCAACGCTGTAAACAAATCCTCCGTGGCGTGGGCATGGGCCTTTAGGGGAATCTCTTTTTTCATAACGGGGATCAACGCTTCCAGCTTCATATCGAAGGCGGGTAGCTTGCTGGGATCATCCCCAGCCAATTGCTTTTTCTGCATGTACTCCTGGGTTTTAAAAAGCATTTCCCGGAGTTTGGCGGCGGTGGTCATACGGGAAGAATCGGCCTTATCCCGGTAACAGCGCTTGGGGTTTTCACCAAAGGCGCACTTCATGGCAATGGGGTCTTTCACGATCATGCTATCAGCGCGAATGCCAACGGTCTTAGCTGCGACAAAAGTACCACCCAGCACATTGGCGCTGCCGGGGCCGGTGCAAACGCAGGTCACGCCGCCAAGGGCTGCTGCTCGAAAGGTCTTCTGCATGGGCTTAAAGCCATCAATAGCGCGCAGGTGCGGGGTAACGATATCGTTCATTTCATTATAGTCTTCGCCTTCATAGCCAATGCCGTCCCCATCCAGGCCCAGGTGGCTGTGGGCATCGATAAACCCAGGGTACACATTCAGCCCCGTGGCATCTACCACCGCATCCCCTTGAAGATTGGGGCCTATAGCTGTAATTTTGCCGTTTTCTACTGCGATATCCGCTTGGTAAGACGTTGCATGGATGGCATCATGAATCATTCCGTTTTTAATAATCATACCTATTGCTCCTCAAATTTTTATTATACCGCAATGATATAACGCTAAAAGTCACCTGTCAAGACTTTGATTATGCACGAAAAACATTAACAATGCAGGCTTTTCAATTGACATACACTTGCGGTGAGAATATAATAAAAAATGCAATTTATTATGATTTTTTTAGGAGGACAACCATGGCTAATCAGGCCTACAATCCTTTCGAAAACGCTCAGGCGCAATTCGATAAGGTAGCGGAAATTTTAGAACTGGATAATGGCACAAGGGAATTACTGCGTCAGCCCATGAAGGAAGCCCATTTTACCATCCCTGTAAAAATGGACGATGGTTCCACCAAGGTTTTTAAGGCTTTCCGCATTAAGCACAACGATGCCCGTGGCCCGGCAAAGGGCGGCATCCGCTTCCATCCCCATGAAACCGCCGACACGGTACGCGCTCTGTCCATGTGGATGACTTGGAAATGCGCCGTTGTGGATATCCCCCTGGGGGGCGGCAAGGGCGGCGTGATTTGCGACCCCCACAACCTTTCCAAGGCGGAACAGGAACGGCTGTGCCGTGGCTATGTGCGCCAGCTGAACGGCCAATTAGGCCCGAACCTGGATGTGCCCGCTCCCGACGTGATGACAAACGGCCAGCATATGCTTTGGATGCTGGATGAATACGAAACCATTAACGGTGGCCGCTACCCTGGCATGATCACGGGCAAGCCTGTGGGCATGGGCGGTTCCCTGGGCCGCACCGAAGCCACTGGTTTCGGCGTTATCTATTGCCTGAAGGATTATCTGCGCTATGCGGATATCCCCGTACAAAGCACCACCGCCAGCATTCAAGGCTTTGGTAACGTGGCTGAATACGCTGCGCAGATGTATACGGAGCTGGGCGGCAAAATCATCGCCGTATCCTGCTGGAACCAAGCCGACAAGACTGCCTATACCTTCAAAAAAGCCGCTGGCTGCGATGTGAAGGAGCTTGTAAGCATTAAGGATTCCTTTGGCAGCATCGATAAAGAAAAAGCGGCTGCCCTGGGTTATGAAATTCTCCCTGGCGACGCATGGCTCTCCCAGGATGTGGACATCCTGATCCCTGCTGCCCTGGAAAACCAGATCACCCCCGCGGTGTTCTCCCAGATTTCTTCCCAGGTAAAGGTGATCTGCGAAGCCGCCAACGGCCCCACTACCCCCGACTGCGATCCGCTGATCCGCCAGCGGGGCATTACGCTGTTGCCCGATTTCCTCTGCAACGCAGGCGGCGTTACCTGTAGCTACTTCGAACAGGTACAGTGCAACATGAACTATTTCTGGGATAAGGCTGAGGTGCTCCAGAAACTGGAATATAACATGACCAAGGCCTTCCGCGCTGTTTACGATCTGGCCCAAGAACGCGATTTGTATATGCGCGACGCGGCATACATCATTGCCATTAACCGCGTTTCCGAAGCTGTTAAACTGCGTGGCTGGGTGTAATCTGTATTAAAATACGATAGAAGAGACGTCCTAACCGGCGTCTTTTCTTCCTTTTTAGCTTATCTTGACGATGGGACGGTGACTATATGAATGATCTGGATGCCCGCAGCCTCGCTGAAAGAGCGAAAGAATTGGAATGTATGTATGCGGTAGATGAAATCCTCGACAGCAAAAGCCTGCCGCTGTCCAGCCTGATGGCGGAGCTTACCCGGATCATTCCAATGGGGTTTACAGCCCCCGATGCCTGCCGGGTGAAGATTAACCTTTTGAACGAAACATTTCAGCCCGCCGATTATAACAAGGCTGAACCTGTTTGCAAGATCCCGATCCTATTGGATGATGAGCCTTTGGGCGAGATTGAAGCAGGGTATGTGTTTTCTATGCTTCAAGAGGATTGCCCTGTGCTTTCAAATGAACTGAAGCTTCTTAAAGCCATTGCCCAGCGGGTTGCCATTTGGGCTTCCGGAAACCGCAGGGAGCTTTCTCTTTTGCTTAACATGCTTCGCCAGATCGCGCCAGATATGCTGCGCAACATTGGCGAGAAGCTTCGGGTGCATCTTAAAAATACCGTAGGCGCTCCTGCTGACGCGCTGTTCGAGGAGATGGGCATCCATGAACAGCCCACCTACGGCGAAATCAATTCTCCCACAGCCCGGCCCCCTGTGATGGATACCAACGCTATCAGCAAAAAGCTTATTGAGGGGGCTACCAGTTTTTTGCCCCAGGACGCGGTTTATACACTCCTCAGCGGTTGGATTCAGGAACAGCAGCTCCTGGCCCTTGTAAAAACCGTGGATAGCAAGGATGCCAGCATCAGCGATATATTGGAAGCGGTGCGAAAATATACGGCTGCCATATCCGGCGGGCAATCTGCGGGCGCACAAATTGAAACCTGGCTTGTGGCAGAGCTTGCTCATCGCTTTTTAACCAGCGACGAAAAAGTGATCAATCTGGTTCTGGATAACCTTAAAATATCCGATTTCATTCCCATGCTGGAACGAATCATTGGTTCCCAAACCAGCATGGGCAACATTGGCGGAAAGGGCGCGGGGCTTTTTATCGCCGGGCAAATTTTGAACCATGTGGCCAAGGAGGATCCCTTACTGGCGGGTATTAAGCTGCCCCGCACATGGTATCTGGCCACAGATCAGATTGTGGATTTGCTCCATTACAACAACATGGAGGAGCTTAATTCTTATAAATACAACTCCATGCTTCATTTAAGAACAACCTATGATAGTGTGGTTTCCAAAATACAAAACGCAAGCCTGCCGCCTCACACCGTGCAGATGCTGCGCATTGTTTTGGACGATCTGAATGACGTGCCGCTGATCGTGCGCTCCTCTTCTCTTTTGGAGGACAGGCACAGCGGCGCTTTCAGCGGAAAATACAAAAGCCTCTTTCTTTCAAACCAAGGTTCTAAGCAGCAGCGGCTGGATGCTTTGGTGGGCGCTATATTGGAGGTATACTCCTCCATGTATAACCCGGATGCCATTCAGTACCGGCTGGAACGGGGCCTGCTTAACTTTACAGAGCAAATGGGCGTGCTAATCCAAGAGGTGGTGGGGAAAAAGATCGGCAGCTATTTTATGCCTGCCTATGCGGGGGTTGCTTTTTCCCACAACCTTATGCGCTGGTCCCCGCGAATCGCACGGGAAGATGGTCTGGTGCGTATGGTCATGGGTCTTGGCACCCGGGCGGTGGACAGGGTCAACGATGATTATCCGATCCTCTTTTCCCCCGGAAAGCCTGGCCTTCAGGTAAACCAATCCTCCGACGATATCAAGCACTATTCTCCCAAACGCATCGATCTGATCAATCTTGAATCCAATTGCTTTGAAACCGTGGAGATCGAACCCTTCTTGAGGGAAACGGGTACAGACATGCCCAATCTGCATAAATATGTTTCCGTTTTCAACCATGAATTCTTGGAAAGCCGAAATGCCTTTACCTTAAGCCCGAAAAAAGACGATATGGTGGTGACCTTCGCCCCTGTCCTCACAGGGACAGATTTGCCTGCAAAGCTTAAAAAGATACTGGATGTGCTTTCAGAAAAGTTCCAAAGCCCTGTGGATATAGAATTTGCCTGCGACGGAGAGGATTTGCATCTTCTTCAGTGCCGGCCGCAAGGGTCCGGCCATTTCAGCGCCCCTGCGCCAATCCCGCAAAACCTGAACCCGCAGGACATTCTCTTCACCGCCAACCGCTATATTTCCGATGCCATGATTCAAGATATCACTCATATTGTGTATGTAGACGGCGACGGCTATAACAGCTTAGCTTCCAAGGAAGAGCTGCTGGCTGTGGGGACGGCGGTAGGCCTGCTCAACGGCCTGCTTCCCCGTCGTAAATTCATCCTTATGGGCCCTGGGCGCTGGGGCAGCCGGGGCGATATTAAATTGGGGGTAAGGGTGACTTACTCCGATATTTTTGGGACAGCCGCTCTCATTGAGGTGGCCCGTGAAAAGCAATCTTATGTGCCGGAGCTCTCTTTCGGTACCCACTTTTTTCAAGATTTAGTGGAATCCGGCATTGTGTATATCCCCTTGTATCCGGATCAAAAAGGCAACCTGTTTAAGGATGCTTACTTCAGGCATGGCAACAATATCCTTGCCGATATTTTGCCTGAATACAGCTGGCTTCAAGATGTGCTGCGGGTTATCGATGTGCAGGCGGCAAGCTGTGGTCGCGCTCTTTCTATCTATATGAATTCGGAATTAGAGCAGGCTGTGGCACTTTTGCAGGCGCCGATTGCAGCCAAGGCCGCCAAGGAGCCCCCCCCCAACCCGACGGCGTGGCAGTTTCAGGATGATCAAGAACACTGGAAGTGGCGCCACTACATGGCCCAGCAAATCGCCGATACCATCGATGTGGAGGCCCTTGGTGTTAAGGGCGTATACCTTTTCGGCAGCACCAATACAGGCGATGCAGGCCTGGGAAGCGATATCGATCTTCTTTTGCATTTCGATGGTGCTCCGGCCCAAAGGCTTCTATTGGAACAATGGCTGGATGGGTGGAGCCGGTCCCTTGCCAGAATCAACTACCTGCATACCGGCTATAGCCTGGATAAGCTTCTAGATGCCCACATCGTTACAGATGAAGACATTGCGTCCGGGAATTCCTTTGCCATTAAAATCACATCAGCCGTTGATCCCGCAGAACCGCTGCGGTTAAGAAATCATGGCTAATGATACTCCCTGTTGTAAAAATGCAACGTTACATAGGTGGTAATGGGTGTGGTTAACACTTCCACACTGGTGCCTTCCACCGCACCCTTTTGCAAGAAATAAAAGTAATCCCTATAAGTGGTATCGTCCTGCATCGCTTTTTCCATTAGCTGCACTTTAACTGTAACGCTGTCTTGGCTCAGCCTTTCTATATTTCCAGTTTCGCCATTATACCCATAAATCCCCATATCCAGCACCACGTCCACCCAGGTTTCTTCATAATAGTCTAAAGAGGTAACATACCAGCACCTGGCCACTCCCTGGGTATATTCATATTGGCTGATTAAATCCCTTTCGTTTTTATCCGCATTTGTAACGATCAACCCAAGGGGCTGCTGTGCGGTATCTTGCGTTGCTTTTACGTCTGAATAAGGCACAAAATAGTATCCACTCTTAGGTTTTACCATCACTTCGAAAAAAGCATAGCAGCCATCCCAAAAGGCTTGTTCCACCACAACACCGGCATATTCTGTCTGTATAGCCGGGAAGATGGCTTGTGTATCTATTAATGCCTTCGCTTTGTCTGATAGGGTAATCCCGAAGGCTTGCTCTAGAATATCGGTTTTTTCGGGGGTAACCTGCTCAAAGGGTGCTTGGGCCAGGGGGGTAAAAGCTTCCTGTGCTGGCTTAATGGTCTTATCCCGCACCAGAGGCATTTGCAGTATCAGCCCCGCCATAACCATCACCAGTGCTAAAGCCGCCCATGCAGGCAACAGCTTGAACCGCTGCGGGGGCAGCTTGTCCATTTTGTTTATGGTATGCTGTGCCTTATCTTTAAACTGTTCAGTTGCATTACCGTAAACGGCACGCCATTTTTCCTGCGTCATTAAAACCCCTCCTTCAATAGCTCTTTAAGCCGCTTGCGCCCCCGGTTCATTCGGGAAAGCACGGTACCTTTAGGGCACCGCAGGGCAGAAGCAATTTCCTCAATTGAGAAGCCTTCCATGTAGTGGAGCATCAGCGGCAAGCGAAGGGAATCCTCCAAGCTTTCAAGGGCCTCTCGAAGATCATAGCTTTCATCGTTTTCAAAGCCCATATCTTCCGGCAGTATTTCCACTGGTGTTTCCAGCTTGGTTTTTCGCATGATTGAATAGCATTCATTAATCATCACCCGGGCCAGCCAGGGGCGCAGCTTTCTTTCATCCCGAAGGTGGGATGCCTTGCGCCAGGCCTTTTCAATGGTGCTTTGCAGCGCGTCCTCCCGATCTTGGGGACATTTAAGCAAGCCACAGCCAATGCGGTAAAGCACGTCTGTAAGCGCCATGATACGTTCGCCCAGTTCCCATTCTGCCATGGTGGCACCTCATTTTCTTGTGTATAGGCAGGGCTGCCACTTCTAAGACGCAAAAAATGGACCAAATATTCTCGGCAAATAAAATTTTCTAAAATTCACTGTGATGGATTTGAAAAAATTCATGATATGTTTTCACATTTTCAAGCTCTGTCCACTTCTTTATATCCACTGGATCGGCATCCAGATCGTATATCTTTGCTCCCCGCATGGCCAGCAGAAAGGGCGAATGGGTAGAGATAATAAACTGGCAGCCGAAAAACCTTGCGGAATCTTCGATAAAGCTTTTCAGCTCCATCTGCCGCTTAGGCGAAAGGCTGTTTTCCGGTTCATCTAATATATAAAGGCCGTCCTCGCCGATTTTTTCTGTAAAATACTTATAAGCGCTTTCACCGTTTGAATATTCCCGCACGTTGTCGATCAGCTCTGAACGGACGAATTTCGATTGGGTGATTCGTCTGGCCTTATTTACCCTTTTAAGCTGATCATAATCCTCCATGGATTTCAGTTGAAATTGGGCATACTTGGTATCCAGATACTCGTCAAAAAGAGAATCCCGCTTCTGATCGATGCCTTCGTTTAAGTTGCGTATGTTCAGCATATAGTCAAACACATCATCGCTGGTAATAATCCGACTTTGGCTGGTAATGGATTCGTTCAGCGCCATTTTGCACAGGTCCACATAATCTGGATAAAAGTTGGATTTATTGTATACAGAATCCCGTTGGATTCTGGTCTTTTCAGCAATCACGTTCAATGCGGTGGATTTGCCGGAACCGTTTCCTCCATATAAAACTGTAACAGGTTCAAAGTCGATCCGTCTGAGCCCATGGTTGGACAGCACTTTAAACGGGTAATAAGAATCATAGCAGGTACGCTGAATGGAAAGAAAGAAATCAAATTCCATTTCATCATCCGGGAAAATAAAATAATCCAAATAAACCATTGTTTTCTCCTTTTACAAGCTATAGTAAGTGCCCGTCTATAAGGGAACGCAATTCATCGATAACGTGGCTGTAATGTAGCTTAAACCGCTCATCCTTTTCAGTCCGGCCCAGTACATCAAAGCGAATAAGCCTATCCGCAATGTGTTCAGAAATAATTTTTTATAGGCCATTTCATCGCGATACCGATGTATGTCGATCCTCTGTTGGGACTGTTCAAGTAATAATCTTATCGTAAATATCCGCCACAATACTCTCGCTTTGAACTGGTATTGCCTCTTCGCATACATATTCCGGAGCCCAGCCGGTCATCCCTTGTTGAAAGCCCTGCTCACTCAAGGCATAAACAGAGCAACCCTTTCCTTTATAGATTGTTTCAAGCGCATTTGGGCAACACTCATATGCAATGGGCGTTTCTTTCTCATCACTGCAAAGCAGCAAATCAAAATCATCCTTTGAGGCCCCAAAGAGAAGCCCGGTTACAAGGTTATCAACAGCATAAACATAGGTTTTAAAATGGGAAGATTGCCGCGGCTGAAGGGTTTTCAAGCCGGATAATGGAGATACGTGATAAAGCATTGCAACGCCTCCCATGGGAACTCCCGCGATACCACTGAACGAAGCTTTGCTCATTGTATCGTACCCAACAAGGCTCGTCAACCCAAAACAATCATCCAATAATTTTTCTCTTGACAAAAGCCCGTCTAACCGATATACTATCATTCGTGCTTGCGATCGTGGCGGAATTGGCATACGCGCACGTTTGAGGGGCGTGTTCTTAACCGAGTACGGGTTCAAGTCCCGTCGATCGCACCATAATCCTGGACACCTTTGGTGTCATCAGAGGCCGCCCGATTAGGGCGGCTTTTGTCATGCTATGACGCTCGAAAACGAGGCGGCATAAGGCTTTGTTCCTTTGCATCTTTCTGTGTGGATCAATGAAAAGATATGTTGAAATGGCGATGCCTTTTCTCTACTTTGTTCCCGCCGTGTATTTGTGTTCCCGTTGGCCTGAAAAGGCAAAATTGGAGCGTTCTTGTTTGCTCGGGAACACTTTTGGCAGACGGGAACACTTTTGCACGATACCCCATTATGGTGACATATTAATTGCCACATACTAACAATCTGTGCTATGATATGTACTATTGGTCAATGTTTTACACTAGAGGAGATGAAACGTTTGAAGCACCCGGTAGATAAAAAAGAAGCGGCTTTACAACGTATGACGGAGATTGGTATTCCAAAGGCAAGTGAAGAAATGCACATCTCCCAACAGACCCTGTATAAATGGCGTAATGAAGCTGGTTTGCCCAAAGCAGCGACTAAGAGAGCGTCCGCGACAAAGAAAGCTGCTGGTTCCAAGAAGGCGGCCCCGGCTACAACCTCCGACCTCCACGAAGCCATTATCAATGACAAATTCCTAGAAAAAAAGGTACAATCCCTTGAAACGGAAAACGCTGCCCTGCGCGATGAAAACAAGGAGCTACGCGAAAAGGTCGGCAAAATGAAGAAGGCTTGCATCGCCCTTATGGATTAACCACACACGCCCACCAACGGCAAAAGGACATGCCAACCCGGCCTATTCCCCATTTGTTCAAATACGCGGCCCGTTGGTGCCGCCCTGTGGTCACACATAAACTACCGCCGATCCTAATGACCGGCGGTAGTTTTTTGAATTACTTTTTTACTTGCGCCATCGGGGGCTTTACAGGCGCGGCGGGCTTGGCTTCGGGTTTCGCATCCTTTTTCTCGGCGGGCTTTACCGTGGCCGCTAGGGGTTTGGTTTCCGGCTTCTGCGCGGGAGGTGCCGCCTTGGGGGCTTCGGGCTTGTCCTCCGGCTTCTGTACGGTGGCAGTGTCCAGGGGCTTTGTGGCGGGCATAATGATTGGTAGTGCGGGGGCGGTATCCTTGGGGGTAATGGCGGCGGGGGCCGCCGTAGTCGGCATTTGCGGGGCGCTGGGGGCCGTGGTGTCGGGGGCTTTGGGATTCCGCTTCCCCTTGGGCCGGATTTCCGGGAATACCTCAGGCAATACGCCCTTCTCAAAGTGAAGTTGGAAGTCGATCTTGCCGTCAATGTGGGTATCGAAGCCAAAGTCCTTAATCTCCAAGGCCTTGATTGCTTCGGGAAGGTCGATGTTCCTATACATCATCTTCTCCTTGCCATCCTCCATTAAGCATACCTTGACCGCATCCCGAATCTTCGCCGTAATTTTACCTGCCTTCATGTCGCATACCATCCTTTCTTTCTTACAGGTTTCTTGCCTGTGGTCACAGCTTACGCACGGGTCGTGATAAGACAAGCCTTTTCACAAATTTCTTTGTGTTTTTAGCCATAATAGAGTTTAGGCAACACCGCAGAAAACTATGAGTCTGAAGGGAAATATGGTAAAATAGGAGCATGAATAAGCAGCTAAGCCTATCCGGGTTGACGGATGAGTTGGCGCAGGTGCGCACAAGCAAGAAGGAATTCCTGGAGCAGATGGATAGCATCATTCCATGGGGAGAATGGCAGGGAATCATCAAGCCGAGCTACTACAAAGGAGAGCGAGGCAACAAGCCCTATCCCTTGGAAACGATGCTGCGGATTTATGCGGTGCAAAACTTGTATGAACTATCCGATATGGGCGTGAAAATGGAGGTCATCGACAGCCGAGCCTTTTCGGAGTTTTGCGGGGTGGACTCCAGTAATCAAGTGCCGGATGGAGATACCATCGGGCGTTTTCGGGTGCTGTTGGAAAAGCATGGTTTGCAGGAGCAGCTATTTTCGCAGGTGGTATCCATGCTGCAAGAGCGAGGCTTGATGCTAAAAAAAGGAACGATCGTAGATTCGACGCTGATAGCCGCTTCGTCCTCCACCAAGAACCGGGAACGAAAGCGTGATCCGGAGGCCCATCAAACGAAGAAGGGCAACAACTGGCACTTCGGGTTCAAAGCGCATATCGGCGTGGACAAGGACACCGGACTGGTGCATCATCTGGAAACCACTGCCGCCAATGTTCACGATGTGACCGTGACTCAAAGCCTGCTGACAGGTGAAGAGGAAGTTGTATATGGGGATTCCGGTTATTTGGGCGCTGAAAAGCGAGAGGATGCCATCACGCGGAACAAGGCAGGAAAAAAGATTCGCTACAAAATCAACCGCCGCCCCTCCCAAAGCAAGAACAATACCCTTCGCTCCAGGGGGCAAATCAAGCGGCGCGAGCGTGAAAAGTCATCGGTTCGGGCAAAGGTAGAGCATGTTTTCGGCGTTGTAAAAGGATTGTTTGGATATCGCAAGACCCGATACAAGGGCCGGCGAAAACAGAGCGCCAAACTGCATATGATGTTCGCGCTGGCGAACCTGTATCTGGCTGACAAGCGTTATGGCTTGGCCGCCTGATTCGGGTTCCCTGCGCCGCACGAAGGTATGATTTTCATGCCGTGACGGGGGTGTGGGCCCTTGCCTCCGCTAGCGGTTGGCCCTTGTGCGGTGTTGCCTTAAGTAAAAATGCAACGTGTCATACAGGCTATCCCCATTACCAAGAACCTATTTACAGGGCAGGAGGTTAATCGCCCAGTCATTCGCAGGGTTGCGCCATATGCCCGTGTTTCCACGGATAGCGAAGAACAGCAAAGCAGTTATCGCAATCAGGTGGAGTATTATGAAAAGGAAGTAGCCCAGCGGCCCGATTGGCAATTGTATAAAATTTATACGGATGAAGGCATATCGGGCACCAACACAAAGCGTCGTGATGGGTTCAATCAGATGATTAAGGATGCCCTGGCTGGAAAGTTCGATTTGATCGTAACCAAATCCGTGAGCCGCTTTGCCAGAAACACGGTGGATTTCCTTTCCACGGTACGGCTTTTAAAGGAGCATGGGGTAGAGGTTTACTTCGAAACCCAAAACCTGTACACTTTCGACAGCAATGGGGAGTTCATGATTACGCTGCTTTGCTCCCTTGCGCAGGAAGACTCGAATACATTGTCCAAGAACACGACCTGGGGCAAGCGTCAGAGCTTTGCCAAGGGCAATGTGTACTTGCCATATAAGCGATTCCTGGGCTTCAAAAAGGGGGAGGATGGCTTTCCTGCCATCGTCGAAAGTGAAGCGGAAATAGCGCGGATGATTTATCGTTATCAATTGCGTGGAAGAACCGATAACTGGATCGCCAATGAACTAACGCAATTGGGCATCCCCACAAAAACAGGTGCTAAAAAGTGGTCTGCCAGTACGGTGGGCGGCATTGCCACCAACGAAAAATACAAAGGCGCATCGCTTTTGCAAAAGACCTATACGAAGGATTTCCTTTCCAAGAAAAGGATCAAAAATACGGGTGAAGTTCAACAATACTATATTGAGCACAGTCACGAAGCGATCATCGATCCCAAAGAATTTGACTTGGTGCAGGAGATTCGAGCAAAAAGAAAAGGGATCAATAATGGCTTCATTGCCTCGAAGCTTTTCTGCGGGGATTGCGGTCAAATGTACGGCGCAAAGGTATGGCATTCCAATGATAAATACCGCAAGGTGATTTACAGGTGCAACAGCAAATATACGAACGAGGAAAAATGCCAAACGCCAGCTATTGGTGAGGATGTGCTGAAGGCCCATTTTATTAAGGCGGTCAATGAGCTTTTGCTATGTAGGAGCGAGGTGATCGCCGGCTGCAAGCTGGCGCTTGATGTCATGGGCACGGAGGAGCTTTATGATCAGAAGATATTTGAACTGTGGGCACAGATGGATACCATTTCAAAAGAAATGAGAAAAATGATTGAAGACAATGCCCGAACCGCTATGCCCCAGGATGAGTTTACCAGGGCGTTTCAAGCGAAAGCTGCGGAGTATGATCTATTGCAAAAGCAAAGCAAGGAGCTGGAAGAGCAAAAAAAGAGCCGCTCCCTACGGCAGAAGAAAGTGGAATTGTTCATCCGTCAGCTTGAAAAATGTGGGGATCTACTGACAGAGTTTGATGATGACCTTTGGGCGTTGATGCTTGATAAGGCTGTGGTATATAAGGATTGGCGGATCGTGTTCGAGTTTGTGAACGGGAAAAAGGTGGAGTGTAGGGTATAAAAAATAGACGCCGGTTCAGCATAAAATCCGCAGTTGCTGTAACCGGCAGTTTTTTTGTTTTCAGAACCTGCTGCGTAGCCAGGGAAAAAGGGAGGAACTTTATCTTTACCAAAGGCTATCTCCTTTGGGATGATTATAGGGTGGGGCCATCTGCCCCTAGGATAGGCAAGGGAGATGAATTTGCGGAATGGATCTATAAAAATAATGCGAAACATATACTTTGTTTAAAAATAGAACTATAAAAATTGGAATAGTTAAAAGGAGATTGCAATAATTACAAATATCTGGTATAGTTAAAATAAAAATATAAGATAGGATGGTGGAGAACGTGAGCTATGACGACAAAAAGCGTATAATCTCTAATATGTCGCCTACCGAGAGGGATCTTTTATTGATCGGTGAACTGCCGCATGGGCTAAGAAACAGCCTTACAAATGTATTTGTGCTTATTGGAAAGCACGATGAACTGATGGAGAGCGGTCGTTTAAATGCCCTACTTGCCTTCGATCCGACCCTGGAACGTCACTTTCGACTTGAAAACAGAGGACAGCGCATCGTTAAAAAAAATCTAGCAAAAAAGGGATTCGATATTCCAAGATATCTTTATCGTCATGCTTCGCGGGCTTGGATTGGTGTAAACGTAAAGGTATCTTTTGAGTTATATGAGATTGTGAATGAAGCAATTGGAATCGTTATGGCAGATGATTATATGGCAAAGGTGTATTGCGAAAGAATACTAACAACGCAAGGTAACGCTTCATCAATGCTTGCAGTAAGTTTTTTGCCCACCCAACATGAGTTTTTATCAAGAAGAGCATTGAATGGTTATAAGCATAGCGAAAAGGCGCGGTACATACTTGGCGAAATAGCTAACAATGAACTGTATCGAAGGGAGGCAAAAGATGATGGCTGCAAAAGCATACAAGATAGCCAAGTCATTTGAGTACGCATCTTATCCGATTTATCAAAATATAAAACAAATACGAGAGTCAATGGAAACATCGGTAAGTAGTCTTTTCTTTCTATTAGTATCTACATTGATTAGTACCCTTTTCTCGTTCTTCCCAGATGAAGAATCTTTGGAAGGAATCGTGAATGGGTTAAAGGTATCACAAGAAATAAAAGACATGCTTAATAGTGGTTATATTCGATTAGGTATTGTTTTTATAGGAACCCTTATTCTATTTTTAGCGGCGTTCTATGCGCGGCGTCTCATAAAATATCTTTCAAGCAATAAAAATTCCGACCTGAAACGGAATCAACTCTATAATGACTTTTATGGTATTGTTATTCCGCAGGTTATTATGGGTGTGAGTTATAGTAAACAAGCAAAAGAGAAAGGCGAAATGAACTCACTTTATGCGATTCAAGCCCTACACCATATCAACTGTGCAATAAACAGTTTAACCCAGATGAATATCCACCAGCACAAAACGGGGAATAAACTGTCAGCGTCTGCAAAAAAAGTCCTAAAGGAAATTACAGAGCAAGCATTGAATCGAACTCTTAATGACGCAAAAACGGCATTAGATGATATAAGTCAGTTATGTGATGGTGAATTGAACAAAAAGATTACCGACCTATCTGTAAATGGTATTTTTTCCATATTTGATACATCTGTTAGTGGCGTTGCGCCAAATTATTAAAAGACTACACCAATTGTACTAATCGTTAAAAGTCTGCACCAATCCCAGTAATCGTTAAAACTATGCACAACCCTTTGGTGCAAAAATGAGCGGATTAAATGCCAAATGCACACCCCCAATCGCTAGGGGTGTGCATTTGTATCATCGTTGATGACTTTTGTGGAAACGTGCGGAGGATTTGATACGAGGCCCTATATTGGAGGGCTTGATTTACAAGGGGTTTCGGGTTAGGCGAAGAGGTAAATGGATAACGTAGGTGTTCAGAAGCTTGGCTTTTCATCACTGTTTTAACGTTTCATTCAAATCCTCTTGGAATCGTTAATCTAATAGGGAGGTATCGTTAAGAAGATGGGTTATCGTTAAAATATTGCACACCTTTTCGTTAATAATGTATCCTGCCAATGAAATAGATTGCTATTGCTCCGCTTGCTTGTTTTCATTTTGTGGATCTTTGGGTAATTCTTTCAACGGGATCAGTGCGTTATTAATACCATCAAATACTGCGACCAAATGCATATGGCTACAGTTCGCCCATGCACTTTCAGAAACATGCTCCAGCATTATTACTTGAAAATGCTTTTCTTTCTCTAGAATGATGTCAAAAAATGTATCCCATAATTTGAATATATTCTTTACTTTGCTCCAATCGCTCTTATCTGAAATTGCCGTCTCACTATCTTTTAGATCATATTCGTTAGTATTAAAATATGGTCTGCTTGGCTGGTCCATAATTAGAAAACTCGGGACATATGGTGCAGTATTCATAAGAATCATATTGTGCATTCCCGCAAACAGGCATAGATGCATAAACAGATGATCTGAACTACTGGATATCTTAGCGGTACTTGCTGATTTGTTTTTCTTTAGAGTCAATATTCGTTTTTTGTAGTCAAACCAAGCACAGTAATCCCCGTATTCGTCTAAAGCTATTTTTGAAACACCAATAAACGTCTGGATATATTCATTTAGGGTGTTAATCACTAATCCTCTACGATCTTCAGTTGAGGAATAATCTGATTCAAACTTTTCTAGTTCCTGTACTTTCTTTGCTATTTCTTGATCAGTTGTCGAACTGTCTTCAGTAGTAAAATCATAATGACTGTATTCTGATTTTATTTCGCCAAACGATATCAATCTTTGAGCAGCTGGTATTTGTGTATAGTTCACCTGTGCGGTTTTTGAAAGTTGATTATCAAGGTGAGCCAAGGTATTGTTCAATTCACGAACTTTGCGATCAATATCATATTCAAAAGGACGCTTTCCGCTGAGTGCTTTACGTACATTATCGAGTTCTTTCGAAAGCATAGTTAAGAACTGGCGATATTCACCTTGAACATTGTGGGAAAATCTTTTGGTAATATAATTGACTGGCAAAAGCGCATCTTCGTCTGCTCTAAGACTTTCCTTATATTCACTGTAGCTTTTTTTGAATCGTTTGAATTTGGCTAATTGTAAAGCAACCTTTTCTCGCTCAACTTGGAGCTTTTCATACTCTTGTTCTGTCGAGAAGTTTACCATTAAATGTTCTACGCCATGGTTAATCATAGCCTGCAACTGCTCGAAGGCCCTATCTAGTTCAATCGCTTCGTCAAGTAACCCTGCTTCTTTAGCATGCTTAACTAGTAGCTGTTTATTTTCTTTCCTTTGCTCGGCCTTCTTTTCTTGCTTCTTCTTTTCAGATTCAAGCAATGCAATTTCGTGTTGCAACTCGCTGATACTTATTAATGCGGCTATATGCTGAAGATCTATCACCTCTAAAGCCAAGTCAAATATCTGAGACCATACATCTATATAGCGATCAATTGTTAATTTATCAAAAAACATTTTCCCATTATCAATGATATCCTTCGAAAGTGTATTTAGCATTAAAAAGTACCGGAAGGACAATTTAGTATTCTTTTTTACTGAGCGCCCACCATTGGCAAGCATCAAGTCACTATCAATTGAGAACTCATATTCAAGAATGCTTTTTAGTTCTTCTTCACCTAACTTCGTTACGGGTATATCAGGAACTTCTCCTGTTTGGGAGAAATAATAATCGGATGAAAACTTTCCTTCTTCAGTAATTTCACCTCTAGCAATAGTATACGTTTTATCATTTATATAGAATTTTAGCCCGTACCAGGCGACATTTTCGCCAATGTGTTCATGCGAAATAACAACGGAATCATTACTTCCACATAGGCAGTAATCTATTATTTCCAATATGGCTGTTTTTCCTGTCTTGCTATTTCCTGTAACTATATTGACTTTATCTTCGTAAAACTGCAACTCTCGTAGTTCACCATTTTTTAGCCATAAGAGCATCTTATTTATATAGAATCTCATATTTCTACCCGCAGACTTAGATATATATCACCTGCTTGTCCTTTTAATAAGATATCTGCCAGCTTTTTCGAAGCAGCAATTCTTCCCTTGGCTTTATCACCCAAACCTGAAAGCGAAAAATCAAACTCGTTTTCAATATAAATAAGTTCGTTAGAGATGCATTGGATTAGACCTAGTTTCTCAAATAACATTATTGAATTAATTGATAAAAGAACATTTTCATTATACCTTGCACTAAAATTGCTGAATGTAATGTTTTCTTTCAATATTAAGTCCTCTATGCTTTTAATACTCGAATTAGATCTCTTTAAAAGCTGCAAAACCTTTGTATAACTTAACAGCGGTTCAATAAGCATACACTTTACTACTTCCATTCGTTTAGTGTAGCGTAATACGGATAATATTGATATGCCTGTTATAAGTTCATTATTTCTCAGTGTGTTGATCTGCATTCTTATAATATCTTCCCTTCCACGAATATTTCCAACCAATTACCTCATCATTTGCTAGATTTACAAATTCCCCATTTGATAGAGGTACGCCTAACTCTGTAGACAAAAGAGTCAGCTTTTCATTCATTACGACATCAAAACAACTTAGGGCGTTTTCAATATCTTTATCCGGTGTCTCTTTAGTTGATCTATGCTGTGCTTGATGAATACGCTTCCAGCAATGAGCGGCTTCTGAATGAAATTGATGAAGCGCTACATTTGTTAGTCTTCCTTCGTTGTGCCAACTTTCTAATTGCAAACGTATATGCAGGTAGAGCCTTGTTAGTTCTGCAATTTCTGCAAGACCATTTTCATCTTGGTCAAGTGCACCAATTTCGATTAACTCCTTGACGAAAGGTTGTTCGTCAAGATGCTGTGGCAATGCGGGTTCGTATATTCGCAAGGGGAGAAGTGTCGTTCTGCTTGTGTTGAAGACACTCTGATACTTTTTGATCCATTCCGAATAAGTAATTACTTGGTGTTTACCATTTTGCACTTTGCTAAAGAAGTCTTCTTTTAACTGTAAATATAAAGCTCCTAAAACCTCGTTTACATACTCGTCATTAATCATTTTTCCACGGATTCCTTCGCGAATACTGTCGAAGAGTATATCAGGAGTATTTCTGAAGGCTATCTTTTCCATGAATAGAGAAAAAACCGAAATATCAAGACTAATAACATGCTCAATATATCCTGCTAACTTAGTGTCCTTTGTTTTGCTACGTAGATCCTGAAAAAAACTCACAAGTTGAGATGTTGATATTACACCTTCTTGCAGCTTTCCAATATTTATAATTACTAAATTGTTGTCAATCTTACGATTAAGAACAAGTTCAAAGGCAGCTTTTTGCAAAAAAGATTTCTGAGTCGCTATTTTTTGCCGGCCTTCAATCTTATCGGTGATTAATCTGCTCCAATTGGATAGAGTCTTCCATAACTCATCAGAAAGCCTTGTTAAATTAGCCTGATTCCCCACGACATCCCTTTCAATTGTATGCTTTAGTTGGACGAAATACGTTTTTCCTTCTGAACAGGAAACAACATGAATATCATCTAATGCTTCATAGCCTACCTCTTGATTTGGTATTAGCTCTAGTAATTTCACAATAAAGTAAAGGTACTGATATTCGAAGCCTAATTGAATTGAATCTGCAGATGTAGCATCCGTTCGCTTTTTCGGAACAGCCACCATTTCACCTTCTTTGCATATTATTGGTGAATCAGGATAGATATATGGAGCCAAAGAGGGATTCTATGTAGTATATTAACACAATTCTCTTTAGAACTCAATTCAAAACACAGGAATCCTTTTTTTCATTTTATTTACTATCATTTCCATCCTTGTACCTTGGTAGGGAGCTGTTAAGCGCGGAGCGGCAAAGCATGAAAAATGCAGGCGCAATTGACTACTGTGTTGTTTAATAGGCTGTTTTGGTATTCAGTAAGAAATATATTGATGCTTCGAACTGCATTTAGCCCAAAATACAATATGGTATAGAAAGAATGCCTAAAAGCAAAATTATACTAAAAGAATAGTTGGTGACACAACAAGTAAATAGTGATATAATGGCAATGGACAGATAATATACGATTATCAGATGCCTGTGACGAAAACACTTTAGTTTATGAGGTAGAAGCATGCAATTACTGAAGGAGCTAAGAACACATATAGCGCGTTCAAAGGCTATAGCACATGATTATAATATTTGTTTTGTGGTGAATATTGATTATCAAACGAGGATTGCCACAGATTACAATGACTTCTCAATCTCCTCAGAATTTTTGAACCAAGATGAAGCAGAAAGAATATATAATGCACTTTTGATGAATGGATATGATGTAATGCTATTTAGCGATGAAATAGATTTTATTCGACATATACTTTCTCAGGGTGAACAAGAAAAAAAGCAAGCAGTGATCAACCTTGCTCAGAATGGTACTGCAATCGGTCGCAAATCATTAATTCCAGCTTTTTGCGATCTGTTGGAGATTCAGCGTACAGGTTCAAATGCATATGTTGTTAGTCTATGTCGTGACAAATATAGATCAAGCAAGATTCTTGCGGCAGGTAATTTACCAACACCCCAAAGCTGGCTGTATGATTTTCAAAAAGGGTGGCTGGGTGATTCACCAAACGGCTTTGTAAACAGGATAATAGTAAAACCAAACTATGAATCATCAAGCATCGGAATTGGTGAGGAGAATATTGGATATTATGATTCAAAGTTCCAAGAAAAAATCGAACATATAGCGCGCAAGTTTAAACAAGCTGTGATTGTGGAGGAGTTTATTAGTGGATATGAGGTCGAAATTCCAATTATTTGTCTCGACAATGTCTCTATCCTTTCCGCGTTTCCGGTAGGGATTGCTCGGCAGGGTAATACGATGCTTGGCGATCAGATACTCTCTTATGATATTAGATCAAAAGATGATTATGATTTTTATAACTTTAATGATATCGATAAAGCGTTAAGTAGGGAACTTGTTACAATGGCAAAGCAAGCCTACTCGCTTCTGGGCATTCAAGGATTTGGAAGAATTGATTGTCGGGTAAATCGAGAGGGTCAACCTTTTATAACAGACGTATGCACAAGTCCACATATAACATCGCAAACATCTTACAGCTATGTTTTTGAAAGTCTAGGTTTCTCCTATGAGCAGATGGTAGTCTGCCAGCTTTCACAGCTCATCGCCACTTAAGACTCACTCCAGAATTCTAACTCTCCAAATAAAAGTTTGCGCCCATAATAATTCCAGCAACTATCGACACCTCTTGATAATAGGAGGGTATCAAGCCAAGGATGCAAGGCATTTGGTTCGGCTTCGTTAAACACTTGTTGCAAAGCATCGTTTCGCTTTAAAAAGTAAAGTTCTTCTTTGATACGATCGCCTTCTGCAAGCTCTATGGTGAGTTTTTGGGCTTCATATCTTCTTCCCAGAATGTAATCAAGCACCGCAAGGTTGCTTTTCACCAGGAACGAATAGTAGAATTCTACATTTTGATAATCATCCAAAACCTCTTTCTGTCGCTGAAGCAGTTTTTGACCATTAAGGACATCCCCACAAAGGGTTTTTAAAATTGCAAGATTGACGTTAATAACTATGCTCGTTGTTACTTCAGCACGAATTGTTTCCAGTATATTCATGAGTTCAATTACTGACTCCTCGGCTGAAGCTTCATTAGCCAAATAAAGTGCAATCACGCAGTTGTTAAGTGGCATCTCGATCCTTGGAAACTGCACATTGCTTTGCCTTCTGATGAAAGACAGAAAAACCTTTGCCCCTTTTGCACTTTCATCGAATTTGCCCGCCATCAGAGTAGTTGCTACATAATTACACAAAGCCATATAATATTCATTATGATATCTTGGAGCTGCAATAATATCTGAATCAGGAGGAGGGCCAAAGAAATCCAGACTCTTCTTGACATTTAGTGCCGCGAATGCTGGCGGATGAAGGCATGAGGATTTCCGACGCAAAACATTAAGCGTTTTCTCCGCGGAACTGTCGAATGCAATGCGTTCCCCAAGGTTAAGGTATAGTTGCTTTTCTATCTCTTTAGCTCTAGTTGTATTATTATTATGAATTGATGCGACTAAGGCCGTAGATGCGAGCCTTTCCCAAAGTTCTGCTTCTTGTATGATGGTCGGTTCTTGGAGCATTATATACAAAGCATCTTCGGCTTCTTCTCTCATTCTTCGATCAAGCCATTTGCTGCATATCAAGGCAAAAAGGTAGCATTTTTCGGCCCGAAACCGAACTGGCACTAATTCTTCTATCGAATCGATAATTTCTTTTGCTGCTTGATAATCTTCACCTAACAAGCACTGATAGGCTTTCCCCATTAAATCCAGAAACTCCGAATACTCATGAGACATGTAATCTTGTATTTGATGATGTTGAGCTATACTTGTAGAACGATTCCTGATTTGTTGTAGAAAGAATAATCCCCATATTTCAACGGAGGCGGCATATTCCCCAGCAATAAATAAACTCTCTGCTCGCTCGGCGTAATAATTGGGGTGGATTATCTGTAAACACTTAGCATAATTAGAAAAGTAACTCGCATTCTTTTCTGTTATTTCTGATCTAAATGATTTGCGAATAATATCGTGGACAAATCGTGCTCCAATTCTCATGTGTTCTTGGACAAGATTTAGATTCCGCGCGTTATCTATTATTCGTCGTATTTCGCCCTCGGTTTTCCCCAGAACCAACTCGAGTTCGTAATAAAGAAAAGTGTTCCCAAATAATGACGCATATTTCAGGGTTTCGTCAATGATCTCACCGTCATGTGCCAGTTGAAGAATTCTACTTCGGATCGTTGAACTCCAATCATGACTTTCCCAGTAATCCTTTTCGGCCACTTCTTCATTTTCATTACACATATTTACTATGTCCGCAATCAGTTGCAAATGCCCATCCGTTATTGAGTATAGTGTTTCATGCATTTCAGTATTAAGGGTTTTTTTCAGCCCTAAAGCCTTAAGGGCACTTGCATAATCCTCTCGATTAATATACTTGAGGTGAAAGGTATAATCATGTGCAAATCTCAAAATCTGTTCAATCGCTTCTTCTTCAATATTCTGGGAAACAGAGGTGACTCCAACGATATAAATGCTGGGCAATATGTTTTTTAGCTTTGAGATTTGTGTAAGAAGCAGATAAATGAACTGAAGTGATTTATTGTCTGCATAATGAAGATCGTCAAAAAAGAAAATAGTTTTTTTGAATCTATTACAAAGATATTCCAGTTGAAAAAGGATTTCAAGCTCTTGAGAGTTGAACACAGAGTTTAGTAAAATATTGTGTGATTTTTTTGCTCCTAGAATATCTTCTAAAATTGAGGAAATCACATTGCCTGCAATAGGAACCATTTTACTGGCTTGAATTACATTTTTTTTGACACTCTTCCCTAAAATATTTTTTGATACCTTGTTTTTATTCGCAATAAAAGCCTTGTTGATGCCATCATAGAAATAGTAATAGTCTCTATTTCTGCAAAAAGAATCTCCAGAAAACATGACACAGTTAATGGTTTCGCTACTCAATCGCTCAATTGCTTCATGTAATACAAATGTTTTCCCGCTACCGGGGGCGCCTCTTAGAAGTATAAAGTTATTCGACGTTTCCGTAATGAACGCTTGAATACTTTCTAAAACTTCTTCTTGATTAGCAAAAAACACACTCTCTCCCCCCAAAAAAGAATAGTAAAGCGAGGCTAAATATGTTAAAAAAGTTAATTACAGCTGAAAATTGCCGTCAATGTCAAATTTGTTGTCAATATGATGATAATGACATTTGGGATGCACCCTTCTTTAGTAAGAACGAGCGAGACGCAATCCCACCGGAATTAGAACAAGATATCACTTTTATTGTTCAAAAAGAATTATGGTATCCCCGCCTCGAACGCATAAGCGCGTCGGATTACAAGTGTCCATTCCTATCATCTGTAGGTTGTAGGCTATCCTCGTTCAAACCTTTCAAATGTGCAATCTGGCCGCTATATGTTGTCCGAATGGAAGGCAAAGTCGCAGTTGCCTATTCAAATGTCTGCCCCTTTATTGAAGATTCCTCGGAAAAGATTATGAGGATCCTTGGCTCTAGTTTTTTCGATCATATTTTGCAAATAATTGAAAGCAATCCTGAATTTATTGAACCAATGCGAAGCCATTTTTCATTTATATGCTATCTTCCTATAAAATCGTCGCAGGCATCTGATAATCGTATATTATCAAGTGGCGATGCGAAGCTAGGGGGGGAAAATGCTACTACGAGAATAGGTTGTGACAATGTAAGAAAATGATGGTATAATAACCAAAGACAGATAATTGTAAATTATCACATAGTACAGGAGATGGGTATCATAAAGTCGGGTCTGAGACGTGGATGCTTAATCGCCAGCGCCGCCTTTATAGCCGCGTTGGATAAATGAAGGTATATTTGTGTTGTGCTGATAGAACTGTGGCCAAGTAGCTCTTGAATATGCTTAATGCCCATTCCAGCTTCGAGAAGCAGTGATGCAAAAGTATGTCTAAACATATGAGGAGTAATCCTTTTCCCTGCAAAGAGCCGTCGTGCAAGTGTCTTTAATAGCCTTCGAATTGAATCTTCCTTCAGCCTTTTCTTATTCCAGTTTATAAATAGCAATGATGCATTGGGGCATATCTGGTTTCGAAGCTTTATGTAAGCCTTTATTATTTGAAGCACGTCAGGAGAAGTAATGTAAACGATCCGTTCCTTATCGCCTTTACCTAACACGCGAATGAGGGATTGGTCAAAATCAATTGAATCGTCGGACAAGTGACAAAGTTCACCGACTCTCATGCCAGTTGCAAATAAAAGCTCCAGTGCGGCTATATGCTTTAAAAGGTTAAAACGGGAGAACAAGGAGTGCTTTTCTTCTTGCAACTTGCGGTATAGAAACTGAAACAATGCTTGCACCTCTTTGTATTTCAATGTTTTCGGAAGCTGTTGCGGCTCTCTTATCTGCGTTCGTATTTTACGCATAGGGTTAATATCTATAATATCTTCGAACTCCAAATGATTAAAGAAAGCCTTAATGCATGCAATCTTTCGCTTGCAGGTCTTAGGCTTGTAGGCGAGAAGTAAACTTTTTATGTAGTCTTTGAGAAGGAACTTGTTAATATCTCTAATGGTATTGACATCCGACGAGTAGCCTTTGATAAAGTCGATGAACTGCTGCATATCAATTTTGTATGCGCGTATGCTGTTGTGTGACAGGTTTTTTTGCTTCTCACAGAATAAAAGATAGCTCTGAATTTGATCCTCGAAATAAGTCATTGCGGCATCCTCCGTATCCTTAGTTATAATTTGATACTATAAGGGATGCAAAGCGCATTGACAAGCTATTAAGCTGTATTGATGATGTGATGGGATACGATTCAAACAAGGCCTGGTAGTCTTTCCTCCTCCGATTGTGTAGGATGCGAGACGAAATGACTTACAGAAGCTTATACTATTCGGACTTTATTAACTGCATAGCAAAACCACTACATTGCTTACATTTCCCCACCAACAATATAACATCAAATGAAAAGGTGATATCGCAGTAAACGATTGTGGTTACTTTGCACATGTGGGCGGTGTAAGAAATGTAAAGATTCCTTTTCACTATTCATTGGGTATGGTATAATCTTTCGTGTAAAGATTAATATGGGTATGTATAAAACTGATTAATGTGCAGAAAGGCAATAGATTTATGACTGATATTGAGAAATGGGCAGATGTTTCCGAAAAGGCGCTAAATAAAGCTGGTAGCGTATTTTCTTGGCTTTATGCCCCTAAAGAAGAAGCTAGAAATCATTTGATTAACATGATAAACGAGCATAAAAGCCTTACACCTAAAGAGAAAGCATCCTTAATGTACAACTCACGAAAATTAGCAAGAGAGTATGGCAATGCAAAGGCAGTTTACGAACAAGCAAAGGAAAGGTTCAATGCAAAAGATGAAAATAGCGCAATAGATGATGATTGGTTACATTTTTTCTTTGACAAGGCAGAGAAAACCTCAAGCAAAAGTATGCAAATTCTTTGGGCGAGAATGCTAGCTGGAGAGTTCAATAAACCTGGATCTATAAGCAGAAAATTAATGCATATTATATCTGTTATGGATGCAAGCAGTGCAAAGTCTTTTCAAACTCTATGTTGCTATATTTTTAAACCACGCAAGCTTTTTAACTATGCCTATAATACAGATGTTGTTTTGCTTCCATCGGGATTCTATACAGATAGTTTCGATTTTATGAGGAAAGTGGAAACTTGGTTATCTGAAGCTGGATTTACTGATTATAAACAATTGGCAATGGATCTTACAATGAATAATGGCGAGCTTAACAGCTTAGAGAATTTAGGATTGCTTCAAAGAGTTCCAGAACGGACTACAGGAACTACATTAATGTATTATCCAAAAGAGGGATCGGTAGTGCATTTTGTTCCCCAAAACGAAGCTGTTTTTCAATTGGGTCAATACTGCTTGACTTGGGAAGGAGAACAGCTAGCTCAAGTCATAAATGGCTTGGGAAAAGAAGCCGTTGTCAAAATAGTAGAGCAATATTTGTTATCTTTGGGTACTATGTTTAAGATGGAGGAGTATATTGGTAAAAAGCAAGGCTAACGTATCGGAATCGACCGATTCTGGGATAATCAAGCTGGGTTCGAGCCCTACCTGGGGAGCCATGTTAGGACTATCAAAATGATAAAACGTTTTGATAGTCCTTTTTTCGTTGATATATAAGGCTGTGCAGACTTTTGGAGATTCTTATGGGTGGCGTTGTGCCGCTCTTTTTTGCGTTTTGGGGTAGGTTCGGGTCCAATTAGAGTGAAATTTGGTGAAAAATTGGGGCTGGCGGAGCTGCTCTGCGACTGACTCTTGACTGACAAGCGGAGGGGTGTGCGCCTTCGCAGTTAGGGGTATCGCGGGAATGGAGCTGGATCCGCAAAGGGGTGTGCTTTTGGGGTTGTTGCTACACAAAGAACCCCTGTATGCTTTTTTACGCTCTTGCTCCGAGGGTTTTCTTGAGGCTAGAAGGTAAAAAAGGGCTACAAAAAGGGTTATATCCTTGCTCATACGCAATCAACTGAATAGCATTGGTGCAATTTCGCCAAACCCTATGAATACTTCTATAAGTTGTTCGGGGGTTTCTTTTTTGCCGTGCCGTACCCATGTAATGAGTATACTGCTTAAAATTCCCATAGCCGCAGAAGCTAAGTAATCCAACGTTCCTTCCGAAATAAAATCCAGTGAAAATTGGGAGCGAAAAAAGTCAGTGTTTTCAAACAGCGCATGTTGCAGAATATCCGCTCTGCCACTCATAAAAATGGCCTCTAAAAATAGGTGGTTTTCTAGCCAATAGCGTAGTGTGAATAGGAGAAAGATTTCCCGGCATTCAGGGGAGCAGGTGTGATACTTCTTTGGTATTTCCGTAGCTATCATCCGGCACTTGTAAGCTAGGACATCCTGCGTATTGTCAAACAGCCTATAAAAGGTTGCACGACTGACGCCGCTTGCCTTTTGTAGGTCAGACACATTGATGTTTGTAAAATCATCCGTCTCCATACATTTTATCAATCCATTTAGCAGCAGCTCTGCTGAGTGGATTTTTCTTTTGTCCGTTCCCACACGTATCACTGTCATCCCCTCCCCTTTTCATGAGTTGCGATACAAATTTCCGGGGTTTTGTATTATCTCTTGTGAGAATATTGTATCACAATTCACGGTGTGATACAATCCTCTCAATTTGAAAGAGGAGGCACAATGATGAAGGATATTTACAAGAATATCAACATAAATCCGATGACGGAAAACGTAAAACAGGATCGCATGGGCGTGGTAATGGAACAGCTTGATATAGCAGGCTGCCTTAAGGAGCAAAAAACACACAATAACAATTCGTGGTTTGCCTTTGGCAGGTTTGATGCAGATGGGCATAGGATCAACTACCTTTTCCATATCATGCAGCTTGAGTTCCCAAAGATTATGGGTGGAAAGAAGTACCAGTCCGTTGTGACGGTGTTTGATGAAACAACAGGCGATTATTATGCAAAGGATTATTTGTTTAAGCCCTATGATGTTACATCAGGCTTAGACAAATTCATGCTAAAGCTGCCCAACGGCTTAATTGAGGGTACGTGGGATAGAATGCATATCGTTGTAGATGAAAAGGCTGCCGGTTTTCATTTGGATACAATGACAACAGCAATCCATTATCCGATCGTGTCAGGTGGCACTTCGGTTTTTGAATTGCTTGGCATGTGTATTCATCAGTTTTCGGTTCCCTATATGAAAACGAAGGGAACCTTTACTTGGAAAGGGCATTCCTACAATATTACCGATAAAGGTTTTACTTGGTTCGATCGACAATGGCAACAGCTAAATATGAAAAACACAATGAAATGGAGCTGGATGGCCATTTATCTTGACAATGGTGATATTATCAGCATTTTGGATTGCGATGCACCCGGATATGAGACAGGACTTCTTGCGAACTTGTGCACCGATGGAACGCAGATCAATGGCATGGGCAACAAAGCAGTCATCCCCTTTAAAAGGGGCGAATCGGGGTATTATTACAACGCAGCATCTAAGCAGGAGTACCCTTCTCATTGGCATATTGAAATACCAAAGATCAATACGAAACTGGAAATCACCCCGTTTAAAAAAGAACAGGATATTGCTTCTGTATTTACGCCACTTAGCAAATATGAGGGTGTTGGAAGCGTGAGGGGAACCTATAAGGGTAAGGAGGTAACGGGAACTGCTTTGGTAGAGCTGATTGGCTCGTGGCCTAAAAAGCATTAAAGCGTGCTTTGTTCACTTGCGGTGGTCTAAGGCTGCTTGCGATACGCCATAGGCGTTAAGCCAGCATCGCTTTTAAACCTCGTCTGAAAATGGCTTTGGGATGCAAAGCCTAAATACTCAGCTATTTCCTCTAGGGATTTATCTGTATATGCGAGAAGCCATTTGGCTTTTCGCATTTTTTCGTTCATAATGTACTGCGATATGGTGAGGCCCATTTCGTTTTTGAATTTGCTTGCCAGATTGTTGCGGCTTAGATGGAAATGGGTGCTCAGGCTTTCAAGTGATAGTGGCAAGGATAAATGCTGATGAATGTATGTAACCAAGGAAGCGATCAAAGGCGTTAAGGGCTTTTCGTTTACAAGCTCGTGTACGGCCTTGGCATAATCCATCACCATTTGATATTGCAGTTTAGCAAGGGGTTCCGGGTTAAACAATTCCTCACTGTGACGAATGAAGCGATCGCTCATGCTAAGGGCTTCTTCTTCCGGTAAGCCACCTTCAATAGCAGCCCTTGAGACTAGCGTGGTAGAAACCACAAAAATATTTTTTTGATTACGCAGTTGCTCCTTGGATAAGTTGCCTGCGGTGCCGTGTATTTCTCGCATCAAGAATTGCTGCAAGCTTTCGCTATCGCCCTGCCTGATAAGGGAGAGCATTTGCTTTTCGTATGCCATCGCATTGTGTACGGTCGGGGTGAAGGGGACAGGCTCAGCTTCTACCAATGGCGGAGCGATTTGGGATGATGCCTGGGTTGGCTCTAAGTATGCGATAATGTGGTTAAGTTCTTTTTTTTCGCCGTTAAAGTAGAAGTTGATCATTAGCATCATGTGCAAAAAGTTTTCCAGAGGAAAAACCGGGATCAAAGCCATGCGTTTTAAAAGTGTCTCGAAATCGGTGCGCTGGATGCCTAACGCAAAGGCATAATCTGCTTTCTCCTGTGCGGTATATTCTGTTTGCCCAATAGGGCCTAAAAGCAAATGGAACGCGCTGTGGTGAATCGCACCGTAATACTGATGAAACGGTGACAAGTAGTAGCTGACCGATTCTTCTTTTTTGAGGATCATTTCTTCATAGGGCTTGATAGGATCAATAGGCATATCGTGCAAGCTAAAGCTCTTAAACAATACACCGTTTTCATAAACCCGAATGGGAATGGAGGAAATGCCCCCGATGCGTTCGCAGGAATACAGTATATCTTCTATAACCATTAGCTCACCGCCTTTTAAGCTATTATAGCTAATTGTGGTTAAATATGCAATGGAATGGTGCGAATGTGAAATACATTCAAATTTAACTATGCTACTATAGTGGCATAGATTAAATGCATATGGGGGATTTAAGTATGAAGGACGCAGCATTCATCAACCGGAAAATGTTTGATTCAAGGATCAAATCACAAGATGTGGAGAAAAAGGAAAAGTGGCTTGGCTATTTACTTGGCCCGGCTGGGGCGCTGCTGCTTAATGCGGTGCTGGCATCCTATCTCAATGTGTTTTATACCGATGTTTTACAGCTTACAGGCCTTTGGGGCGGTGCATTTTTGATGGTCTTTCCCATTGTATCGAAAATCATTGATGCCATTACCAATGTGATAATGGGACAGATTATTGATAGAACCCATACGCGTCAAGGCAAATCTCGCCCATGGCTGCTGCTGAGCGCACCCTTAATGGTCATTACAGCAATACTCCTGTTTGCGGTGCCAACAGGCAGCGAAACAATGCAGGTTATCTGGATATTCGTCTCCTATAACCTTTTTTATTCTGTGGCGTTTACTATTTACAATATGAGCCACAACCTGATGGTGCCCCTTTCCATTCGGGATACCAATCAGCGGGGCGGGCTTTCGGTGTTCACTAATGTATCGACGGTTATGGTATCGGGTATTATTGTAGCACTCATTTTCCCCATGGTGGTGTTGCCGATGCTGGGTGTCAATAAAGAGGCTTGGCTTTTGACCATGAGCGTTGTAGCTATTTTGGCATTGCCGCTAACTCTTATTGAATACTTCTTTACCAAAGAACGCATTACGGAAGAACGCCAGGCACAAAATCAAGAGGCTATCCCTTTTGTAAAGCAACTGGCGGCACTTTTTACGGACAAGTTCTGGGTGGTTATCTTTGCTTATTTTATGATCTACACCTTAGGCAGCCTGTTTAAAAACACGGCCCTGGTTTATTACTGCAATTATGTGTTGGGATCTTACAACGATGGGATTACACAGACCATGGTATCTGCCATTGGGGGGATTCCCATGGGAATCGGCATCTTTGCCGTATGGCCCCTTGCAAAGAAGTTTGGAAAGCGTAATATGACGCTGGCAGGCTTTATTCTGTATGCGTTGGGCGGCATTATCTGCCTGATCGATCCAAGAAACATGACGCTGGTTTTGATCGGCCAGTTTGTGAAAAACATTGGCGGCTTGCCTTGCGCCTACGTATTTATGGCCTTGTTTGCGGATGTGCTGGATCACATTGAATGGAAGGCAGGCTTTCGCTGCGATGGGCTTGCAGCATCTCTTTACACCATTATTCTGACGGTATGTGCCGGCATTTCAAGCGGTGTGTTCAATATGGTGCTGGCTAAATCCGGCTATATTGCGCCGAGCTTTGTGAATGGCGAAACCATTGCAACAGTGCAAAATGCAGCTACACAAAATACCTTTGTGTTCTTCTTTTTAGGGCTGGAAATTATTACAGGCATTGTACTGGCAGGGTTACTTGTGTTCTTGAATGTGGAAAAGAATATTGGCAAGGAACAAGCAGAAATCAAGCTTAGAAACGAGGCACGGTTATGAGAGCGATTCGCTTAAGATTAGAATATTTGAATAACCCCATAGGCATTGACATCGTAAAGCCACGGTTTTTCTGGAACGCTTATGAAGGCATTACGCAGTCGGCTTACCAAATCAAAGTATTAACTGACAAAAAGGTACTTTGGGATAGCGGTAAGGTAAAAAGTCACCGCATGACAGGTATTGTTTATCAAGGTGAAAAGCTTCTTAGTAGAACGCGGGCAACATGGCAGGTGTGTCTGTGGGATGAAAACGATCTTCAAGGCTCATGGAGTGAAGAAGCCACCTTTGAAATGGGCTTGCTTAACCCCTCTGATTGGCAGGCAAAGTGGATCACCGGGGATTATACCGTTAATAAAGGGAAGCGCACTCCGGTGGATTGCTTCCACAAGGCATTTACTGCAACCGATATTGTCCATGCACAGATTTACATGACAGCTTGCGGTGTGTATGAGGGGCACTTGAACGGCCAACGGATCGGAGATTATATTCTTGCGCCGGGAATTACAGATTATCAAAAGCGTATCCAGTACCAAACCTATGATGTGACCGCCCTTTTGCACAAGGGCGCCAATACGCTCACCTTTGAACTGGCTGATGGCTGGTTCAGGGGCAGTACAGGCGGCTGGGGGCTTAAAAACCAATACGGTACGGAAACAAAGCTGTTGGTGCAATTGGAACTAACCGACAGTCGCGGTAATGTGACCTTTGTTTGCACAGATGAGTCTTGGCATTGGTCTAATGATGGGTCGATCCGTTTTGCGGATAACCAGGATGGAGAAACCGTGGATGCCAACAAGCAACCCTCTTATTCTGGCAAAGCAAAGGGTACCCACTGGCATGCTGTTCCAAGCGCAGCAAATAACGTGCCACTTACTGAGCATGAAACATTTAAACCCATACTGATTAAAACGCCGAGTGGTGCAACCGTGCTGGACTTCGGGCAAAATATAGCAGGCTACGTGCAGTTTTCATTGAATGCGAAGAAGGGACAAGAAATCTTTCTCCGCTTTGGGGAAATGCTGGATACAAACGGTGAATTCACGCAAAAGAACATACAATGCAGCAATAAAAAGATAACGACCCCCTTGCAACAGGTGCGTTATACCTGTAAGGCAGGTATGAACGAATACAAGACCCGCTTTGCAATTTTCGGTTTTCGCTACGTTTTGGTAGAAACGGATGTAAAACTGAAGCCGGAGGATTTCACTGCCATTGCGGTTTATTCAGACATGGAAGATACGCTTAACTTTGAATCCTCAAACGGCCTGCTTAACCAGTTTGTGGACATTACAAGGTGGAGCACCAAGGGTAATTCTGCCGATTTGCCAACAGATTGTCCCACAAGAGAACGCCATGGCTGGGCAGGAGATGCACAAATATTCTTTAATACAGCCGGGTACCTATTCAGCTACGCTCCTTTTGCACGCAAGTTTATACGGGATATGACCGATTGGCAAAAGAAAAACGGCTGCTTTCCCCAAATTGCGCCCCAAGGGGGAATGGATTTTTACATGGCTCCGCTAAACGGCTCTGTAGGCTGGTCGGACGCAGGGGTGATGATGCCTTATCGTATGTGGAAACTGTATGGAGATGAAAGTATTATAAGGGATAACTACGATGCCATGCGCCGCTATGCCATTTTCATGCAAAAGCGGCTGGGCAAGTGGTATCCAACAAGGCGCATCATTAAACTGCCCAAGGCCACCAAACGCTACATTGCCAATTACGGCCAGGCCTATGGCGAATGGGCAGAGCCAGAAGATGTGAATAAGCTGGTTCTATCCGATATGGCGATTCCCCATCCGGAAGAAGCTACCGCCTATACCTGCTATGTGATGAGCTTGATGGCAGAAATAGCTTTGTTTCTAGGCAAGCAAAACGATGCACAGGAATATCAACACTATGAAACGGAAACGCGCAAAGCCTATCAGGAACTGTCGGAGCTAAAAAAATTCACACTGGATACGGACAGGCAGGCACGCTTGGTAAGGCCGTTGTATTTCAACCTACTGAATGAGACGCAAACGGAATTTGCAAAAAAAAGACTTATTGAAGCCCTTGAGCATTACGGCTGGCGGCTGGGCACAGGCTTTTTATCTACCCCTCTCATTTTGGATGTGCTTTCGGATATGGATATTGAATTGGCATACCGCTTGCTGGAAAACGAGCAAATGCCCGGTTGGTTGTTTATGCCGAAAAACGGTGCCACCACCGTTTGGGAATCATGGGAGGGAACCGAGGCGCAGGGTGGTATTGCATCCCTTAACCATTATTCCAAGGGTGCTGTTTGCGAATGGCTGTTTAGGGTTATGTGTGGGGTAACGGTAAAGGGTGAAAACTGCTTTGCGATTGCCCCTAAGCCCGGCGGCCAATTTACCAATGCAGGGCTTGAATACCAAAGCATTTATGGAAAAGTAGCCAGCAAGTGGGAAAAAATGAATGGAAAAACGACCTACCATTTTGCGATTCCTGCTAATTGTACAGCAGAAATTACGTTGCCCTGTGGTATTCAAAAAAATGTAACCGCAGGAACATACACCTTCACGGAGGGGCAAGATGGAGATTGAAAAATGGCTCAATGAACTGACCATCGAAGAAAAAATCGCGCTGACCTGTGGCGCAGATTTCTGGCACACGGTATCCTTGAAAGGCATCCCGGCCATGACCATGGCGGATGGCCCTAACGGATTGCGCTATCAGGAGTTAAAGGGCGATATGCTGGGGATCAATGATGCAGTTCCTACTACCTGCTTTCCCACATCGTCCGCATCGGCATTGAGCTGGGACAGGGCTTTGCTTGAAGAAATTGGCGCAGCCATTTCGCAAGAAGCCATTGCTTATAATGTGGATGCTATACTAGGGCCTGGGCTTAATATCAAACGCAGCCCTTTATGTGGACGCAATTTTGAATATTATTCGGAAGACCCTTACTTATCCGGGCAATTGGGGGCTGCCTTTGTTAAAGGGGTACAATCGAAGGGGGTCGGGGCGTGTGTTAAGCACTTTGCTGCAAACTCTCAAGAATACAAACGTTTTTCCTCTAACGATCACATCGACGAAAGAACCCTTCGGGAAATTTACCTGCCCGCTTTTGAACAGGCGATAAAGGAAGCCAAGCCCCAAATGGTAATGTGTGCCTACAATAAAGTAAATGGCACCTATTGCAGCGATAATAAATGGCTTTTAACAGATGTGCTTCGGGATGAATGGGGCTTTGACGGTATGGTTGTAACCGATTGGGGTGCTATGCACGATCGGGTGTTGGCCATTAAAGCCGGGTGCGATTTGAGTATGCCCGGCGGCACAGCACATTTGCAAAAGCACGCTTTAGAAGCATATCAAAAAGGTGAATTAACGCAAGCAGAAATCGATCTTTGCGTTAGCCGTATATTAAAAAAGGTATTGGAAAGCAAAAGCGCGCAAAAAGCATACGACAGGGAAGCCCATCATCTGCTGGCGAAAAAGGCGGCTGTTAAGGGTGCTGTCTTGTTAAAAAACGAAGGGGTTCTACCGCTTAAAACAAGCAAGGTTGCCTTAATTGGGTATATGGCACAAGCCCCCCGATATCAAGGTACGGGCTCCAGTCATATTAACCCTACTAAGCTTCTTTCGCTAACACAAGTCGCACCCGAATGGGATTATGCACCGGGTTATGATGCGCTAGGCAACACAGATGAAGAGCTACTGGCAAAAGCCGCCAAGGCCGCACGTAACGCAGATGTGGCAGTGGTGGTGGCAGGGCTGCCTGACCATTATGAATCCGAAGGGTTCGATAGGGATAATATGCGTATGCCGGAAGGACACTGTCACTTGATCGAAACAGTTGCAAAAGCCAATCCTAACACAGTGGTAGTGCTTTTATGTGGAAGCCCTGTGGAGGTTCCCTGGATAGATAAAGTAAAGGTTGTTTTATATATGGGCTTACCTGGCCAGGCAGGAGCAGAGGCGATATACGATTTGCTTTGTGGTAAAGAAAACCCCTGTGGAAGGCTGAGCGAAACATGGCCGTTAAAGGGCGAGGATGCCCCTTGCGCAGGCTATTATGGCACCCCCAATCGTGATGCACAATATCGTGAAGGTATTTATGTGGGCTATCGATATTATGATTCCGCCAAGGTGCCGGTACGGTTTCCCTTTGGCTTCGGGCTATCCTATACGCACTTTGAATATGCTGATTTGCAATTGGATGGGTTAACTGTCAGCGCGATGGTAACTAATACAGGCGCAGTTGCTGGAAGCGAGATCTTGCAGCTTTATATTGCACCGCCTAAAGGCAGGCTTCATCGCCCGGTAAAGGAGCTGAAGGGCTTTGAAACGGTATTTTTGTATCCGGGCGAAAGCAAGCGGGTTACCTTTGAACTAAATGACCGATCATTTGCCCTTTGGGCGGATGGTTGGCGAGTTCAAGAAGGCGAATATAAAATTCAACTGGGTAATTTGGTGGGCGGCATTTATATGCAGGACGAGATATTAAACGCCCCTGCTTGGCAAAAAGGCAGCTGGTATGAAAATTTAACGGGGCAACCCGGCAAGCAAGATTTTGAAAAGTTACTGGGCCATGAGGTTCCGGAATCCACCCCACCGAAAAAAGGACAATACACCATTGAAAATACTATCGTAGAAATGGCAGAGCATTCCCTTGTGATGCGGCTGATGAAGATCATCATGGGAAGGGTTATAGCGAAAATGAACGGCGGCAAAGTAGGTAACACAAACACGGCTTACCGCATGGCCTATGCTTCATCGGTCGATAGCGCACTGTTCAGCCTGATCATTTGCTCCGGTGGTTCCATGCCTGAAAACATTGCTTTAGGGCTATTGGATATGGCAAATGGGCGGTACTTAAAGGGTATCGGAAAAATGCTAAGGAAGTAGGATCATTGTTTTTGCAGCTTAGCCTTGTAACCACGGGGCGAATCTCCTGTAAGTTGCTTGAAAAGAGTAGAAAAATAAGGGAAGTTTTCAAACCCTACTTCCATTGCGGCACGGCTGATGGTCATGCCGTTTTTGCTTAGCAATTGCTTGGCTTTTTCAATGCGAAGATGATTAATATAATCCTTAACGGAAATACCCGTATCAGTCTTAAAGAGCTTTGCCGCATAATCGGGAGAAAGATAAACCACCCGTGCGATATCCTCTAAAGTCAACGGTTTCATATAATGTTCGTTAATAAATACTTTAATTTGCTGGGTGATATCCAGCTGCTGCTGGTTTTCCTTTACGGCCTGAACGGCCTTGGCGGCTGTGGCGGCGACCCACTTCATGCAATCTGTCATAGAGGTATCGGCTGCCTTTTCAAGCTCGGATAGATCAGTAAACAATGCTCCGGCTTGTAGATCGTATGTGGAAAGATATGCGAACAAGGTCTGGCGATAGGTTTGTATGATGGAGGACAGCACATGGGAGGAAAGGGCATTTTGCATGGAAAGATGCTTCAAGGTGGCATCAACTAGGCGGATCACCTCATGGGCTTTACTTGCGTTTAAAAGCTCCTTAAGCTCTGCAAAGGTGCTTTCGCATTCAAAGGCCGCGTCCGGGGAGTGGTTGTTCAGGTTAAGAAATACATCCCCCTTTTTGGCTACATTGGCTCGATCATATTGCTGCATAAAGCGTCTTGAATCGGACAGCTTTTCAAGGGATATGGGATCGTGCAGGTATAGGGTCACAGCGCAATTAAACTTGTCCCGGCAGGCGGCGGATATAGCGTTAAGGGCGCCTCTTGCGTCGATAAGGGATAGTGTATCCGGTATAGCAAACAGTACATAGATATTTTGGTGCCGTGCATAGGTAATAAAAACAGGGCTTTGGGCCAGATCGGCGGCAATGGTGGAGATGAGGTTGCCTAAAGCAATTCGGAACAAATCTTCATTCCAATCGGTTGGGATGAAGGATAGGGGAATGGCAGCAAGAACAGGCCGTGTGTCATATATGGTGCTTAATTCGGGGAAATCTTGGGCAAGTGAATGAAAGGGCGAAGTGAGTTCGTTAAACGCCAGCTTGCGGAAAAAATCCTGGGTAAGGGTGGATTTTAGGTTTAGGTATTTCTGGCTATTTTCCACAAGAGTATCATGGGTCACGATATCGTTGACGGCTTTGATCAAAGTGGCTTCTGTTTCTTTTTGGTTAAAGGGCTTTGTGATATAGCCAAAGGCGCGGCCCGATATGGCGGCGGAAGCGTATTCGAAGCTCGAATGGTTGGTAATAAAGATAATGCGAGTGGTGCAACCCATTTCCCGCATCCAGCGCATTAAATCGATGCCTGTGCCGTCGGGCAATTCGATATCGCATAGAAGAATATCGGGAACAGCCTGTGTAACGGCCTGCTTGGCAGATTTAAGATCATAGGCGGTTTGTGTCTTGGTAATGCCGAAGGACTCCCAGCGGATGGCGCTTTTGATCACACAAAGGGTGGGGGGATCATCGTCAACGATCAGTGCGTACATGGCCATCCTCCTTTGAAATAGGAATTTGGATTACGATCCTGGCGCCCCCTGTTGGCAGGTTGGAAATGCTCATGGCCTCGGGCGTTTGGTAAGTAAGAAAAAGTGTGCGATAAAGGTTCCCAAGACCGATCCGCTTTTCATCCTCCTTAGGGGGAAAGTTTTCGATGGCTTCGATGGTAAAACCAGGGCCGTTATCCTCTACCACGATGAATAGCCGGCCATCTTCCACATAAGCACGGATAAAAATGGTCAATAGCTGTCCCTGGCGATAAGCGTACTTGAAGGCATTTTCGGTTAGCGTCAGTATCAAATATTTGGGGATAGCGGCAGCCTGCGCTTCCGGTGTAATATCTGTAAGGCCGTAAACGCAACTTGGGTCCTTAAGGCGAAATAGCTCTATATATGCTTCGCAGGAGGCGATCTCATCCATAAGGGGAATGCTGGTAGTACGTTGGCGAAACAGGTAGCGCAGGTAGTTGGAAAAGGCTTCGGTGTAAGCTTGTAGATCGCTGCTGCGGTTTTGGTAGGCAAAGCTGGATATGGTGGTAATGGCATTCAAGTAAAAGTGGGGGCGAATCTGCATGTGCAAAAACCGTAATTCATTTCGCTGAGTTTCCAGCTGTGCTTCATAGGAGGCGATTTTCAGCGAATGAATTTCTTCGGACATGGTGTTGAAGGAGTGGGTCAGCGCGGCAAACTCATCTGGCTTGGTGGTTTCCGGGATGCGGTAATCGAAATGCCCCTTTTTAAGCTCCTTGGTACCTTTATATAAGGCGTTGATGGGCTTGATGATCTGCCTGAACATATAAAAGGAACCTAATATAATCAACCCAAGCAAGAATAAGCCAAGTCCTAGGATCAGCCAGAAGCTGAATTCCAGCCCCAGGTAAATGGATTCGCTTTTTTTAACCATGGATACACGAAGCGGCGCTGAATCCCCGGTTAATATAAACCACTTGTCCTTATAATTGGATAGCAGCTGCAAATCGTTTTCAAGGGCCTCGGCTGCCATTAATTGATTACCAAAGGTGTAAAGCACATTGCCCTGCATATCTGTGATCAGGCACTGAATATCTTCCGGCAGGATATCGGAAGGGATGATACGGTATAGTGTGGATAAAAATGCGCCGCCACCGATATAGAAATTGGAAGCGCGATAGGTCTTAATCAGCGCGGGGGAATCGCCGATCATAATAAGGTGCCATTCATCAGTAAGGGTGTCGTTATCAAGGGATTGAATTTTTTTGAAAAATTCGATTGTGTTAAGCTTATCCGTATATTTAATGCGGCTATGGGTCGCTACCAAGGATAGTTCCTCGTCTGCGTTGAGTACAAAGAAGAAATCGGCGGCATCGGTATAGTCGATCCGCGTTTTTAATTTGTCCTGCCACTGGGTATGTAAAATATGGCGCTTGGTGTTAGACAGGTTTTCGTATAAAATAATATCGGAGAAGAGAGCACCGGCGTTTTCTGAAATGCCTTGGGTAATGGCCTTTTTGCTCTGAGTCACCTGACGGATATACAGATTCTGTGCAGCGGAAAATGCATCCACGGTGTTCCCGGTAACCACCCGGTATGAATAGAGATTTGAAAACATTAAAACAGCCAGCATGACAAGCGTAAGCAGGATCATGCCAAACGTTATTTGAAAGACAAGTGAATGGGAACGCTGTTTAAATCTTTTCATATCATCACCTAATAGGATTATAGCATTGCTTAAGTGAATTAGAAAGTGAATGAAAACGGATTTGCGGATTTTTGCAAGCTTTTTTGGTTTTTTTGAAAGACGCAGGTCATAACAAACTATACAATGAGTACAAATCACGAATGCGTTACGTATTCGCAAGCGAATAAGGAGGAGCTCATGAAAACGATTTTAAAAACCTGCTGTCTGGTTCTGTCTATGGTGATGCTGTTGGGGTTAATTCCCGCAAGCGCCGAAGGACAAAAGGTGGTGGTATCCACCATGACGTTCAACAACATTCCCGAGGATTTCGGCCGCGTCAATCAGGTGATCAACGACTACATCGAAAAGACCTATCCGGAATTGGATGTGGCCATCAGCCTGCAGCTATTCGGCCTGCCGGATTTCTTTGAAAAGATTCCTCTTGCCCTTTCATCAGGAACCCAAATGGACGTGTTTCTAACGGTGAGCCTGGCCAGCGATGTAGCCCGCGGGATGTTGTATCCTCTGGACGATTTGCTTGATCAGCACGGACAAAACCTTCAAGCCATTATGGCTAAGGATTTCGGCGAGGGCGCTTTTGATTGCACCACCTTTAAGGGCAACATTTATGCGGTGCCTGTGAACAAGGCTGTGGCTATTCCTATGATGATTTTGTACGATGAAGACTATTTAGCGGAGCTTGGCTATACCGCAGACGATATCAATACTCTGGACGATATCGAAAAGATCATGGATGATTGCCTTGCGAAGCTTCCCAATGTGACCCCTTTCCACCCCATTAACCAGGGCAATACCTGTATGCTTCTGTGGCTTTTGCAGGAATACCAGATCGACCGCTTAGGGGATTCCAGCTTCACAGGCCCCTTCTCCGGCGTGGCTATGGGCGATAGCAGCCAGGTGATCAACTTCTACGAAACCGATGCTTTTAAATCAGGCATGACTAAAATGCACGAATGGTATTTAAAAGGCTACATTCAAAAGGATGCCGCCACCACCCAGGCCATTGCCTCTGAATATTTCAGCGCCAAACGTTGTCTGTTTTCTTTGGGTGGTTATTCTTCCGAAAGCGCCGCCACAGCCATTTCCGCGCAGACAGGTTCTAAGATCGGCATGAAACAGATTTCCCAATACTACATGGATACATCCGCTATTTCTGTTGTGATGGGCATTGGCAGCACCACCAAAGTACCGGAAGCATCTATGAAAATGCTGGATCTGATCTATACCGATCCCTTCATTATGAATACCATTTTGTTTGGTGTTGAGGGAGAAGACTACATTAACACCGATGGCATTTACTGGAGCTATCCCGAAGGCAAGGATGCCAACAGCGTTGCCTATACCGCAGCCCTTTGCTCCGGCGTGATCGGTTCTGAATCCATTCAGTTGATCGCTTTAGGCGGAGATTCTGAATCGGTTCAAAAGGCTTTGGCCAACAATGTCAGCTCTAACCGCTCGCCCTTCTTTGGCTTCGTGTTCGATCCTTCCAGGGTGAAAAACGAAGTAGCCGCTGTAACGGCTGTGAACGATCAATACATCAAGGGCCTTGAATGCGGCAGCCTGGACCCGGAAACTGCTATCGCTGAATTCAACAATGCCCTGTATGCGGCGGGGCTGCAAACCATTATCGATGAAAAACAAGCACAGCTGGATGCATGGCTTGCAAACAAATAAGATAAAGAAGGAGGCTTTTCCAAACAGCTTGTGGGGAAAAGCCTCCTGTTTTTAGGAGCGCGTATGGGTAAGAAAAAATCCTCTACCATGGCAAAATCCCTGCCGTTAACATTGATCGCCCTGCCGGGGATCGTTTACCTGATCATCAATAACTACATCCCTATGCTGGGTATTTTTATCGCCTTTAAGGATGTGAACTATTTTAAAGGCATTTTCGGCAGCGACTGGGTAGGCTTTGATAACTTCAAATTTCTTTTCAGGTCCAACACTGCCTTTATCATGATTCGCAATACCATTGGCTATAATCTTTTATTTATTCTTCTGGGTACGCTCTTGGCGGTGGTGGTGGCCATTTTAATGGCGGAGATCAAGCGCACAGGCTTTGCTAAGTTCTTCCAATCCGGGCTGGTGCTGCCAAACCTTGTATCGATGGTGATTGTTTCTTACATGGTTTATGCTTTTTTAAACCCCGAAAGTGGCCTTGTGAACAACCTGGTGTTTAAGAGCCTTGGCAAGGAGCCTATCAATTGGTATTCTAAGCCGGAATACTGGCCCTTTATATTGACCATTACCCATATCTGGAAAAACGTTGGCTATTCATCTATTGTTTATATCGCGTGTATTGCGGGCATTGATCCCGGCCTTTATGAAGCTGCGCGGATCGACGGCGCAGGCAAGCTTCGCCAGATAATCGCCGTAACACTGCCTCATTTGCGTTCCACGGTGATTATTATGGTGCTGCTTGCCATTGGGCGCATTTTCTCTTCCGATTTTGGCCTTTTTTATCAGGTGCCTATGAACTCGGGCATTTTGCAAAATGTGACCCAGACCATCGATACTTATGTTTACAGGGCCTTGACCCAAATGAACGATATCGGCATGGCTTCCGCGGCGGGGCTGTTCCAATCGGTGGTGGGCTTTGTGCTGGTGCTGGGCGCAAATATGATCGTTCGCTATGCGGATAGTGATAACGCATTGTTTTAGGAGGCGTGAAGATGGAAAACAGTAAACAATTTAGCCGTAGCGAACGCGCCTTCAACAAGGCATCATATTTGATTCTAACAGTGGTGGCGTTGCTTGCCCTTTTACCATTTGTGCTGATCGTTTCTGCCTCCTTAACGGACGAAACGGCCTTGCTTAATTACGGCTATCAGCTTTTGCCAAGCAAGGTGAGCTTTGTGGCATACCAATATATCAGCTCCCGTTCGGCGGTGATCCTGCGTTCCTATGGGCTTTCCATACTGGTTACGATGTTAGGGACATTTATAGGACTTGTATTAACAACCTGTTTGGCGTACCCTATTTCCAGAAAGGATTATAAGCATCGCAATGTCCTGGCCTTCTTCGTGTTTTTCACTATGCTGTTTTCCGGCGGCGTGACCCCTGCCTATATTATGTGGACAAGGTATTTCCATATAAGCAATACCGTTTGGGCGTTGATCGTGCCTAACTATTTGCTAAACGGCTTTAACGTCATGCTAATGCGGAACTATTTTTCCAACAATGTGCCCTTTTCATTAATTGAGGCGGCGAAGCTGGACGGAGCAGGGGAGTTAAGGGTTTTACGCAATGTGATCATCCCCCTGTCGGTGCCTGTGATCACCACAGTGGGCTTGTTTATGGGCATCGCCTATTGGAATGATTGGATCAACGCTTTGTATTACGTAAGCGAGCCTAAATATTTCGGTATTCAAAGCCTGCTGCTTCGGATGATGAACAATATCCAATTCTTAAATTCCGGCCAGGCAGCCAACTTGGTTGGCTCGGGCAGCGTGGCATTGCCCAGCACCGGTATTCGCATGGCTATGGCAGTGATCGGCGTGCTGCCTATTTTGGTGGTGTATCCACTACTTCAAAAGCACTTGGTTAAGGGCGTTGTGATGGGCGCTGTGAAAGGATAAGATAAAAATGACGGTTAAAGAAGTGGTTGAAAAGGTACTTGCAGCGGCTTGCGGGGATAAGCGTCTGGAAAAAACCTGCGATCAGTTGATGATTGGCGATTGGAACAATGAGGTTACTGGCATTGCGACAACCTTTATCGTGACGCCAGATGTAGTTAGGGCAGCCGAAGAGCAGGGCTGCAATCTGATCATTACCCACGAACCTACCTGGTTTACAGGGGCGGATCAAACAGTGTGGTGCGAAAAAGACCCTGTGTATTTAGCCAAGCGCGGGTTATTGGAAGAAGCCCATATGAACGTATGGCGCTTCCACGACCATATGCATATGGCCGGGGAAGACTTGATCTATGATGGGCTGATCAAGGAGCTTGATTGGGAAGCCTATCATGCAAAGGGCATGAATAAATGGTGCTACGATATCCCCTCTACCACCCTTGAGGGTTTGGTGAAAGAGCTTAAATCGAAGCTTGAAATGAACACCCTGCGGGTGGTGGGCGATCCTCAAATGCCTTGCAGCCGCGTTGGTATTTTGGTAGGCGGCGGCAGCCTGGGGTTGGGTGTGGAGGAAATGCCCATGCAGTTTATGGAAAGCGCCAAGGTGGAGGTCATGCTTTGCGGGGATATCACTGAATGGACGTTATGCTCCTACGTGAACGATGCTTCCCAATTGGGGCTGAATAAGGCTATGATCGTTGTGGGCCACGAACGCACGGAGGAAGCGGGAATGAAGCATTTGGCGGATTGGCTCAAACCCGTTTTCCCCGAAATGAACATCGTATTTACCGATGCAAAGGAACCATTTAAGTATCTTTAAGGGGGAAGTGTCATGGCGGTACTTAGTTTTAGTTATTTTTCCAAGGCCAGGTGTGGATTCGTTTCTTTAACGGCGATCCTGCCTGTAGAAAAGGGCCCGGAGGCCTTGGCAACCGGCGGCTCGCTTTACAGGGAGGGGCCTTACCCTACAATCTATCTGCTTCATGGCTATTCCGGCAACCAAAACGATTGGCTCTTGCAATCCCACATCGAAAACTGGGCCACAGCCTATGGTTATGCGGTGATCATGCCATCGGCAGGCAACAGCTTTTATTTGGATAACGAATCAACCGGGGAGCAGTTCGGCCATTTTGTTGGGGAAGAGCTTGTTGGGGTGACCCGTGGCATGTTCAACCTAAGCCATAAGCGGGAAGATACCATTATCGGCGGCTTGTCCATGGGCGGCTTTGGCGCATTGCGCAATGGGCTATATTTTGGTGATACCTTCGGGGCGATCATCGCCCTTTCTTCGGCACTGATCACCGATGAAATAGCTACCATGGAACCGGGACAGCGCAATGCGGTGCAAACCTACGATTATTATCGCCATGTCTTTGGGGATTTAAAAACTCTTTTAGGTAGCGATAACGACCCGAAAGCGCTGGCGAAAAAGGCACTGAAACGCAACGCACCGAAGCTGTTTATGGCCTGCGGAACGGAAGATTTTCTATATCAAAACAACCTGGATTTCCACCAGCATTTGGAAAGCATTGGCTATCCCCATACCTGGCGGCAATCTTCCGGTGTCCACGATTTTGCTTTCTGGGATCGCACCATAAAAGAGGGCATGCAATGGCTTCAAGGTGAAAAGGGGGAATAGGAATGAAATGGAATCCGCCTCATGTGCCGAGAACGATCCCCCAAGGGGATATGCCCGGGGATCAAATCCACATTGGCCCAAATCATATTGAAAAGGCGAATATAATTTGCCCGAACCTGCTTGAAGCCTTACGCAATAGCAATCACCCCTATTTTGTGGCGGCTGTTTGCGGCGGTTCCGGGGTAGGCAAATCGGAAACAGCGTCTTTGCTGGCCTATTATTTGCAAAAAGCCGGTATCGGCAGCTACACTCTTTCGGGGGATAATTACCCCCATCGCATCCCTCGGGATAACGATCTGGAACGGCTGCGGGTGTTCCGGGTCAATGGGATCAAGGGCCTTGTTGCAAACGGCCAATATAGTGAAGAGCGAAAAAGGCTATTAAAACAGTGGCAGTTGGAAGATAAGGATGCCGATCCTGCCTTGGTTAATGATAACCCTTGGATGGCAATTTATCAGCGTGAGGGAAGGAAAGCCCTTTCCGGCTATCTGGGTTCTTCATTGGAAATTGATTTTGACGAAGTGACCCAGATCATTTCTCAGTTCAAAAATGGCACTTCCTCCATTTGGCTTAAACGCATGGGCAGGGAAAAGACGGAGCTTTGGTATGATGGCGTGGATTTTTCTTATGTTCAGGTGCTTATTATCGAATGGACCCATGGCAACAGCCCCTGGTTTCAAGGGGTAGATTACCCGATCCTTCTTAACAGCACCCCGAAGGAAACTTTAGGATATCGCAAATCCCGCCACCGGGATGGAGGTGTGGATAGCCCTTTCACTACCATGGTATTAGAGCTGGAGCAAAAGCAGTTGGAACAACAGGCTGACCGCGCTAAGCTGATCATCGCCAAGGATGGCAGTGTGCTTTCCTATGGGGAATACAGGCAGCTTATGGCCGGACAAGGAGAATGATGATGGGCAACACGAACAACACCGGACCCATGCTCAATTTCTACCCGGACAGCATGGGCAGAACCCTAGCTGATGTGGTCAAACTTTTAAAGGATGATCGGTTTAAGGATGTTTTTACATCCGCCTATGTGCTGCCAAGCCTTTACCATTCCGACTTGGATCGGGGCTTTTCTGTTGTCGATTACGACTTGAATGAGCAGATTGCGAAAGAAGCGGATTTAGCGCAGCTTTACGCTATGGGAATCGACTTAAAGCTGGATTTTATCTTAAACCACGCCTCGGTTTCGTGCAAGGAATTTCAAGACATATTAAAAAACGGCGAGGCATCCCCTTATCGGGATTTCTTTATCGATTGGAACCGTTTCTGGGAAGGCCATGGGCAGATGACGGAGCAGGGCTATATTCAGCCCAATTCGGATTTGATCAAGGATATGTTTTTTAGAAAGCCGGGGCTACCCATATTAATGGTGCAGTTCCCGGACGGCTCTTATGTGCCTTATTGGAATACCTTTTATCAAGAGGTACGCTATTCAGAGGTAGATGGCAGCCGTCAATACCTGGGCCAGATGGATTTGAACATTAAATCTCCCCTGGTATGGGATTATTACAATAATACGCTTAAAAACCTGGCAGGGTATGGCGCGAAGATCATTCGGCTGGATGCCTTTGCTTATGCGCCTAAAACCGTTGGCAAGCGGAACTTTTTGAACCAGCCGGATACCTTTGAGCTGCTTAACAAGATAAAGCTTCTGGCAGATCAATATCAGCTGACCCTTCTGCCGGAAATCCACGCCGGGTATGAAGAAAAAACCTACGAAATGTTGGCCCAAGCAGGCTATATGTGCTATGACTTTTTCCTTCCCGGACTAGTGATCGATGCCATTGAAAACGGCTCTGGCCAACGGCTATGTGCCTGGGCGGAGGAGCTGGCGGCAAAAAAGATACGCACGGTAAACATGCTAGGCTGCCATGATGGAATCCCGTTGTTGGATTTAAAGGGCCTGCTTTCGGAGGAGCAAATACAGGCATTGATCGACACCGTTGTTAGCCGCGGAGGCCTGGTGAAAGATTTGCATGGGCAGAAAAACGTGTATTACCAAGTGAATGCAACTTATTTCAGCGCCTTGGGCGAAGATGAACAGAAAATGCTTTTAGCCAGAGCCATCCAACTATTTATGCCGGGAAAGCCTCAGGTGTGGTACCTGGATTTGTTTGCCGGGTGTAACGATTTGGAGGCCGTAAGAAACGCCGGGGAGGGCAGTCATAAGGAGATCAATCGTACTAATCTATCCTTGAATGAAATCGAATCAAGCCTTGAAAAACAGGTTGTGAAAAAGCAGCTGGAGTTGCTTAGGTTTCGCAATACATTCAATGCTTTCGGGTTTGATGCCGCATTCGAGGCAGCAGATACCCCCCTACATCAATTGCATTGGACTTGGCGCAAGGATGGCTTTATAGCTCATTTGGAAGCTGATCTCAAAAGCCATTCTTTTTCGGTATGGGGGACAGATGAAAACGGTAAAGCACTCAATCTTGCCTATTGAGCAAGATATGAAAAAATAATGGCAAGAATTGACGAGCGATTTTTGTGCACTTACGATAAAGTGTAAACAAACAGTGGCAGACAGCCATAAAAACTAAACATTCGTAAGGAGGAGTATACCCAATGAAGAAAATCGTTTCTCTGTTGCTTACCCTGGTTATGATTCTGGGATGCATCCAAATTGGAACTGCACAAAGCGCATTGACCCCGGACCCGGAAACAGGTCTTATCCCCATGGCTGATGCGGATAAGCCGATTACCTTTACCTGCTTTGTTCGCGATCCTGGCCAGGCGCCTGCAAAGGATAATCCTGCGATTAAAAAGATCCAGGAACTGACGGGTGTTACCATTGAATTTGAATTTCTTGTAGGCGATTTGGAGCAGAAAACAGGCGTAATGTTGGCTGGCGGCGAATATCCGGACATCATTATGGGCGGCGGCGCCCGGTATGTGGAAGGCGGCGCTTTGATTCCCCTTGAAGATATGCTGCCCAACTACCCAAACCTGGTGCAGCAATATACACCGCACTATGCAAACATGAGCACTGCATACGGCGATGGCCACATGTACTGGCTGGAAATCTACAACGTTGAGCAGTACCAGTCCCCGATTTTTGAAAATGGCGGCGCTGGCTTCTTTATTCAAAAGGATGTGCTTGCGGAAGCCGGTTATGTAATCCCTAAAACCATCGATGAATACTTTGATATGATTCAAGCGTACCAGAAGAATCATCCGGAAATCAATGGTGTAAAAACCATTGGTTTCGAAGTTCTGGCTGACGGCTGGCGTTCCTTCTGCCTGCGCAATCCCGCTATGCACCTGTTGGGTAACAGCAACCAGGGCGATGTATATGTGGATTATGCTACCAATGTAGCGTCTTATTACCAAATTTCTGATGCGGCAAAGGTTTACTACAAGAAGCTTAACGATATGTATCATGCCGGTGTTATCCAGGCCGATACATTGACCCAAAGCTACGATGAATACATTGCCCGCATGTCTACCGGCGCAGTCCTTGGCATGTTCGACCAGCGTTGGAACTTTGGCAGTGCGGAAAACCTTATTTATGCCGATGGCAATTTTGAACACACCTATGTTTCTGTGCCGATCGCCAATCCCGGTGTGGAAGCCGTTTATCTGGATGCCAAGAGCGGTATTGTTACAGGCAACGGCGGCGTTGGTATTACCACCAGCTGCAAAGAACCCGAAAGGCTTATGGCATTTTGGAACTGGATGCTTCAACGTGAAGTGCAGGATTACTTGAACTGGGGCGTTGAAGGTGTGGACCATATCGTTACAGATGATGGCGGAAAGTACTTAACACCTGAACGTCGCGCCATTGTTAAAGATGTTGCGCTTAACCGCGACAAGACAGCGGCTACGCTCTTAAACTATACCCCCAAACGCCAAGGTCTGTATGAAGATGGCGCGCCTTGCACCCCTGCAGATTCTGAATACGAATATCTGATGCAGCAAAGCGAATATGATCAGGCGTTCCTGAATTCCTTCGGGATCAAGTATCAGGGCGAATTACTACCAGCCCCCTACGTACATCCGTCCTACTACCCGGTATGGGGCTTTGTAATTGAAGATGCAAGTCCTTCCGCGATTGCCAAAGCCAAGCTGGAAACCTTGGGCATGACCTATTATCCTCAGCTTATCTTGTGCGAACCCAGCGAATACGATGCCAAGTGGGATGAATTCCTGGCAGCGTGGGATGCAGCTGGTGTGCAGGATTATCTAGATGATGTGAACAAGCAGATCCAGGAAAAATTAAGCCGTTAAACAATGACCGGATCCCTGCAATTTATAGCGTATTGACCTGTAAATTGCAGGGATTATTCTTAGCACAAAGTGGGGTAGTGATGAAAATGATGTATGCCAAAAGCCGTCGGTCTCTATGGATGAGATTTAAGGCACAAAAAGCACTGTTCTTTATGATCATCCCTTGCATGATTTTTACGTTTATATTTAGCTACTACCCGCTTACCGGGTGGATCATGGCTTTTCAAAAGTTTAAGCCGGCTAAGGGGTATTGGGGCAGCGAGTTTGTAGGCTTGGATCAGTTTAAGTTTCTTTTTTCAAGCCCCGAAGTCATGTACGCCATACGTAATACCTTGGCAATGTCGATTATCTCATTGGTTTTGGGCTTCGTTTTTTCGATCTCCTTCGCACTTTTATTAAATGAGATCAGGTCAACTAAATTTAAAAAACTGACCCAAACCGTTTCGTATCTCCCTCATTTTCTCAGCTGGGTCATTGTTTGTTCGATTATTTCCAGTATGCTTTCATCAGAAGGCCCGGTGAACAAAATATTTCTTGCGTTAGGCATCATTCAAAAGCCAGTTTTATGGCTGGGTCAAAAGGATTTGTTCTGGTGGGTAACCGGCTTTTCCAACGTATGGAAAGAAATGGGATGGAATTCCATTATCTATATAGCGGCCATAGCCGGCATCGATCCATCCTTATATGAGGCAGCCGAGATCGATGGTGCAAATCGCTATCGCCGTATGTGGCATGTCACACTTCCCTGTATTCGTTCTACTGTGCTGATTATCATGATCATGAATCTGGGGTGGGTACTCAATGCGGGCTTTGAGATCCCTTATCTTCTTGGCGGCGGGCTTGTGCAGGATGTATCCCAGACTATCGATATTTATGTGGTGCGCTTCGGTATAGGCATTGGCAACTATTCTCTTGCCACAGCAGCAGGCATGTTCAAATCGCTTGTCTCCATTATTCTTGTGGCAGGCGCAAACATGATCGCCGGGCGGCTTGGCGAAGATAATTTGTTCTAAGAAGGTGTTGAACATGATTAAAATAACGAATCGCAAAAGGGATAAGATTAAGGTGGAGCCCCTGGTATTCCATACCCTGAACACGCTCTATATGGTTATTCTTATTGTTATCATGGTTTACCCTTTTTGGAACACCATTGCTATTTCTCTAAATGACGCACAGGATTCACTACGGGGCGGTATAACGCTCTTTCCCCGAACGTTTTCACTGTATAGTTATGAGATGATTTTCAGAAATGACTTGATGCTGACGGCGGTGATTAATTCAGTCCTGCGTACAGTTATTTCCACAGTGCTTGGCGTATTTGTTTCTTCTATGATCGCATTTGTTTTGTCCCGGCCGGAATTCATGTGGAGGAAATTCGTTTCGCGGTATTTTCTTATTACAATGTACGTGTCAGCAGGGCTTATTCCCAATTACTTCCTGATCAGAGATCTAAAATTGATCAATAATTTCCTTGTTTATGTTTTGCCGGGGATGATTGGCGTGTTTAATGTACTGGTTATCAAATCCTTTATGCAAGCCTTGCCCGAAAGTCTTTTTGACGCTGCCCGGGTTGATGGCGCAGGGTATATGCGGACGTTTGTACAGATCATTATCCCCTGCAGTAAGCCTGTTTTGGCTACGGTTGCGCTATGGTGCGCAGTAGGCGCATGGAACTCCTGGTTTGATACCTTCCTCTACTGCTCCGGCAGCAAGGCGTTGACTACACTTCAATATGAAATGATGAAGCTATTAGCTTCCGCTTCCCAAACAGGACGAGCAGATATGTCTGCCTTTACCCAGAATAAAATGACAAGTACCATTACGCCGGTATCCATCCGTTCGGCTATTACGGTGGTGGCCTCGGTTCCTATCTTGATCGTTTATCCATTCCTGCAAAAGTATTTCACAAAGGGTGTTATGCTGGGAGCAGTCAAGGGATAATAAAAAAGCCTCTTTGCATTGCGCCAAAGAGGCTTTTTCGTTGAGCTAAGATAAGCTGCTATTCTTCGATATGAAGTTTGTTTTTGAAGTTATCGTAATGCTTTACATAAACTTGGCGGTATTCTGAGGGAGTGCAGTTTTTTTGATCCCGGAAGGCTCGGCTGAAGGTGGACAGGCTGGAAAAACCCGATTGGAAAGCCACATCTGTTATGGAAAGGGTTTGATCTGCCAAAAGGAGCTCCGCTGCCTTTATGCGCCTGAAAGAAATATAATCGTTGAAAGCGTAGTGAGAATACTGTTTAAACAGACGAGAAAAGTAAAATTTGGAAAGCCCAAAGCGTTTGGCGATCTCATCAACGGTTAATTCCTCAGTATAATTGTTGTTAATATAGTTGATCACTTCTGCAAAGCGATCACCGTGTTCCTTGCGCTTATCTATACGGCCGCCATCAGAGGTGTCGTCTGTAAAAAAGTGGTGGATCAGCACCTCCATAAGCATAAGAATGCGGGCATCTACCATTAATTCACGAAGGTCGTTCGTAGAAAAATAGTCTTCCCGCATTTGTCGCAACAAAGTTGAAACTGCAGGGTAAAGGGCGGGGCTGTTTTTTTCTGTAATGTATAAAGGATGGGAAAGCAACGACATGACCCGGGACGCACTCTTGATGCGATCGAGAAAATCCAAGTTTAAAAGATAGACATAGCCATTGCAGTCTGAGGCGGGTGCTAATGAATGAGTTACACCACCGGGCATGATCATAATTTCACCGGGGGCTATGTTATATTCAACGCCTTCTGCCTCTATTTTATAATGGGAACGTTCGCCCACGATGATTTCAAGAGCGGTATGCCAATGCTCAGGATACGCAGTATCTAAATGGGTGTACCAAATGCGTACAGAAGTGCCGGGCAAGTATTCAATTTCTTCCTGTGTGCCGTGCAAAAGCTGATACGTGCGATAACCTGAAACGGGCTGTGGGCGAGGCGAAGCGGTACTTTGTTGTTCTTGCTCGGCCATAAGTGCCTCCTTTAAACGATTGAAAACATCCAAACTATATAGTTATTATAGCGTAATTTGTGCAAGATAGCAAATTACGAAAATAATTCGCAAGACTTGACGAGCCTTTCAATCTCCGATTGCGCTATTATAAGGGCAGATGATAAAACTAAACAGCAATGGGAGTGGATGCCATGAAATCCTTTAGTGAAAAAAGACTGCAGGGCTACAGGGAGTTTTTATACATATTGCCTTTTATTATCATTATAGCGATATTTAGCTATTACCCCTTGTATGGCTGGATCTATTCGTTTTTTGATTATCAGCCACCCAAGCCATTTTCATGGGATTCGTATGTTGGCTTAAAATGGTTTCGGTTTATGTTTCAAAACCCTTCCTATTTAAGGCAAACATTGCAAGTCTTACGCAACACATTTGCGATGAGCGGCATCTCCTTGGCCTTTTCATGGTTGCCGATGTTTTTCGCTGTGTTTCTCAACGAGATCAAATCGATGCGCTACAAAAGACTGATTCAAACAGTAACCACGCTGCCGAACTTCATCAGTTGGGTGCTGGTGTACTCCGTTGCTTTTCTGCTTATGAGCAACACAGGTTTGTTTAACTCGGTTCTACAGGGAATGGGATTGACCTCTCAACCTATCGATTTTATGAAGTCCAACAGCCACATATGGTTCAAAATGTGGCTATGGCTTACATGGAAAAATCTGGGCTGGGCGTCAATCATGTATGTTGCGGCGATCGCAGGGATCGATGCAGAGATCTATGAGGCGGCACGGGTTGATGGCGCATCGCGGATGCAAAGCATCTGGCATGTGACACTGCCAAGCTTATTACCTACCTTCTTTGTAATACTGCTGCTGAACATATCAAACTTCCTTAACAACGGCATGGAACAGTATTTTGTGTTCCAGAACTCTTGGAACCGGGAGTACATTCAAGTGCTTGACTTGTACGTCTACAATATTTCGACCAGCAAGCCGCCTGTTTACTCTATATCCACTGCGCTGAGTATGCTCAAAAGCATTGTAAGTCTTGTGCTTCTCTTTGGGGCCAACACCGCCTCCAAGCTGCTGCGCAAGGAAAGCATCGTGTAAGGGGAGGTATTGATAATAATGGATGATCAGCTTTCTCGTATCAGCAAGGGGCGCGCCGTTTCGGATAAGACGATTGGCGACAAGGTGATGGACGTCGTAATCTGCTTGGTGTATGGCCTGTATGGCTTCATTTGCGCTTATCCGTTCTACTATATCTTTATCAACTCCATTAGTAATAACAAGCTAAGCGAGCGCGGCGCTATCACCTTTTTCCCCAAAGAAATACACTTCCAAAATTACGTTGATGCTATAAAAATACCGGGTCTTTTAAATGCGGCGATGATATCTGTCAGCCGTACGGTGATAGGCACATTGACAGTCTTATTTACATCTGCGTTTCTAGGCTATATGTTTACCCGTGAAACCGTGTGGCGCAGGAAGTTCTGGTACCGCTTTGTGATCATTACCATGTACTTTAACGCAGGTATTATTCCCTGGTACCTGACGATGATGAACTTAGGGCTTATCAATAATTTTCTAGCATACATCCTGCCGATGGCTATTTCACCGTTCTACATTATCCTTACTAAGACCTATATCGAATCGACGCCCTATGCGTTGCAGGAAGCAGCTATCTGCGATGGCGCCGGAGTGTTGGCTATCTTTTTCCGAATCATATTGCCAATCTGCAAACCCATACTGGCAACGATCTGCATTTTTGCTGCGGTAGCGCAATGGAACTCCTTTCAGGATACGCTGCTGCTCATGACGCAAGAAAAAAACTATACTCTGCAATTTGTGCTCTACCGCTACCTCCAATCATCGCAATCGCTCAAAGCCATTGTAAACGCTACGGCGGGAAGCACACAATCCATTTCCAACGCCCAAACACAGACTTCAATCCGCATGACGGTCACGATTATCGTTGCGTTCCCGATTCTTCTGGTCTATCCCATATTTCAACGTTTCTTTGTCAAGGGTATCATGATCGGTGCGGTCAAAGGGTAGAGAATGATAATCCGGCAAATGGATCGGATTATACATATATTTCAAAGTAAGGGGAGGATACAATGTTTAGGAAGGTACTCGCTATGGTTTTGTCTCTTGTCATGCTACTATCAATTAGCGCGACGGCACTTGGAACCGACTCCGGCACAGAACTTGCACCCATGACCATCGAAGTGTACTCACAACCCGCTAACTTCCAAGGAGAGCAGATCGGATGGACCGCAAAGCTGCTCAAAGAAAAGTTCAACGTAACGCTAAGTATCATTGCGCCACAGGTCGCAGGTGCGGATATTTTTGCCGCTCGCTCTGCCACCGGCTATCTGGGAGATCTGGTCATATTGGACAACGTGGACATTCAGTCTTGCTTGTCCGCCGGCTTGATCTATGATATCACCGAGGAAATGAAAGGTCTTGAGGCTTTTGACAAGTACAAGAGCCAGCTTGACTACTACAACGCTTCCTTGGAAGGCGTAGGCGAGGGCGTGTACTATGCATGGCCTTGCGAGCTTGCCGACACAAGTGCAACCTACTTTAGCCCCATCATTCCCGGTACGGCACCTACTGTTCCATGGGACTATTATGCGGAAATCGGTGCACCCGATATCAAGAACCTGTCTGATTTGGTTGCCGCGCTAAAGGCTATGCAGGAAAAGCATCCCACCAATGCCGCCGGCGATGCCAGCTATGGCATCACCCTATGGCCTGACTGGGACGGCAACACCATCGAGAACGTTAACCAGCTTACCAAATGGTATGGCCAAGAGGTCAACGGTTCGATCATGATCGATGTAGAAAATAAAATGATTCCCTTGACCGATGACAACAGCGCCTACAAGAAGATCCTGCAGTTCTATTTTGAAGCTAATCAAGCTGGCGTACTTGACCCCGACTCCGGAACGCAAAACTGGGACTCCGTAAACCAAAAGTTCAACTCCAAGCGCGCGTTCCTGATCTGGAACGATTGGCAGCAAGGCTTCTGGAACACCACTGAGCGCGGCAATCAGGGAGAGAACTACATGATGCTTCCCATCGCCGACATGAAAATCTATCAGCCCTCCGATCCCTACTATGGCACAGGCCGAGCCTTTGCCTGTGGCACCAACGATCCCGAGAAAAAAGCCCGTGTGGCCATGATCCTGGACTGGATGTCTAACTCCGAAGGGGCACAGACGATCCACGGCGGCATCGAAGGCTTCATCTATGAAGATGCAGCGGATGGCAAGGGGTATGTACGCACCGCGGCGGGCGAGTATGCATTGATGGATAACTCTCCCGTGCCGGAAGAGTTCGGTGGCGGTCTGTATGCGGACGGCATGCTACAGGTGAACCAATGGATGGTAGCAGCCCTGTCCACCAACCCGAAAACCGGCCAATCCTTTGTGTTTAACTACTGGCCTGCAGAGGTGGAAAAGGCTAAGACCACCACGCTTAGAGCCTGGGCAGAACGCTTTGACGCAGAGAATCCGGTTGACTACCTGCGGAAAAACGATCTCATTGGTGTCGTTCCTTTTGTGAACGTCAATCTCCCCGCCGATTCCACGGACATTGCGTTGATCAGAACCAGCTGCGGCCCCATCGTTTGCGATGCATCGTGGAAGATGATCTTTGCAAAGGATCAAGCCGAATTTGACGCGCTATGGGCGCAGATGAAGGCCGATGTTGAAGGTTTCGGCTTTAATGATCTGGTTGCGTATGATATGAACAAGTATCAGGCGTTGATCGACGAAAGAGCCAAGGCTTTGGCTGAGTAACCCGCATAATCTTAAGGGGCTGCTGTACTACGATCGATCGTGTTACAGTAGCCCTTTTTGGAAAACCGGAGGTTTAGTGCTTTTATTAATCGATTTAAAATATATGGCTATTAAGAATAGGGAAGAGGCGGGTACAATGCACGGAGGCGATCCGGTAATCTATGGGGACTATCCGGATCCGGATGTGATCCGGGTCCAAGATACCTACTATATGATTACGACAACAATGCACATGTTTCCGGGTGCACAAATACTTAGGTCGTATGATTTGATCAACTGGGAACATTGCAGCTATGTTTTTCAGGCCCTTGGCGATCACCCTTCACAAATGCTTAAAGGGGGCCATATCTACGGTCATGGCATGTGGGCAGGGACGCTTCGGTATTATAAAGGACTCTTTCATGTGCTTTTCATATGCAAGGATACGGAACTGACCTATCACTTCACTTCTAAAAAGCCACAAGGGCCATGGCAAAGCCGGGTCGTGGAAGGATTTTATTACGATGCATCCCTCTTGTTCGACGATGATGGACGTGTTTACATTGCCCATGGCAACCGTCAAATTCGCATTACGGAGCTGAACGACGACTTGTCCGGCCCTAAGATAGGCGGGCTTGATCGCTTGGCAGTATGTGATTCGAAAGAGATCATGCTTGGCTATGAAGGAGCGCATTTATATAAGATCAAGGGATACTATTACCTCTTTCTTATCCACTGGGAACGTGGAAAGCCTCGAACACAGGCATGTTTTAGGGCGGATAGCATCGAAGGTGAGTTCATAGGCGGGGATATCCTTCAAAGAGATTTTGGCTTTCATGGCATGGGTGTTGCCCAAGGCGGCGTGATCGATACCCCCGATGGCAAATGGTTTTTAATGTTGTTCCAGGATCGTGGTGCCGCAGGCAGAATGCCTGTGCTGCTGCCATTTGTGTGGGAGGACGGGTTCCCAAAGGTGGCAGATGTTCTGCAACAACCGGAAAACCGCAGTACAAGACCAGGGCATATCTATACGCCATTATATGCAAGTGATTCGTTTCGGAACAGCGGCTTATCCTCACTGTGGCAATGGAACCATGAACCGGACCCTAACAGCTGGGCACTCACACCAAAGGGGCTGCGGTTAACTGCCGGCTGTATTGTGAACGGCCTGGAGGAAGCACCAAACACCTTAACACAGCGTGCCATGGGGCTTAAGTGCGAGATGACTGTTGAATTGGATGCAACCAATCTTAATGATGGGGATTATGCGGGGCTTTGCGCACTGCAGGGCTGTTTTGCAAAGGTGGCAGTCACGAAGAGTAGACAGGCACTTTATCTATGCTTCATATCAAGGGAAGCAAAAGCGGCACCCTATGCCATCGGACCATCTCAAGAACCCATCCTGGAACGTGAGCGTATTTTGCTTGGCTGTGCAAAAGTACAGATCAAGGCTTGCTTTGATTTTGAAAACCTGGCAGATATGGTAACGTTTTTCTTCAAAGAAGAAGCAGGTGAGTGGCGCACCATTGGGAAAGCCCATAAGCTTGTTTATCGCCTCGACCATTTTATGGGCTGCCGCGGGGGCTTGTTTTGTTATGCAACGAAGCAAACGGGCGGCTATGCCGTATTTAAGAATTTTTGCTATAACGTGCAAAGTGAGAATGTTTTATGAAAAACGTATTGTTGCTGGGCGATTCCATTCGCATGGCGTACCAGCCCAAGGTTAAGGCACTTTTAAGCGGACGCGCTAATGTTTTTGGCCCCATGGATAATGGGCGCTGGTCGGATTACACCTTGAACTCTCTTAGGTTTTGGCTTCCTCAAATGCCCGATCCCCATATTGTGCATCTTAACAACGGGTTTTGGGATATCGGCGATAACTACCAGGAAGGCAGCACATACACCCCTATTGAAGAGTACGAGCGGGATATGGGGCGTATTGTTCGGGTGCTTCGAAAGCAAATTGCGCCTGATATAAAGGTAATTATAGCGCTGACAACCCCTTGGCTTGCAGGCCCTCTTAAAGAGGTGGAACGCTTTAATGATGCGCTTCGCCGTTTAGCAAAGCAGGAGGGGTTAATGGTAAATGATTTATACACGCCTTTCGCGGTTGAGCCATCGAAATATATCGGAGATGATCAGATACATCTCAATGACGAAGGGATAGCCATTGCTGCAGAGCAAGTGGCAAAGGCAATAGAAATTTATTTATAGGAGCGTGAACCATATGCTGCGCCAAGTGACTGTTGAAACAGGCGTTGTAGCCGGGATTCCTGCATCGGATCCAAGGATCACTGTTTTTAAGGGCATTCCTTTTGCGGCACCGCCGGTGGGGGAGCTGCGCTTTGCGCCGCCGAAGCCTGCCCGAAAGTGGGATGGTGTGAAAAGTTGCGATGCCTTTGGCCCCATGTCCATGCAGCGAAAGCAGATTATAGGCGGAAAAACACTTTATGAGCGGGAATGGCTTTGCATGCCCGATGCACCTATGAGTGAGGATTGCCTAACCTTAAATGTTTGGACACCTGCCATTAGTGCTGATGAAAAGTTGCCGGTATTGGTGTGGTATTTCGGCGGTGCGTTGCAGATGGGCTCGCCTAATGAAATGGAGTTTGATGGCGAACGTATTTCAAGACGTGGTGTCATTGTGGTAACGGTGAACTACCGCACCAATGCATTTGGGTTTTTGTGCCACCCGGAGATTACCAAAGAAAACCCGGATGCACCTGCCAACTTTGGCAACTTAGATCAGCAGGCGGGCACCAATTGGGTCAAACGCAATATCGCAGCCTTTGGCGGCGATCCTAACAGGATCACCATTGCAGGGCAATCTGCTGGCGGCGGCAGCGTGATGACCCAATTAACATCACCCCAAAACGGAGGATTTTGCCAGGCTGCCATCATCGAAAGCGGTGCTTTTGTAGCATGCTATCGTTCGCGTTTTCCCCAAAGAACCCTTGCGGAAGCTGAAAAACACGGTGAAGACTTCTTTGCTTTCTTAGGTGTCAAAACGCTTAAGGAGGCCCGTAGGTTGGATGCTGAATATATCCGCGATAAAGTCTTGGAATATGATGATCACTTTGGCACAGTAGAAGATGGTTTATTCCATCTGGGTGATAATCTAGGAAATATGCTACGCGGAGAGTGCCTTGATGTACCGATCATGATCGGCATGACATCCAGCGAGTTTTTCGATCAGATGGATGCCGATTCTAGGGAAGCATTTGTTCAAAATGCAACAATACTCTTTGGGGATCAAGCGGATGCGTTTATGAAGCTTTGCGAAGCTGAAACCCTCGACGAAATGATTGGAAAAAGCTGTGTAAGCACAGTGGATATAGCAAAACGTGCGTTGTGCGAAGCCCGTGCTAAACGGGGACAAAAGAGCTATTACTATATTTTTGATGCTACGATACCCGGCCCGGATGATCCTGGCACATTCCACTCCGTGGATTTGTGGTTTTTCTTTGAAACATTGAATAAATGCTGGCGTCCATTTGTGGGCAAGCATTATGATCTGGCTCGGCAGATGTGCAATTATTGGGCAGAGTTCATCAAAGAAGGCGATCCCAATGGGTTGGATGGGGATGGTTCGGCCATGCCCTATTGGCCTGAATATGGCCGGCAGGACATAACAATGGTTTTTGCCGATACTGCAAAAGCAGCGGCTATGAAACCCACCCCCTTAACAAGGTTCTGGATGGATCGAATTAGCCAGCGATAAAGGAGCGTAAACTGCCATGATGCAATTGTTTGTGAATGCCGGAAGAAAGTATAGCAAGATCGATAAAAACATATATGGCCACTTTTCAGAGCATTTAGGGGCCGGTATTTACGGAGGCATTTTCGTAGGAGAGCAAAGCCCCATCCCTAATATTCGGGGTATCCGTACCGATGTGGTGGAGGCGCTGAAAAAGATCAAGGTTCCGGTATTGCGTTGGCCGGGCGGATGCTTCGCGGAATTCTATAACTGGCGCGACGGCGTCGGCCCCAAGAATGAACGCAAAAGCATTGTGAACACCACCTGGGGCGGCGTTACGGAGGATAATTCTTTTGGCACCCATGAGTTTTTGGATTTTTGTGCACAGGTAGGCTGCGAACCTTATATAGCCGGGAATGTTGGTACCGGAACCCCTCGTGAAATGTGTGAATGGGTAGACTATATCACCATGCAGGGTAAATCACCCATGGCGGACATGCGGCGCCAAAATGGCCGGGAGGAACCATGGCGGCTTAAGTATTTCGGCATTGGCAATGAAAACTGGGGTTTTATGCGCGCGGAATATTACGCAGATGTTTATAGGCAGTTCGCTCATTTTCTTAGAAACGCAAGCGGTGAAAAGTTGTTTAAGATTGCGTGCGGTGCCAATGGGAACGATTATGAGTGGACGGAAACGCTTATGCGTTTGATTGGAAAACAGATGGATGGCTTATCCCTGCATTATTACACCATGCCTAAATATTACGCTACCGAAGAATACCCCTGGGAGGAAAAAGCCCCGGCGGTGGGTATTGATCAGGGCCAATATTATCGCAGTCTTCGCCGCGCTCTTTATATGGATGAGCTGATTTTGCGCCATAAGCATGTGATGGATAGGTTCGATCCGGCTGGGCGGGTGGCAATTATCGTAGATGAATGGGGCACGTGGCATCAGGTTGATGAAGGTACCAACCCAGGTTTTCTTTTCCAGCAAAACACCATGCGGGATGCCATTGTGGCAGCAGTCACACTGAATATTTTCAATTCTCATTCCCAGCGGGTAAAAATGGCAAACCTGGCGCAGATGGTGAATGTGCTTCAGTCGGTTATCCTCACCAAGGAAGCGCAGATGATTTTAACGCCCACCTATCATGTGTTTGATTTGTTCAAAGGGCATCAGGATGCAACGCTGATCGAGAGCCATGTACAACAAGAACTTTCGGGGCCGGAAGGCGCAACCGTACCTGCACTGCAAGTCAGCGCATCGGAAAATGAAAAGGGTGACGTGCATGTAACACTGGTTAATCTGTCTGCGGATCAAGAGCAGCAATTGCAGTGCAATTTTGTTGGAAAAACTTTTTCTACGGCAAGGATTCGATACATTGCAGGAGGAATAAACAGTTATAACACTTTTGACGAGAGTGAAACCATCATCATACAAAATTTGCCTATAGAATCCATTAACGGCAATCAAATCATTTTAGATGTACCTGCTTGCTGTGTTATGGAAATGCTGCTTAATTAGTATAAAGGAGAAGTTGTACATGGGAAATCAGCTTATAGTTCAAATCGATCCTAAAAAACAGGTGGCATTTTATAATCATGCCGATTACTGTATTGGAACAGGACGCATGGGTTTGGCGCTCCATCAGGAATATTTGGACCAGCTAAAGCTCACGCAGGATGCGATTGGGTTTTCTTATATTCGCGGTCATGGGCTGTTTTGCGATGATATGGCCATTTTTCAAGCTTACGAAGATGAACAGGGCGAAAGGCATGTGGAGTATAACTTTACATATCTCGACCGTGTGATGGATGCATATTTTAAGCTTAATATTAAGCCATTTTTGGAATTGGGTTTTATGCCGCAAAAGCTTGCCAGCGGGTCGCAGACCATTTTTTATTGGAAGGGCAATGTAACACCGCCTAAAGATTATGGTGAGTGGGAAGCTTTGATCAAAGCACTGATCGAACATCTCATGGTGCGATACGGCGTAGATGAAGTCGCATCTTGGCCTGTGGAGGTTTGGAATGAGCCCAACCTGCCGGGATTCTGGAAAGATGCAGATTTGGAGGAGTATCTGAAGCTATATGATATGAGCGTTCGAGCGGTTAAGGCGATTTTACCGCAAATGCGAGTAGGCGGCCCTGCTGTTTGCGGTACAGAAAACTGCCATCATTTCATAAAAACCTTTCTCACATACTGCGATGAACATGACGTGCCACTGGACTTTGTAACACGCCATGCTTATATGGCCGAAACACCTGAACATAAAGGTCATTATGTTTATCACTCCATGCGCACGGTAGATTCACTTATGGCTGAAATGATGGATAGCCGCAGGTTAATAGATAGCTTCCCGCGCTATAAAGGCATGGAAATGCACATTACTGAGTTTAATACCTCTTATTCGCCACAGTGCCCGATTCACGATACGAACTATAATGCTGCCATTGTGGCAGGATTGCTTTCACGTTTGGGTGATGTGGCGGCATCCTATTCTTATTGGACCTTTGGAGATGTGTTTGAAGAATCCGGCGTTCCTTTTACACCATTTCATGGCGGCTTTGGCCTGCTGGCCAATGGTGGTATTGAGAAACCTACATTCCGTGTATTCGAATTTTTCAAGAAGCTGACAGGCGAGTGTGTATATCGGTCTGATAACGCCCTTATTACCCGCCAGCCGGATGGGAACTACCGGGGCGTTTGCTGGCAAATCGGCGGCGAAGAAAGCCTTAAGATCAGCGCAAAACTGCCTGCGCGGGATGGGGCGTATGTCCTGTTAAAAAAGTGCGTGGATGAACAAAGCTGTAACCCTAGAAAAACCTGGCATGAAATGGGGCAGCCGTCGAATCCCAGCCAGGAGCAAGTCAACTTTATAAAGCAATGCGCCAGGCCGCATCACCATAGCCAAAGCATTGAATCTCAAAATGGCGAAGCGGTTATCGAAATGGCGCTGGAGCCCAATGCAGTCATGTATTTCGAACTCAATAAAGTGGATAAGGAATGCGACCGGGGATTTGAATATGCCTGGTATACGCAGAAAGGATCGAACAATGGAAAACCTGTTTAACCGTATCGGGATCAGCGATGCCATGGTGAAAAGTAAGATAGATGAAAGCTTTCAAACCCTGTTTTTTGACGAGGACGAGAAGATATACCTTGAAGTGGGCGAGCATATGGCTTGCATGGTAGATACGGGCAATAACGATGCCCGCACCGAGGGTATGAGCTATGGCATGATGATGGCCGTGCAAATGGATCGAAAGGATATTTTCGATAAGCTTTGGCTGTTTTCCAAAACCTTTATGCACCATGAAGACGGCAAGTATCAGGGTTATTTTGCCTGGTCTGTGCAGCTGGATGGCACACGCAACGCTCAAGGCCCTGCGCCGGACGGGGAAGAGTATTACGCCCTGGCACTGTTCTTTGCAGCTCACCGTTGGGGCGATGGGGAAACACCCTTTGATTACAGTGTACAGGCTCGGAATATTCTTAAACATTGCCTGCACCAGCAAGAACTGCAGCCGGATGGCAGCCCTATGTGGGATAAGGAGAATTGCTTGATCAAATTCGTACCGGAAACGCCCTTTTCCGATCCTAGCTATCATCTGCCTCATTTTTACGAATTGTTCGCTAAATGGGCAGATGAAGAGGACAGGGATTTCTGGGCCAAGGCTGCTAAAGCCAGCCGTGAATATGTACCACAATCCGCACACCCTATTACGGGAATGTGCCCGGAATACGCTGAGTTTGACGGCAGCATGAGGTTAATGTTTGGGAAGGTATTCGAATATTATTCCGATGCCTATCGTGTAGCCATGAATATAGGGCTGGACAGTGCCTGGTTCGGGAAAAATCAAAAGCTTTCCAAGGTCGCAGATGATCTCCAAATCTTTTTTGCGGAAAAGGCAGATTTGAATGATCTGCGAGCTTATCATTTGGACGGAAACCCATTTGAAGAGGAGGCCATGCATCCCATTGCCATTATTGCGACCAATGCGGCAGCCAGTCTGGCTACAGAGGGCAAGTATAGCGAATACTGGCTCAAGATTTTTTGGGAAACGCCTCTTCGCAAGGGCCAGCGTCGGTATTACGATAACTGTCTTTATTTCTTTTGCCTTTTGATGCTTGCCGGGGAATATAAAATTTATTAGGCGAGGTGACTTAGGTGGATAGAGAAGCTAATTTACAAACCATTGAAAAGGTGATTAGGGGCGGGAAATACAAGGGCAACTG
>JAVBTR010000014.1:0-16715 GCA_031556065.1 Eubacteriales bacterium | reverse complement strand
AACAAACGACCGTAAAATCGAAGATTTTACAGTGCAGTGAGGGAAATCCCTCGTGCGACACCTGTGTCGCACGAAAGCGTCGACTTTGTCGACGCGCTGAAGGCTTTACGCAAGCCCTATCGTTTGCTTTTTTTGCTTAAGCAGCCGCCAATGGTGTCATCACAGGCCCTCCGAAAAGGAAAGCCATATCTTCTACCATTTTGAAACACCTTTCCAAGCCCAAAACAAATCGCAATCACAGGCTTTGGGAAAACTGCCCCCTGTGATTGCGTGAAATAATACCGATTTTCATATTGGATGATTATGGAACCAGTCTGTTTTCAAGAAACAGATCAGGGTATGCAAGCCACGCCAGTTCTTCTACACTGTGTACAATAAGCTGAGATTGAAAAAGGCGTAAGGGATAGATTGCGCGGTTTTTGATCGCTGTTACATTCGATAGTTTGGGGTTAGTCAGCAGATCGTTGATAAACGCATCATGATATTGACCTGAGATGTCGTAAAGAGAACCATCCGTATCATACTGTCCATAATCAAAGGTGATGATATCAGGATTCGTTCGCACCAACCACTCTTCGGGTTCTCCATCCGCCCAATCGTCTGTATCCGGGCCCTCGGCGATTATGCCGGCAGCATTTGCCACCATTGTGAAGAGGCTTTGCCTATAGAATGCTGTGCTCGCTTCCTCTTCCGCGCTTGCGTAATCGTTCGTATGGTACACGTAATGAAAGACATGCTTGCGTTTTTCTTCTGGAACGGTTGACACATTTTCTGTGATATGCGCAAGATCAGCCTCCATATCTTCTGACATTTGCGCAGCTTTTTCTGGAGTACCAACTATTTCACCCAAATCAATCAAAACATCCCGAACATCATCAATGGTTTTTGGCGAATCCAGAAACACAAACGGAATATTTGCTTGATAGAGATCGGGCCAAATCTCCGCATAATCACGCAAGAAATCTTCTTCAAGCACTATCAAATCGGGATTAAGAGCGAGAATTGTTTCATCAATCGTCATATTCCAATATCGGCCTTCAATATCTTTGGCTAGCTCCATCATTGGAGAGTATCCTTCACCGTTTTCAAAATTCTTATGCCCAACATAAACGATACGTTCAGGCCCTATCATTTCAAGAAGCATTTCTTCTGCAAACAGCGGAAAAACAACAATGCGCTGGGGTGTTGCGTGCGTTTGGCTTTGGGCTTCGCCATTCGCCGTTGCGCTTGCTAAGCAAAAGGCGAATACAAAAAAGGGTAATAGGATTTTTGTAAGAAGGCCAGTCACCCTCAAGCTGGGATTATATTTTGTAAGCATAGCATTGCCCTCCTCTCACCATGGTTACCAAAACGGTAGCATTTCTCCCGAGGTGCTGTCAAGGCCTTTTTGGGAATATGGTAGAAATTGGAAGGGCTGGTGTCGATGCATTTAACAAGCCCACCCCGTTATTTCCATTGACTTGACCATCCCTGTGGACCACAACCGCGGATGGCTGTAAAGTGATAAAAATGTCGCGTAGGGATAGTTTTTTGTCCCGTATCGTACTTGTTCTGAGGATTTGTATCGTTTATACTTAATACACAATCAGCACAGTGAGACGATCTGTGAGAGGGTGAATAGCTTATGGATGCTTTGCATTGGAGCGTTGACCATCGGGGCCATCATTCGGTCCTGAATTACGAACAGCGGCTGAGACATTACGTTTCTCAATGGCAAACCTTAATAGACGATACCGACGGCTTTAAAGGGGAGCGGCTCACCTTTTCGGTTCTGCCCAACTATTGGAATGGCTACTCCTCCCATGCTTCAAAGGAGCGCCATTTCGGAACAGTGACCATTGCCAGGCGCCGGGCAGGTATCCAGTGTGAGGTAAAGGTTGAGTACCATTCCCAGGATGCCTGGGAAATAACAACCTGCCATTATACGGCTGCGGAGGGGATTGAAGGCTGTTTTTCAGGCAATGCCTATTGCGGGCATCCCAAGGGCGCGTTTGCATGGGCATGGAGCGGAAGCGTCCAAGGGGGCCATATCGCCCTGGAGGGCCCCAGAGGTATGCGGCTTGCCAGGGAAGACACCCCTTATGGGGTTTATAGCAACTGGTGCCTTATGCACAGGCTGCCCCAGGGCGTATTTTGCTTGCTGGATGGCCTGGAGCAAGTGGCCCCCCAATGCGAAATGCTGCCCTTGGACACATGGGAAATGGAGGGAACCCGCCTCATGGGCTATGTGCTTGCCGGGCGGGGGATGCCAATGTCTTTTTGGTGGGCGGATGAACGAAGGCGCCCTATGATTGTTTCCCATACGCTGCAGACCTTTGTGCTTACAAAGCGGGAGGGGTTGCTATGACAAATGTGAAGCGGCCTAACATTATCTTCTTGTCGGTGGATGAGCTGAGCTATTCGGCCTTATCGGCTCATGGCTGTGAGGATGTGAAAACACCCAATATGGACAGGCTTCTTGCCTTGGGTGTGGATTTTTCCCGGGCTTATACCACCTGCCCCCTTTGCTCTCCAGCACGTGCCAGCCTGGCCACAGGGTTCTATCCATCGGAAAATGGGGTGGAATTTAACACCAGCCCCTTAAGGCGCGAGTACCCGGATATTGGCCAGCTGATGACACAGGCTGGGTATAATGCTGTCCATTGCGGGAAATGGCATGTCCCGGGGCGGGATGTACGCACCTCCTTTGATTGCCTCTATTATGGCAATGATGTGATTAATGCTTGCGGCGCTGAAGTGTTTGACAGCGTGACCCTGCATGCCGCCTTGGCCTTTCTTGCTAAATACGATTCCTCCGCGCCCTTTTATTTGCAGGTGGGGCTGATTAACCCTCATGATATCTGTGAATTTCTATATGGCTTTGAAGGCAAGCAGGTTCCCGATTTGTCTTCACTGAACATGGATTTGCTAGTGAAGCTGCCTTCGCTGCCAGATAATTTCGATGCCCAGTCCGGTGAAACCCGGCTAATGCGTTTGCTTCGGCGTTCGCCGGATTATTTGATGCATACAGGTGTGGCAAAGGCATTGGCAGGGTGGGCCAAGGCCCAATGGCAGGTGTATCTTTGGCAATACTACCGCTATGTTGAAGTGGTTGATGCAGCCATTGGGCGGTTGATAACAGCGCTGGAAAGCATGCCCTTTTGCGATAATACGGTGCTGGTGTTTTCAAGCGATCATGGTGAATCGATGGGAGGGCATGGGTTGTTCCAGAAACTGACCCTCTATGAGGAAAGCGTTCATGTACCCTTGGCTGTGGCGGATTACACAGGACGCTACGTGGAAAAAAAGGGAACGGTTTGTGACAGGCTTATATCCGGCGTGGACATCTTTGGAACGATTTGCCAGCTGGCTGGAATTCCCCATGGAACCCAGGCGAAAAGCATACTCCCACAGGCCGGGGCGCCTTTTGAGGCCCCGCGGGAATACGTCTATATTGAATGCAACCATTGGGGAAGAGCCATTGTGGATAAGCAGTATAAGCTCATTGTGGACTACATACCAACGGGGAACGGGGATGGGATGGTGCCGCGGAGCAATACCCATGGATTTGGCGATATAGCACTGTATGACATTCAAAATGATAAAGGGGAGACACGGGATATAGCTGCCCATTTGCCTGCCCGCACCAACGAGATGCTTCATAGGCTGCGCAGCCACGAAGAAAACATGGCCACACCCCCCATTACGGATGGAAGGACACTCAAGGATATTGCATTGTGGGAAGGGGCGTTAAAAAAGGCGTATGAAAGGGAATAGAGAGCTGGAGATTTCAAAGCTGGTGGATAAGGATATACAAAAGCTGGAGGCCCTTGATTTATGTGTTCAAACCAGGCATTTATGCATTGCGGCGGACTGGTTTCGGGCTATACGCCATACGGATGTGCCTAACCATTCGTGGCATAAGCATACGCGGCCTGAAATGCACTTTATGCAGCAAGGCCGAAACACGTTTGTTTTCCCGGACAGGGCGATCGTTTTAAAAGCAGGAGACGGCTTGATTATTCCCGCAGACGTTCCCCACCGGCTTGAAAACCAATTGGGAGAGCCCTATTTTCGGTATGTGATCAAAGCAGATATTCAGCCGCTGACGGATGACCCGGAGGCCAATTTCCTTGCGAGAACATTGGCTGTATCCCAATTGGCCCAATTTCCCATTGGCGGTGTGATTAGCCGTGGGCTGCAAAGCTCACTGTACGAAGCCATTAACCGGGTCATGGGCTTTGCATGCCTGATCGAAATGAATCTGCTGACCATTTTAATGGCGGTTGCCCGGGAACTGAATAATGCCCCCCAAAGCCATTATGACGTCCGTGAAAAATACAGCAGGGATGAATTGCGGTTTCAGCAGATTGGTTTGCTGATAGATAAACATCTTTCCGATGGGCTGACGGTTGATTTTATTGCGGAAAGGATGTTCCTTTCCACCAGGCAGCTCCAGCGCATTGCAATGGAGCAGTGCGGCCAAAGCATTCGCCGGATGATTATGGAAGCACGCTTTCGCCGGGCGAAAGCATTGCTTAAGGATACGCGGATGAAGGTCATGGATGTATCCGCCAGTGTGGGGTTTTCCAACGAACAGAATTTTTGCCGCTTTTTTACCCGAATGGAAGGACAGCCGCCTTCCCAATACAGGCTGTATGCCTTATCGGGCAGCATGCAGAACCTGCCACAGGAAGCGCTGGCAGCCAATGAAAGAACAGGTGAAATGGAATGAATGCCTCTATCAATTCCGGCGTATACCCAACGATGATTACCCCCTTTAGGCGGGACGGGAATATTGATTTTGAAGCGGTTGAAGGGTTGATTGCGTATTATGCCCAGTGTGGCTGTGACGGGATTTTCGCCCTGTGCCAATCCAGTGAAATATTCTTTTTGTCCGACCGGGAGAAAAAGGAGCTCATGACCTTTATTGCGGATAAAACCGCTGGCCGGATGCAGCTGGTGGCCTCTGGCCATACAAGCGTTGCTTTTAAAGACCAGGTGAGCCAATTGGCTGCCATGGGGGATTGCGGTGCGGATGCGGCGGTGATTATCCTCAACCGCACAGCAGAGCCGCACCAGGGGGAGGATGTGGTTAAAAGGCATATTGAAAAGCTGCTGCATGCCCTCCCCGATATCCGTTTTGGTATTTACGAATGCCCCTATCCCTATAAGCGCATGGCCTCCCCTTCGCTGATTCGTTGGTGCGGGCAGACGGGGAGAATTGTATTTATAAAGGATACCTGCTGCGATATAAACATGCTTGGCTTAAAACAGCAGGCCATTATGGGTACGCCCATGAAAATTTTCAATGCCAACACCGCTACGCTTTTGCCATCCCTTCGCTTGGGGGTAGCCGGATACAGCGGCATTATGGCCAATTTCCATGGGGATTTGTATGCAGCCCTTTTTCAGCTTTATAAAAGGAAGGACCCATTGGCGGACGAATTATCCGATTTTTTAACAATGGCGTCCCTCTACGAAAGCCAGTTGTATCCAGTGAATGCGAAATTCTATAAAAACATCACAGGCATGCCTATGCAGCTGGTGACCCGTTCAAGGGATACGGCACAGTGGCAGCCCGCCTATGAGCTTGAGCTGGGCGCACTGTTTAAAACCGAACAGGCATGGCGAGAACGTGTCGCCGGGCATGTTTGCAAAAAGGAGGGATGACATAAGAAAATAGTCTCGCTTGTTTACAATATTGAATGAGGAGGTATGCATGGTGAAACGAATCGCCCTTTTTGTACTGACTGTTTGCATGCTCTTGCTTTTGTTTACCCCTGTGGTGCTTAGCGAGGAGAAGCCTGAGGATATGAAGGTGACGCTGCTGTTTAATACCACCAATAGCCTGCGTCCAGCCATGGCCACCACCAAGGTGTGGGATTATATTTACCAAGGCACCGGCATTCGCTTTGAAATAATGCAAATGCAGGGGCAGGAGCAGATCCAATTGATGTTTGCCGGCCGGGATTACCCGGACATGATAGCAGCGGTTGGCGCAACGTCCAGCCAGCTTATTCAGGCAGCGGAAGCTGGCGACCTGGTGGATTTGTGGCCGTATCTTGAAAAATACGCGCCTACCTGGGCAGCGTTTTTCAAAAACAATCCCATTGCGTACAATATGCAAAAGATCAATGGGAGCATCTATACCCTGCCTGCTATGGCGCAAAGCACCGCCCGAACCCTGCGGGATCAATGGTTCTACGTTGATACCTGGCTAAAGGAGCTGGGCCTTAAGGTGCCTGAAACGACACAGGAATTTAAAGATACCCTGCTGGCCATTAAAAACGCAGGAGGGACGGGCACTATCCCTGAAAACGTCATTCCCTATTATTACCTTTTCGACAGCTATGTGGGGGGACAATTTGATGTCTATGGCAGCTTTGGTGTGCTGGTGACCAGCGAGGAATACCTGGTTGTAGACAGCGACGGCGTGGTGCGCTATCAGGGGATTAACCCCCATATAAAGGATGCGCTGAAATATTTGCAGGAGCTATACAGGCTGGGTTTAACCAAGGCTGAAAGCTTTACAGACGACTGGAACAGCTACCTGTCCAGAATTTCAAGCAATCCCCCTGTGGTGTTCTCCTACCACGGTGCGGCCAACCGCTTGCCAAGCGTCACCCTGCCTATGGCAGCCCCCTCCTGCGAAATAGAGGGCCGCTCTACCTATATTCGCCCCCAGGCGTTAACCGCCAATCCATTACACGCGGTGGCTGTTTTCGCTTCCTGCCAGAATGTGGAGCGGATTGCCCAGTTCTTTGAATGGTCCACCCAATATGACAATGCCATGACAATGTACTACGGCCTTGAAGGTGTGGTCTGGGATCATGACCAGCAGGGGCGCTGGGCGATGAACTTCTGGGAGACAAATATTGAAAAGATGAACGCAAACGCCGACTCCCTGGGCCTGCATAATAGCTGGTTTATCTTGCAGGACAAGAATTTCTATGAAAACCATTATTACGATCCCCTTTCGGAATCCCTTACGTCCAAGGATGGGGCGATTATGCAAATATACCGGGCACAATTTCCGCCGTGGGATTGCGTTTACCTCTCCGGGACGTTAGATGAAGAAAGCACCACCATCATGCTACAGCTTGGGGAAGATATCAACCAATACCGATCCCAGCAATTTGCCACCTGGATCACCACGGATGCCGACATCGATGCCCAGTGGGATGCCTATGTTGCCCAAATAAAGGCACTTGGGCTTGATGAGTGGCTGGCCCTTAAGCAGGCCGGATACGATTTGCTATTGGAACAGCCCTAATCCTTTTGGGGGAAGGGAACAATGGCCCGTTCCCTTCCCGAAGGCTTTGGAAAAATGCAAAGGAGGTATTGTTACTTGATAGGGATGAAGAGAAAAATGCCCGTGCAAAGGGCGTTGAACAAACGGGTAATGGAAAATTATCAATTGTATTTATTTCTGCTTCCAGTTCTTGCATACCTCTTTGTATTTAGCTATCTGCCAATGCTGGGTATTGTGATCGCCTTTGAAAACTACAAGCCCTATACCGGCATTTTTGGCAGCCAATGGGTGGGCTTTAAGCATTTTGAACGTTTTTTCCAAATGCAGAAATTTGGCGTGGTTCTAAAAAACACCCTGACCCTGAGCCTTTACCAGCTTCTGGCCGGGTTTCCGCTGCCCATTATTCTGGCGCTGCTGCTTAACGCCTGCCCGCATCTTCGGCTCAAGAGGGCAGTCCAAACCATTACCTATGCGCCGCATTTTATATCGGTTGTTGTTATTGTGGGGATGCTGCGGGTTTTTTTATCCCCTACCAATGGGATGGTGGGTTCCATGCTGCGCCAGCTTGGGTTGCTGGATGGGCCGCTTATGGTGCTGGTAAAGCCCAATGCCTTTCCCCACTTATATGTATGGAGCGGGGTTTGGCAAAACATTGGCTGGGGAAGCATTATCTATTTAGGGGCACTGACAGGGGTGGACCCTGCGCTCCATGAATCTGCGGTGATTGATGGGGCAAGCAAGTTTAAAAGAATCTGGCATATTGATATTCCCTGTATTGCACCAACCATTGTTGTGCTGCTGGTGCTTGATTGCGGCAAAATAATGAACGTTGGTTTTGAAAAGGTGTTCCTGATGCAAAATGCATTAAACCTTCCTGCTTCTGAAACCATTGCCACCTATGTTTATAAGATTGGGTTTGAACAATCCCAATACAGCTTTTCAACAGCAATCAATGTGTTTAATTCTGTGATTAACTTCGTTTTGCTGATGGTTGTTAACAGCGCCTCCCGTGTAATGGGAGAGCGGGCGCTTTGGTGAGGAGGGGCGGGCTATGAAAAGATCCATAACAGATAAGCGGTTTGACATAGGCGTTGTTATCCTGCTGCTTTTTCTTTTGCTGGTGGTGGCCTATCCCCTTTACTTTGTTATCATAGCCTCTGTAAGTGACCCTGCTAAGGTATCCCAGGGCAAGGTGCTGCTCTACCCCATAGGGATCACCCTTGAAGGCTACCGCAAGGTAATAGAATATAGCCAGATTTGGGTGGGCTACCGAAACACGCTGGTATATGTTGTATGCTATACGGTGCTTTCAGTGGGTTTGACGCTGATGGCCGGGTACGCTGTATCCAGAAGGACCTTGCCTGGCCGCAAGGGGATTATGCTGTGTATGGTATTTACCATGTTTTTTTCCGGCGGGCTGATTCCAACCTATTTGCTGATTAACCAGCTGGGCTTGGTTGGAAACCCGTTGATCGTTGTGCTGATGGGGGCTGTGAATGTCTATAACATCATCATAGCCCGCACCTTTATCCAATCCGCCATACCGGAGGACATGTTCGAGGCGGCGGCCATTGACGGCTGCTCCCATGCCCGCTTTTTCATGAATGTGGTTGTGCCCCTCTCCCCGGCGCTCATTGCTGTGCTGACGCTGTTTGCTGCTGTTGCCCAGTGGAATAGCTGGTTTAATGCCATGATCTACCTGCGGGATAAAAGCCATATGCCCCTTCAAATTGTGGTTAGGGAGCTGATCGTTAGCGAATCCTCACTGGCCAATAATACAGAGGCTGGGGATATGATGGGCGAAAATGCCGCATTGCAGGCGTTGCTGGTGGAATCGATGAAATATGCGCTGATTATTGTGTCTACACTGCCGATCATGCTGGTGTATCCTTTCTTGCAAAAATACTTTGTTAAGGGCATCATGGTGGGCTCCATTAAAGGATAGGAGGCTTGGGTATATGCGTGGAACAACACAGTGGCAAGCAAGGCCCTACCAGCCGCAGGATGATAGGCTGAATAAGGGAAAACCCTATATTTGCCGGCTTGCGCCTTATGAATACCATGTTGAAATAGAGTGGCTTGACACAGACCCGGCACCCCATTCCCTTCGCTACCGCAGGCATGGCACCCTTGAAGCGTGGCGGGAGCTGGCAGCAGAGGATACCAGGGTAACGGTTGAAGGCTTGGAAACGGATTCGGAATACGAATTTCAAATCCTGCGAAAAGGAGAAACCCCCGCAAAAAGCGCAGTACGCCCTGTGCGCACGGGATGGGTCCCCGGCAGGGTGGTAAACTATCTCCACCCCCAGGATATGCAGTATGCTTTTTCCGGGCGGGCTCTTTGCAGCCCTTGCCTGGTAAAGCTGCCTTCTGGCGCCTTGCTTGCATCCATGGATTTATATACCAATGGGGGGCCCCAAAACCTGACGCTGCTGTTTCGTTCCGATGACCGGGGAAAGACCTGGCGGTATTTATGTGATTTGTTCCCCTGCTACTGGGCGACGCTGTTTATGCACAAGGGCCGCCTGTATGTTCAGGGCTGTTCAACAGAATATGGGGATATTCTCATTGGCGTTTCGGAGGATGAAGGCGCCTCCTTTTCCAAGCCGGTTGCTTTGTTTTACGGCAGCTGCTCCAATCTGGCTTCCGGTTGGCAAAGAACCCCCATGCCAATGATCTATAAAGAGGGCCGGCTGTACGTAGGGGTGGATTATGGCGCGTGGCAAACCGGCGGCCATTGTGTGGGGGTTTTGAGCATAGATGAAAATGCGGATTTGCTGCAGCCTGAAAACTGGCGCTGTTCAGAGCTTGTTGCTTTTGATCCGGCCTGGCCTGGTGCACCCAAGGGGGATAACCGGGGCATGCTGGAGGGCAATGTGGTTATAGCAACCGACGGGGGGCTAAAATGCTTGTACCGAATTGATTTGAAAGGCTGCCAGCCGGATCATGGCATTGCCGTGGCCATGGCCGTTAATCCTTATAGCCCGGAGGCGCCGCTGGCCTTTGAAGGCTTTGTTGCTCTGCCAAGCGGCAGCAATAGCAAGACCCATCTGCTTCAAGACCCGCTAACGGGCTGGTATATTGCCATTGGAAACATCTGTGTGGACGAAAAAACGCCAACACAGCGCAATGTGCTTGCCTTGCAATGCTCCAGGGACCTGAAAAGCTTTCAAGTGATAAAATACCTCCTTGACAGCCGGAAAGAAAGCCCGGCGGAGGTGGGGTATCAGTACATTCATTTTATTATTGATGGGGAGGATATTCTGTACCTGTCCCGAACCGCACGAAATGGTGCCCGGAATTACCATGACGCGAATTATCAGACCTTTCATACCATTGAAAACTTCAGACAGCTTCTGCCTGACGCCCATAAAGAGAACGCTGGCCCAGACCCGGTTTAAGGGATTTTCAAGGGTGGTAACCCTTGAATGGGTTTGGGTGAAACCCAACGTAACCTATCGAAGGTAAAAGCAATACCCAGGTCAAGAGAGTAAAACGATTCTTGACACCAGCTTGGCTAAAAGTAAGCTGGTGTCAAGGACCGCGAACGCTTCCTTGACCTGGGTTTCTTTGATTGCTATTGTAAAAGCCCCGGGCCTTGGCTTTTTCCCATTGTGCCAGGTGCGCTTCAAACAGCGCCCTGGCTTCCGGCTCCCGTTGGGGGCGGCATATTAAATAGGGCGGCAGCCATAGATAGATGGCCTCCCCTGTATCGGCGTGCAAGAGGGTGTACCCTGTGTTCTCTTGGCTCATGTGTCAATCCTCGCTATCGTGCATTTTGTAAGAGAACATTTGTTCCTGTTCGCTTTCTATCATACACCACCCCCGAACCAAAAGCAATAGGATACATTTCATGCCTGGTAACAAAAAACCACCGTATGGACGGTGGTTTTCATTCCTTTGGTTTTCACGGAAGTGTGATGGCGTGTTGGCTGTCCTTAGGGGTATATGTTTGGCTGGTGCGGGCACAATGGAAAACTTTGTTGGCTACCATATCGGCGGCCCGGACCAGTGGTCTGGATGCTGAATCGCAAAACTCAACTTGAACGCTCTTTAGATTAGGAAAAATGGGCGGGTAAAAGCGTTGCCAGAACTCATTAAATGTTCCAATTTTGAACTCCTGCTCAAGAGCCTCTTGAAGCTCATACCTTCCATTGGTTGCTGTGGTGTGCTCGTCCACGAAAAAGTACAGATTTTCTACTGCCCTTGGGTCCATTTTGTTTGAAGCGATCATTGCTTCAAAAGCCCTCTTAATCGCTATTTTATAAGCATAATCAAGGTAGCGTTGCTTGCTCTTCTTGTCTGAACATATCTTTGGATGGATGCGCTTTTGATCGATGATGACAGAAAATTTTTGAATTTGGTTTAGGGAACGGTACAATTTGCCTTTGTATTTATTTCCCGCAACTGAAGCCTTTAGCTCCATGGATGTACCTAGAGCCATAGATGCTCGGACATCTTTTTCTGCTTTGATGTATTTGCGCGTAGCAACATCCTTTTCTTCTTTTGAAAGAAAAATAAGGCCTCCAAATACAAACAAATCATTGTGGGCAGGATCAAAAACGCCAGATTCATCTGAATAAACAAAAATGTTCATTGAAGCACCTTTCGTACAAAAAAAGCCGCTTATGCGGCCCCCGTGGCCGGCGACATTATATGTCGCTTAAACTCGCGTTCGGTTTCACGGGTATACAGCGTATTCCTACCTGCAACCTTATTATATGCCAAATTGGCGAAAATGTCAAGATTAAAAGGGAACATATTTTCCCAATTTTGCTTCACTTCTTCTGGCCCTTGTACATATCCACAAACCCTTGCACCAGGCGAAGGCCGTCGCTGTCCAGGCCCTCAAGGCTTTGGAGGAGGGCGGCTATTTGCGGGTCCTTTGTGTTGATGGGGGCAAGGGCCCCGCCGGGGTAGGCGGCGTGGGCAGGCATAGGGATGTCTGTCTTTCCCTGAAGGTATTCGGGGGATACGTTGAAAAAGGACGCAATCTTCACGATGGCACCATAAGAGGGCCCGGACCTGCCGTTTCGCCAGTTCCCGATATTCCCCTGGGATATGCCTGTTGCCTTGGAAAGCTTGTAGGCACTTACGTTGTTCTTCTCCATCAGTTCAAGGATACGTTCAAATTCAGACATGCTGCACCTCTTAAAAATACTTCTCGAAATGGAGTAAAAAGAACTTGACGTACTGCACAAAATGCAGTACGATATACCTATACCCGATTGATTATACCACACCCGCACCGGGGAACACAAGGAAGGAAGGCGAGGAAATGCCACGGGCCAGGAACATTAAACCGGGGTTTTTCAAAAACGAGATGCTGGGGGAGATGCCCTATGAATACAGGCTGCTTTTTATTGGCCTATGGACCCTGGCGGACCGCTGCGGCAGGCTGGAGGACAGGCCCAAGCGGATCAAGGGGGAGCTGTTCCCCTACGACAGCCTGGATGTAGACCAGGGGCTGAACTGGCTGGCCAAGGGGGAGGACGCATTTATTTTGCGCTACGAGGGCAACGGGGGCAGGTATATACAGATACTGCATTTTGAAAAGCACCAATCCCCCCACTTTAGGGAGCAGGCAAGCACCATTCCAGCCCCAGGCATAGGTGAGGCTGGCACCATGGAAGCCCAGCTGAATCCCCATTCTCTGATACCGGATACACTGATACCTGATTCTCTGACTACAGCCGTGAAAGCAAAGCGTTCACGGGGCAGTGAGGGAAAGCCGCGGGGCGAAGCCGAAGGCTTTAATGCCTTTTGGACAGCGTATCCCCGAAAGGTGGCCAAGCAAAACGCCATGAAGGCTTGGCAAAAGCTCAACCCGGCCCAGCCCTTGCAGGCCATTATTTTACAGGCTGTTGAAAGCCAAAAGGCCAGCGGCCAGTGGCAGCGGGAGGGGGGCCAGTTTATTCCCTACCCGGCCACCTGGCTCAATGGCCAGCGGTTTGAGGACTGCGATTTGCCGGCCAAGGCCCAGGGCTATTTTCTAAACGGCGAAGAGGTAAGCCAGGAGGAATACCACCAAGAGGTGGAATACACAAGGCAAAACGCCGTGCAGTACGGCTATGACTGGGGCTTTGAGGACGAAGCCCAGCAACGATTCTGGTTTAGGAGGCGAGAGGCATGTGGGGACAAGCCGTTGAAGCGGAGCTGAGCGTGATTGGCGCGGCGCTCCAAGATGCTTCGGTGGTTCAGGCGGTGCTGGGGCTCACCCCGGAGGCTTTCACAGACCCGGGGCTGCAGGTGATTTTCAAGGCCATCAGGCGCTTAAATGACAGCGGCATCCCGGTGGATTTAACCACCATCAGCCATGAGCTGCGGGCCCTGGCAAGCGGGGAGGCCCACCATAGCGCCCTGCTGGTTCAGTGCGTTTCGGCCATGCAGCAAACCCCCACCACAGGCAACACCCCCCACTATGTGGGGATCGTTAAGGAGCTATCCGCCCGGCGGCAGCTGTTCAAGCTGTGCGATGGGATTAAGGAGGCGGCCACCAGGGAGGATTGCGACCTGAACCAGGTGCTGGCCAAGGCCATGGGAAGGCTTTGGGAATTGAACCCCTCGGCCAATGAGGAAAAAACCAGCGCCCAAGCCGTGACCCTTTCCGGCTATGAATACGCCCAGCGGATGGCGGAAGGGGACGGCAGGGCAGGCATGACGGGGATACCCGAAATAGACAGGGACATGGGCGGCCTCCACAGGGGGGAATTAACCATTCTGGCGGCAAGGCCCGGGGTGGGCAAAACCACCCTGGCCCAGCAGATCACCGATAGCTTTGCCAAACGGGGCCAGCGGGTGTTGTTTGTCAGCTGTGAAATGAGCCATGAGCAATTGGCGGTTCGCTGGTTTGCCAGATACGGCGTCAGCCCCGGCCATATCCGCCATGGAACCATGACAGACAGCGATTGGGCCAAGCTTTCCGATGCCCTGCCGGAAATGAGCAAGAGGCCCATTAACGTCCACACCAGGCTTCGCACCCCGGGGGAAATTGGGGCCTGGATTCAGCGGTATAAAAAAGCCGGCGGCCTGGGCCTGGTGGTGATCGATTACTTGCAGCTGCTGCGCAGCGGCCGCCGGACCCAGAACGCCAATGGGGAGGTAGCGGAAATATCCCGGCAGCTCAAGGAATTGACCATTGCCCACCATATTCCCATTCTGTGCCTGTCCCAGCTAAGCCGGGAAGCAGCCAGGCGCAAGCAATGCTTCCATGTGCTGACCGATCTTCGGGATTCCGGCGCCATTGAGCAGGACGCGGACAATGTGCTCTTTTTAGCACGGCCCGAGGAGGAAAGCCAGCTGCCCCGCCTGGACAGGGAGGATTTTTTACGGTCCCTGGAGGAGGGAAACAGGCTGATCTATTTGCAGATCGAAAAGCAGCGCCAAGGCCCCACCGGCCGCCACAAAATGGTTTTACGGCCCAAGGATATGCAGCTTTACAGCCTGGCAAGCCCTGTGCCGGTGAATAGCCCAACAATGATAAAGGAGTGGAATAAGGATGACTAAACAGATTTTGGATTGGTATATGGACGCGGAAAAGGAGCTGCGGCTGGTAGAGGAAGACATTCAGCAGGCCCAAACCGTCCACGATTCGGTGCTGGGCTCCATGACGGAGCACCCGTATATTTTGCACACCATTCGCCTTGAGGGCATGGACCCGAAGCTGATCGGCCTTCTGTGTGAGAAAAGGAAAAAGCTCAAAGCCCTTCGCTGGCAGGCAGAGGAGTTTCTGGCTAAGGTGGAGGACCCTTATATGGGTACCGCCATCCGCCTTCGGTATATTAAAGGGTTCAGCTGGCAGCAGGTGGCGGATGAAATGAGCGGGAACAGCGAGGAGAGCATTAAAAAAATGGTCTATCGGTACTTAAAAAAGATGGATAAAGGGGGGAATCCCCTTTAAGAATCCCTCTTTTGGAAAGTTGTCCCAAATGTCCCGAAGAGGTGTGGTATAATAGTAGTGGGTAAGAGGGTAAAAAGGGTATGGAGATAGCTCCATGCCCTTTTATAATGCCCCTTTTTTGTAAAAGGGGGCATTACTTATTCCCCCTTGGAAAGGGGGGTGAATCTGTCAGAGGGACCAGGGAGGGTTTCGACCCCCTCCCTTAGGCCCCTCCGACACCTCCCCTCACCCTCCTAAACGACAAGGGGGAATACCCCCCCTTGACCCCTCCAGCGCAGTTGCCTGCCGCTTGTTTTTAGATTGTTTGGCCTTTGGGCAACTGCGGAGGCGTTGGGGTTGGGCTGGGTTAATTACAATTTCGCTGCATAGATAGCAAGTAACGTGCTTAAGACAAGTAGCGGTCAAACGGTCCCTGCGCGGTTGCTGAAGCTGGTTACAGCATGGCGCAGGTTGCATTGCAACCGTGCCCTGGGTCCAGGGCTGGAAGCCTTGGTCGTTTAGGAGGGTTATGGGGGGTGTCGGGGGGATCGAAGGGAGGGGGTCGAAACCCTCCCTGATCCCCCTGACAAATTCACCCCCTTTCGAAGGGGGACATAACACTTTCCCTTTTTACAAGGGAAAGCGGCGGAATGGGCGGCGGGGGATTTCCAAATACGAAGGGCGGGCGCACCAAGCTCTCAGCAAATACAAAATCGAGTGCACTTGGCTCAATTGGCGATTTGCCCAGCCTTATACAAAAAACAGTAAGAGATTTCTTTAAAGGCGGATCAAGCAAATACAACAGCTTTGGTGTGAACCAAATGTCCAACGGCAATACACTAATTAAGATGGAAAAGCCGGGCAATGTGCCAGGGTCACGGGCGGTTTATTACAAGGAGGTAGACCCTTATGGAAAAACGATACGCGTATATAAAGAAACGTATGGACCTGACGGTAAGCTTATCCATACAAAAGAAAAGTAGGTGAGATGATGGAAAAGACCAGAGCGGTGCTTCAGGCCTTTAAAAAGCTTGAACTTTCAAAAACGCAGCTGCAAGACCAGCTGGGGGGAAATTTACATTCGGTGGCGGTGAAAAGGCCTGAAATCGTTGAAGGCCAAGACATGATCTTGGTGTTGGAAAGGTATAAGGAGGGCAAGCTGACTCTTGACATGCTTCTTAATTGGGTCAATATCGTTTGGTTTACAGACCTGTTCGAGTATGCTGAAGACCAGCAGGATTGTATCGCCAGTGTGATGAGTGTATTGGAAGAACTGGACGAGGACCAGCGGGCATTGACACTGGAACAGGTGGATGGGCTGATTGATGCCATCAGGCAAAACCGCGAGTATGGATCGCTGTAGGGATGGGGTTCCATCCCCATCCGTTGATGGCATTTTCATTTAAAAAGTTGTCCCAAATGTCCCGAAGGGGTGTGGTATAATAGTAGTGGGTAAGAGGGTAAAAAAGAAAAAAGGGCATGGAGATGGCTCCATGCCCTTTTCAGACCATCAACAAACCCTAGGAGGTATCGGAGGACCGCGGTCCTCCGATTTTCATTCCGAAATCGGCGACATGTGCGGCGATTTTCGGTGGAATTTCG
>JAVBTR010000006.1:0-119948 GCA_031556065.1 Eubacteriales bacterium | reverse complement strand
TTTGTGCCAGGTTACGCCACGTAGCCGGAACCCAATGGGGCAGCAAGAAGTATATGAATATGAAACTCCTAGATGCTACCCTGGACGATACCCTCGCTGTTTAACTTCATCCTACCAGAGACCTTTTTGCGAAAAATTATTTTCAGTACCAAAGCCGTCGAGACGCTAACACGTTTCGACGGCTTTCGACAATATGGTCGAGATGACAGGATTTGAACCTGCGACCTTCTGCTCCCGAAGCAGACGCGCTACCAAACTGCGCTACATCTCGAAATAAAAATGGAGCCAATAAAGGGATTCGAACCCTTGACCTGCAGTTTACGAAACTGCTGCTCTACCGACTGAGCTATATTGGCAAAGTGCAAAAATGATTATAGCAAAGGTTGCCGTTTTTGTCCAGCACTAATTTTGCTTATCTGCGTTCCCTTTCCCCCTTCTGTATAAGGCCGATAAGCTGCCCCGAGATAATAACTGTCAATAGGGAATAGCCGATCCTGCCTATGGGGATATAGGTCAGTGACAGGCCAAGTACGATTAGATCGCTTATTAAGTAGATCCATTGGATTTGAATGTGGGTAATGTAGGAAAGGCTCATGGCCAGGGCATCGTCCCCACTTGGCGCGCCTCCCAAGCGCACGCATACGCCGCAGCCTATACCTACGAATAGGGCACCCACTACGGCGGCCAGAAGCGGCATCTGAGCCAATTGGGGCCATAGCGGCGGGAACTGTTCAAACACAGCGTAAGCCACGGAAAAGCTCCCCGCAGCGATCATCGAATAGCCCACAAACTTTTTACCAAAAGTATTATAACCCAGCAGATAGCAGGCTGTATTCATCACGAAGCCCGATAAGGCAGGCGAAATATTGAACCACTTTTTTAATAGCAGGATCATTCCCAGCACACCGCCCTCTGTGACGCTGGAAAAGGAATGCACATGATACAGCCCAAAGGCAAGGAAGGCACTATTGATAACAAGGCCAATACAGGGCTTTATATGCTCTTTCGTACTAACCACGCTCACTTTCAAAAAAGAAACTATTTCGCTATTTAGTATAGCATAAAGCAAACTGATTGTATTCCCCCTTGAACTCCGCAAAATCCTCGGGGGCATTCTAAAATGTGAGTTCTTCCTGGGTATAGGCTCTGGCCACAGGGTTAACAGGCCCTTTTCGCATTCATCTATCTCCAGCGTAAACATCCAGCGTTTCACCGAAGACAACAGTCAAGTCTTCTGTTAGGCACCTGATTTCTTGCATGCTGAAATGCGGGTAGATGATAACGGTTTTTTTCTTGTTTGACATAAATATCCCTCCTGATAATAAAAATCCTCCCTGGCGTTGCCGACAAGGAGGATTTCGAAGCACGTAAATAATCCTATCACAGGTATATTTCACCCATAACACGGCCGCCATGATCCCCTATCCAAACTTGACAGCAAAACCAAACCGTGTAATCGTTCGCTGCTTTCCATGCCATTGCTTAAACAAGCTGGATTAGTTGTTCGTGACACACCTCTTTTTAAATTACTTTACCAAAGCATGGCATGAACAAAAAAGAAAGTCAATTTCACACTTCCATTTCTTTTCGTTTAACCACCATAATCACCAGCGCCGCCAGAAACAGCAAGATAATAGAGAGGATAGAAAATGAGCTGCGGCCTGTAGTGCTCTTGACCAAGGCATACAGCGCCGGACCCAAAACAGAGGCGAATTTGCCGAAAATATCGAAGAAGCCGAAGAATTCCCCCGCGTTTTCCGGCGGCACCAATTTGCCAAAATGGCTTCTGGAAATAGCCTGAATGCCGCCCTGAACCGTGCCTACCAAGCAAGCCAGTACCCAGAAAAGCACCAGTGCCGTATCGATTCCGAACCATTTTACTTCAAGGCCGTAACCCATTAAAAAGCCCACGATACAGATCAAAAGATACATGCCCACTGCAGCGGAAAGCATTTTTAAGGAACCAAAGCGCTTTGAAAGATAGCTAAACCAAATGGAACAAGGCATGGCAACGATCTGTGTCACCAACAGGGCCAGTATCATCCCCGTGGCGTCGATTCCCAGAGTGGAACCATAGCTGGTACTCATTTTAATAACGGTGCCCACGCCGTCGATATAGAAAAAGTAAGCCAGGAGGAAAAAGAAGATAGATTTATTCTTAAAGATTTTCACTGCCGTTTGACCAATGGCTTTAAAGGTATTGGTCACCACGCCTTTTTCGGGTTTTTCCACGTAGTGCTTTTGCTGTACATTCTTTAAAAACGGAATAGAGAAAAGGCCCCACCACAAAACAGTAATGACCAGCGCGATTTTAACCGCCATCACGCTATCGATGCCGATCTTACTGCCGAACTGGATCAGTGCAATGGAAATCACAAAAGGGATAGTGGAACCGCCAATATACCCTAACGCGAAGCCATAGCTGGACACCCTGTCCATCCGTTCATTGGTGGTGACGTCTGTTAAGAAGCTGTCGTATACCAGGCAGCTGCCGGAAAAGCCGATATTGGAAAGCATATAGCCAATGAGCATCAGCTGCCAGTTATCTGTTAATGCATTAAAGAAGGTGAACACCAGCCCCAGTCCTAAGAAAATGGAAAACAAGCGTTTCTTATAGCCCTTGTAATCCGCGAAAGCGCCTACAATAGGCGCCAGCACAGCCAAAATAGCCATGGAAATGCTGGTTCCGATGCCCCACCAATAATCGCCGCCCATGGCATCTGTCACAACCCCAGAGAAATACACTGGGAAAATGGCCGCCATCATGATAGTGGCATAAACAGAGTTGGCCCAGTCGTACATGATCCAGCTTTTTTCAAGCTTGTTAAAGCGCTTGGACTCCATAAAACCCCTCCTCATTTTGTTTTAGAATCTTTCGTTCCCTTGAATATTCGGCATATTAAGTTCCAATATCTTTCGCGCCAGAGGCGTTATATCCAATAAGCTTCCACCGGTAAGCCGCAGCCCGGACTTGAACTTCGGCCCCTTTGCCAGATAAAATACGCTGTAATCTTCATAATCCGCAGGATATCCATGGTTGGCCTTTTCGCCAGAATGGAAGGCCTCGTATACAAAGCCAGGCTTGGCGGCCATGCCAAATGGCAGCTCCGCCCTACCGCAGACAGCCATTTCCTCCCTTGTCAAAAACCGGTTAAACCCTTCCTCCTGGGCTAACTTTTCCCGCACAGCTTCCACATCACCACTGCCTGGATGGAAGAAAGCGCTGCCGCCACAGCATTCAACAAAGCCGCCGTTTTCCCCAAGACCTTCGTTGGGCAGCATCACATGGGACACATCCAACTGGCTGTGATCGGAAAAGATGATCACGGTATATTCATCCCCTGCCGCTTCCAAAAGGGCTTTAAGATTATTGTCCAACGCATCCATGGCCTTTTCAAGCTCCGGGGCCTCTGTGCCGTATTGGTGGCACAGGGAATCAAAGGCCGTCAGGTGCATCAGAGCCAGATGAGGTTTTCTTGTGTTTAATATATCCACCATGCAAGCCGTGGAGAAGAAATCCAGATAGGGCTGCTCAATCCCCCGCATCAGGTGCCGGTATTTAAAAAACAAGCGGATGGATAAAAGCGGCGTACCATAGCGCAGATTCAGGGCGATTTGGCTTTCACCGGGCAGCTTTAGAATTTCTGGAATATTATAGTTAATTTCCCTGGCCCCCGCTGTCACTGGCCACATCACCGCCGCAGTTTTGAGCCCCTTTTCATGGGCAGCCTGCCAAAGGGTTCTCGCTTTCAAGCCTTTCGCCTGGTAGCACCATTTAGGATACCGCTTAGGAAAAGGCTCCGTGTTACTGACCAGCCCATGATTTTCCGGCGTTACCCCTGTGGCAACAGAAGCATGGATAGGATATGTGTTGGTTAAAAACAGGCTTTGCACATCGGTCACCACACTGGCGCCTTCAAACACCTTTTTAAAGGTGGGTCTGTTTTTTAGCTCATTAAGCCGTTTGCTCCCCACCGCGTCAAAACTGATCAGCAACAACTTAGACATGCATTAGCGCCTCAAATCTCCAAGCTTTATAAACCAGATTATACCATCATTCAAACCGCCCCGCAATGGCAAGGTAGCCCCTGCTTATGATTTGTTTTTGTTTTTACAATGCTCATCTATGTTTAAGCACTGTTTTTCTATGGCAATAACCGTCAATTTATGCTAAAATTGCAATGCAAGATAATATATAAAGGAGTTCGTGGCATGGCAGAATTCAAATGGTACACTGCCTTTGATAAATTAAGCATTTATGCTTACATTGCCGATGCGAATACCCATCACATTTTATACGCCAACGAAAAATTGCTTCAGAATTTTGGCCATATCGTAGGCCTTTGCTGCCATGATGTGTTTTGCTGTTCGAACAAACCATGTCCCTTTTGCCTGCCTGTGGAGTCGATCAAGGAAATAGGCGGTTCTATTGAAAGCGGGCGTGTCTACAACCCGCTATTTGACAACCATTTCAATGTGCAAATTAAATATGTTCAATGGGAAGACGGGCGGGATGCCCTGCTTTGCTTTGTTAACGATTTTGCTCATCAAAGCTTGGCTTCACAGATGAAGCAAACCATGGCTTGGCAGCACGAGGTGCTTGAAAACACCCGGGATATGCTGGCCAGCTTCGATAACGACTTTAAAATCGTCTATTGCAACCCCGCTTTAAACCAGGTAACCGGCTGGTTAGATCACCCGGAAGGAGCCTTCGCCGATGGGAATCACTTAACGGAGGAATCTGCCAAGTACCTGCATGAAACCATTATCCCGGCCATTTCTGCCAACCAGACCCACAACTGCACGCTGATGATCGTCACTGAGGATAATCAATTGCTTCCCGCCAGCGCCAACTTTTTTCCATTAATCAATAAACACCAAAAAAGGACAGGCTATGGCCTTGTGATGCATTCAATCGCCGATCAGCTGCAGCTGGAAGCCGCATTAGCGTTGGCGAAAACAGAACGGCAGGCCTTTGAAGAAATTAAAGAAAAGCAGCTCCAATCTCACGAGTTTATCTCCAATTTTTCCGTGCCCTTTACAAAGCCCAATGAAGATTTCAATGCTTTAATGAACAACGCCGCCCATGTCCTGCGGACGTTTTTCAAAGCGGAGCGGGTGTCCATATACGAATTTCAACAGGATAAATCCCTTCTTTGCACCTATTCAGATAACATCAGCGATGATATTCCCAACATCGTAGGCTATTGCTACCCTTACAATGAAATGGAATCCCTTTACAAAAAAATGGCGGGAGCCCCCTATTTTTACCGGCGCGACACACAAGAACTCTACCAATCCCACCCCACCGTATCCATTGGCGCCAAGAGCATTTGTTATATTCCCATTATGATCGACGGCGAGACCGCTGGTTACCTGGTGCTTTCCAACCACCGCCATCACGCAGATTGGACAGAAGCCGAATTTCATCCCGCCACCATGGCCGCTTCCATTATCGCCGGGGCCTATTCAGTACGCGCCAGGGACAACGCCCTTAAAGCGGCTACCCAGGAAGCCCAGAGCGCCAATATCGCCAAATCCCAATTCTTGGCTAATATGAGCCACGAAATCCGCACCCCCATGAACGCGATCATTGGCATGGTCAAGCTTTCCGAAAACGAAACCTCTCTTGAAAAATACAGCCAGTATATGAGCAATATCAAAAGTGCTTCTGGTCATTTGCTAAGTGTTATCAACGATATTTTAGATATATCGAAAATAGAGTCCGGAAAAATAGAATTAAACGCTTCCCTTTTTAATTTGGAACGGACCGTGGTGGAAGCCTGTTCCATTATGTCTCCTAAAATGGCGGAAAAGAACCTGCAGCTGAGTATTTCCGGAGGCGAGCACCTGCGGGTCCGCTATATTGGCGATGATGTGCGGGTTTCGCAGATTCTAACCAACCTTTTATCCAATGCCGTTAAATTCACCCCGGACGGCGGCGAAATTTTCGTTTTTGTGGACGAAATCGGCTTTGAAAATAACAGGGCTACGGTTCAGATCAAGGTCAGCGATAACGGCATTGGTATGACAAACGAACAGCAGGCCCGCGTCTTCAATTTTTTTGAACAGGCCGATGGCAGCATTTCCCGCAAATTCGGCGGCACAGGCCTAGGGCTGGCCATTAGTCAATCCTTCGCTCAAATGATGGGCGGGGTTATCACCGTTTCTTCGGAACCTGGAAAGGGCTCTGTATTTACCGTTACCCTGCGCCTTGAATACGATGAACAAGAGGAAAAGGAAATTCTCAAGTTCGCCAATTCGCAGCTCCACGGCCGGAATATTTTCCTCTTATCTGATGACGAAAGCGTTCTCACCAGATTCGCCACCTACTCAAGCCGGTTTGGCATCCTGTTGGATTATGCCCGAAAACCCGCTGCCGCCGCCAATATGATCTTAAACGCCGATGCCCGGGGCACCCATTACGATGCCTTCTTTTTCGATTTTGCATTGGATCAAGATAAGACCGGTTCAAAGGCCTATCAGCGAATCAAGCACCTAATAGCCGAAGAAACACATGTAGCCATTGTGGATTTCAACGCCCACAAGCATACTCCCAGCGCCCTTCATGGCTTCACACTGAAAAACCTTTTGCGCAAACCCATTTTCGAGTATGTTTTTTACAATATTATGATGAAAGTCATCTACCATATTGACATTGACGGCATCCAAAAAAACGAAGGCCTGTTGGATTTTTCCCATCTGCGCCTGTTGATGGCGGAGGATGTGGAGATTAATAGCGAAATTCTCAAATCCCTTTTGCAAGATACCCAGATCCATATCGATGTGGCACAAAACGGCCAGATCGCCTTTGATATGTTCAAAAATGCCCCCCAGGATTACGATATTATTTTAATGGATTTGCAGATGCCCGTCATGAACGGTCTGGAAGCCACCAAAGCCATTCGCAACCTTGGCTTTGAAAAAGCCAAAACCATTCCCATTTTGGCCATGACAGCCAATGTATTCAAAGAGGACATCGATACCTGTCTGGCTGCTGGCATGAACGATCACCTTTCAAAGCCTATCGATATCGCTACCATTATGGCGAAGATTACCATGTACACCCATGGGGTAAAATAATCAAAGCACCATTGTTAGGTAGCAAAAAAAATGATATAGTATAGCTATCTCAAAGGAGGAGTCTGCTATGCTTACCAGAAAGTGCCTGCCCCAAGATGTAATGGACTATTTGAACATATCCGCCCTGTGTTTTGAATGGCCTCACGATACAAAAGGAAAAACCGCTCTTGAATATTACGAAGAAGCCTTACAAAAGCGGGATAAAGCTGATAACGCTATGGATTATTTTTTAGAGGATTGTCTTTACGGCACCTTTACCGATGAAGGCATTCTTACAAGCGGCATTGCCTTTATGCCCTTTACAGCCCAGTTCGACGGCCACATGGTTAAAATGAATGGGGTAGGCGGCGTATGTACCCTGCCCGAATATCGGCGCACTGGGGGTATCCGTTCTATTTTCCAGTTGGCCCTGAGGGATCAGTATCAGGACGGCACTGTTTTTTCCTACCTCTACCCCTTTTCCCAAAGCTATTACGAAAAATTTGGCTACTCCCTTTCAAACCCGGTTTTAAGCTACACCATCAGCCTACGGCACATTCTCCCCACAGTGGGCGGGCATTTCACCCTATACCGGGGCGGCGACACAGCTCCCTTTGAAAAGGCATACAGCAAAATGCGCTATAACCTTATGCTCAAACGAGATTTTTACCACTGGGCCTTTTTAAAAGGCACCGACCCTTTCGCAAAAAACACCTATGCTTATCTTTTAACCGACGACCTTAATCAGCCTAATGGCTACATCATATTTAAAAAGGGTATGATGGACGGCAGCCGTTATTTAGACGTGCGGGAAGTGGTCTACGATTCCCCCAGAGCCTTGGGCCAGCTAATGACCTTTCTCGCCGGCTACGCGGCGGATTACCCCTACGCCAACCTTCGCCTGCCCATGGATGCCATGCCAGAGCTTTATTGCACTGACATGGTGCTTTCCGGCTCTAAGCGGGAGCTTTGCCTCAACGGGATGCAGCGGGTCATCAACGTAGAAAAGGCGCTGGAACTAGCTCAGTACCGTGGGAACGGGGAAGTTGCCATTAAAGTTCAAGACGATCAGATCGCAGAAAACAGCGCCACTTTTAAAGTGATATTTACTGGCGGCAGGGCTGTTTCCGTTTCCCGTACACAGGATGAAGCCGATATTCAAATGGATATCCGCGTCTTCTCCGCCGCCTTGGTTGGCCGTTACGATGCGGGCCAGCTTTTCCCATTGCCCAATGTGCGGATTTTGAATGAAGCTGCTTTGGAACAGGTGTTTTACCGCAAGCCCCTGTTCATTAATAACTACTTTTAATAAGGAGGCTTCCCATGAAAAAATTGGCAGCATTCTTGCTTTGCCTATTCCTTCTTTTTTCCTATGCTTTAGCGCAGGAACCCGCAGAAACCCCCATTCCCATTTTAGCTTCCTTCGCAACCACAGATTTAGACGGCAACGAGGTGGATCAAACCCTTTTTAAAGATTATAAGCTGACCATGATCAACATCTGGGCCACCTACTGCAACCCCTGCCTTTCTGAACTGCCCAGCCTTGGGAAAATTCATATAGATTTAAGCGAAAGCAGCTTTCAGGTGGTGGGCCTTTTGCTGGATGCCCAGGATTTTGACCTGAACCTGGTTCAAAGCCAGGTGGATCTGGCAAAAGAAATCATGACAGTAACCAGCGTTACCTACCCCCAAATCATCCCCAACCTGGCCATGTACCAGTCTTTTCTGTCACAGGTTCGCGGGGTTCCTTGCACCTTCTTTGTGGATGAAAACGGTAACATGATAAGCGCAGCCTACTATGGGGCCAAAACGGAGGAGCAGTGGCTCGACATTATTAAACCGTTGCTTGAACAGGTATCCCCATGAAGCGCTTCTTGCCGTTTTTATTCATCCTTCTGGGGGCTGCTTTTATCTTTTTCGGCATCAGCCGGGGCGAGGTATCCGTGGTTTTGCAAAAATCCATCCGTATTTGCCTAGAGTGCATAGGCCTTGGGTAACGCTATGAAAAAGTTTCGTTTGGCCGTTCAAATTGCTTTTACGGCTTTGTCCAACGGCTACTTAAAAGGTTTTATGGGCAAAGGGCTGTATCAAGGCCCGCTCAAGCAGGTTTGCCTGCCGGGGCTTAACTGCTATTCTTGTCCCGGTGCCCTGGGTGCCTGCCCCATTGGTTCCTTGCAAGCCGTCATCAGCTCCCGCCAGTTCGATTTTTCGTTTTACATTGTCGGTTTTTTTATGGCCGCAGGCGCTTTAGGAGGCCGGTTGACCTGTGGGTTTTTATGCCCCTTTGGACTTTTGCAGGATTTGCTTTACCGCGTTCCACTAAAAAAACCAATGCCCCTTAAGCTCAGCCGTTATTGGGATCTTCTCCGTTACGGGGTGCTGGTTCTAGTGGTAATGATCCTGCCCGTTTTCGCGGTGAACATCATCGGCCAGGGTGATCCATGGTTTTGCAAGGTTCTTTGCCCTTCTGGCACAGTCATGGCCGCTCTCCCCCAGCTTTTGGTTAACCCTGAACTCTTTTCCGCTGTGGGCGGCCTATTCTGGTTCAAACTAACCACTCTGATTACCCTTTTACTGCTTTCCCTGAAAATCTACCGGCCCTTTTGCCGTTATTTATGCCCGTTGGGAGCCATTTATGGGCTATTCAACCCCATCGCCCTATATCATTTCAAGTTCATCGAATCCGCCTGTACCCATTGCGGTGCCTGCGCCGCTGCCTGCCCCATGGGGCTTGATCCAGCTAAAACCCCCAACAGTCCTAAGTGTGTCCGCTGCGGTGACTGCACAGGGGCATGCAAGCAAAAAGCCCTCCTTCCTGCCTTTGGCATTGTCAAAAACCAAAAGAAACGTTATAATGAAGCATCACATTCAGGAGGTCCCTTATGAGCCACCATGTTTCCAAACGGGTTCACCATCATTCCATCCTGTTCTGGTTAACCCCCGCGCTCCTTTTAGCGGCAGTTGGCGGCACGGTCTTTTATTTTCAACCCAGGTTAAAAGATTTGACCGATCACGCATTTCTCTTACTAAGGCTATTGTTTATTTAAAAGGAGCGCTTCCATGAGAATATTTCTTAAGCAATCATTCCGCGGCCTACTGGCTATTTTAATGGGCCTGGCCGCCTTCACCTTTATGCTGATTATACTTTTTGAAAGCTACCTTTACACCACTGGACCTTATGAAGCGGCGCTTAGCCAAGGCATCGTCGCAACGCAAAAAGCCAACATCGATGAAGCTATCGATACCTTGGCGAAAAAGAACCGTTTCGATGGCGAACCCATTAAGCCCCTGGTTACACAAGAGAATCTAATGGATTATAACCTGGCCATTGTCTCTTGGTGGCAAAATGGATTAACGAAAGATAACTGGACAGAGGCCCCTTCCTTTGATGGTGCCCTTTTGGCTCCCGGTTTTGAATCCCAGGAGAAGTTGGATGACAGAAAAAGGCAATCTTCCAATGTGCTTACACAAAAACTCATCCAGGCAGAAGTGATGAACGCCAACGAAAACACCATTATCAATATGTTCGGTTCTGTTTCTGTTGTAAAGTATTTAGAGCTGCTTCCCTATTTAAAAGCCGGGCTCCTGGGGGTTTTCACCCTGTGCCTGGTCCTCCTCATTCTTTCGACCCTTAAGCAGTTCAGCCTTATGCTCTGGTTTTTAGGTCTGGCCGCCTTCCTCTTCGGCGGGCTGTTCCTGGGCGCCAACCACCTTATTCAATCCCTGGACATCGCAGCAAACGTCGGGGCCTACAATGAATCTTTTAAAACCATTCTGGCCTCCATCCTTGCCCATTTACAAGGCATATTAAATAACACCGGCCTTGTGTGCTTGGCCGGTGCTGTGGCTTCCATGGTGGTGTATGCCATTATCTTCACAGTTCTTAGAAAAATTAAAACCATGGTCAACGCCTAATCCATTAAGCTTTCATCCTCCAGCGCTTCCACTTCTCTTAGGTGGCGCTGGATTTTTTTTGTCTGTGTAAAGGCGCTGTCAATGCTGTCGGAGGCCTGCTTAAGCTTTGCCTGGGTCTTTTCAAGGGCATCGGTAAACCTGGCGAAATCGGCCTTCACAGCCCCTAACAGCTGCCATACTTCCCCGGAACGCTGTTCAATAGCCAAGGTTCTAAAGCCCATCTGCAAGCTATTCAAAAGGGCTGCTAGGGTGCTTGGCCCTGCTACCACCACACGGTGCTTGGTTTGCAGTTCTTCCACCTTAGCCATATCCCGCATCAATTCCGCGTACAACCCTTCAACAGGCAAAAACATAATTGCAAAATCCGTTGTAGCAGGCGGCTTTACGTATTTAGAAGCAATCCTCTTGCCCTCTTCCAGCAACCGAGCATAAAGCTCCTTCCGGCTTGCTTCCAGCCCTTCCTTGTCTCCGTTTTCTGCCGCCTCTACTAGCCGAACATAGCTTTCCTGAGGAAACTTGGAATCGATAGGCAGATAAATCGTGCCATCGTCATGGCCTGGGAGCTTTACAGCAAATTCCACCCGCTCCTGGCCCTCTGAAACCGCCACGTTTTCTTCGTACTGGGCGGGAGAAAGCATCTGGGCAAGCAGGGCGCTTAACTGCATTTCCCCCCATATACCCCGGGTTTTTACGTTTGTCAGCACTTTTTTCAAATCGCCCACCCCAGCAGCCAGGGTTTGCATTTCCCCAAGGCCCTTATACACCTGTTCAAGCCGGGCGCTTACCTGGCTGAAGCTTTCGTTCAGTTTTTGATCCAGAGTGCTTTGAAGCTTTTCATCTACCGTGTGGCGCATGGCGTCCAACTTGCCATCCAGGGTTCTGGTAATACCGGAAATACGGTATTCGTTTTTATCAAGGCTATCCTTGGTGTATTGGTAAAGCCTGTCCAACTGCTCCCCCTGTATGGCAGTAATGGATTGGAGGGTGTTTAAAAGGCTGTCGTTGCCAGAACGCATGGCTTCGCCGCTGGATATGGAAAGATCGTAATACAGACGCTGAATATCCTCCTGGGTTTGCCTGCGCAAACGGTTCAATTCTTTTTTGACACGCCGGTTCTGTGCACTTTGAAGGGCTAAAATAAGAATCAGCAGCAGCAGTATCACCGCTGCTGCTATCACAAAAATAAGCTGCTGCATTTCCATTATATTTCTCTTCTGCCTTCCATGGCTTTGCTTAGGGTGACCTCATCGGCGTATTCCAAGTCGCTACCTACGGGCACCCCATGGGCAATCCGGGTGACCTTAATACCCATAGGCTTAAGCAGCCTTGCGATATAGGCCGCTGTGGCTTCGCCTTCAATATCGGGGTTGGTGGCCAGAATCACTTCTTCCACTTTCTCGCTGCCAATGCGGGCAAGCAATTCTTTAATATGAATATCCTCGGGGCCAATGCCGTCCATAGGCGAAAGGGTGCCATGAAGCACATGATAAAGCCCTTCGAAATCCCGCATACGCTCTATGGCGTTTACATCTCTGGGGTCCCGCACCACACAGATTTGCCCGTTATGACGCCTGTCGTCGCCGCAAATGTTACAGGTATCCATTTCCGTATAATTGCCGCAAACCTGGCAATAGCGAATAGCCTTGCGCCCCTGCCAAATGGCAGCAGCCAGTTCGTGAACCTCATCCTCCGGCAGGCTTAGAATATGGTAAACAAGCCGCTGGGCGGATTTGCTGCCAATACCCGGAAGCCGTGCCAGTTGGCCAACCATACGGGCAATGGCCTCTGGTTGCGCTGCCATGATTAAAACATGCCTCCCATGCCGGGGCTAAGCTTTGACATGGTGGCTTCGCGGGCCTCTTCCCCAATGCGCAGGGCTTCGTTCACCGCCGCCATGATCATGTCTTCCAAAAGTTCTTTATCTTCAGGATCGATCACGCTTTCGTTAATCGAAAGAGAAACAAGCTGCCTTGTGCCGGAAACCTTCACCGTCACCATCCCGCCACCGGAAGAAGCTTCGTATTCTTTCACATCCAAATCTTCCTGGGCCTTTTGCATTTGCTCCTGCAGCTTCTGGGCCTGCCGCATTAATTGCTGCATATTCCCGCCGCCGCCAAATCCGCCGAAGTTCTGCCTTGCCATAACAATTCCCTCCAGATTATCGCTTAGAATACCTTATATAGTATACCATTATTTCACCAAGAAGACAAACGCTTTTCCTCTGTTTACTTATCGTAAACGCTAGGCACCACAATCGTGCCGTCCATTATCCTTTGGCTTAGGGCTTCCACTTCTTTTTTCAATTCTTCATTCACCTGCTGGGGCATGGTTTCATCGCCGTAACCTACGGAAACGAAGCCTGCCGCCATGGTAGCCTGCCAGTTTTCGCCCCCACGGAACGCGCCGTTGTTCACATAATCGGCTACAGAGGCGAAAACCACCTCCCCTACCTCTTTGACCATAGAGCAAGCAATGTGCTCAGGATCGATGTATTTCTGGTCCTGATCCACGCCAATCACATAAATGCCCTTGTCCTTAGCTGCGGCAAACACCCCGTCCCCTGTTTTCCCTGCTACGCCAAACACCACATCGCAGCCCTCTTCGTACAGGGCCAGGGTTTGTGCTTCCCCTGCCGCCGGGTCTTCAAAGGTTCCCGCATAGCGTACCAGCACCTTTGTATTCTCGCCGGCATATTTCGCTCCTGCTTCAAAGCCCACCACAAACTCATTCATGTTAGGCAAATCCATGCCCACCATAGCGCCTACGGTATCCGTAGCACTTAATTTAGCGGCAATATAGCCTACCAAAAAGCTTCCCTCATTTTGGGCGAAGTTAATGCACATCACATTCTCAATGCCTGTTAAAACATTTTCCACCTGAATAAACTTCACATCCGGCATCAGAGGCGCCACTTCCCTTAGCCCCGCCTCGAACTCATAGCTTATAGCCACCACCACATCGTACTCCTGGGCGGCCTCCCACACTTTTTGTTTAAAGCAATCGCTCTCCCGATTGCATTCCATTACCTTTACCTTAAGGCCTAGTTCCCTTTCCAGCCGCATAAGCCCTTCATAAGCGGAATCGGAAAAGGATCGATCCCCCAAAGACCCTGCTACCAGCAGTGCCACAGAAGGTTTTTCCTGGGCCAAAGCTATTGGGCATACCATTAGCAATACCAAAACGACACAAATCATCTTTTTTAACATAATTAGCACCCCTTTTTAAAAAAAGAGCCTTTCGGCTCTTTAATGGCATTAAAACGATCTTATTTTTTGCGGCGCAGATATGCCGGTATTCCCAAATCGTCCTTGCTGGTTGCTTGCTGCCCTGCAGGCTGCTGGCCAAAGGCGGGATACTGGGGAATCTGCTGCCCATAAGGAGCAGGTTGGGGTGGAACGTACCCTTGCTGCGGATAGGGGTTTTGCTGCTGCTGGGGGGGATAGGCATTCTGCTGGGGTGCATAAGCCGGCTGCTGCTGATAAGTGGGCTGCATGGGCTGCTGCATGTTGGGCATCTGGGTAGGACGGCCAGAATTTACAAAGGAAGGCATCTCAGCTTCCATGGGCAGCTCTTCCCCATCCTGGGCATAGATGTCCGCCACAGGGGATTGCGCCTGGCGGGGAGCATAGCCATAAGCGGATGTGGCGCTGGCGCGCATCCGTTCACGGTCCCGTTCAAAGGGCTTCTTCGCAGGCTCTTTGGGCGGGAAGGGCGTCTTTTCAAAACCGGTGGCGATCACCGTAATACGGACTTCATCGCCCATCTGTTCATCAATCCCTGCACCGAAGATAATATTGGCTTCGGAATCAGCCGCCTGCATAATCAGGCTGGTGGCTTCGTTAATGTCTACAATGGAAATGTCCTCACCGCCAGTAACGTTCACCAGCACGGCGCGGGCGCCATCGATATTGGTTTCCAGAAGAGGGCTCTGAATAGCGTTCTTAGCAGCCTCCACCATTTTGTTTTCGCCCTTGCCGATACCGATACCCATGTGAGCCATACCGCCGGATTCCATCACGGTCTTTACGTCCGCAAAGTCAAGGTTAATCAAAGCAGGCACAGCGATCAGGTCGCTAATGCCCTGGATACCTTGGCGAAGCACATCATCGGCAATGCGGAAGGCTTCCAGCATGGAAGTACCTTTGGAAACCACTTGCAGCAAGCGGTCGTTAGGGATCACCACCAGGGTGTCTACCCGCTGTTTAAGATCGGCAATACCCATTTCGGCGTTTTTCATGCGCTGTTTGCCTTCAAAAGCGAAGGGCTTGGTTACCACAGCGATGGTCAGGCAACCCAGGTCTCTGGCGATTTCGGCCACGATGGGTGCTGCGCCTGTACCGGTGCCGCCGCCCATACCCGCGGTAACGAATACCAAGTCGGCCCCTTTAATAGACTGGGCAATTTCTTCCCGGCTTTCTTCTGCTGCACGGCGGCCAATGTCCGGCACAGCGCCTGCGCCTAAGCCCTTGGTAAGCTTTTCGCCAATCTGAATTTTAACTCCCGCGTTGGATAAGGCCAGAGCTTGTCTATCTGTATTGATTGAAATAAATTCTACGCCCTGCAACCCTGCATCCACCATGCGATTCACAGCGTTATTCCCGCCACCGCCGCAACCAACAACCTTGATTGATGCAAAATTAGCTTTGTCTTCCATCTGAAATTCGAGCACTGTTCATCCCCCTACTCATAATGTAATATGTTCATATAAACTATTTTCGATTCAGCCACCCAACAGGCTTCTGAAAAAATCTTTGACGCCGCCCATAATACCGGGGCTGGGGGCATGCTGCTGCTCCATGGTATCAATGATCAAATCCATCAGCCCTAGAGAACTGGAGTAGATGGGGCTGTTAAGCTTCATGGTTCTTTTGGGGATTTCCCGAAGAGTACGGTCCATTTTTCCGGAAAGGAATTCCCTGCCCCCCCGGTTCATGCTGAGCCCGCCGCCTGTTAAATACACGGTGCTCCACTGGCCAAGGGTAATAGCGGAATTTTTAATGCATTCATCCACTGCTTCGGCCAGTTCTTCTACACGGGGCTCCAATATTTCGGAAACCTGTTCCTGGGTAAATTCTTGCGCCACGCCATTATCCGAGGTAGATACACTGTATACCTGCCCTTGAGGGGCGGACGCACCATAAATGTAGGCCCGCTTCACCTGCTCTGCCGCAGGCAGCTGAATCCTTAAACCGTCTGCCAAATCGCAGGCAATGTGGCCGCTGCCAATGGGAATGGTATTCAGGAACGTTACCGCGTCCCCCTGGGCGATAATCACGTCCGTGGACGTGTAGCCAACATCGATCAAAACACTGGTGTGATCTCTTTCCGATTCTGGGAGGAACAAAAGCGCCTCGCCTGTAGCGGTAGAGAAAAAGCCCGATACATCGATACCCATTGCCCGTAAATGCTCGTCCACCGAATCGAGGAAAAACTTACTGGCCACCACGAAGGAAACCAGAGCCTTCAGCTCCGAACCCTTCATGCCGATGGGCTCCAAGGTTTTCTTGCCATCATCTACACAAAACCAAGCGGGGCTTCTATGTACCACAACACCTGTAAAAACACCCAGCTGTTCCACTGCCTTTTTAAGGAGCTGTTTAATATCCTGCGCGGTGACATGAGGGTCTGTCCCCTTTAATTCCACCCGCGCTTCAACCGCGTACACCTTGGAAAGCGCCCCAGGGACGCCTACATTGATCGCGGTAATCGGGCGGCGTGCCTGTTCCCGGGCTTCTATAATGGATTGTTCGATGGCCGCATTAAGCTGATCCTGATCGTGCCAGCCATTATCGGTATAACCATCGTAGTAGGAAACGCCTGCACCGATGATATCGCATCTTTGGTTTCCGCTGGTTTCAGCCACCAGGGTGACGATTTTGCTGGTACCAAAATCAATTGCGGCAACAGTGGACTTCATACGTTCTTCGTACCCCCATTTCTCGGATTTTCAGGGCCCATATCAGGCCTTTAAAACCCCATATGAGAAAAGCAAATCATTGGAACATACTGACGGATATTTTAAATATTGCCCATCTATCATCAAACATTGTAACCTTTTTTAAGCCATAACGCAAGGGCATAACACCGATTTTTACGCTTTTTTTGGCATTTTCCAAGATAAATTCTTCTTCAAGGGATATAAACAGGATAAACTGGCAGGGATACATCCACCGTTCCGCCGGAAACGCCCATGGTGTCCAGCTGCTCCTTCACCGTAAAAAATGAAACCACCTTGGCGTGGATAGAGGCGGTATCCCCCATTTTAATGGCCATCCCATCGGCGGATACCAAATAAAGGTTGCCCAGATCCAATACATTTAATTCTGAAATCCTATTAATACAGCCTAAATTGTTCAATTCTCGCATAATAGCTTGAAACGCACTTAGCTGGTTTTGGTTTTGCGCCACCAGCTGCCTACCCAGAATGCAGGCATCCGTTTTAAGTCCCGTCAATACGATCAGCCCATCAATCACGGCCAGCTCTTCCGTTTGTTCCAGTATCACGCCGTTTGAATCAATGGTATATTGAATACCCAGCGTTTGGAACGTGGCAACAGGCACCCGTTCCTCAATATACAATGTCACCGTTCGGGTGGTGTAATCCTTTTTAATCTCTTTAAACACCAGGTATCTGTCCGCATCGATGCTTTTTTCAATGGTCTGGGCGTTAATAGAAAGCATATTCTGTCCCGGATACAGGCCGGATTTCTCCACCACCTGAGCCTCCGACATGTTTATGCAGCCCACCACCAATACCCTTTCTATACGAAACAGCGTACTTTGCACCACAATCCCCGCCACAAGCAAAAGCAAAAGCACCAGGATCAACGAACGAAACCCCCGTCCGCTTTTAGGCGGCGGAGGCGGGGGCATATAGCCCTGCTGCTGTTGCTGATAATATTCGTTTGGCATCTGGTTTGGTGTTTGCATTGATGTATCTCCTTTTAGGTTTTCATCCTTCGCGGGTCATTTTCGCCCCAAGGCCCGTCAGCATGGTTTCAAGCTGCTCATAGCCCCTGTCGATCAGCCCGATATTGGTCACAGTGGTAATACCCTTGGCACAAAGCCCTGCCATGACCAGCGCCGCGCCACCCCGCAGATCACGGGCTGTTACAGTAGCTCCATGAAGCGCGTTTACACCCTGGACAATGGCGGTCCGCCCGTTTACCATAATTCTCGCACCCATTTTGTTCAGCTCACCTGCATGAGTAAAGCGGTTTTCAAACACGTTTTCCACCACCACCGAGGTGCCCCTGGAAACCGCTGCCAGGGCCATCATCTGCACCTGCATATCCGTTGGAAATCCCGGGTGGGGCTGGGTCTGCAATTGGGCAAAGGCCTTGGTGCGTTTAGGCGTTTTCAAATACAGCCCATTGGCACCCTCCTGCATTTCGCAGCCCATTTCGCGCAGCTTGCCAAGCACCGCTACCATATCGCCCCCACGTACATTTGTCAAGCTGATTTCCCCCCGGGTAATGGCGGCGGCACACAACAGCGTACCAGCCACTATGCGGTCCGCGATGGGGGTATAGCATACCTCGTGCAAATCTTCCACCCCGGAAACTGTGATCGTATGGGTTCCCGCACCCTTGACTTTGCCGCCCATGGCATTGATAAATTTCTGCAAATCCTCAATTTCCGGTTCCCGAGCAGCGTTATGAATGGTGGTTTCCCCCGGCAATAGCACAGCCGCCATCATCACGTTTTCCGTAGCGCCTACGCTTGGGTAATCAAACAGCACTTCTCCGGCCTGCATATGGCTTCCGTCGCAGTAGATCATGCCGCCCTCTTCTTTTATTTCAACACCCAGGCTGCGCAATCCTTGCAGGTGCAGGTCAATGGGACGAAGGCCTATCTCGCAGCCACCGGGGTAGGTCACCGTGGCCTTGCGAAACCTGGCCAGTATGGGCCCCAGTAAAAATATGGAGGAACGGATTTGCTTAGATAAAGCATCGGGCATTTCCCAGTTATGTAAACCTTGGGTGCCAATATGTACCTGACCCTTTTCCATGGTCACGCCGCAGCCCAAGGTTTTTAAAATCCTTATCATATCCCTTACATCACTGATATCCGGGCAATCAAGAAGCACCACATCATTCTTTGTTAGTACGGCCGCCGCCATAATAGGCAAAACCGCGTTCTTTGCACTGTGAACCTTTATTTCGCCCTCCAGCCTATAACCGCCTTCAATCCGAAAAGCGCTCATTTATGCCACCTCCGATTTTCTTTGCTACGTTTCCATGCTATGCCACGCAAAGAAATCGGTGAGGAACGATTGGGTTAATATTACGGAAACCTTTTTTCTTTGTAGGTTCGTGGTTCCCGCACCCTCCTAAAAAAGAAGGCCGATATTGTTGGATGTTAGTCTTTTGCTTCTCGGCTGACGTTCAAAAGAACGCCTACCATGGCCATGATAATGGAGATTGAGGTGCCGCCTGCGGAAAAAAACGGGAGCGGAAGCCCTGTTGTGGGGAGGATGCCTACCACCACGCCCATATTTAAAAATGCTTGAACGCTGATAGAGCAGGTAATACCTGCCGCCAGAAGGCAGCCAAATTTATCCCGGCAGCGTACCGCGATACGCATACCCACAAACATAAAGGTTACGAACAGGAGGATAACTGCCAGACAACCTAAAAGGCCAAAATCCTCCCCCACAATGGCGAAGATAAAATCGCTTTCCGGGTAGGGAAGGTAGGCATATTTTTGCCGTCCCCGTCCAAGACCCATGCCGAAAAGCCCGCCGGAACCAAAGGCAATCAGGGATTGGGAAAGCTGGTAGCCTTCATCGCTCATTTTGGCAAAGGGGTCCCTAAAGGACAATAATCTTTCCCGCCGGTAGGGCTCGCTCCAGGCATAGAAAGCACCCACCGCCAAGCCGCCTGTCCCCAATAGGGCCATGTGCCGCCACTGGGCCCCCGCCATCAGAATCATCAGTACGCTAACGATGATAATGCTCCCTGCGGTAGAAAGGTTGGGCTGCTCCAGTATCAGTAAAAAGAAAATGGCCGGCACCATCAAGATCATACCGATGCCCTTGATCAGGTGGGTTACCAGCTCCCCGCGGTTGGCCAGAATGGTAGCCATGTAAATCACAATGGCAAACTTAGCCAGCTCTGACGGCTGGAAGGACATGCCCGCGATAGAAAGCCACCGGCGGGACCCATTCAGGTATACGCCTACGCCGGGTATCACTACCAGCACCAGCAAAATCATGCTGGCAAATAGGGCCGTCATGACCACCCAGGTTTTTCGCCAGAAGGAATAATGGATGCGTGACGTCACCACCATGGCAAAGGCCCCAAGGCCAATGCCGATCAACTGTTTTTTCACGTCCAGAAGCGGGTCTCCCCTGTCCTGGGCGGTGTAGTAGGTGGCGCTGAATAAAACGAGCAACCCGGTTAATATCAGCAGTATTACAATGGATACCATGGCTGAATCAACCGAATTGCGCCGCCGTTTCGTTTGTATGGTGTTTTGTGTTACCATTTTTCTCTCGCCTTTCCTGGGTTCCACCCTTGGGGGAGAAAGGGAAGAAAAATCCGTATTTTATAATCGGTTTACTATTTCCTTAAACGCCCGGCCCCGCTCTTCATAATCTTTAAACATATCAAAGCTGGCACAGGCAGGAGATAACAGCACGTTGCCGGAGCCATTTAAAAGCTCCGCCGCCAAGGAAATGCTTTTTTCCAAGTTTTCGGCGCTAACAATATGCTTAAAGCCTTGTGCGGCAAGGGCTTGCTTGATCTGAGGACCCGTCTGGCCGATCACCACCGCCCCGGTAATGGCAGGGGTTTCGGCTATTTCCTTGGCCAAGGGAGAAAAATCCGTATGCTTATCATAGCCACCCAAAATGATCACCGTGTTATCCGCCATGGTTTGTACTGCCTTAATGGTGGAATCCACGTTGGTGCCCTTGGAATCGTTAATGTAAGTAACGCCGTCCAGGCTGCGCACGAACTCAATCCGGTGCTCCACTCCTTCGAAGGTGCGAAGGGTATGGCGGATCACCGGCGCAGGCACTCCCATGGCCGTAGCTACGCAGGTGGCCGCCAGGGCATTCTCCAGGTTATGGGGGCCGGGAATGTGTATCTGATCCACCTCCACCACCTTGCGCACTTCCCCGTCGTAAGCGCACATCAGGCACCCATCCTCTACGTAAGCGCCCATGGGCACCGCTTTATGCCTGGAAAACCACATCGCTCGGCTTTTCACATTGGCGGCCATTTCTTGCAAAGCGGGATCGTCTAGGTTAAACACTGCCACATCCTGCTCTGTCTGCTTTTCAAAAATTCGCATTTTAAGCCTTGCGTATTCCGCCATGGTACCATGGCGGTTCAAATGATCCTCGGTAATGTTCAAAAAAGCTGCCACCCTGGGATGGAAGGTTTCGGTGGTTTCCAACTGAAAGCTAGATACCTCGCAAACCGTAATATCCTCTTCCTTGGCTTCCAAAGCCACTTGAGTATAGGGAATGCCGATGTTCCCAGCTGTCCGCGCTATTTTTCCCGCATTTTTAAATATGTCGCAAAGCAGGGTCACTGTGGTGGTTTTGCCATTGGTGCCTGTAACAGCCACCATCTTGCCCCGGTCGAAAATAGCGCCCAGTTCCAATTCGCCTATAAGGGGCACCGCCTTTTGGCAGGCCGCCTTTACCAGCGGGGAATCAATGGGCACGCCAGGGCTGATTACCACCAGCTCCGCTTCCTCCAACAACCCAATGGGGTCTTCCCCCAAACGGAAAACGGTCTTTGTGTTCTTCAGGGCATCCAACTCATCATTGAAGGCCTCCAACGCTTTCGTATCATTGATAATGGGAATAGCGCCTTTCGCCAGCAACAGCTGCGCTGCCGCCACACCGCTTCGGGCCATGCCCACCACCAATACCTTTTTGTCTGCCCATTCCATATTAAACGCCTCCTATGTGAATTAAAAAGCGAACAGGTTTAAAGAAACAAGCGCCACGAAAGAAAGCACCAAGGTCACAAGGGAATACATGGTTACGATCTGGTTCTCGTTCATCCCCGACAGTTCGAAATGGTGATGTAGGGGCGACATTTTAAAAATCCGCTTTCCATGGGTCAATTTAAAATACGTAACCTGAATCATCACCGAAAGGGAGGAAGCCACCATGGTAAAGGCGATCAAAATTAGCAGGAAGGGCTGGCGCAAAAGCATGGCCATCCCTACCGTTGCTCCGCCTATGAACATGGAACCCGTATCTCCCATGAAAACCTGGGCCGGATGGTGATTGTAGCGTAAAAACCCAAGGCAGACCCCGGTCAGTGCCATGGCATAGATGGCAACGGAAAGATAGTTATCCTTGTCCATACCCGAAACTGCCGAAAGAGCCATCGCAGTCAACAGCGCGGCCATCCCCCAGGCAATGGAACCAATGGCTGTTACGCTGGATAGGATGCCATCGATGCCGTCCTGCAAATTGGCGCTGTTTGTTATAAAGATCACCAGCAGGGTCATCAGGGGCACATAAAAAATACCCAAGTCCCATTCCACGTTGAAAAAGGGAATCATGATCTTGCTTCCCACCATGGGGTGCAAATAGCAATAAATGGCAAACGCCGCCGAAACAACCACCTGGCCGATAATCTTCTGCATTGGTGTCAGGCCCAGGCTGCGCTTTTTAACCACTTTAATGTAATCGTCTAAAAAACCGATGAGCATAGTACCAAAGGATAACAAGCACAGCGCCAGCATAAAATCGTTTGCCCCATAGAAGCCTTCAGGGTGGCACACCAGGGCCACAATCAGCCCTATTGCTACCATCATCACACCGCCCATGGTGGGGGTGCCCTGCTTTGTCTTGTGGGATTTGGGTCCCAATTCGTAAATCGTTTGCCCGAATTTCAGCTTGCGTAAGAGCGGTATCACCCGGGGGCCGATCGTAAGAACGCCTCCGAATGAAAGCAGCAGTGCCAGTATCATCCGTTGCATATTACGCCTCCAAGTGGTTCTCCCGAATAGTAGCAAGAAGCTCCGCTACGACTACTTTTTCATCAAAAGGCCGCTTCACGCCCATAATTTCCTGGTATGTCTCATGGCCTTTCCCTGCTAGCACGATGGTATCACCCTCCTTGGCCACCCGTAAGGCATGTTCAATAGCCTCCCGCCGGTTTTCAATGATCACATACTGGCCTTTTGTGCGTTTCATTCCCTCTTCCACAGCCTTGAGTATTTCCAAGGGCTCCTCGGTTCTGGGGTTGTCGCTGGTTAAAATGCTGTAATCCGCCAGGCGGCCGCCACATTCACCCATCATAGGCCGCTTGCCATGATCCCGGTCTCCGCCGCAGCCAAACACGGCGATCACTCGGCCCTTTGTGAACTCCCGCACCGTTGTCAGAATGTTTTCAAGGGCGTTAGGCACATGGGAATAGTCCAGAATCACCTTATAGGGGGTATTGGTAGGCAGTACCTCCACCCGGCCAGGCACCGAGGAAACGGCCTCCAGACCGATCTTGATATCCTCCTCGGGTATTCCCAGTATCATGGCCAGAGAGCCCGCAGCGATGGCGTTGTACACATTAAACATGCCCATCATCTGAAGATTTACCTTTAATTGGTGAATCCCCCGCAACTGTAGTTCCATGGACACGCCGTTTTCGTGTATCTCAATATCCCGGGCATATAAATCCGCCATACCAGCTATGCCATAGGTTAAATAAGGAATGGTCACGTCCTTGACAATCTCCTGGGTGGTTTCTTCATCCACATTAAAGGCAGCGTTCTTTACATAGCTCTTGGTGAAAAACTGTTTTTTCGTTTCCAGGTAATTTTCCATGGTGCTAAAGTAATCCAGGTGATCCTGGCTTAGGTTGGTATAAGCTCCCGCTTCGAACACCAGACCGTCCAGCCGGTGCATGGCCAGGGCATGAGCGGATACCTCCATCACCACGTATTCCGCCCCTTCATCGGCCATCAGCTTTAAATCCCGCTGCAAATCAATTGGGTCCGGGGTCGTCAGTTCGCTTTTTAACCGTTTTTCACCGATCATATTGCCGGTGGTGCCTACCAAGCCGCAAATATGCCCCGCCTTTTCTAAAATGGATTTAAGCATAAAGCTAGTGGTGGTTTTTCCCTTAGTGCCGGTAATGCCTACCAGCTTCATCCTTTTTGCGGGGTTGCCGTTAAAAGCGGCGGCGATCCGGGACATGGCCGCCCGGCCATCGGATACCAGCACCTGGGGCACCTCCATATCATCTAAAAACCTTTCTACAATCAAAGCAATGCAGCCGTTTTCCACTGCCTGGCCTGCAAAAAAGTGGGCATCAAACTTAAGCCCCTTTATGCAAAAGAATAGCCCGCCATCGGTCTTCGCGCGGCTATTGGTTACCAGTTCTTTTATGTCGGTAGCCATATCGCCTCGTACATCCATCAGGTATGGCATCCCTTTGATCAATTCAAGCAGTGTCATCGCAATTCTCCTTGCATTTGTTATTAGGTATCTAGGGCACTTGGAATGTTACGGTCACTTGGCTGCCCGGAGAGACATATTCTCCTGCTGCCGGCTTTTGCGATACCGCCAAGCCGCTTCCTTCCATCAGCATCTCCAATCCCTGGGCCCGCATAGCCCTGTTGGATTCTACAATGGATAGCCCCTGCACATCCGGTATTTTAACCAAATCCTGCGTTTCTATGGGTTTATCCACATAGGTGTATGCCATGATCTGGCCACCGGATACCAACTGGGTTCCCGCCGGGGGCATCTGATCGGTAACCACATCCCCTTGGCCATCTGTCAGCATGGTCAGTCCCATTTTCTGCGCTTCCATTTTGGCTTTGCTAAGGGTTAAGCCCACAATACTGGGCACCTGAACAAGGGGCTGGGCGGTAGCCTTCGGGTCTGCTTTTTCAACGCCCATGTAGCTTAGAATGTCCTGCATTACTTGCCTTGCGAAGGGGGCCGCGGTGGTACCGCCGTAATCGATGGCTACCTGGGCTTCATCCACAATAACCAATATGGCAAACTCCGGGTTATCTGCCGGGGCAAAGCCTAAAAAGGAACCGATGTGCACATCTCTGGCAATTTTCCCATCCTTGTAAACCTGGGCGGTACCGGTTTTCCCGCCGATGCGGTAGCCTGCGATGTAAGCATTTTTGCCGCCGCCTTCCCGCACAACCCCTTCCAGCATTTCACGCATGATAGCGCTGGTTTCAGCAGATATGGGGTTGGCCACCACTGTCGCCGCTGTTTTTTCAAGGATTTCGCCTGTCGGGGAAACCACTTCCTTGACAATATACGGCTTCATCAGCTTGCCGCCGTTTACCACAGAGCAGGCGGCCGTTAAAAGCTGGATCGGCGTTACCGCCACCGATTGCCCAAAGCCAATACGGGCCAAATCCACATTCTTGACCTTCTGGGAGTTAATCAGTATGCCCGATCCTTCCCCCGGCAAGGTAATCCCCGTTTTAACCCCCAGCCCGAAAGCCCGAAGGTACTTGTAGAAGGTATCCTGGCCCATGCGAAGCGCCAGTTCCACAAACACAGGGTTGCAGCTGTTATATAAGGCCTGCTGCATGCTTTCCGCCCCGTGGGGGTTGCCCCAGCAGCGGATGGTATCCCCGTCCACGGTAATCTTGGCAGAACAGTAGAAGTGATCCGATGGCGTGGTAGCGCCGGAATCGATGGCTGCCGCAGAGGTGAGGATTTTAAACGTGGAGCCAGGTTCGTAAGCATCCGAAATCAGGCTGATGCGCATCAGTTCCTGTAAGGCTTGCACGTCGTTTCGTGGTGGCTCGTTTGGGTCGTAGTCCGGCTTGGAAGCCATAGCTAGGATGGCCCCTGTCTTCACATCCATAATCAGGCAATGGACCGCCTTGGCATCATTCACTTCAACGCATTCCCGCATGGCCCTTTCGCAAAAGCTTTGGATGGAAGCGTCAATGGTCAGGCGCAGGGTATTACCTGTTTCAGGGGCGATGTAAACGGATTCGCCTCCCGGCAGGGTTCTTGCCTTGGCATCCACCTGGGATACATAGCGGCCCTTTTTCCCCTTGAGAATCTCCTCAAATTGCTGTTCCAGCCCCGATTGGCCCACGCTGTCCACGTTGGTCAGCCCTAGCACTTGAGTTAAAAAATCGCCCTTAGGGTACCAGCGCTTTGTATCCTCTCCAAAGATGATGCCCTTAAGCTTTCCCGTAGAATCTTCCGCCATGTATTGGCGAATCTGGTCCACCGTGGCCCTGTCCACCTGGCGCTTTAAAATAACAGAGGCCTTGGTTTTATCATTCAACTTTTTAAGAGCTGATTCCTTGTCGATGGAAAGCATGGGACACAGTACATTCAGGAACACGTCTGCGTCTTTTACCTGGCGTGGGTTGGCCGTCACAATATAGGCTGTGGCGCTGATCACCAGGGTTTCCCCATTGGTATCTTGTATATCGCCCCGCCGGGAGGAAACGACCCCTTCTCTTGTCCACTGGTCAACCCCTTTTTGCGTAAGCTCTTCAGCCCGAAAAATAGTCAGACTGCCGATTTGTATACCCACAAGCGCGAATAAGCCAATCAACGCTAGGGTAAGAAGCAGCAGTCTCTTTCGAATGAATAGTTCAACCTGCATTCCATTGCCCCCCAAAGGGCATCATGGCCTGCCGCTTCGCGTCAATCCATGATGCCTGAAAGTGCGGCGTAAGCGCCGTTTTGGACGGGGGGAGCGTCCATAGAAAAAGAGAGTTGGTTGGTTTGGTACTTAGCCGGCACCATAATGTAAACCGTTTGGGCGCCCTTGCCGGCGATCAGGCCCAAACGCTGGGTAGCGTTGTAGGCTACGTCGGTTTCCTTGGTGGCCATGGCCAGGTCTACCGATAATTGATCGATCTGCGCCTGCACCGCCTTGGCGGAGGTACCGATGGTGTTGACCGCTTTGCTCTTTTCCATCATGGCACTTAAATCGAACAGGAGTATCATGCCAAGAGCCAGGGCCAGAACCGAGGTGGATAGAATCACCGTTCGCAAGGACAAGCCGGAAAAGCTATTGTTTTGCTTCTTGGGTTCCGTTTCCTTAGCAGGCTTTTGTACAGGATTAGGCTGGTAACGCGCGCTGCGCGGGCTACGCTGGGTGTCTGTCCGCATGGCAAAGGGCATTGAGGTTTCCATATCCACATCGCCACCAGGCAGTCTGACTCTGGAATTGATATGCATTCTTTCGTTAACCGCAGTAGCCCGAACAGGCTGCGCGGGGGTGGGTGTTCCATACATCATGGTAATTTATCCTCCTGGGTTACAGTTTAGAACCTTCTTCATGTTCAATCCTCTATCATGTCAAGCTGCCTTAACAGTTCAGCTTTATTAAGCATAAATTGTTTATCCATTGTTTCAGCCTTTTCTTGGGATTTCACAAGCACGTAGTCCATTTTGCCGGCGATAACCACTTCCTTGGCATCGCCTAAATAAAGCTGCTTGGCTCTGGCGGGCAAAAGGCACCGGCCTTGCTGGTCGCACTCCTGGTTGGGAAACGAAAGGGTGGTAAAGTGTGCCAGTACCGTGCCTGCCACCGATTCGTTCTTCTTGGATTTGCGGTAGAGCTTCATCACTTCCCGCTCCCACACCGCCTTTGGATAAAAGGCAATGCTTTCAAAATCCAGTGAGGGGGCGATCACGAAATCCTTGCCCAGGCCTTCCCTGTAAACCGATGGAATCACAACCCTCGACTTGCTGTCCAGAGAATGTGAAAAACTGGAAAGGAACATATACGCCAAGGGATTATCAGTGGCGGCAGGGGGCATGGGCGGCTGTTCTACGCCGGATATGGTTTCCTGTCCGTTTTCTAAATCGCTCAAATTGGCCGCCTCCTTCCCCACATTTTGGGCCGAAATTGTTCATTTCAGTCCTTGTTCACCACTTTTCACCACATTATAAACATGAAAAAACGATTGCGTCAAGAGCATTCTGTGTCGCAATCGTCTTAGCAAAACCGCACCTTTTGTGGGGATGCGAAACCCCGTTCGCTTGTCAAGGTACCCTGTGACAATTTTTTCTCTTTTTTACGGGAACGTCCATTCCAATTGTCACTCTTTCGTAACCTTTTGTGCAACCATCACATTTTTGTGTTCCTATTTTCTCTGTAGTGCTCCAACTTCACCCCATCCACAAGGGGTAGTTTTACCTTGCTTTAGAACACCTGAACAAGTTGAAACTGAATCCCATCTGCCGATACCAGCTGGTATTCCACGTCATCTTTCCGTCCGCAAAATCCGTTTTTTGTGGCCGCACCGTGCAAGTGGCCATATACCACTTTCTGGGCACCGTATGCCACAAAAAGCTTCGTAAACTCGCTTTCTTCCCCATATTCATTCAAGGGCGGGTAGTGCATCATCACCAAAATGGGCCGGTTCCCCCCTTTTTCCCCTGCGACCTTCAAAGACATCTCCATTCGCATCAATTCGCGCTGGTATATCTTTTCGTCCTCCGCCTTCAAAGGGATGTCTTTTGAGGGAATCAGCCAGCCACGACTGCCCGCGATAACCCAATCGTCCAAAACAACACAATCGTTTTGAAGCGCCTGCATATTGGAAGGCAGCAGCTCCCGCACCTTGCCAATGCTGGACCACCAATAATCGTGGTTGCCCTTTAAAAGGATCTTTTTCCCAGGCAAGCTGCCAATGGTATTTAAATCCTCTCTGGCGTCCTCTAAATACATTGCCCAGCTAATATCGCCGGGCAATAGCACTATATCTTCATTGGAAACTTTTTCAAGCCAATCTTTTTTAATCCGTTCAAAATGGTTTTCCCAATGGCTGCCAAACACATCCATGGGCTTGTTTTGCCCACCATCCATGTGCAGATCACCAATGGCGAATATTTTTCCCCGGGTCACAGCTCTTCGTCCTCGTCCTCATTGTCCTCATCGTCTTCATCTTCGCGGATGCTTTCCAAAGAGGATAATTCACTCTCGATCTCTCCGAATTCCCTTTCCGGGATATCTTCATTCATTTCGGGGATGATCTCATCCATCGCGCTGACAGGATCTATGCCCAGACTGGCTTCGTCTACAGCATCCTCGTTGTCACTGTCGCTTGTGATGCCGCTTCCCGTCATTTCCTTCAGGCACAGCAAACACATATCCCTGCCCGGAAGGGCTGGGGCCTCGTTGCATACGGAGCAAAGCTCCACCTCATCCTTGCTCTGTTCGCCCTTCAATTCCCTTAAGCAAACCTTGCAATACTTTTCGTCTTCCTTGATGTAGTTCAGATCGCACCGTGGGCATTTTACCAGTTTCATCGGCGTTCCTCCTGTGGATATTTTAGTGTATTCATTGACGGCATTTTTTTCCATGCCAACTATCTTCCATTTTGGATTGACCATTTCCAGTTTGTATATTACGATTTTGTTACGGTTTTTAATAAATCGAAATATTTAGGAGGTACTGTTCATGAATCGGAAACATTTCGCCTTTCTCTTGGTGACGTTAATGGTGCTTATGGCTGCTTCCAGCGCATTCGCATCCGGTGCCCCCACTTCACAGTTTGGATTCAGCGGATGGCCCTACCGGCAATCCACCAACTGCGGAAGCACTCAGGGAACTTGCGATACCAATACCAACCAGGGAACCTGCGGGGATACGCAAGGCAATTGTGCCACAAACGCGCCCGTTTGCGCACCTTCCAAAGCGCCTGCTTGCGAGCCCCCTTGCACACCGGAACCCACACAAGCGCCTACGGTAACCCCTGCGCCCTGCACAGAAGAACCCTGCGTCACGGAAGTACCTACCGTTGCCCCCACCTTAGCGCCCACCACAGCACCTACCGTGCCGCCCACAGCCAAGCCTAATGCCACGGCCACAGCAAAACCCACGGCTGTGCCTACCGCAAAACCTACGGCCACGCCAACTGTTCCTTCTTCAGACGATGATTATACTACTGATTCTATCACAGCGCAAGAGCAAACAGCGATAAATTTAATGAATCAGGACCGGCTGAATAATGGACTGTCCGCACTAACGGTAGATCCAGCCCTTTGCGCCCTTGCGCGACTTAAATCCTGCGACATGAACGCAAATAATTATTTCGCCCACCAGTCCCCCAGCCTGGGTTCTGCTGCGGAAATGCTGCGGGCACACGGGTACTCCTTCTCAGGTGTCGGGGAGAACATTGCCCACCATGCCACGGTAGAAAAGTCTCAGGCTGCCTTCATGTCTTCGGATGGGCACCGGAGGAATATCCTTGGGAGCCAGTGGACGAAAGTTGGTATCGGTGTATGTTATGATAAAAATGGTTTTGTATACGTCACACAACTCTTTGTAAGGTAAAAAAATGAGGGGCTGTCGCAGCAAGAGTTGGGATACATAAGGGATTTCATCCCTTATGGGGTGTGGGCGGAACCCACCGTGCCCATTGAAATCTAAAAAACAAAACCCAGGTCAAGGAAGCGTTAGCGGCCCTTGATACCAGCTTACTTTTAGCCAAGCTGATGTCAAGAATCGTTTTACTCTCTTGACCCGGGTATTGTTTTTACCTTCGATAGGTTACGTTGGGTTTCACCCAAACCCATTCAAGGGTTACCACCCTTGAAAATCCCCTATTCTTACTGCGACAGCCCTCTAGGGAGTGTTTTGAAACACTTCCTAATCAATTTCAAACCGCCTGAATTTTCTGTTTTCCTGCCGTGGGTTGACCCTGGCCAGAGGATTGGCGCTGGGCAGTACGATCCCCGCCGCATACAAAAGGCTCCTGCCTAAACCCATATTTTCCGCCGCTGTCTGATTGGCGATCGTCACCGTTTCAAAATCCACAAATGTACTCTCATCAGGCGCCAACGTCAATACCCCGTTATTGCTAAAAACACTTCGCCCGGCAGCTGGCATTAACGCTGCTTGGGTAATATCTAAAGCCGGCATTCTGGCCGAAAAATAATCGATCAACATAAAAAATCCTCCCATCTGCTCCATTCAAAAGAAGAAGCTAACACATTCTATGTGTACGGGAGGATAAAAGTGTTAAACGATGGGTGCGTCAACCCCGGCCTGCTCTTGCCCTGTCACCTGGCCAATCAGGTTTAAAAGTTCATCCCGGCCGGTGCCATCCTCAGAAGAAAAGGAAATAATTTCCCATGGCTGCACATACAACGCCCGACAGATGGGTGCCAAATGCTTCATTCTGGCCCCCCGGGAAATCTTATCCGCCTTGGTGGCGATCACAGTAAAAGGGATTTCCATTTGCCGAAGGAAGCTGTTCATCACCATATCGTCCTCGGTAGGTTCGTGGCGGATATCTACCAGATGAAGCACATGGCACAGCTCCTCAGCTTTAGCGAAATAATCCTGCATCATTTTACCCCAACGAAGCTTTTCTTGCTTATCTACCTTGGCAAAGCCGTAGCCGGGCAAATCCACCAAATGAAAAGCCTCGTTAAGCAAAAACACATTGATCAGCTTGGTCTTCCCCGGCGTAGAACTGGTCTTGGCCAGTTTGTTGCGCCTGGTAAGCTTGTTAATCAGGCTGGATTTGCCCACATTGCTTTTCCCTGCCACCGCTACCTGTACAAGGCCTTTGCCTTCAAAATCCCCATATTGGGCCATGCTGGTAATAAATTCCGCCTTTTTAATTTCCATCCCGTACCTCCATGGTCTTTTTAACCCCAGGCTGATACATGGCAGGCAGGGTCACAAGGGCGGTCTTGAGTACATCGTCCAGGGTGACAGCTGTCACCACCTGGAAGCGGCTTAACACATGGGGCGGAATTTCTTCTAAGTCCTTCAAATTGTCTTTGGGAATCAAAAGTGTGCGAATTCCCGCCCGGTAGGCAGCCAATGTCTTTTCCTTAAGGCCCCCAATGGGCAGCACCCGTCCTCTTAAAGTAATTTCTCCCGTCATGGCCACATCCTGCTTTACCGGGATGCCTGTCAGCGCCGATACCAGCGCAGTGGTCATGGTTACGCCTGCGGAAGGACCATCCTTGGGTACTGCCCCTTCAGGCACATGAATATGAATATCGCAGGTCTTGTGAAAATCGTCGCTTAACCCCAGCGCCTGGGCATGGGCCCTAACCCAGCTGAAAGCCGCTTTGGCGCTTTCCTTCATTACATCGCCCAACTGGCCTGTTAAAGACAATTGGCCCGTGCCGGGCATAATGGCGCATTCCACCGCCAGGGTTTCCCCGCCCACTGTTGTATACGCCAGGCCGTTTACCACCCCAACTGTGGCGGCCTTTTCCGGCATATCCCTTAAATACTTGGGCGCGCCCAGATATGCTTGAAGCACCTCCTGGGTTACATCAACAGTGGCTTCATTGTTATCCAGAATTTGCACAGTTGCCTTTCGCACCACCTTGCCAAGGGTTCTTTCAAGGGTGCGGACCCCTGCTTCCCTCGTATAGCCTTCAATGGCCTGGCGCAAAACCTTATCAGCTACTTTAACAGCTTTGTCATTTAAACCATGGGCTGCAATCTGCTTGGGTAAAAGATGCTTTTTCGCGATTTGCAGCTTTTCTTCTTCCGTATAGCTGGGCACTTCGATAATCTCCATCCGATCCAGCAGCGGCGCAGGTATGCTTTCCACCGTGTTGGCCGTGGTAATAAACATCACATTGGAAAGATCGAAGGGCAATTCCATGTAATGATCTCGGAAGGCGAAATTCTGCTCCCCGTCCAATACCTCCAGCATGGCGCTGGCAGGATCACCTCTGAAATCGTGGCTCATTTTATCGATCTCATCAAACAGAAACACCGGGTTCATGGTGCCCGCCTGCTTCATCCCCGCGATGATCCGTCCGGGAATAGCCCCTACATAAGTACGCCTGTGGCCGCGAATCTCCGCTTCATCCCGAACGCCGCCCAGGGACATCTGTACAAACTTCCGGCCTACCGCTTTGGCGATAGAACGAACGATGGATGTTTTACCCACCCCGGGAGGGCCTACAAAGCAAAGGATCGGGCCTTTCATGTTCTGCTTCATCCGGCACACAGCCAAGTATTCCACGATCCGCTCCTTCACCTTTTCTAGGCCATAATGGTTTTCGTTCAAGGTGCGGCGGGCCCGCTTTAAATCTAGATTATCTGGGGTATTCACCCCCCATGGCAAATCTAAAATCCATTCCACGTAGGTGCGTGAAATGCCGATTTCCGGAGTGCCCGGTGCCATGTGGCTAAGACGGTCCAACTCCCGCATAGCTTTTTGCCGGGCTTCCTCGTTAAGGGGCGCTTTTTCAAGGCGCTGACGCAGGTCTTCCACATCGGTGGCTTCCTTTTCCCCCAGCTCCGTCTGGATGGCCTTAATTTGCTCCCGCAAGTAATAATCTTTTTGGTTTTTCTCGATCTGCTTTTTTACTCTCGCCTGAACCTGCTTTTCAACAGCCGCCAGCTCCGTTTCCCGGGCCAGAATAGCGCACAGGCTTTCAAGCCTGCCCTGAACGGAAATCTCCTGTAAAATCTGCTGCCTGTCTTCCAAATGGGTCAGCACATTGGCAGCGATAATATCCGCCAACTGATCGGGCCGCTCCACATCCACCACGGAGCTTTGGGTTTCCGGGGAAATGCGGCGGCTGGCCTTGGCGTATTCTTCGAAATACTGCTTGGTGGTCCGGGCCAAGGCCTGCATTTCAATGGATTCCATATCGCTTAAGTCCTTTAAGACCCGAATGGTAGCCTGCATATAAGGTTCTTCATCGATAATATGGCTGATAGCCGCCCGTTCCACGCCTTCCACCAAAACACGGATGCTGTCCCCGGGCAGGTTTAATACCTGCTTAATATGGGCAATGGTGCCTACAGGACATAAATCCTCCAGCATGGGATCGTCTATTTCCGCGTCCATCTGAGCCACAAGATAGATATCCTGCTCGGCCATCATGGCCTGCTCCAGGGCCGCCACGCTCTTTTGTCGGCCTACATCAAAGTGCAGCACCATGTGTGGAAAAACCATTAGCCCCCGCAAGGGCAAAACGGGCAAAGTACGTAAAGGGTTCCTCTTCTTAACCGGCATTTGGGCCTCCTAACCGCTAAAGGGCATAATCATATCAACTTTACATTATACCACTTTCATTTTACTTTGCAAGCTCTGCCCGGTAAGCCGTGCCCGGTTTTTCGCGGCCCATGGCTGCCGCAGGTTCTGCGTTAACCGCTGTAGCAATTTGCCTGTCCGGCAAAGCCTGTTCCTCCCCGGGCATAAGCAAATACTTTACCGCCTCGGAAATGGTATCGATAGGAATTACCTTAATGCCTGCGGCTTCAAACTGCTCCAAATAATTCTCTCTTGGCACCAGTACCGTCTTGAGCCCTGCTTTTTTAGCCGCATCCACCTTGTCGGGCACACCGCCTACAGGCTTCACCTGACCAAGCACTGAGATTTCCCCTGTTACAGCCATGTTGCCATCGATAGCGCAACCAGTAATGGCAGACAAGGCCACAATGGCCATGGCTACCCCAGCGGAAGGACCGTCTACCGGGGTGCCTCCGGGGAAATTAATGTGCACATCCGTGTCCTTGTCCCAATAACCCATGTTCTGTAAAACCGTCATCACATTTTCGCAGGATGCCTTGGCAGTAGATTTGCGGCGCATACGATGGCCTTCCTGGCCCATTTCCTCTTCTTCCACAATGCCTGTTACGGTTACCCGGCCTGTGCCCACACTTGCCAGAGCCTCAATCTCCATCACAGCCCCCTGGTTGTTGCCAAACACTGCCAGGCCGTGAATGGCACCCACCCGGTTTTCCTTTACCACGTTCTGATCGGGGCGCTTTTGATAATGCCCCGATTGAACCACCCATTCCACATCGCTTTTAAGGATTTCTTTACGTTCCTCCATCTGAGCAAGGCCCGCGCACATCTGCACAATGTTCACTGCGTCCCGGCCGCAGGCGGCATATTGGCCCACCATGGTGGCATCCTTCTTGTTCATGCGGTACCCCGCCCGTTCCGCCGCGTTTTGGGCGATGGTAGCGATTTCCTCCGGTTCCAGCGCCCTAAAATAAATTTCCATGCACCGGGAACGCAATGCCGGGGATATTTCATTAGGGCTTCTGGTTGTGGCCCCTACCAGGCGAAAATCCGCCGGCATACCTTTTTTGAAAATATCGTGGATATGCCTTGGAATGCTAGAATCGTCCGCGTTATAATAGGCGGATTCAAACATGACCTTCCGGTCCTCCAGCACCTTTAAAAGTTTGTTCATTTGAATGGGGTGCAATTCCCCTATTTCGTCCAGAAACAGCACGCCCCCATGGGCCTTTGTCACCGCTCCGGCCTTGGGCTGTGGTACTCCCTGAACCCCCAAGGGCCCCGCGCCCTGGTAGATTGGGTCGTGCACTGAGCCGATCAGCGGATCGGCAATAGCCCGTTCATCGAACCTGACACAGGTGGCATCCATTTCAATAAAGTTAGCGCTGGATAAAAACGGCGTGCCCTTGCTTTTCTTTGCTGCTTCCAATACCAACCGGGCGGCGCAGGTTTTTCCAATGCCCGGAGGTCCATAGATCAACACATGCTGAGGGTTGGCGCCACACAATATGGCCTTCAGGGATTTAATCCCATCCTCCTGGCCTATAATATCTGAGAACGCCGCGGGCCGGACCCTTTCGCTCAAAGGCTCCGACAAATGAATGTTGCGCAACTTGTTTAAGCTTTCATATTCCCGGTTGCTTTCCCGCCGCAGGGTGGGCTGGGCTTTATTCATTTGCTTCAATTGCTTATAAAAAAAGACCCCCACAATCACCGACACCAATAGCTGTATCCCCAGTAGAACAAAATTAATCAAAAAAACCCCTCCCTCAATCGCCAAACATCTCACTGATAGAATGCGATTTGGGAGGAGTTTCATGTGTGCCAGTTTTAGGATACGTTGGGTTCCGCTTCAGGCTTTGTCATCTTTGGGGAGGAGGCCCTTCGTTTGCGCTTGGCTTCCCCTAACACAAGCTCCGGCTTGCCTTCGCCTACGATAGAGGCCTTGGTAAGGATGCACTTTTGCACATCGTCTCTGGAAGGCAGTTCGTACATGGTATCCAGCATGGCCCCTTCAATAATGGCGCGAAGGCCCCGGGCGCCTGCCTTTTTCGAAATAGCCAGCTTGGCAATTTCCAAAAGGGCGCTTTGTTCAAATGCCAGCTCCACCCCATCCAGTTCAAACAGCTTTTCATACTGCTTGCAAAGAGAATTGCGGGGCTTTGTAAGAATGTCTACAAGGGCTTCTTCATCCAATTGATCCAGGGTTACCACAATGGGCAAGCGGCCCACAAATTCGGGGATCAAGCCAAATTTCATCAGGTCTTCCGAACGCAGCTCTTTTAGCACCTTTGTCAGTTCAATATTGGAAGCGGATTGCAGCTCTGAACCAAAGCCCAAGGTTTTTCTGCCAATACGGCTTTCGATAATAGGCGCAATGCCATCGAAGGCGCCGCCACAAATAAACATGATATTAGTGGTATCGATCTGCAAAAATTCCTGATGGGGATGTTTGCGGCCACCCTGGGGCGGAACGCTGGCAACCGTGCCTTCCAGAATTTTAAGCAGTGCCTGCTGCACCCCTTCGCCGCTGACATCCCTTGTAATAGAGGGGTTTTCGCTTTTTCTGGCGATCTTATCAATTTCGTCGATATAGATAATACCCCGCTGGGCCGCCTTAATGTCCCCATCGGCAGATTGGATCAGCCGAAGCAGAATGTTTTCCACGTCCTCGCCTACATAACCGGCTTCCGTTAAGCTGGTAGCATCGGCAATAGCAAAGGGGACATTCAGCACCTTGGCCAAGGTCTGAGCCAGATAGGTTTTGCCACAGCCCGTAGGGCCCACCAACAGAATGTTGGATTTTTGCAGCTCCACCTCGCCCTTTTTCTGAGGCACGTTAATGCGCTTATAGTGGTTGTAAACTGCCACGGCCAGCGCTTTTTTCGCTTCCTCCTGGCCTACCACATACTGATCCAGGATCGCTTTCATTTCCATGGGCTTGGGCACATCTCGCAGCTCCGCGTCCATGGGCAAATCCATATCGTCTGTAATAATCTCCTGGCACAAAAGAATGCACTCATTGCAAATATTCACATTAGGGCCCACGACCATCCGCCTTACCTGCTCATGGGTCTTTCCGCAAAAGCTGCAGCGCTGGGTTTTTACAGTATTGCGCGGGGGCAATTCGTTGTTAGCCATTTCGTTACCTCGTTAATTTTTTACTTGCTGCGGGGGTTGTATATCTCGTCGATAATGCCGTAATCCAGCGCTTCCTTGGCGCTCATGAAATAATCCCGTTCCACATCCCGTTCAATTTTTTCAAGAGGCTGGCCGGTTAGTTCCGACATCAGTCCGTTCATCTTTTTCTTGGTTTTAAGCAGCCATTCCGCCCGGATCGCCACATCGGTTGCTTGTCCTTCGGCGCCACCCAAGGGCTGGTGGATCATCACTTCACTGTTGGGCAGAGCCAAACGCTTGCCCTTTTCCCCCGCCATAAGCAAGAACGCACCCATGGAGGCGGCCATGCCCACACACACCGTGCGCACCTGGGGTTTAATGTACTGCATGGTATCGAATATGGCCATACCTGCTGTAATAGACCCGCCGGGGCTGTTGATGTACAAAGAAATATCTTGATCCGGGTTTTCCATTTCAAGAAACAATAGCTGAGCAACGATCAAGTTAGCCATTTCATCGTGAACCTGGCCGCTTAGGAATACGATCCTGTCTTTTAAAAGGCGAGAGTAAATATCGTAGGAACGTTCACCGCGATTGGTTTGTTCAATAACCATTGGGACTAAAGTCATTTTTTATTCATCCTCTCTTTTTTTGCTTAAAAAGCGGGATGCGGCGCCTCACTATCTTATGATTTGCCAGGCAAAATTATGCCCGAACCATAAATGAAATCGCCGCATCCCATTTTACTATTAAGCTTCTACTGTTTCGTCAGCCTTCTTGGTGGTCTTCCGGGGCTTTTTGGCGGAAGCGGCTTTTTTTTCTTCGGTGGGTTCTTCACCCGTTTCCTTTTTTGCCTTGGGAGCCGCCTTTTTCTTTAAAGGCTTTTCTTCGTTGTCGTCTTTTTCTTCTTCGGGCTCAACCACGTTGCAGCTGGCCTTCAGCAGATCGATTACCTTTTGGATAGCGGCGCTGTCCTTAAGGTATTCCTTTTGCTTATCAGTTAAGGATTCTTCAAACTTTTCCAGCTCCATCCCGCTGCGCTGTGCCTGTTCTTTGAGTTGAACGGCAATGTCTTCTTCCGTAGGCACAACTTCTTCCTTATCGCGGATGGCTTCCAGAACCAGCTCTGTTTTTACGCGGCCTTCTGCTTCAGCCTTGTACATATCCCGCATCTGCTCGATGGTCTGGCCGGTGTACTTAAGATAGTCCTCCATCTTAAGGCCCTGGTAAGCCATGCGCATTTGCATATCACGAAGAATATAATCCACCTGTTCTTCGATCATGGCCTCGGGAATTTCCACCGTGGCGTTTTCGACGGCTTTTTCCACCAGCGCGTTTTCGATCATCACTTCGCTGTTCTTTTGGGCGGTCTGAGCCAATTGCTCGCGAACAGAGAATTCATAATCGGCAAAGGTGTTGAAATCGCTTACGTCCTGGGCGAAATCATCATCCAGCTCGGGCAGTTCTTTTACCTGAATGCCATTAACCTTCACATGGAACACCGCGTCCTTGCCAGCCAGCTCAGCCGCATGGTATTCTTCAGGGAACTTCACGTTCAGGTCTTTTTCTTCGTCTAAAGCGACGCCCACCATCTGTTCTTCAAAACCGGGAATGAAGGAGTTGGATCCGATGGTCAGGCTTTGCCCAGTAGCCGTGCCGCCTTCAAATTTCACCCCGTCTACGCTGCCGGAATAATCCAGATCAACGATATCGCCGTTTAAAATAGCCCGATCAGTTACATCCACCACACGGGAAAGCTTTTCCTGTTCCTGCTTAATGTGGTTTTGCACCTGCTCTTGGGTGACTTCCATGTCTTTATGGGTTACGGTGAGGTTTTTGTATTCGCCCAGTTCCACGTCGGGCCGCACAAACACTTCCACCGTGAACTTCAATTCTTTTCCGGCACCGATCTCTTCGATATCTACCGAAGGACGGTCCACGGGCTGGATTTTGCTTTCAAGCACGGCCTGTTCATAAGCTTCGGGAAAAATAATTTCGAAAGCTTCATCGTAGAATACCATTTCACCATACATGCTTTCGATCAGTTTCCGGGGAGCCTTACCTTTGCGGAAGCCAGGCACGTTCACACGGCCGCGCATCTTCAGATACGCTTTTTGCGTCGCTTCATCGAATTGTTCGGCGGGAACAGTAATGGTCAGTTTTGCCTTGTTGCTCGAAAGCTTTTCATAGGTATGGTTCATCAATAGCATCCTCCCGATATCAATGCGCATTTCAAAATACGCTACCAAACATTTTAGCACAAATCATGCTTTGGCGCAATACCTTAGTTAAAGGCTTATTTCTGGTTTATCAAAGTAGGTGAATAGCCAATTCCCAGAACCTCGGCGGTTTTTCTGGCAGAAACGTTGGTGCCGGTGGTCTGCCCAACGGTAATGATCTGCTTGCCCATAAACACCATGGTGGCCGTCTGTCCCCCATCCAGGTTCATGGCCACAGTACAGCCTTTTTCATATAGCTTGTTGGCTAAAAAGGTAATACCGGCGCCCTTGCTCTTTTTGTGGCGGCCTTCCAGCATCATAGCCCAATAATGGCCCTTTTCTACCATGCCGATAGCTGTGCGAGGGGCTTTGGAGGAACCGTATTTTTTTAGTCCCGCCTCGTTTAGTTCCCCATCCCGGATCAAAAAAGGGCCAAAGGCCAAAACGTCAGAGGCGCCCATATCGATATACTCCTGGGCCTTGTGCTCATCGGAATAGAATACCTGCATATCCCCGTCTGGGAATAGAGCTAATGTATCCAAATTGGGGAAGTTGGAAGCGTTTTTGCGCTTGGTTCTATCAGAATAGATTTTCCCATCTCTTACAATGATCCCCACAATGGATTTTTGCGCGATCCGGGTATGGGCGTAATCGCTGTTCACAGAGAACACCACCCCTTGCTCCTTGGAAAGGGTCGCGGGCCAGTTCTGGGATTTCATCCAATTGTCCGGGTCGTTGGGAACCATGCGGAACACGTCCCCATTGGTAAATATCTCCGCCTCTGTCCAGGTCAGGTTGTCCTTTTCGTCGTAATACCGCCTAATTTCAATGCGGAGAGTAGGGCTGTTATAATGCCACACCCCTTCCTCGGGGTTTTCGTAAATGTCTTCTCCTTCCAATAGGAAGCCGTTTTCATCCACTTCAGCAGAATACAAATCTGTTTGTGCTTGCACCACTTCACCAAGCGCCGGCAGGGCCAGGGACAGGGTGATCAAAACAGCCAGAAGAAAACTTAGCCCTTTACGCAACAGGTTCACCTCTCATTATCTTCAAAAATTCTTTATTTTGTGTTTAAGCCGACTTTTGAATTATACAAGTCAAAGGAAGCATTGTCAAACCCGCTCTGTCTTTTAGAGAAAAACGGCTGCCGCCAATTGCTTGGCGACAGCCGCTATGGATTATAACATTATTCCTCGGTGGACTCCGCAGCACCTTCCACTTCTTCCAGGGCCGCAACTTCTTCCACTTCGATGCCCGGAATTTCTTCGGAGAAATTCAACGCTTCATCTTCCAGCACTTCGCGGATGGAAAGGCTGATGCGCTTCTTTTCAGGGTCTACAGCCAATACCTTCACCCGTACCAAATCGCCTACGTTTACCGCATCTTCAACCTTCTGTACGCGGCCAAGAGCGCACTGGGAAATATGCACCAAACCATCCAGGCCGGTTTCCAGTTCCACAAAAGCGCCAAAGGTGGTAATGCGAACGACTTTGCCTTCTACCACAGAACCCACGGCGTACTTTTCTTCCGCTACATCCCAGGGCTTGGGCTGCAATTGCTTTAAGCCAAGAGCGATGCGCTCCCGCTCCTTGTCCAGGCTCAGAATCTTTACTTCGATCTCTTGATCGGGGGTCACCACTTCGCTGGGATGCTTAATGCGGCCATAGCTCAAATCGGTAATGTGCACAAGGCCATCTACACCGCCGATGTCCACAAAGGCGCCGAAATCGGTCAAGCGGCGGACGATACCCTTAATGGTTTCGCCTTCGATAAGCTTGTCCCAGGCTTCCTTTTTCTTAGAAGCGCTTTCAAGGGCAATAACCGCCTTGCGGCTGGCTACAATGCGCTTTTTCTGCTGATCTGCTTCGATAATCTTCAATTTCATGGGCTGGCCCACAAAATCCGAGATTTTTTCAACATACCGCTGGCTTAACTGGCTGGCGGGAACAAAGCAGTTGATGCCGTCCACCTTGGCGATCAACCCGCCCTTAACCGCTTCCTTGCCGACGCCTTCAACGAATTCGTCGTTTTCGAACTTTTTCATCAGTTCGTCCCAAGCTTTGCGGTTGACGATGTTGCGCTGGGAAAGAAGCACGTTGCCTTCGCCGTCGTTAACTTTAACAACTTCCACTTCGATTTCGTCATCCAGCTGCACATTTTCCTGGGTCAACTCGGACTTTTTAATAAGTCCGTCGGATTTGTAACCGATATTGACGCACACCTCATCCTCGGTGATTTGCACCACTTTGCCCATGAGGGTCTGCCCAGGCCTGATTTTGACCAGCGTTGCCTCCACATCAGCCATGAAGCTGTTTTGGGCTTCCTGTTCAGCGGTGATAACCTGATCTTTTTCCATGTCGTTCATGAAAGTGACAACCTCCTTAAGTGACCAATCCGGCGTGGAAGCACCGGCGGTTATTCCAATGTAATCCGTATGGATATTTGCAAAGGCGGGCGGAATTTCCGCCGCACTCTCTACCAGAATGGATTCCCTGCAATACTTTTTGCAGGTTTCATAGAGCTTGACCGTATTGGCGCTTTTTCTGCCGCCTATAACGATCATTTTATCCGCTTGCTGCGCCAGCTGGGCCGCCTCTTTCTGTCGGATCTGGGTAGCTTGGCAGATGGTATTTTTCGCTTCCAGCCTTTGCACCTTTTCGGCGATAAGCTTTTCCAGTTTTAAAAAGCTTTCAGGCTCGAAGGTGGTTTGGACGATCAAAAGGGCTTCCTCTATTGCCGGCAGCGTGTTTACATCGTTTTCATCCTTCACGATGTACACAGGGCCCAGGCAATGCCCAGCGGTTCCCAATACTTCGGGGTGCTCCTTTTCGCCAACCAGAATAACGGGTTTCCCATCCTTGGAATACTCGTAGGCAATTTGGTGTACCTTTAAAACAAAGGGGCAGGTGCAGTCGATCATTTCCAAGTGCTTGTCCTGTAGCTGTTCAAGGGTATCAAGGGATACCCCATGGCTTCTGATGATCACCGTATCGCAATCAATCTCATCCATTGCGTGAACAGGCCTGACGCCGCTTTGTTTAAGCATCGTGACCACAGAGGGGTTATTGATAATGTCTCCCAGCGTGCAAACACGCTTGTTTGAAAGGGCTGCCCTTTGGGCTGTTTCCACGGCGTTTTTCACGCCCATACAAAATCCCGCGTGCTGCGCTACCTTCAGCGACATAATCCGATTCCTTTCTGCAGAAAACCGCTATTGGCTTTATATTCTCTAAAGAAAAAGGTTTTCCTTCTATGATTCAAAGGTTTTTTTATTTATTTTGAATAAGTTACCTCTAACTGCGCGTAGGTAGCCGTAATGCGGGCCAGAAGCTCATCGCAAACGTTCTTATCCACGCCCTTTTCCACCAAATCGGAAATATCCATAGGCTGCCCGATGATGATCCTTGTAAGCCTGAATAGCTTCAGTTTTGGTGTAATATAAATGGGAATAATCGGAACCTTGGCCCGAAGGGCCAGCAGGGCCGTTCCCCCTTCCAATTCCTCCATAAGCCCCTGCTTATGCCGCGTTCCTTCTGGGAAGATGCCCAGCACCTTTCCGTCCTTCAACACCTTCACGCAGCTTCGCATGGCCACCATATCGCTTTCATGACGGCCTACGGGAATGGAGTCCAGCATTTCCACCAAAAGCCAGTTGGTAAGCTTGCCCGCAGACAATTCCTTTTTGCCAATAAAGTGGACTTGGTATTTTTTAATCACGTATGCCATAGCCAGAGGGTCCAGCCCGCTTGAATGGTTGGCAATGGCGATAAATGGCGCCTCAAGGCCTTCTATGTTTTCAAGCCCGATCCGTTTAATGGGGTAAAAGCTATGGCCGAAGAACCACACCACTGCTCTGGCAAACTTGTAAAAATGCGGATGTTTTTCCTTTAATAGGGTTTCACTCATCGGGCTGCCTCCACAATGCTTAAAATTTTCTCAACGGATTGCTGGAAGGTTAATGCGGACGTGTCGCACAATACCGCGTCCTCTGCTTGGCGAAGGGGATCTGTGGCCCGACTCATGTCCTGTTCATCCCGGGCGATCAGTTCAGCCAGCACCTTTTCATAGGAATCCCCGCTGCCCTTTGAAACGAGCTCCACATGCCGCCGTTTGGCCCGGACCGCTGGGGAAGCAGTCAAGAAAATTTTCACCGTGGCATTTTTTAAAACAACAGTGCCAATATCTCTGCCATCCAGCAGCATGGATTGCCCCTTGGCAATTTCCTGCTGCAGCCGCACCATTTCTTTTCGCACCATGGGAAATTTAGATACATTGGATGCCGCCATGCTCACTTCCGGCGTGCGGATAAAGGCCGTTACATCCCGGCCGTTTACCAGGGTGCTTTGCTTGCCATTTTCGTAGCCCACCGTCATATGGACCTTTTGTAAAAGGGCATTTAGAGCTTCCTCGTTTAAGGTATCTATCCCATTTTCAATGGCAAAGAGCCCAAAGGCCCGATACATGGCACCGGTATCCAGATGCAAAATATCCAATTTCTTGGCTACCGCGTCGGATATGGTGGATTTCCCTGCCCCAACAGGGCCGTCTATGGCAATGGTTAATGGCATTCTTCTCTCACCCTTCAATGCTTAAATCGCCCGATGGCCAAGGCCGATGCAGACTTCATTCAAATGCACCAGACCGATGCCGAAAAACACAGCCACGGCCACGTGCTCTCCATGGCGGGCAATACCGATCTTGCCGCCTACGGACAGCCCCAGGGCCTTGGTGGTCACCTGGGAAATGGCTTCCCTGGCCGCCCCGGCTACCGCACCTTCTTCGTGGTGGGTATCTGTTATAATCCCTTCCCGTTTGGCGGCAACCACTGTTCGCTCCACCATTTTCATAATGGAGCTTACAAATTCTCCGCCATAATCCACCGCCGCGGCAGATACTTCCCGCTGGGCCAAGGATGCTTTTTCATTTGCTTCTTCTTCCCGGGTTTGGGTCATGCTCATAATAATAGCAGCCCTTGCCACCTCTTTGGAGTTGCCTTCTATTTGCTTCATGAACAAGCCTCCCTTCTTATCTGCACATTATATAGGATATGGTGTCAAATTTCAATGACGAACCTTGGCTCTATAAAGCAAAACAATTCCTACAAGCAAAAGGACCGGGAAAATCATAGCCACCAGAAACCCGGCGCTTAACTGATCCTGAAACCGTCCAGATACCAACCCTACCACCCCAGGGCCTGTGGCGCAGCCAATATCCCCGCCCAAGGCCAGAAGGCCGAACATCACCGTGCCGCCCAAAGGCAGGCGCCCCGATGCCAGGGAAAAGGTTCCCGGCCACATGATCCCCACACTGAACCCGCACAGGGCGCAGCCAATAAGCCCCCATACAGGCGAGGCGTTCAATACCAGCAGCATATAGCTAAAAAGGCACAGCATAGTGCTGATAGTCATGAAAACTTTGAGGCCTACCTTTTTAGAAAGACTGGTGTGGAGCATTCTGGCCAAGCCCATTGTCAGAGCAAAGGCGCAGGGACCCAGAAGATCCCCCAGCCATTTGTCTACCCTCAGGCCATTTTCCGCAAAAGCAGATGCCCATTGGCTAACGGATTGCTCCGCTGCGCCAGAGCAGATCATCATCACAAAGAACAGCCAAAAAAGCGGTGTTTTAAACAGCTTTTTAAAGCCCATGCCCTGATTATCTTCCACCAGGGTAGCAAGGGGCACCTTAGAAAAAAAGAGGCTATTGGCAAGCGGGATCAAAGCCAACATGGCAGCCAGATATGGCCAGGCCTTAATACCTGCGATACTGAAAAAAACGGTAGAAACCAGGGTTACACCCATTACGCCCCAGCAATAAAAAGAATGTAGAAGGCTCATCGCCCCTTTTTTATCGTCGCTTGGGCAAGCCTCGATCACCGGACTCACCACCACCTCGATCAGCCCGCCTCCAATGGCGTAAACCATTACAGCAATCACAATGCCGGCAAAGGGCGTGATAATGTTGGGCAGCACCGCCAGCAAAACCATGCCCACGCCTGCGAAAATGTGGGCCCATACCATGGCCCTTCTGTAGCCGATGCGATCCACATACTTGGCGGCCACTGCGTCAATCAAAAGCTGCATACCAAAGTTCATCGAGACCAGCAGCGCGATCTTATCCAGGGATATCCCATATTCCTTTTGAAAAGTCACGAATAAAAGCGGTAAAAAGTTATTGACAATGGCCTGGGTAATATACCCAGTATAGCAGGCGATCCGTGTGTGCTTGAAACCAAGAGTCATCATTCCATCCCCTTTTTGGGCCAATAGGAGCATTTTACCTAATTTCATTGATAAATGCAATCGGTTTCGCCTTGACAAAGAGGGAAATCGTACTAAAATAATTCATGAAAAACATTTCGCTCAGCGAAACGAAAGGGGATATGTAGTATGAAAAAAGTTTATGAGGTGTTCAGCCACTAAAAACCACATATCGGGCATGGAAACGGCCTTTTAAGGCCCTGGTTTTTGTGCCGCCCAAGTAACCCGATATTTGCGAGCAACAGGGCGTTTGCGCCTGTTTTTCTGCGGCTTGCAGCTATAAGGCTGCTTGCCGCAGTATTTTTATGCCCGAAATCCGATTTTGCTAAAGGAGTATTTATGACCCAACTGACCGGTTGTGTAACAGCTATCCACCGTGAAAGAATCCTTGTATCCGCCAATGGTGAAACCTTTGGCGCCACCCTTAAAACCAGCGTTTACTACAATTTTAGCAGCGAAGCCTTCCCCACGGTTGGGGATAATGTTCTTGTCCGTTATAATCCCATGGGAGACAGCCAGATCATAAAAACCCTGCCCCGCCGTTCCTATTTTTCCCGTCGGGACCCCGATCCCCTTAAGGGTGAGCAGGCCGTGGCCGCCAATTTCGATTATGTGTTTATGGTCTCTTCCCTGAACGCCGACTACAACGAAAAACGGCTTCTGCGCTACCTTGTACTGGCAAGACAAAGCGGCGCGGAACCTGTGGTTATTTTAACCAAGCTGGATCTATGCCAAGACCCCGAAAGCTATGTAAGCTCCGCCCGAAGCGTGGCCGGGCCTGATATCTCGATTCATACCTTAAGCGCTGTTACCAAAGAGGGCCTAAAGGAGCTTGCCCCCTATTTGCAAGAAGGAAAAGCCATTGTGCTGCTGGGTTCCAGCGGCGTTGGCAAATCCTCTTTGGTCAACGCTATTTCACAAGAACCCCTCATGGAGACCCAAGCCATCCGGGAGGACGATGCCAAGGGGCGGCATACCACCACCCACCGGCAAATATTAAAGCTTAAAAACGGCGCCTTGCTTATTGACACTCCCGGCATGCGGGAGTTAGGCATGTGGAACGCCGACGACGGCCTAAGCGACGCTTTTGAGGATATCATCAACTTAAGCCAGGGGTGCCGATTTAAGGATTGCTCCCATCAGCGGGAGCCGTATTGCGCGGTTCAGGCCGCTATCCAAAACGGCCATTTGGCCCAAACTCGCCTGGATGCCTATTTTACTCTTGAAAAAGAATCCGCTCACGCCCAGCACAAAGCCAAACAGCTGGCCCAGAAAGCGGAAAGAACCAAGGCCCAGGCCAGCAAACTAAAAAAATCCCAAAAAGCCAGATAATAAATATAGGTTTCTTTGGGATAAGGTGCGGATCCCCCTTTTCTTTAAAAAGAAAAGGGGGATCCGCGTTAAAGCATCAAGCTTAGAATATTTTATTATCGTAATACCCTGGCTCCGTTTTCATATAAGGCATTTCATCCTCATGGAACTCCCCCGGCTGGGCCAGGGACAAGCGCCCCACAGAAACCTCATAAGCCATTTTATCCTGCACCTGGCCATCGGCCAATTGCTTTTGATAGGGGCGGCTTTGGAAGCGGCCTGTAACTTGTACTTTATCGCCCACTTTTAAATGGGAAGCGAAGCGGGCGGTTCTGCCCCAGGTAATGCAGGGAATATAGTCGCTTTTGCCATAGGCGCGGTTAACGGCCAGCATCAAATCAGCGATTTCCCGTCCGAAGGGGGTGGTGCGGTAGGAGGGAGGCTTACAAAGAGCCCCTTGAAGCACCACGGAGTTAGGATATTCCTCCCCCATTGGATCCATAAGTTTTTGTACGAAGCCAGTGATCAAAAGCCTGCCTGCGCCATCTACGATTTTGTTGTAGCTGCGCAACTGGCCCTCGATGGTCAGCGCCGCCCCAACGCGCATATCCGTGTTTTCCATTAGCCGTTCGGAAATGGTAATGGGCAATAGGTCTTCCGCGCCTGAAAGCCTGGGCACCGATAAGGTGGCATAGTAGAAATTTTCCCCAAACACTTCATGGCCGTAAGCGGGTTCCTCCGCAATAATACCGCCAAGCCTGATCAAGTTTCCCAATTCATCCATTGTTGTCACCTCTCATTGTGCGGGCGACACGGGGTGCTGTTTGCCCTGCACATCAATTGTTGTTTCACCTTTTAGAAGGATTTCGCTTACAGGCACAATCGTGAACCCTTGGCTTTGATAGTAATCAAGCACTTTGGGCAAAGCATCAGGGGTATACTGGGCATCGTTGTGGAACAAAACGATATCCCCGCTTTCGATCTTCTTGGTGCACTGTTTGATAATATCCTCCACCCCACGGTTCTTCCAATCCAAGGAATCCACGCTCCATTGAACAACCTCGTATCCCGCTTCCCTGGTGGTTAAAACCACCTGGTTGTTGTAATCCCCATAAGGCGGGCGGAACAGCGTCGGGCGGATGGAAGTTATTGTTTCCACTTTGTCGCTCATTATACGCAGTTCCTCGCGAATCTTCTGTTGGGATATCTGGCTCATATGGGGATGGGATGCGGAATGGTTGCCAATTTCATGGCCCCGAGCCACAATTTCTTTTACCAGTTCCGGGTATTTATCCACCCAAATACCTACCAGAAAAAAGGTTGTCTTCACATTATATGCATCTAATGTGTCAAGTATGCCAATGGTTTGATCTCCCCCCCAGGAGGCATCGAAGCTGATGGCTATCTTTTTGTCGTCCCTGGCCACTGAGTAAACAGGCAGCTCCCGTTTCATCGCCACCACCGCCGTTGCGTTTTCATCCAGCATAAAGGTATACAGCCCACACAGCACTGCCAAGGACAGCGCCAGCATTGGCTTAAAACAGCGGCTCCATTGAATTTTCTTCCATGCTCTTTTCTCCTTTTTCTTTTGCGGTTCACTCTTTTCCCAACTCATGTCCTTCTTTGGTTTCAAGCGTAAATTGCTCATAGGCTGCACCTTCCTTTTACCGTACCCTATGCAAGGGTGTGCAACCATATGCCCACACATTAAAACCTTTAGGAGGTATTGGAGGGGCCGTCTCTCTGATTGCAATCCGAAACCAGTGATATGCGCGGTGGTTTCGCAGTGCAGTGAGGGAAATATTCCCTCGGCCAAAGTAACCAAGTCACTTTGGTTCTTTCATCCATACAACGATTCAGCGGCCAGGGTTATTTACCCTGACCGCTGCATTTTACAAAATGTTCACTTTTTCTTTGGGAAGGTATTTCATCAGGCACCTGGCCAGATTGATCCGTTCCAAGGGTTTAAAGACAAAATCCGTCAGCCCATTTTGCATAAACATGGTTTCCGCTTCCTTGCCGGCATTGGCCGTCAAGGCTATGATGGGGGCGTTTGGGTAGTATTCATTAAGCTTGCGCAAATGAGCTACCGCCTCAATGCCGTCCATTTCCGGCATCATATGGTCCATGAATATCAAATCGTATTGCTTTTCTTTGGCCATAGCGATGGCTTCCTTCCCGCTAAGGGCCATGTCTGCGTTAATGGCGAAGGTTTCAAGCATGGCGCAGGCGATCATGGCGTTCAGCTCGATATCGTCCACCACCAAAATTTGCGCGCTGGGAGCTTCAAACTCCCGATCCTCGCCGAATTCCTCCCCTGAGTTGTTGTCCTGTGGTGTTACGGGCAATACCACTTCAAAGGCGGAGCCTATGCCATACTCGCTTTTTACCTGGATGCTACCGCCCATCAGCTGGCATAGCTGCTTGCATATGGCCAAGCCCAAACCGGTGCCGATAACGCCTTTATTGTTAACCCTGTCCAACTGTTCAAATGCATTAAACAGCCTGGGCAAATCCTCCTGCTTGATGCCGATACCCGTATCCTCCACAGTAAAGCAGAGCCTGTTCGGCTTTTCAAACCAAATATTAAAATAGACATGGCCTTCATTGGTATATTTATAGGCGTTGGTCAGAATATTGCTTATGATCTGGCGGATCAGCTTTTCATCGCCCACTACATTGCGGGGCAAATCTTCATGAAAATCGCATTGGAAGGTAATAGCGCGATCCACAAACAAAGCGCCAAACAGTTTTTTCGTATCATTTAGAAGGGCTTCAAGGCTAAAGTTTTCCAGGGTCACTTCCTGGTGCTTGGCTTCAATCTTGGAAAAATCCAAAATATCGTTTATCAGATTCAGAAGGCCTTTGGAGGAGGAAAAAATGTTTTTCAGATGCTCCTGCTGCTTATCGGTGGTATCTGTACGCAAAAGAATCTCCGTCAGCCCCATAATGGCATTCATTGGGGTACGTATTTCGTGTGATACCATGGCCAGAAAATCCGATTTGGCGGCGTTGGCCTGTTCGGCTTGCTTCTTGGCTTCCAATATTTCGGTTACATCATGAAAAAGCACCAAGGCGCCCTCAATGGAATCCTCTTCATCCATCATAGGTGTTAATGATATTTGGTAATCCCGCTTGGTTGCCCGAAAGCTAAAATCCATGCTGGCTTCATAATCTACAGCCCTCTTGCTTTCCATAACATGGCTATAGGCTTGAAGAAGCCGTTTTCTATTTTTCGAAGAAACACATTGCTCCAACACCGTTTCAAAGGGCTTCATGCTAACCAGGCCAATATTCGAAATACCCGCGCTAAACAAAAACGCCTGAGTGCAGTTTACAAATTGTCCTTGCTTGTTAAGCAGGATCATCATATCCGGGCAGTTTTCAAGCAGGAGGTTCATATACTTTTCCTGCATAGATTTATCCCGCAAAAGCACCTCGCTAAACGCGTTGAGCGATTGCTGGGTTTGAGTTGAACGCCAAATGGTTTCTTTTAAGGATGCGTTTTCCCGCTCCAATTTTCGTTTGTCCCGTTTCAGCTGTTCTGCTTCTGCCTGGCTTATCATAGCATAAGCCTCCTTATTAACGGTCGCGTCATATTACAGTATGCATACAATAATGGTATTGTTGTGGAACCTATTGCGAAGCCCTCCGTTAGTCGAATATAAGGGACACACCTCTCCGCCGGAATAGGCGGCCATAAACGGGAGTTTTTCGCCTAACTGTTCTCTTATCAGATCCAGTTCATCGCTGGTTTTAACACCCAGAGCATAATTGCGGCCAATGCAAGAATACACAAGCGCGCCACTGGTATCTTTCGCGTCCAAAATGGTTTTAAGCACCGTTGCGGTGGCCTGAAGCACGCTGTCATGATCGATGGACCCAATCGAAAGGGTGGAGCCAATGGGCATACGCCCGCCGCAAACCGCATAGCCTTCCGGGGTCTGGGCGAAAATAGAACGCACCACGGGCCTGGTACCATCGTTGTAATCCACCAAGAAAGGGGTGGTAGCCGCCACGCCCTGGATCTGCCCATCCTCTGTGGTGAGCCCCAGGCTTTGCATGTATTGCACCACGGGGATACCATTTACTTCTTTTACTATGTTGTCTTTGGAATCGGTAATAATGGCCTTTTGCTTCAAAATCTTTTCTTCCATCAGGCCGCCGACTACAAACCTGGGATGCACATTCCCGAAAAGGAGTATCATAGCCATGGATTCGCTGTATACTTCGCCGTTCATGATCACGCTGGCGGTATGGTAATCCCTGGTATGATCCACCGCCAGGGTCGCAAAAACAGGCAAATCCCCCGACGCGGCGCGGAGATCCTCCAGCACCACTTCCCCATCCACTGTAAAGATCAACGGCAAATAGGCCAGAATAAACTGAGGTTTCTCTGCCATTTCCGACACGGCCTTTTCATAAGCCTGGTAGATTCTTTCTTTCCGGTTTTCGGCCAAGGGCTTTGTAAGCTCCGCCTTGAAATGCACGTCATCGGCAGTTAAAACAGTCAATGTCAACCCCAAAGCATGGTTTCCGCCATTGGTTCCGCAGCCGCTGGTTGTGCAGCCGAGCACATCGAATGGCAGGGCGTCGCATATGGCTTTCACTACGCCGGTGTCCACAAATTCGCTGTAACAGTTTAATAAACCAATACTGTTTTTCAGCAACCCGTTTTTCAAATCAATCTGCCCGCAAATTTCCTCTATGGCCAAATCCATGTCATCAATTTCCGTTGTAAAAGCCGTAAACATCTTCAGCATATTCGATTACCTTCTTATGTAAGTTATATAAAGAAAAGCCACTACTTATCATTTTATCACTATTATGTCCATTTTTCAACATCAATAAAAATTCCCAAAGTGGCAATGCCACTTTGGGAATGCGCGAAGCGCTTAATACATGCCGCCCATGCCACCCATACCGCCAGCAGGAGCCGCAGGTTCGGGCGCGGGGATATCGGTTACAAGGGATTCGGTTGTCAGCACCAGGGCCGCGATACTGGCCGCGTTTTGCAGTGCAGAACGGGCTACCTTGGTGGGATCGATAATGCCTCGTTCGATCATATCGCAGTAATCACCCTTAAGAGCGTCATAGCCGTAGCGGGCTTTCTTAGCGTTTTTGATGTTTTCCACGATCACGCTGCCCTCGATGCCCGCGTTGATGGCGATCTGGCGCAGGGGTTCTTCCAAAGAACGAAGAACAATTTCCACGCCTGTCTTGGTATCACCAGTATACTGGTTAAGCAGTGCTTTCACACTATCCACAACACCTAGCAAAGCAACACCGCCGCCGGGAACCATACCTTCTTCAACACCTGCGCGGGTGGCTGCCAAGGCATCCTCAATGCGGAGCTTGCGTTCTTTCATTTCCACTTCGGTAGCAGCGCCAACCTGAATTACCGCCACGCCACCAGCCAGCTTGGCCAGACGCTCCTGCAGCTTTTCACGGTCGTAATCGCTGGTGGTATCGGCGATTTGCACCTTAATGGAAGAAATGCGGGCCTGAATATCTTCGCTGGCGCCAGCACCTTCCACGATGGTGGTGTTTTCTTTATCCACCTTCACCTGGCGGGCAGTGCCCAGCATATCAATGGTGGTTTCTTTCAGTTCCAGGCCCAGTTCATCGGTAATCACCTGACCGCCAGTTAATACAGCGATGTCACGAAGCATTTCCTTGCGGCGATCGCCAAAGCCGGGAGCCTTAACGGCCACACAGGTGAAGGTACCGCGGAGCTTGTTCAGGATCAGGGTAGCCAAGGCTTCGCCTTCGATGTCTTCGGCGATGATCAGCAGCTTCTTGCCAGCCTGCACAACGCCTTCCAGCACGGGCAGAATCTCCTGAATGTTGGAAATCTTTTTATCGGTAATGAGAATATAAGGGTTATCCAGCACCGCTTCCATTTTATCGGTATCGGTTACCATGTAAGCGGAGGCGTAACCACGGTCGAACTGCATCCCTTCCACGGTTACCATCTGGGTGCTCATGGTCTTAGATTCTTCAACGGTAATCACGCCATCGTTGCCAACGGTTTCCATGGCATTGGCGATCAATTCGCCAATAGATTCGTCTCCAGCGGAAATAGCGGCGATCTGGGCAATCGCCTGCTTGCCATCCACAGGCTGGCTCTGATCCTTAAGGCCTTCAACAGCTACTTCAACAGCAGCTTCGATACCCTTTTTAAGACCCATGGGGTTGGCGCCGGCGGCCAAATTTTTCAAGCCTTCGCGAATGATGGCCTGGGCCAGAAGAGTAGCGGTGGTGGTGCCATCTCCGGCCACATCATTGGTCTTGGTGGAAACTTCCTTCACCAGCTGAGCGCCCATGTTTTCAAAGGCATCTTCCAGCTCGATTTCCTTTGCGATGGTCACGCCGTCATTGGTGATCAGGGGCGCGCCGAACTTCTTATCCAGCACCACGTTGCGGCCCTTGGGGCCAAGGGTAATTTTAACGGTATCCGCCAGTTGGTTTACGCCACGTTCAAGGGCGCGGCGAGCTTCCTCACCGTATTTGATCTGCTTTGCCATAACTCATGTCACTCCTTATTCTACAACAGCCAGAATATCGTTCTGCCTGACGATGATCATTTCTTTGCCATCCAATTTCACTTCTGTGCCAGCGTACTTAGAGTAGATTACCTTCTGGCCTACCGTTACGTGCATGGTTACTTCCTTGCCATCCACCACGCCGCCGGGGCCCACAGCCAATACTTCGGCCATCTGGGGTTTTTCTTTGGCGGTGCCGGGCAATACGATACCACTCTTGGTGGTTTCTTCCATTTCTACATTCTTGATGACCACGCGGTCGCCTAAGGGTTTAACTGTCATGTGGAATCCTCCTCATTGTGCTTCTTTTTGGGTTGTTAGCACTCATTCGCGTTGAGTGCTAATCAACAATGGATAGTTTAATCCATTTACTCCTTCGTGGCAAATGTTAATTTCATCGATTTGTCCCCAAATCATTCGTTTTATCCGCTTTATTTAGTCTTTCCTTCTGTTTTTACGCTTTATCTCTTTTTTTCTTTTGTTTTTAAAACAATTTAACAATTGAAACGCTTTATGCTACAATATAAATGAACCTTTTTGAAAGGAAGCGCAGTATGAACACCATTCCGATGGATTTACTGGCCTGGTACGACAGGCACCGCCGCCAGCTTCCCTGGCGAGACATAAGCAACCCATATGCCACCTGGGTTAGCGAAACCATGCTCCAACAGACACAGGTTACCACCGTCATTTCATATTTTAATCGTTTTATGGAATCATTTCCCACTTTAGAATCATTGTCCTGTGCCGATTTGGAAAATGTCCTTAAACATTGGGAAGGGCTTGGGTATTATAGCCGGGCCCGTCACCTGCACAAAGGTGCCCAGCAGGTCGTGGCCCAGTTCGGAGGCGTGCTTCCCCGGGACGAAAAGGCTTTACTGTCCATTTCCGGCATTGGTCCCTACACTGCGGGGGCCATTATGAGCATCGCTTACAATTTGCCCGTTCCCGCTGTAGATGGCAATGTGATTCGGGTTATTTCCAGGCTCTATGGCATTCGGGAGGATGTGACCCACAAAGAAACCCTAATAGCGATCAGGGCTCTGGCCCTAGGGCTTTTAAACCATGACCGTCCGGGGGATTTCAACCAGGCTCTGATGGATTTGGGGGCCAGCCTTTGTTGCCCTGGCACCCCCGGCTGCGAAAGCTGCCCATTAAAAAAACACTGCGACGGCTTTATAAATGGCGACGCAGACGAATTGCCTGTTAAAACCCCAAAAAGCCCTCCAAAGCAAATGCAGGTGGGGGTGGGCTTGATTACCTGTGAAAACCGTATCCTCGTTTTCAAGCGCCAAGAAAGGATGCTTGGCGGCTTGACCGTCTTCCTATTAAATGAAGAAGGCAATGCAAAGGAAGAAATGGACCAAGCCCTGAAACAAAAGGCCATCCCATGCCAGTTTAATAAGGATTTAGGCGAAGCCAAGCATGTATTTACCCACCGGGTATGGAACATGCGCATCTACCATTACACCTGCGATTCCCTTATTCCAGGCTTCAACTGGGTCACCAAGGACGAGCTTCAAGCCCTGCCCTTGCCCACCGCCATAAAGGCCGCCAAAGAAAAGGCCCTTGAAATCTTATCTTAGCTAAAATGGAACAGCCCAAATTATTCCCCCATGGTATCATGACGGTGTTGTACAACGCAAAGGAGAATGCATTTGAACTACCATCTCATGCTCCAGCAAACCCTTGTCTACATCGACGCCCATTTAATGGAAGAGATTACCTGCGAACAGCTGGCGGCCATGAATGGTTTTTCTGCCACCCATTTTTCCCATGTGTTTCGCTTCCATGTGGGTTACCCCGTTATGCAATACCTGCGGCTTCGGCGGCTGCTTTACGCGGCCAGCGAGCTGGGCAGCAATAAGCGCATTATCGATATCGCTATGGATTACGGTTTTGAAACCCATTCTGGGTTTTCCAAAGCCTTTCGGCGGTATTTTAAATGCAACCCAGAAACCTATGCCCAGCATCCCGTTCGCGCCATCCCCGCTTTGCCCGCCCTGCAAAACATGAAAGAATACGTACCAGGAGGAATTATTATGGAACCCAGATTCATTACCTTACCCCCGGTTACCATCGCAGGCTACACCCTCACCACCACCGACACCGAGGGTGAAAACAGCATCTCTATTCCCGCCTTTTGGACAGCCTACCTCACCGATGGCCGCATGAAAAGGCTCCATTCCGAAGGCTTTTTAAGCGCTCATGCCGAATATGGCGTGTGCTTCCCCGTAAATTCCGAAACAGGCACCTTCGATTATATGATCGGCGTTATTCCAAAAGAAGGTGCGCACATTTCCGAAGAATACGATGTGCGCACCATCCCAGCTGCAACCTATGCGGTTTTTTCTTCCCCCGCCAGCGTTCGGGAAGCTTTTGTGCCCAGCATTCAAGGCACCTGGCAGTTCATCTACAATGAATGGTTCCCGGCCTGTGGCTACGAATATGCCCCCGGCTGTGTGGATTTCGAACTCTACGATGAACGGTGTATGGGCGACAAGGATTTGGTATGCGATATCTATATTCCGGTTATTAAAGCATAAACGATCCGCCGATTTCGAAATACTTGTCCTCGCCGTGTTCCCCCGTAAGGCGGAACGCGGCTTCTTTTTGGTAAAGTGTCAGGTTCATTTCGTTGCCTGGCAACACCTCGTGCGCGTAGTGAATCAGAAGATGAGCAAGTTGTCTATTCTTCATTTCGTCGATGCCAATGGCGTCGCAAAGCCAGTCCGCATAACGGGTGTTGTTCACATGCTGGTTTACGTCCAGGTCATAGTAGCTGGGCAGCCTTGTAAAGGAGCGGATCGAGCCGTCCACATCGTCGATATTCCCAGGCAAGCCCAAAGGCGCGATCATATCCGAGTTGTCGGGCAAAAGGCCTATGGCCGCATCGGGAGCGGCCATCTTCCGCTGTACAAAATCCATTAACACCCAAAGGGTTCCCGCCCGACCGATGATGTTGTTCTGTTCATCGTAAAAAACAAAATATCTTGGAAAAAACCAGCGGCGGTTGTTCATGGGAAAGGTTTCAATGGTCACGGTTTCGCCAATTCTAGGGTACCGCTCCATGACCACCTCGCTTCTTGATAAAACCCAAACCAGGTTTTTGACCATCAGCGCATCCCGGCCCACGCCCAACAGCTCCGAGTGCATGCCGGAAGCTTCCTGCATGGAAAGAAGAATATCACTCATGCGCCAGGTGCCGTTAAAATCGCAGTGCTGGGTGCGGATCAGTTTGGTTTCCGAATACGTCTTTTGCAAATTAAACACCTTCTAAAATTAAGCTTGGGCACCCAATAAAAGCGCCCCTGTGACCCCACTGTTAGTATCAAGCCCTGGCGGCACAATGTATTCATCTATATTGGTCATGATCTTTTCATGCGCCACGTAGCCGTTTAGCAATTCCTGGGTTCTTTTGCGGATAGGTGGGAACAAATGCATCTGCTGCATCACGCCGCCTCCCAGAACGATCACCTCCGGGGACAGGGTCAAAACAATGTTAGCGCACATTTGGGCCAGGTATTCCGCCTCCAGCTCCCAGGCCAAATGCTCATTGGGCAAATCCTGCGCGGGAGTATCGAACCGCGCCTTAATGGAAGGTCCGGCAGCCAGTCCTTCCAGACAGCTCTTGTGGTAGGGACAGACCCCTTGGGGAAGAGGGTCTTTAGGGTCGGACCTTAAAAGCATATGCCCCAGTTCCGGGTGTACCAGGCCATGGAGCATTTTGCCATCCACCACCACACCGCCGCCAACCCCTGTGCCCACGGTCACATACACACAGCTGTCAAGACCTTTTCCAGCTCCCATTTTGTGTTCCGCCCAGGCGGCGGCGTTCACATCCGTATCAATGGCGACAGGAACACCCAGAGCTGCCTTCAGGTTGGCCAGCAAAGGATAATCATGCCAGCCGGGTTTGGGGGTAGATGTAATATTGCCATAGGTTTTTGAACCTACGTTTAGATCCAGGGGGCCAAAAGAGCCGATACCCAGCTTGTCGATCCCCCGCTCTTTAAAAAAAGCGATTATCTTGGGCATGGAATCATCCGGTGTGTTAGTGGGAAAGGAAACCTTCTCGAAAACGTTTCCGTTTTCATCTCCGATGGAGCAAACCATTTTCGTTCCGCCTGCTTCTAAAGCGCCAATTTTCATTCGCATAACCCCTTCAAATTAGTGGAATCATTATATCCCAAAAAGCGAAAAAAAGCAAAAAATAACTTGAAAAACATCTTGCAATTTTAGGATAATCCTGTACAATATAAAGGTATTTTGTCAAAACGTTCGGTATTTAAAAATGCGAGGTGTGTTTATGCAGGCATTAAAGGAAGCAATCCTCCAATATGGCACCGCCATCGCGCCCGATATTGTCAAGGTGGACATGTTTTTAAACCATCGAATCGACACCAAGCTCACCCGTGCCATAGGGCAGGCCTTAGCCGATTATTTCCGCAGCGAAAAACCCGATGTCATCCTCACTGTAGAATCCAGCGGCATCGCCATTTCCATGATGACAGCCCAGGCACTTGACGATCTGCCCGTGGTTTTCGCCAAAAAAAGCGTTACAGTCGTACAAAATGGCAACGTGGCCCAAGCGCCTGTGTACTCCTTCACCCACAAATCCCAAAACGTAATCCGCATCGACAAGAAATACATTCCCGCAGGCTCCAAGGTTCTGATCATCGACGATTTTCTTGCCGACGGACAAGCTGTGGAAGGCATGATGATGCTTTGCCAGCAGGTGGAAGCGGAAGTCATTGGCGTGGGTATCGCCATCGAAAAGGGGTTCATGCCCGGTGGCCGCAGGCTTCGGGAAAAGAACATCAATCTTAAGTCTTTGGCAATCGTTCAAAGTGTGAAAAATGGTGGACTCACCCTGAAAGACGATTGATCAAATAAACCGCCCCATTTAATATTTAGTAGGAGGAACCTGCATGTCTAAGAAACTCGTTGCCCTGGCTCTGGTTGTTCTTCTGTCCCTGTTGGCTGTTTCCGCGTTGGCTTTTGAAGCCATTCCCAAGGATGAAATTATCGTTGGCGCTGTTTTTATTGGCCCCAAAGACGATGGTTTCACTGGTGCCCACTACAATGGTCTGGAAACCATGCGGACTAACCTTGGTTTAAGCGAGAAGCAGGTTCTTTATAAGTTCAATGTTCCCGAAAACGCCGAAGTGGAAAGTGCCATCCGCGAATTAGTGGATGCCGGTTGCCATATCATTTTCGGCAATTCCTGGGGCTACATGAACTTCATGGATGAAATGGCCGAAGAATTCCCTGAAGTGATCTTCTCCCATTGCTCTGGCTTCATGAACAATGGCGAAAACTTCAACAATTACTTTGGCCGCATTTATCAATCCCGCTACCTGGCCGGCATCGCCGCAGGTATGCGCACCGAATCCAACCAACTGGGCTTTGTGGCTGCCTTCCCCGATCTGGCGGAAGTCAACGGCGGCATCAACGCCTTTACCCTAGGCGCCCAGAGCGTGAACCCCGATGTTACTGTGCACGTCAAATACATCAACTCCTGGGGCGATCCTACCTTGGAAAAGCAGACCGCCGAAGCACTTCTGGCTATTGGCTGCGACGTAATCGCCCAACACTGCGACTCCGACATGCCTCAGGTCGCTGCCGAGCAAGCGGGTAAATGGGGTTGCGGCTATAACCGTGACATGACTCCCAATGCCCCCGAAGGGCACTTGACTGCTCCCATCTGGAACTGGGGCGTGTTCTATACCATGGAAGTAAAAGACCTCATCGATGGCACCTGGGAATGTGTAAACTACTTCCCCGGCTTGGCCGAAGGCTTTGTGGACATCAGCCCTCTTTCCGCCAACTGCGCCGAAGGCACCGCTGAAGCTATTGAAGCTGCTCGGGCCAAGATCGTATCCGGCGAATGGGATGTGTTCACCGGCGAAATCTACAACAACAAAGGCGAACTGGCTGTGGCCGCGGGCGAAAAGCTGTCCGATGGCGACATCACCGGTGCTTTCATGTCCAATCTGCTGGTTAAAGGCGTTGTGGTAGACTAATCAAATGTCAATTTAAAAGCCGGGGAGCGAATACTTCCCGGCTTTTAATGGTTTTAATCCCTTTACGAAAGGAGCGTCCACCCTATGTCGATTCCTCCTGTTTCAAGCGCCGCGATTGAGCTTCATGGACTTAGCAAGCGTTTTGGCCCCGTTGTAGCCAACGATCATATCGATCTGGAAGTGAACAAAGGGGAAATTCTTGCGCTTTTAGGCGAAAACGGTTCCGGCAAAACCACATTAATGAACATGCTTTCCGGCATTTACCAGCCGGATGCAGGCATGATCTTTCTGGGCGGCAAGCCTGTTACTATCCGCTCGCCCAGAGATGCCATTGATCTTGGCATTGGCATGATCCATCAACATTTTAAGCTGGTGGAGGTTTTTACCGCCCGTGAAAACATTCTTTTGGGTGCAAAAAAAGGCGACCTGAAGGACATCGATTCCCTGGTGAAAGAGCTGAGCCTAAAGGTAGATTTGGACAAAAAAATCTACAACATGTCCGTTAGCGAAAAACAGGCGGTTGAAATCGTAAAGGTTTTGGCCCGTGGGGCGGAGGTGCTGATCCTGGATGAGCCCACCGCAGTTTTGACCCCCATCGAAATCGAAAACCTGTTCACCATTTTAAGAATTATGCGGGATCAAGGCAAATCCATCATCATCATCACCCATAAACTGGATGAAGTGCTGGCCATTTCCGACCGGGTAACGGTTTTACGCAAGGGTAAAAGTGTTGGCACCATTCAAACAGACGAGGCAGACCGCTATTCCCTTACAGAGTTGATGGTGAGCCATGCAGTGGATTTGGATGTGCATCGATTGGAAATGCCTGCCGGAAAGCGGATTTTAGACGTGCACCAGCTGTCCGCTAAAAACACGGATGGCACCACCTTATTGGAGGATGTTTCTTTCGAGCTTAACCAGGGAGAAATTCTGGGGATTGCCGGTGTGGCGGGTTCCGGCCAGAAAGCCCTTTGTGAGGCCATTACAGGCCTGCAATCTATTTCCGGCGGGGCTATCCTGCTGGATAAGCAAAACATTGCGGGTCTTAGTCCGCAGGAGATCATCAAGCGGGGCGTTTCCATGGCCTTTATCCCCGAGGATCGTTTGGGGATGGGCTTGGTAGGGGGCATGAATATTCCCGATAATCTTTTGCTTAAAAAGTACCGTCACCAAGGCAAGGGACTTATTTTAAACCGCAGCAATTCTCGCAAGGAAGCGGAGCAAATGGTAAAGGATTTGGCAATCGCCACCCCTTCCATTAACGTACCAGTGCAAAAGCTTTCCGGCGGCAATGTGCAAAAAGTGCTTCTGGGCCGAGAAATCAACGCCGCCCCCCGTGTGCTGATTACCGCCTACCCCGTTCGCGGGCTGGACATTGGCGCCAGTATGATGATCTATGACATGCTCAACGAGCAAAAGAAAAAGGGCGTTGGGGTGTTGTTCGTGGGCGAGGATTTGGATGTGCTCCTTTCCCTTTGCGACAGGATCATGGTGATGTGCGGCGGCCGTGTAACAGCCATTGTACCAGCCAAATACACCACCAAAGCGCTGCTTGGTATGAAAATGGCCGGAGATACCACCGATGAGGAGGATGTTTATGCCTAGCATGAAAAGAGCCCTTAGCCACATGCCCCGGTTCTATATTCAATACCGCACAAGGCTGACCCGCACCCAGGCAGTTATCTATCAGCTGGTACCGATTTTGTTCGGCCTGATTACCGGCGGTGTTTTCTTGCTTTTCATGGGCCACAACCCCATCTCCGTTTATGGCACGCTGATCGAAGGGGCGTTAGGGTCCGTGGCTATGCAAAAGGAAACCATCAAGATGATGATTCCCCTATGCGTTACCTCCCTGGGTGTCACTTTGGCTTTTAAAATGCGTTTTTGGAACATCGGCGCGGAGGGGCAAATTTGCGTGGGCGCAATCTGTGCCAGCTATTTCGCCTATTTCCACAACGAAATGCCTCAGTGGCTTTTAATTGTAGCCATGGCCGCAGCCGCTTTTGTGGGCGCTGGGCTCTGGGGGCTAATTCCCGCGTTTTTCAAGGTCCGCTTCGGTACCAATGAAACCCTGTTCACCCTAATGCTCAACTACATCGTTCTTTACATCATCCAATTCCTTAAGGAAGGCCCATGGCGTGATCCTACCATGAGCGGCTTTTCTGCCATGCCCCGGTTTGTGAAAAACGCCCGGCTGCCGGAGGTGCCCATTCCCTTTATTGGAGGGGTACATATTGGCTGGATCGTGATGTTGGTGCTGGTAGTGGTCTTGAGCGTTTACCTTAAATACACCAAGCAGGGCTATGAATTGTCTGTGGTGGGCGAAAACGTAAATACCGCCCGCTATGCGGGGATGCCCGTTAACAAGATCATCTTCCGCACCATGCTGTTATCCGCAGGCATTTGTGGCCTGGCGGGCATGCTGCAGGTAGCGGGGCCGGATCGCCAGTTAACCGAGCAGATCGCCAATGGCCGGGGCTTTACAGCCATATCCATTGCTTGGCTTTCGAAGCTTTCTCCGACGATTATTCTGTTTGTATCCTTTCTCTTCGCGATTATGCAAAAGGGCTGCTCCGTCATTCAGACCCAGTACAATATTCCTTCCGCTATGGGCGATATTTTGCAGGGAATTATTCTGTTCTTCGTACTGGGTTCTGCCTTCTTTGTCCGCTATCGGATCGTCGTCATTAAGGGGGTAAAGTAATGGAATTTGTTAATTATGTGCAATCCTTCCTTTACGCGGCAATTCTGGCTGGCACGCCGCTTTTGCTTGGTACTCTGGGTGAGATTCTTACGCAGAAATCCGGCAGCATGAACCTGGGCGTGGAAGGCATTATGTACATGGGCGCTATTTGCTCCTACGCAGTGGTTATGGCTACCCAGAACGCGTTTCTGGCCATTGTGGCCGGATTTGCAGCTGGGGTGCTCTCTTCGCTGCTGTTCGCGTTTTTGACTGTCACCCTCCACGCCAACCAAAACGTAACCGGCTTGACCCTGACCATTTTCGGCACCGGCGCTGCCAACTTTATTGGGCAGAATATCAAGTTCGCCTCTGTAGAGACCTTGGCCCTTTCCAAGGGGGTTAAGGATGCGCTTCTGCCTTTGAACATGGGTTTTCTCACCAACCTTCCCGTGATCGGAAAGCTGCTGTTCAACCAAAGCATTATTACCTATTTAGCTGTAGCCATTGCCATTGCCTTGTACATTTATTTTAACCGTACCCACACGGGCCTTAACCTGCGAGCCATTGGTGAAAACCCTGCGGCAGCCGATGCCATGGGCGTCAATGTAACGCGGTATAAGTATATTCACGTATTGCTTGGGGGCGGCATCTGCGCCCTGGGCGGCGTATATATCGCCCTGGTCACCTGCGTTGGCAACTGGCAGCCCAACATTATTAGCGGCCAGGGCTGGATCGCAGTGGCGCTGGTTATCTTCGCCTCCTGGAAGCCTCTGCGTGCCATTGTGGGCAGCCTGGCTTTCGGCGCGTTAAGCGTGTTAAGGCTTTATGTGCCTGCCAGCGTAATCAATATCCCCTCATCTATTTTCTCCATGCTGCCCTTTGTGGTAACGTGCATTGTGCTGGTGGTGTCCTCCATTCGTATGAAGAAGGAGAACCAGCAGCCTGCCGCCTGCGGCGTCAACTACTTCCGAGAGGAAAGGTAAGGGGATTTTTAAGAGAGGGCAGCCGCATCAACTTGCAGCTGCCCTCTTTATTATTCAGTTTGTCGCCTTCTTTTAATCTTCTATCAAGGGCCGAAACCCTTCACCCTACATTTTCAGTGCATTTTTGATGTACTTACGGGAAACCTCTGCAGAGTTGTAGTTGCACACCTCCGGGTTATCCAATTCCACGCAAAGCACCCCATCATACCCATGCTTCTTCAGCACATTCACCACGCCGACAAAATCCACCGTGCCCAGTCCCAGCGCCCTGAACGCACTCATGGGCCGATCGCTCTTGGCCTGAGTAGGATCCACGTCCTTTAAGTGCACATAACCAATGCGGTCTGCGAACTGCTCAAATGCCTCGGCCGCATTCATGTCCGCAATGGTGGTGTGAGCCGTATCCAAGCACAGGCTTACCAGATTAGCGTCCGTATGCTTCACAAAAAACTCAATCTGATCCCTTTCAAACACAGCGGAATTGGCATGGGGATGGAAGCACAGCGTTACGCCCTTTTCCTTGCAGTAGGCCCCTAGCTTATTGGAAAGCTCTGCATACATTGTTACCTTTTGTTCGTCCAACGGCCGCCTGAAGGGCGCTTCATTCCAGCAGCTGCCCTGGCAGTTGTAATGGGTTCCGCCAATGGCCTTAAGGAAATCGATCTGCTTTACACAGCGGGCGTAATCCTCTTCCGGCTTATCGCCGAAATGCCCGTATAGATTCACCATCTGGGCATCATATTTGTCCAGCAGCGCCTTTAATTCACTGGGATCCTCGTAGAAATCCGCAATAAAGGCGAAGTTTTCCAAATAATCATAACCCAGATACTTGCATTCCTTAATGGCCTGCTCTAGATCGAACTTGCGGTTGTCTTGATGGTTAATCAGCCAGGTCCAGCCAGTATACGCGATTTTCATAGTCGTTCCTCCTTAATCTAAAATGCCGTGCATGGCATTGTTTTTCATGGGTTCCCGGGTTTCAAAGCTGGTTTCAAGAGGCCAGTAGGCCTTTTTTTCACTGCTTTTTTCAAAAGCGCAGAGAATTTCAAGAACATGCTCGGTCTGTTCATAGCTAGCTCTGAACGCCCTGCCCGTTTCAAGGGCCTTGCACATGTCCGCCAAGCCCACGCCCCGGCTGTTCTCGTTGTAATCGAACATTAAGGGAATTTCTTTAAAGCCTTCCATCCCCCCAGCGGCCCCCAGCAGGGCCGGATCCACCGCCGCCCCCTTGATCTGGTCCTCAGGCCTGAACAGGCGGATAGGCCCTCCAAAGGTATTGGGGTCTGGCACCATCAGAGTGCCTTTGGTTCCATAAATTTCAAACCTGGCCTGGTTGCGGCCGCCGTAATACACATCGAAGGTAGTGAACAGGGTGCCCACTGCGCCAGATTCAAAGTGCAGAGTTCCGGTCACATAAGTATCCACATCCACCGTTACATTTTCGCCGTAATGGGGCTGGCTGGTAATGGTGCGGTTTTCAAAGCTCTTTTTCGTTACCCCGGTAACGCCCTTTACACCGCCTAGAAGGTTGATTAGCGCTGTTACATAGTAAGGACCCATGTCCATCATAGGGCCGCCGCCCCGCTTGTAATAAAACTCCGGGTCTGGATGCCAGGTTTCATGGCCGTGGCAGATCATGAAGCAGGCTGCGCCAATCGGCTGGCCGATCACCCCATCGTCGATGAGTTTGCGGCAGGTCTGTATCCCCGCGCCCAGATAGGTGTCCGGCGCACCACCCAGCATCAGGCTCTGCTCTTTGGCAATGCGAACCAGTTCCCTGCCCTCTTCAAAATCCGCTGCCAGTGGCTTTTCGGAATACACATGTTTGCCTGCCAAAAGGGCGGCCTTGGTTACTTCAAAATGCTCGTAGGGCCTGGTAAGGTTCAAAACGATCTGCACCTGGGGGTCCTTAAAAGCATCGTGCATGGTTTCGTACAGCTTTTCAACACCGTAGGCTGCCTGGGCCTTTTCCGCCCGTTCCCGAACCAGATCGCAGACCCCCAAAATCTTTACTTCTTTAAAGGTCTTTGTCAGGTTTTCCAAGTAGATCCCGCTGATGGCCCCCACGCCGATCATCGCAATATTGATCATGCTCTACCTCCATATTTTAAATGCAGCAAGGCAAGCCGCATTTTTTGTCCTGGGATTGGAACAACAGGTCGATCACCTTCATCACCCTTAAAGCCTCCTCCGGCTTCACGATCAACTCCGCCTTCCCTTCTATGACGTTAACGATGTTCTTGTAATAATCCGACCAATTCGTTTCAACCTCCGGCAAAGGCAACTCAATGGTGGTTTCCGGAGGCCTGGGTGCCATGGTACGGGTGGGGCCCGCTTCCGTGTATACGATATCATCCGCCCATTCGAGGGGCGCGCTGGTGTTCAATTGCACCATCTTTCCAGCACAGCTCCAGCCATCGATCTGCATGGTGCCGTTTTCGCAGCTCACATGCCAGCGGGGCTGGTTAATAAAGCAATTAGTGGCCATTTCAAGCATGGCTGTTACCCCGTTTTCGAACCGCAGGGTCACTTTAATGTTATCCTCTACCTCCGGTGTCTTCACGGAAACCAGGTGCCCTTCGACGGAAAGCACCTTGGAATCGAACAGGTCCATTATCTGGTCGATCAGATGCACACCCCAATCCAACAGCATGCCGCCGCCATTCATTTTATGGCCCCGCCAGCCATGCATGGCCCCCCGAGAACCCTGGACCCGACTTTCAATAAAGTAAGGCTTACCAATAGTGCCCTCGCTTAATACCTTTTTCACCATGCAGTAATCCTTGTCCCAGCGGCGGTTCTGGTGTATGGAAAACAGCTTGCCCGTTTCCTTGGCAACCATCATAATCTCTTCCAATTCCCCAGCGTTTAAAGTCACAGGCTTTTCACATACCACGTTTTTGCCGGCACGAAGGGCGGCGATGGCCAAATCCTTATGAAAATCGTTAGGTGTGGCAATGGTCACGATATCGATGGCCTCGTCTTTTAAAACAGCTTGAAAGCTTTCATAGGCCTTCAATCCGTTCTCCTTGGCTTTTTCAAGGGCTTCCTGGCGAATATCCCAGGCCCCCACCACCTTTATTTCCTTTACGTTTTCCACAATGCTTTTATGATGCCAGCTACCCATTCCGCCGTACCCAACAATGGCTAAATTCATTATTAAACACCTCATTAATAATTGTCATTGGTTGTATAGTAGCACAAATAATGCTATAATTCTTCTCGATTAGAGGCGAAACCTTATCAAATATTGCAACGAGAAGAGGTGCGAAGCCCTTATGGCCGCCTTTTACGAACGGCGGGAAAAGCTCTTCGACCTGTTTACAGGCCACAACCTGAGCTTTATCCCCCATATTCACAGCCATACCGAGTTGGTTTTTGCCCTGGAAGGCACCTTGGAAATGACCATTGGCGAATGCACTCAAACCCTGCATCCAGGTGAAATGGCCATTGTTTTCCCCAACACTGTTCACAGCCACTATACCCCTGAACAAAGCGAAGCCAAGCTGATCATTTTTCACGGGGATTTGGTGCCTGAATATACCCACCGGCTCACCCACTACCGTCCGGTTCTGCCCTTTTTAGAAGCCTCCTTTATTCACAAAGATGTCCTGGCCGCCTTCCATGCCCTGGAAGATGAAGGCCTTTCTTTGCCCCTTCGCAAGGCCTATCTTGGCGTACTGCTGGGCCGCCTGCTGGAAATGTTACCCACACAAAAACGCCCCGCCCCGGAGGGCGAGGATTTATTGCACAAGCTTTTGCTTTATTTAGACGAAAATTATCGCCAACCCTTATCCTTAGAATCCCTGGCAGCGGCCCTTCACGTAAGCCGTTACCGGGTTTCCAGATGTTTTTCTGGGCAAATTGGCTGCACGTATAACGACTATATCAACACCCTGCGCACAGGCTACGCCGCGGAGCTATTGGAAAACGCGGAACTAAGCGCCTCTCAGGCCGGGTTTGAAGCGGGTTTCGACAGCCTTTGCACCTTTTACCGCGCCTTTAAGCAGCGCTACGGCCTATCTCCCAAAGCATACATGACAAAGCAGCGGCTTCACTCGTAAAACCAGGCGTTCCTGTCTTCCTCCCGGCTTAAAACGGGCTTGCCAAAACCCTGTTCCAAAAGCATTTCGATATGCTTTGCCGCGTCGCCCAATGTTTTAAACAGGGCGACTTTTTCATCGTACAGTTCCAAAGCGAAGTGCTTTTCCATAGCAATAGCCAGCTTGGCTACTTCAAAGGGGGTAATTCCGTTTTCACAGGTTAATTCAAAATCTTCGGTGAATTCCGTTTCATCTCTTAGCAAGATAACGCCCATGATCGCGGCAATCTCTTCAAATACCATTATTCCACCTCCAGCAAACGGGTTATGGCCTCCCTTGAAAAAACGCTTAGCCTGTGCAGCGCGCGGGTGGCAGCGATATAAAGCAAATCCTTCTCTTCCGGCCCGTGGTAATGGCTTTCATCGACATCCGCCAGCAGCACGCCATCAAACTCCAGGCCCTTGGCCACATACAAAGGCAATACAAACACGCCCTTAATGTCCTGCAAATGCTCCCCGTCCAACAATTTTAAAGGAAGCCTGTCTTTAAGCCGCGTAAAAATCTCCTTGGCATGGGCTTCTGTCTTGGCAATCAGCGCAACGGAGCCCATGCCATCTTTTAGGTATTGGCTGGCCACCAAAGCCATCTGTTCATCCCCTGCAAAGGCGTACAGTGCAGGCTTCTCCCCATTCCTACTAAAGCATTCCCCTTTTTGCCCCTGAGGTAAAAACTGGGAAGCAAAGGCCCAAATCTGTTTCGTGCAACGAAAGCTCTTATTCAGATTCACCATCAGGGTAGATTTTTTATTCAATATCTCTTTAAAGGCATCGTAGAGGCTTTCTCCCTTGTTGCCCATAAGGGTCTGGTGCACATCCCCTAAAATAGTAAAGTGGGCCCTTGGGAAAAGCAGCTTAAGCAGCGCTATATGCATTTCGTCGGTATCCTGGGCTTCGTCCAGCACCACCTGGCGCATGTCGCCGTAGTAACCGTAGCCCTGCACCATTTCAGTGATATAACATAAAGCCGCCCCATCCTGGTAAGACCAGCCTTGCGCTTCCAGCATTCCTACCCGAATGGCTTCCAGCTCATTTTTATCTAAAAGGCCTTCACCCATTCGGTGAAACAATGCCTTATTCTGATAAAGCTTTAAATATTCCTGCTGGCAATCTACCCTTGTAAAGCTTCGCACCGTTTCAATGGTTTTGCGGGCTTCCTCTATAGCCAACATCCGCACATAGGGCTTTAGCTCGCTGTAATCCGTCAAAGTTTCCATGGCAGCCTCCCGAAGCTTGGCCATCAACTCCGGCTTTTGCTCGTGGGCCTTTTCCATGATCTCATTTTCCAGCCATTTTAGCTTGTATGCCAGGGGAGAATTCTTCTTCGATTCCAGAATCTTTCCTCGCAGTTCATCTCCTTTGGCAATAAGGGTATTGCCATAATACACATCTTTAAAAGGAATAATGCTTTTAGAAAGCTCTTTAACAAAACGTTCCAGCATCACCGTATAACTGCGGCTTCCCTTAAAGGCATTGGGCTTGATGCCGGTTTCAAGAAATTTCTCCATAAAAGCGCCCCGGCTTTCAAATTCGCATTGGGGCAGGGTTTCACTGAACAGCTCATCGAACAAAACCGTCTTTACCTGTCTTTCCCCCAGCTCCGGCAAGACCCTTGAAATATACCGTTCAAACACCGCATTAGGCGAAATAATCAGAATTTGGCCAGCTTCCAGCTTCTTTTCCATTAGCCCCTGGTACATCAAATAGGCGATCCGGTGCAGGGCCACCGAGGTCTTGCCGCTACCTGCTGCCCCCTGAACCATCATCAGTTCAGATTCCATATCCCGAATGACCATGTCCTGATCCCGCTGGATGGTTTCCACAATGCTCTTCATTTGCAGGGTGGTGTTTTTCGAAAGCAGTTCCCTTAAAAAGGCGTCCATTACCTGCACGTCCGCGTCGAAGTAATACTTCATTTCGCCTCGTTCAATTTCATACTGCCGTTTTAATTTAAGCGTTCCTTCAATCACTCCGCCCGGCGCGTCGTATTTTGCTGGGCCCACCCCATAGCGGTAATACACACTGGCAATGGGCGTGCGCCAATCGTAAACGAAAATGTCGAGGGTTTCCTTATCCATAAGCGTTCCCCGGCCAATATACACTTTTTCCCCCTGGTCATCCCCGATAAAGCAAAAATCCACTCTTGCAAAATAAGGCGAATCCCGCATTAAAAGCAGGGTATGCATGGTCCGGTCGTCCATCTGCTGGGCTGCGGCGGCCTCCTGCAAGGGCTGCATGGCCTGGCTCAGTTCCATCATTTCCTGAAAGCCTTGCTTGGAATACAGGCCGCCCATATCATAGGTGACCCTTTCCAGCATTTCATCCCGGGCCGCCTCCAGAGCCAAGGCCCTCTCCGTCATCCCCTGAGCCGCGGTTTCCCATTGTTTGTTAACCAGCTCAAGGGTCTTTTGCAAGTGGCTTTTTTCTATTTTGTAATCTGCCTGCATTGCCATCGCTCCTTTAACAGATTCTGGGCAAGCCTTCGCCTAGCAAGGGCTTAATCATCCGTTTGCTGCCCCCCCGTGTCATCATGGTAACACAAGGCTTCCCTTCTTGTACAGTGCCGATTAAACGGGCATCTCCCCCGAGAATATCCAAGGCCTCTGGCACCTGCTCCATAGGCAAAATCAGAGCGAACTTGCCCTCATTACCCATGTGCATAATATCCAGACCCAGTATATCGCAAAAGCCCTGGACTGTTTCATTGCATAGGGCCGTTTTTCCATCAAGCGCCATTTCCACATGGGATGCCTTGGCTATTTCATTTAGCACTGTGCCTAAGCCGCCTCTTGTAATATCCCTTAAAGTATGCACCTGAAGCCCCGCGTTTAACAGGCTTTCCACCATATGGTTCAAAACAGCGCAATCGCTTTGGATATCGTTTTCAATGCCCATCCGGGCCGATAAAATACAGGCGTGATGCTCTCCCATCAGTCCGGAAATGATAATGCCATCCCCCGGCCTGGTGCTTTTAACGCTGATATCCAAATGAGTTTGCATAAAACCCACGCCCGCCGTATTAATATACAGCCCACCGTTTCCCTCTACCACCTTGGTATCCCCTGCCACAATCATGACTCCCGCCTCCTGGGCCGTCTGCCCCATAGACTTCGCCACCTGGTCAAGGGTATCAAGCGCCAGTCCCTCTTCCAAAATAAAGCCGCAGGAAAGGTATTTGGGTACCGCTCCCCGCATGGCCAGATCGTTCACTGTGCCACAGACAGCCAACTTCCCAATATCCCCTCCTTTAAAAACAAGTGGGGTCACCACAAAAGAATCGGTGGTAAAAGCGATTTGAGCCGTAGGGCTTGGCAATACCGCCGCGTCCTCCAGCCTGTCTAAAACAGGGTTTGAAAAATGCCGCACAAAAATATCCCGGATCAGCTCATCCATCACATCGCCGCCACTGCCATGGGCCAGGGTAATTTTCACTGTTTTCACGCTCCTTACCGGGTTCTGGCGTTTTGGTACCAAATGCCGCAGCTGCCTTCTGAAGAAACCATACAGGGGCCCACCGGGTTTAGAGGGGTGCAGGCCTGGCCGAAAAGTGCGCAATCCACAGGTTTTTTTCGGCCTGTAATCACATTGGCACATTGGCAGCCCTTTGGTTCTTGGCTTTGATCGCTGTAAGTTCCCCCATCATAGCGGGAAAATTCTTTTTTTAATCCATAGCCCGACTGGGCAATGGCTCCCAGGCCCCGCCAGGTAGCCAGGGTGGGTTCAAAATAAGTATGGATCAATTCAAGGGCCTTGGGGTTCCCTTCCTTTGTAACTACCTTGGGGTAGAGGTTATGGGCTTCATGAGCGCCTTTTTCAATTTGCCTCACCAAATCATGTATGGCAGCCACCAAATGCTCGTATGAAAATCCAGCCACCGTCAGAGGCACCCGGTATTTTTCGCACAGGCTTTCATACACCTCATAGCCCAAAATAGCGCTCACATGGCCAGGGCCGATAAACCCTTGGATATCCGGCTCATTTTCGCACAGCCACTGAAGCCCCGGCATCAGCCTTTTTACGGCCATCAGCAGTCGCACATTGGTAAGCTTCTCCTTTTCAAGTGTCTGAATTAAAAGCGCATATAGAGGCAAGGTGGTTTCAAAACCCACCGCCGCCACCACGAACTGTTTCTGCGGCTCATTTTTAGCCCAAGTTACCACGTCCATAGGTGAATACATCACCTTCACGCTGCCTCCCTGGGCCTTCACCTTTGCAAGGTTGCCTTCGGTGCCCGGTACCCGGATCATATCCCCAAAGCTGCAAAGAGTGGTATCTTTTTCAAGGGCCACTTTCATAGCCCGGTGGATGTACCCTGCCGGGGTTACGCAAACAGGGCAGCCAGGTCCGGAAACCAATTGGATATTTTCCGGCAAAAGTCCAGAAATCCCCAGATGGGAAATCTGGTAGGTATGGGTCCCGCAGACCTCCATCAGCTTAATGGGCTTGCCTCTATACCCGCCAATGGCTTGGACCAGGGCATCAATCCTGTTTTCCATATTCATTCACCATATTAAACAATTCGTCCAGCTCCAACGCTTCGTCTTCGGGCATGGCAGAAATAGCGCAGCCCGCATGGATCAGCACATAATCCCCAATGCCGGCATTCACAATGCCCATTTCCACATCAATGGTGTTGCCCCGGACCAGCGCCCGGCCCTTTGCCCCATCAAGGGCGATAATCTTTCCCGGAACCGCTAAACACATTGCGTCTTCCCACCTTTCTGGCCGATAAACATTTGCCCCAGGGAAATGCCGCCATCTCCCGGCGGCACCAAATGGTTTGTAAAAACCATAAAGCCCTTTTCTTTGAGCATCGGTTCAACCATTTCCATTAGCAGCCTGTTTTGAAACACGCCGCCGGACAGCGCTACTTTTTGTATCCCGAAACCTTGGCACATTCCAACAATCCACCGGGCCACCGTTACATGAAAGCGGTAGGCCAGTTCATCGATATCGGCACCTTCTCTAAACAATGTGTACATTTCCCGCACACAAGGGGCAAAATCCTCCCCCTCTACCGTAAAAGGTGCTTTCTCCTTTTTAACCGCCCGGGCCGCCGCGTTTTCCAATTCGATGGCTGGCTGGCCACCATACTGGCCCTTTGTGCAAATCCCCAACAGGGCGCTGATCCCATCGAACAAACGTCCCATGGAGGAAGACAAATGGGTGTTCACCTTGCTTTTAAGCGCCGCCTGAACAAGAGGGTTCTCGTAAGGGATTCCCGCGTCGTCCATCAGGCATAGGGCACTTTTCCAGCTCTGCTTCACCGATTCATCTCCGCCAAGGTATGGGATGGCCTTTAAGTGGCCCAGGCGTTTAAAGCCTTTGGAATCCACCAGCAAAAATTCCCCGCCCCAAATGGTGCCGTCGGGCCCGAAGCCTGTGCCGTCAAAGGCCACGCCCAATACAGGGCCTTCAAGGCCATGCTCCGCCATAACAGAAGCAATATGGGCATGGTGGTGCTGCACTTGAAGCAGGGGCAGGCCCATGTTTTTCGCCGCTTCAGTGGTTGGGTAATAAGGGTGCATGTCGCAGATTACTTTTTCGGGCTTAATCTTTAAAAGTGCCCCCATGTCCTTTAGCGTTGCTTCAAACAGTTCCCGGTTTTCCACATCCCCATTTTCCTGGGAAGGGTAGCAATACCCCTTATCAAACAGACAAAAGGTATTCTTCTCCTGGGCACCCAGGGCGGCCATGGGACTTGAGCCCTTCATGGGAATGGCCAAAGGCACATAGCCCCGGGCACGGCGCAAGAACTGGGTTTGGCCGTTTACCACCTGCACCACCGAATCGTCCAGTCGGCGGAGAATCTCCCGATCGTGGCTGATAACGGAATCAATGCCCAGAAATGCTTTCATTTCTGCATCATCAATTATAATAGGTTCCGAAGAACGGTTGGCACTGGTCATCACAAGAGGGCCGTTTTCCTTTAATATAAGATGCTGCAGCGGTGTATAAGGCAAAAACGCACCCAGATAGGGGCTGGTACTATAAACCTTACTCACAATAGCGCTTTTTTTACGCTTTAAAAGCACAATAGGCCTGGCGCTGCTTAACAAAAGTGTTTCTTCCTCTTTTGTTATCTCACAGTATTCTTTTAACAGCTCAAGTTCTGGAAACATCACCGCAAAGGGCTTGTGCTCCCGTCCCTTTATTTCCCTTAGGCGGGAAACCGTCTGTTCATCAAAGGGGGAACAGGCCAAGTGATAGCCCCCAATGCCCTTAATGGCCGTGATGCCATGAATCCCGCCCTTCAGCTGGGGCCCGCAAGCGTTGCAACAAATGGTCTGGGCATGGTAGCGCCTGTCCAGCGTGGCTGTGTACTGGCTTTGGCAAAGCCCGCACATAGGAAAAGCGCCCATGGTGGTGGTATCCCGATCGTAGGGAAGCGCCCGCATAATGGAATACCGGGGGCCGCAATGGGTACAGCTGATAAAAGGATTCAAATACCGGGGACCATCTTTTTCGTACAGCTCCCTAAGGCAATCACCGCAAATGGCTAAATCCGGCGAAGGCATTTGGTGCCCGCCTCCTTCAGCATTGCTTTTTTCAATGGTAAAGCCCTTTTTAACCTCTAAATAAGGCAGTTCTTCGCATCTTATCCCCACAATCACGCTGCCCAGGGGCGTTTTCTCCCCAAGGGCCTCTAAAAAATCGGAAAGCCGCTTTTCATCGGCTGCCGCCTGGATATATACCCGGCCGCCATCGTTGCGCACAAAACCATCTATACCCATTTCTCCGGCAAGGGTCGCCACAAAGGGCCGGAACCCGACCCCCTGCACCACCCCATCAATGGTGATGGCCTTAATTATAGCTTCCCTTGCAGCCATGCGCAAACCTCGTCAAAGCCAGCGCCGGATTTTGCGGATACCGAAAATACAGGCGCGTTGGGGTTTAGCGCCCTGATGCCCTTCATGAAATAATCCATGTCGAAATCCACATAGGGCAAAAGATCCGCCTTGTTAAGGATGATTGCCTCCGCCTTTTCAAAGGCCAAAGGGTATTTATAAGGCTTGTCCGAACCATCGGCAGCGGTCACAATCAAGATTTTAATATTCTCTCCAATATTGAATTCCGCCGGACATACCAGGTTCCCAATATTTTCAATGAACAAAACACCCTTTTCATTCAGTGAAAGCTTGGGCAGGATGTTTTCCATCAGCGTACCGTCGATATGGCATGCCCCGCCAGTATTGATCTGTACCGCTTCAATGCCAAGGGCCTTTAATTTATCCGTATCGATATCTGATTGGATATCCCCTTCCACCACATAGCACTTGGTACCTTGAAGGCCTTCCACAATGCGAATCAAACTAGAGGTCTTTCCCGCCCCGGGAGCGCCAATCACGTTGACCCCAAAGATGCCCTTATCGTTTAATTGCTTTTGAATAACCTCCGCGATCCGATCGTTTTCGGCGTTGATATCGGCCATAATTTGAATATCCTGGGTACTCATTTTCTACACCTCTAATTCTACTTTTTCCACGTAAAACTCATTGCCAATCTCCGTAGGACTGCCAAGGTTATGGCAAACCGGGCACTCGAAGGAAAACAAGGGACGAACGAAATTTTGCTGGCAATGGCTGCAATACATTTCAGGCTTTACTACCTTCACATGGAGCACCGCGCCGTAAGCCTTGGTGCCCCTTGAGATCATATCGAAATACATTTGCACACAATCCGGGATAATACTGGTACTTTCGCCAATGACCAGATAAGCTGCCTCCACTTTTTTCGCGCCGTTCTTCTCTGCCGCGTCATTTACGATCTGTACAATCTGCTTTGTCAGGCTGTATTCGTGCATCCCTTTTCCTCCTTGCGCCTTGTTATTATATGCTCTAACTCATTTCTTTTCAAGTGGTGTTTACCATTGACATTAGCTGTTTTCACAACTATAATGATGGATGGTTTTAATCGTTATCGTATGTAGGTGGAGGTTGTAAGATCATGGTGAATTGGGCCATGCTGCTGGGTGTCGTTTTTGTTCCGTTGATCGGCTCCGTGTTTCTTCCATTAATAGGACGTGCAAACACAAGGCTTCGCAATGCGTTGGCCTTTCTTTGTGTACTGATCCCCCTAGTGCTTCTTTGCGCGCTGATACCGGCGTCCCTTTCAGCTACGCCTCCAAGCTTCCACCTGGCCTTGCCCCTTGGGTTAAGCTTCGGCTTTTTAGCCGATGGCTTGGCCGTGTTTATGGCCATTGCATCCTCCTTCCTAGGGCTTGCTATTGTGGTGTATTCCTTTGGCTATATTCAACATGAAGAAAACCAGAATGAATACTATTTCATGGTGGTTTTGTTCATCGGCGCCATGATGGGGATTGCCCTGACCACCGATCTTATTTTCATGTACGTTTTCTGGGAAATTTCTGCTGTCTGCTGCTGGCGGCTGATCGGCTTTTTCCGCAAGAATGAAAACACCAGAAGGGCCAACAAAGCCTTTTTGATCACCGGCATTGGCGCACTGATCATGCTGTGTGGTTTTATGATAGTGTATATGCAATATGGTACCACGGATTTGACCGTTTTAAAAGGCAGCCAGATTTCAAATGCCGCCGTAATCTTGATTCTCTTCGGCATCCTTTCCAAATCTGCCACCCTGCCTCTCCATTCTTGGATCGCAGACGCTGGCGTTGCCCCTACTCCCGCTACGTCACTTTTGCATGCGGCTGTGCTTGTGAAGATCGGCGTGTATGCCTATACCCGCCTGTTTGTGGTAAACTTCCAGCTGGATGAATTCTGGCACACCGCCATGCCGGTCATCGCTGCCATCAGCGCCATTCTCTCTGCCGGGGCTGCCATAAAAGAAACCGATATGAAGCGGATTATCGCCTATTCCACCGTCAGCCAGCTTGGCTTTATTTTCCTGGGTCTTTCCATAGGCGGGGAAATGGCGTTGGCCGGCGGCATTATGTACATTATGATGCACGCTATTTCCAAGGCCGGGCTCTTCCTTTGTGCCGGCATTGTGGAGCATGGCTGCCACACCAAGGATATAAGGAAGCTGGGCGGCCTTTATAAGGCTATGCCATGGACAGCAGCCTCCTTCCTCCTTTGCGCCCTTTCCGTTATGGGCATTCCCCCATTCGGCGGCTTTTTCAGCAAATACATCGTTATTTCCGGCACCGTGGCCGCGGGGCAACCCTTAATGGCCATTGTGTTCCTAGTTGGCGCGGTGATGACCCTGGTTTATCTCCTGCGCGCATTTATCCGGGTATTCTTAGGAACATACAAGGGCGAAGGCGAGCCTCACCACGAAGGCACAAAGTCGATGGTCTACACTGTGGCCTTCCTGGCCTTCTTATCCGTCTTAAGCGGTATCTTCATTAACCCCACCGCCAATTGGGTGGGTTCCATCGTTTCGCAAATAGGAGGGCTGGTAAAATGAACAATTTCATGCTGCTTTTTATCATCCTTGTTCCCTTTATCGCGGGCCTTATTAATCTGGTTTTGCCCCAAAAGCGCCATGGCATGATGCTGATCATCGGCTGCGCTGTGAACCTTTTGCTGGTAGCCCTTTCCTTTGACAAAGAATCTGCATTCCTTTGCGGCTTCGCTGGCTTCGGCATCGATTTCTCCCTTAAGATGTATCACTTCAGCGGCTTCATTCTTTTGTGCGCCGCCATCCTTTCCTTGTTGGTTTCCATTTACACCGCCACCTTCGCCAAGAATAAGGGCTATACCAGGCTTCTATATGCCTGCATGCTCTTCACCCTGGCCCTGGCCAACGGCTCTGTTCTTGCCAACAACCTGGTGCTTCTTCTGTTTTTCTGGGAAGGCATCCTTGGCACCATGTATGTGATGATTCTTGTAGGCGGCAAGGAGGGCTCTTCCAAGGCAGCTCTTAAGGCCATTATCATTGCCGGTGTAACCGACCTTGTGATGATGCTGGGGATCGCCATTACAGGCTTTACCGCCGGTACCATGAACATGGAAAACATTCACCTGCCCATTGAAGGCTGGGGAATGGTGGCCTTTATTTGCCTGGTGATCGGTGCGATTTCCAAGGCCGGCTCCATGCCCTTCCATACATGGATTCCCGATGCGGCGGACAACGCGCCCATGCCCTTCATGGCCTTTTTGCCTGGGGCCCTGGAAAAGCTGCTGGGCATGTACCTGCTTTCCCGCATTACATTAGATTTATTCGATTTCCAGCATGGCTCTCCCATGAGCTATGTGCTGATGACCTTAGGCGCCGTTACGATCATCCTGGCGGTAATGATGGCCCTAATCCAGCGGGATTTCAAGCGCCTGCTTTCCTACCACGCTGTCAGCCAGGTAGGTTACATGATTCTTGGCATCGGCACCGCGCTGCCTGTTGGCATTATTGGCGGCCTATTCCATATGCTGAACAACGCAGTTTATAAATGCGGCCTGTTCTTGGTGGCAGGTTCCGTTGAAAAGCAAACCGGCACCACTAATTTGAACATCCTGGGCGGCCTTAAAAAGAAAATGCCCATCACCATGGTCTGCTTTATTGTCGCCGGGCTTTCCATTGCCGGTTTCCCTATGACAAACGGATTCTTCTCCAAGGAACTGATTCTGGATGGCGCTCTTGAAAGCGGCATGTTCTTCTTTGTTCTGGCCGCCATCGGCGCTTTCTTTACCCCCGTTTCCTTTTTAAAACTGGGCCATGCCGCCTTCTTTGGCAAGACCCCTAAAGAATACGAGAAGACCAAGGAATCCCCCCTGCCTATGCTGATCCCCATGGTGATTCTGGCAGCGGCCTGCCTGTTGCTGGGCTTCTTCTCCACGCCCCTGATCAACCACGTGCTAACACCTATCCTGGGCCACGAAGCCGCTCACGTAGGCGGGCATACCAACTGGCTGCTGGTGGGTATCTCCTCGGGCCTGCTGCTTCTTGCAATATTGGATCACTTCCGGGGCTTTAAAAAGACAGGCCGAGGTATTGAATCTGCCGATCACTTCCACCATGCTCCCATCCTCCATAACATTTATGATTTAGCGGAAGCAAAGAAGTTCGATCCTTACGAAATGTCCCGTGGATGGATGAACGCTTATGGCAACATCTGCCTTAAGATTAATAACGGCATTTCCTATTTTTACGACGAACTCATTCCCAGGTTTGTAGGCATCCTTACGGGCCTTGTGAAAAAGGCCCACAACGGTAGCCCTTCCCGCTATGTATGGTGGGTGCTGGTCGGGTTGATCGTTACCACCGCTATGTATTTGCTGGGATAAGGAGGGAAAAACGGTGCCAATTCTATTTATCGGAATCCCGCTGTTAGCGGTGATTATTCTAAACATCCAATCTTGGTCCAACAAGCGTTCCGCCTTTTACGCCGTTGTGGCTGCCGCCCTTTTCCAGTTCGTGCTGGCCACCGTGGATCTAATCCGCTTGCTGAATGAAACCGGCCCAATTACCTCCGATTTCTTCGGCCATTTTTCCATCGATCTCTTCTCCGCTGTGGTGCTGATGATCATCGGCATGATCACTGTCATCACCGACATCGTGGCCCGCTCCACTGTAAAGCATAGCCGTTTCAGCTTCGGTAACGCCCTTTTGCTTCTTATGATGGGCATGAACGGCGTGGTTATGGTTCGGGACGTGTTCAGCCTTTATGTGTTTATCGAGGTCACTTCCACCAGTGCGTTTTTGCTGATCGCCATTAATAAGAAAAAAGACGAACTGGAAGGCGCCTTCAAGTATTACCTTATGTCCGCCCTGGCCACCACCATGATGCTCATGGCCATTGTAATACTCTTTGCTCAGACTGGCGATACGTCCTTTGAAGTCATAAGCGCCCATATCGCAAGCTTGAACGGCCAATACCCAATCGCTTTAACAGCGGCGTTTATTCTGCTCACTGTAGCCCTTTCCATTAAGTCTGGCGTGGTACCCTTCCATACCTGGGTACCAGACGCTCACTCATCCGCCCCTTCCCCTGTTTCGGTTATTATGGCGGGTATCGTTATTAAGGTTTCCGGCGTATACGCACTAATCCGCATTTTCCGTGATGTGTTCCTAAGCAACCCTCAAATGGGCCGGGTGCTTTCCATCTTTGCCCTTGTTTCCATCGTAGTGGGCGCCCTTGGGGCCATTGGGCAAAAGGATATTAAGCGCATGCTGGCCTTCTCCAGCGTCAGCCAGATCGGTTACATTATATTGGGTGTGGCCACTGGTTCTATGCTAGGCTTTATCGGCGCGGTCATGCACTACTTTAACCATGCCACCTTTAAATCCCTTCTGTTCGTAGACGCGGCTGCTGTGCTTAAGCAAACAGGCACCCGCAATATGGATGAGATGGGCGGTTTAGCTAAAAAGATGCCCTTCACTGGTATTTCAAGCGTGATTGGCCTTCTTTCCATGGCCGGTATCCCGCCCCTTTCCGGTTTCTGGAGCAAGCTTTTAATCGTTATCGCCGTATGGCAGCTTTCTCCTTCTATGGCCATCGCTACCCTGCTGACCAGTGCTCTAACCTTAACCTACTTCCTCATTCTGCAAAAGAAGGTCTTCTTCGGCGAAGTGCCGAAAAACCTTGAAAACACCATCGAATGCGCCCGAAGCCTTCGGGTGATTCAGGTGTTCCTGTCCGGTGTGAACGTACTGGCCGGGTTACTCTTCCCCCTGCTTTTGGTTTTTGCCAAAACCCGTGGATTGATTTAAGGGGGTATTGGAATGAATATGACAGTCATCGTTATTCTGTTAGTGGGACTTGTGGTTTCAGCCATGGTATGCATGTTCCTGCAAAACATATTAAAGGCTTCCATTGCCTTGGCCGCAGTCAGCGCTATTTTATCCATCATCATGTTTATGATGGGCGCTAACCTGGCGGCAGTGTTCGAGCTTTCCGTCTGCGCGGGGCTAATCACTGTGGTCTTTATTTCGGCCATCAGTATGACAAGGCTCCGTACCAAGGAAGAATTGGCGGAGGTGGAGAAAAACCGCCGCAAGCGCTTTGTCTGGCTGCCGGTGCTTTTGATCGTGCTGCTTTCTGTGGCCCTGATCCTTGTGTGGCCTCACCTTGATACAATGCTCCCCTACAAGGCCGCAGTAGAAAACGAAGTTTCTTCCCAGGATATTTTCTGGAACCTGCGCCAGCAGGATATGCTGGGTCAGATCATCATTGTTTTGACAGGCGTTTTCGGGGTATTAATCTTCTTTAAGGAGCGTGAGGAAAAATGACACTGCTTTCTACCTTGTTCGTTATCGCGGCAGTATTGATGCTGGCAGTGGGCTTCTATTCTATTGTAGTTACCAGAAACCTCATGCGCATCTTATTGTCTGTTGAAATTCTTACCAAATCTGTTACCCTGCTGATGATTGGCGCAGGCTATATGACAGGGAACATGGGCCAGGCTCAATCCTATGTGATTACCATCATCATCGTGGAGGTCATGATTCTGGTGGTGGCCACCGGGCTGGTATTCGGGGTCTATAACAAAACAGGCTCCCTTAACACCAAAGACATCAATAACCTGCAAGGCTGATAAGGGAGGATTCAAATGGAGCATATTTTATTGGCACCGCCGGTGGTATTCATTATTTACCTCGCCCTTTCCTTCGGGTTATCGGCTCTTAGCAAAAAGCTGGCCGCCCGCGGGGAAAACGTAGGCAGCAAGGAAAACGCCTATGCCTGCGGCGAGGATATGGAGCAGAACCAGGCCCAGCCTGATTACAGCGAGTTTTTCAAGTTTGCTTTCTTCTTTACCATCATGCACGTGATCGCTTTAGTGGTAGCCACAGACCCAGGCGGGCTTTCCATCACCTCTGGTGTGTATCTGGGGGTAACGGTGCTTTCGCTGTTCATGCTATTGCGTAAATAAAACAGGAGGGGTATCATGCAAACCGTAGACAGGCTCATCAATTGGGCCAGGGGCAAATCCCCCTGGATTATCCATTTCAACTCCGGCGCTTGCAACGCCTGTGATATCGAGGTTCTGGCCTCCTTAACCCCCCGTTACGATGTGGAGCGCTTTGGCGTTCAGTTAAAGGGTTCCCCACGCCACGCGGATGTGCTAATCTGTTCCGGTCCTGTAAGCCTTCAGCAGCGGGAGCGGCTCATTACCATCTACGAGCAAATGCCCAACCCCAAGTTTGTTGTAGCTGTAGGCACCTGCGCCTGTTCAGCCGGTGTGTTCGAAGGCTGCTACTGCGTGGAGGGCGGTATCGATACGGCTATTCCCGTAGATATGTACGTGCCTGGCTGCCCGGCTCGGCCCGAAGCCATTATTGATGGGGTTGTAAAACTGCTGGAAAAACTGAAATAGGAGGGGTTTAACATGCTGGAAAATGAAAACGCGGTATTAGACAACCTTTGCGGTCACATTTCAAGTGCCGACAAAGAAAACGCGGTCGTTAAACACCACCGCGTCTACGTAAGCGTTGGGGCGGAGCAGATTTTAGATGCCCTTCGTTTCGCCAAGGAAGAATTGTACTTCTCCCATTTGTGCACCATTACGGGGCTGGATACAGGGGATGGCTACGAGTTTATTTACCACACCGCCCACGGGAATGGAACCATGCTGAACATCAAATACCGTACCGTGGGCGGAGACGGTGTTTCTCTCCCCTCTGTGCTGCCTATTTATGAGGGGGCCACCTTCTACGAAAAAGAGCTGGAAGGGTTATTAGGGGTCACCGTCGCCGGGCTGCCGGAGGGCCGCCAGTATCCACTGCCCGACAACTGGCCCAAGGGCCAATACCCCATGCGCAAAACCTGGACCCCAAACCAGACCAAGGAATAGGAGGCTTCTTTATATGGCAAAGATGATGGTTCCCTTAGGACCCCAGCACCCCGCTTTGGAGGAGCCGGAAAGCTTTAACCTTTTATTGGAAGGCGAGCGGGTGGCCGCGGCTTCCGTGGCCCTTGGCTATAACCACCGGGGCATGGAAAAGGCCGCCGAGGCCCGTACTTATACCCAAAATATCTACCTGTTGGAACGCATTTGCGGCATCTGCTCCCATAGCCATTCCACCTGCTACATTCAGACGGTGGAATCCATTGCCGGGGTGGAGGTACCCAAGCGTGCCCAGTACCTTCGCGCCCTTGTAGGGGAACTGGAGCGGATTCATAGCCACTTGCTTTGGCTGGGTATCGCAGGCCACGAGATCGGTTTTATGACATTGTTTATGTACGCCTGGAAAGACCGGGAGATTATCATGGACATTTTGGAAATGCTCACCGGTAACCGTATTAACTACGGTATGAACACCATTGGCGGCGTTCGCCAAGACATTGAGCAGAGCCATATCGACCAGATTCTAAAGGCTGTAGATTCCTTGGAAGAACGTACCAAGTATTACGCCGATACCATTTTGCAGGAGCAGACTGTGGTTCTTCGCCTTTCTGGGGTTGGCAAGCTTTCCCGTGAAGACGGCCTGCGTTTAGGGGCTGTAGGCCCTGTTTTAAGGGCCTCCGGCGTTAAAAAGGACATACGCAAGGACGATCCTATCGGTATCTACAATGAACTGGATTTCAACGTTATCACCGACGAGCACGCCGATGTATATGGCCGCACCGTGGTTCGAGTCATGGAATTGATGGAAAGCTACAAGATTATCCGCCAGGTGCTAAGCCAACTTCCCGATGGGCCGATCAGCGTCAAGGTGCCTTCCCGGATTCCCGCCGGTGAAGCTGCAACCCGCTACGAAGCCCCCCGTGGAGAAAACATGCACTATGTCCGTTCCAACGGGACAGATAAACCTGACCGGGTTAAAGTCCGCGCCCCTACGCTGGCCAATTCCGCCGCTATCACCCATATGATGCAGGGCGGCTATCTGGCGGATATGCCTATTATTATCGCAGCCATCGATCCTTGCTTCTCCTGCACCGACCGGATGATTCGGGTAAAGGATTCTATGGGCATGGATCAGGTTTATAACTGGGATGGCCTGCGCCAGTATTCCATCGATTTTTATCAAAAGCAGGGGCTTGATCTAAGCAAGCTCAAAATGAAGGGGGATATTTAAACCGTGTGGCTTGATTTGTTTCACCTGTTGGTATTCCCCGGTTTGTTGTTTTTAACGTTGCTTTCCTTCGCATTTGAGTTTGTGGACAGAAAGCTTTACGCCCGGATGCAAAACCGGATAGGGCCCAAGTGGTATCAGCCCTTGGCGGATATCATCAAGCTTCTTTCCAAAGAAACCGTCATCCCCAAAGAAGCGGACCTGCGGCTTTTCAACACCATTCCCGCTTTCGCTTTTGCCGCCACCTGCGCTGCATTTTTGTATATTCCTATCTGGAGTGGCAAAGCCCTTTACGGCTTTGAAGGGGATTTGATCGTGGTGATGTACTTTTTAACCATCCCCACTCTGACATTTTTCCTCGCTGGCTGGTTCTCCTCTTCCCTCTACGCCCAGATCGGCGCTATCCGCGCTATGACCCAGCTTTTCGCCTATGAAGTACCCTTTTACATGGCGCTCCTTGGCCCCGCTGTCTTAGCTGGCACCTGGTCTTTAAGCGGAATTTCCGCTTTCTACCATGCCCATCCCCTATTGCTTATTGCCAATATCCCTGGATTTATCGTATCCATCTTCGCAGCTCAGGGTAAGCTGGAGCGGGTTCCCTTCGATCTTCCCGACGCGGAAACCGAAATCGTAGGCGGCACGTTCACCGAATACTCTGGCCGCCTGCTGGGTATGTTCAAAATGACTTTGAACGCAGAACTGGTGGTTGTGGCAGCGCTGATCGCTGCGGTATTCTGTCCGCTGTACTTTGTAAACAGCGTGGTTATCAGCTTTATTTCCTTCCTTGTACAAGTATTTGCTGTGGTTTTCCTTTTAGCGCTTATGAAGGCATCTCTGGCCCGCTTCCGTATGGATCAGATGATTACCTTCTGTTGGAAGGTTCTAACGCCCATCGCCCTATTGCAAATTGCAGTAGACCTGGTGATTAAAGGAGCGATGCTGTAATGAATAGAATGGGCAAAATGGTTCCTCAGATCATTAAAATGCTGGGGCAAAAAAGCGATACGATCCTCTACCCGGCTGTAAAGGCCCATGTATCGGATCGTTTTCGCGGCAGTCTTAAATTCCACCAGGATCGGTGTATCGGCTGCAAGCTATGCATGCGCAACTGCCCTGCCAAGGCCATTGTGATCGAAAGAGTGGAAGGTATAGAGGAAAAGCGATTCAAGGCCACAGTACTGATGGATAAATGCATTTTCTGCGGCCAGTGCGTGGATTCTTGCAATAAAAACGCTCTGGAAAACACCTCCTCTTTCGAACTGGCCTGTCCTCACCGGGATTCGCTAAAGGTGGATATCTAATGGAATCTTTAAAGCAATACCTGAATGAACGGTTTAAAGGGGCAACGCGGCTGGCCATTTTAGGCGCAGGGTCCATGCTCAAGGCGGATGACGCGGCTGGTTGCGTGATTGTGGAAAATTTGAAAGCTGCCGTTAACAGCCCTAATGTGCTATTGTGTGTTGGGGAAACCGCACCGGAGAATTACAGCGGTAAAATTTGCTCTTTCAAGCCCACCCATGTGCTTTTGCTGGACGCGGCGGATGTTGGCGCCGCCCCAGGGGAGATAATTGAAATCAACCCTACCGATGTCGGCGGCCCCACATTTTGCTCCCATATGCTGCCGCTTCGGATCATGGTCAGCTATATTGTGGATCAGACCGATGCGGATGCCACGCTGCTTGGCATTCAATACCAAAGCATTGAATTTGATGGTGAGATGACCCAGCCTATGAAAGCAGCGGTGGAAGCATTGACCAATTCATTAGCTCAATTCATTCAGGAAAATTTATAAGTTAAATCCCCGGCTGCGAAAGCGTCCGGGATTTCTTATGTTTCCTCAACGAAGAAGGGGGAATCCAAGGAAACCAAGGGAGGGTTAGCCCCTCCCCTTTGCTTTCCCTGGACCTTTCCTAACCAACCCCACCGGGTCAGGATGACACATCCTAACCCGTCAATGGACTCCAGCGGCACAGCCTGTTGCTATTCGGGTTTTAAAATAGACCACGCTTTCTAGGCAGCGACGTTAGATTTCGCTTGGCTCGCTCCAACCACCTCTCACGAGGTTGCAAGCATTGTTACATTATAACGCTAGCGGCACAGGCAACCGAGTCCTGGGTCCAGGGTTGGAAGCCTTGGTCGTTTAGGAGGGGGGAGGGGTTCTCCAAGGGGCCATCTTAGAGGCAAACAATTCCACCTTACAGCAAAGCAATTACTCTGAAATTCCATAAGGCGTCGGATTATCTGTTAATCCAGCTATGTAATCCGCGCTAACCTCATAAAATTTTGCCAATGCCACAATAACGTTAAAAGGAACCTCCCTTTCTCCTGATTCATAACGGGCATATGTAGTAACATACATACCCATTGCTTGCGCAACTGCACGCTGGGTCAAGTCTGCATCTTCCCGTAAACTTCTAATGCGTGTATACTGCATGTTCTTCCTCCTTTTTCACCAACCTGATATTGACATAATACACCGAATGGTGTATTATTATTAAAAATAACACCGTTTGGTGTTTTATGGAGTGTTGATTATGAACGATAGCTGTGGAACTTGTAAGCATTTTAGATTGCACTATATCAGATATAGTCGTGGCAGATATTCTGCTTTGATCTACGGTCACTGCGTCAAACCCAGACTGAAGAAAAGATATGCAGATGAAAAAGCCTGCCTTTATTGGCAGGCCAGAACGGTTTATAATATGGATTAGCATATATACTCTTCCAAAAGCAACTCTTACTTATCTGGCTTAATGAGTTTCGCAACTTATCCCCCACCGCGTGCAATATTCTTCAGCCGCACTTCCTTTGTTGCAATGAACCACGGTTTCATCCCATTCAAAAAAATTGCTACTGGGAAAATTCACCAAACTATCTGGAAAAAAAAGCGTTTGCATATTGGCATTGGTAAAAACCTCTTGTTTCCGAGCTGAAGGGAAATAGATTAACTTTGTTCCATCGCTGTTTAAGAGCACCCCATCTTCATCTCGCCAAATCGCATTACCTTCTTCAACAAAGATGTTGGTAACTTGCATGAACCAAAGTCCTCCTGCGAATGACCGCAAGGATCTCGGAAAATAGATATCCCAAATGGTTGCGTTTGCAAACGCATTGTACGCAACCGTTTCCACCCCCTGGGGAATGTGGTAGTCTCTTCTCATCCTTCCATCACTCATTTGCGGTATGATCAAGCGCCTACGAGGATTAATGCATCCCATAATCATAATCGTACCGTTTTTCAAAAGTTCATATTGAAATTCATTTACCTCATTTTGTGCGTTAGCAGGCATAGCCAATAGCAGAACCATAATTAAAAGTAAGTAAACGGCAATTCCCTTTTTCATACGATGCATTTTCTCCTTTAAAAATACTTATAATAATTTTACACCATATGTGGTGTAAATATCAATACGCCATATGTGGTGTAACTATACTCTTTATGAGGTGATTCAGCCATGAAAGAGTATTATGTCATTTTAAAAGAGTTGCGAGAAGATAATGATTTAAGTCAATCGGATTTAGCACAAGCACTCAACATCACACAGCAGGTGTATTCCAGATATGAAAAGGGAATCAATGAATTACCCATCCGACATTTAAAAGCACTTTGCCTTTATTACCATACAAGCGCAGACTACATTTTAGGCATAAGCAACCGGAAACAGCTTGATTAATGACCAAATGGCTAGTAACGTTATTGCTTACTAGCCACATTGATGTTAAATCTTCTCTTACATTCTATCGTCCCTAGTAAATACCGGCCTATCCATTTCATCATAGGCCACCTTACGCACAAAGCAATGCCTATTAGGGTCGGAAAGGGCTGTGCCCTTGAATCCCGGATAAGGCCTGGCGTGGAACACCAAGATATCCTTCCCCTCTTCATCTACAGTAAAGCTGTTATGTCCAGGGCCGTAAAGGCCGTTTTCCGGCTCCGAGGCCATAACCGGAATAGGGGATTTTTGCCAGCTGGCAGCGTCTAACAGATCGCTGTTTGCATCGGCAGTCAGAAGCCCCATAGCATAGCGTTCGTCCGTGGCGCTGGCGGAATAAGTCAGGTACAGCTTTCCCCCATGCCTCAATACCGATGGGCCTTCATTTACCAAGAAGCCCAGACATTCCCACTCGAATTCGGGGATGGTCAGCAAGGTGGCGGGCAGCTTCAATGTCCAAGGGTCAATAAGCTGCGCAATATACAAGTTGGAGTTCCCCGGGATATCATTTTGCCGCTGGGCCCACACCAGATAATCCCTGCCCCTATTGGAAAAAACAGTGGAATCCAGGGTGAAGCTTTCCCAGCCTGTATTCAGCTTGGCTTTTTCAATAAAATCCCCTTCCAAAGGGTTTGCCGATCCGTTTTCCAAAATATAGGTGCGGTGATCGTAGCATCCCTTCTGATCTGCGTCATCCTGGGCGGCAGCGAAATAGATATACCATTTGCCTGCCAAGTAGTGAATCTCCGGCGCCCAGATGTTCTTGCTCATGGCTCCTGCTTCGTGCTTTGTCCAAACCACTTTGACCGCCGCGTCCTTAAGCCCTTCCAGGGTTTTCGCGCGCCTCAGTTCAATTAAATCAAAGGCGGGCACCGAAGCGGTAAAATAATAATACCCATCTGTATGCTTATAAATAAACGGGTCTGCCCGCTGAGGAATCAGCGGCACCATGGGATTTTGCATTTTCGTTCACTCTCTTCTAATTATTTTTTGCAAGCCAGATACAAAGCCCGTCCTCACTCATTAAGGAAGCGCACAGGGTTTCTTCCCCTGTCAGTTCATCCTTTTGCAGTGCATAAACCCCATCGTAAAGGATTCCATCCAGGGTTAAACTTATCTTCCCATCGGTTTCCCACTGAGCTTGCTCTTCACCAATGGCCACACTCTGAGCCGAATGGGCTTCCTTGTTACTATCCCGGCCATGGGCGATCAACAGATAATCCCCTGGCTCAAACGCCATTTGCCCCAATTCCTCACCCTGGTACCTAAATGACAGGGCCACAGGCCACCCAAAGCGGTTGATGGCCATTTGCCTCACCTGCATGGCAAACCAGTAATCCGGCAGGGCATAAGTGCGCATGTGGTGCACTAAAAACAGCTTATCCCCATCCACCAAAACACTGTTATGCCCAGGGGCCATGACCCCTAAATCCTTGGGGGAAAGGCGCCATCGAAAGCCGCCTATTAGCTTGGTGCCCACCCGTTCTTGATTGCCAAGGCCCAGGGAGCGCATATCCATGCCTGTGGCGTCCAGGTAGGGCCCTGTAATCTCCTTGGAACGGGCAACCCGGATATTATAGTCGCTTGAAAGGGAGCCATAGGAAACAAACAGATAGAAATAATCCGTTTCCTCCAGATATATAATGGCGCTGGCTTCAATGGCAGCCCCACGGCTGCCCGCAATACGCACAGGCTCGAATCCTTTTTGTGTAAAGCCTGTTTCATTATCTAAAGCCACCATGAAAATGCCCCCGGAAAAGCTGCCGTAGCTCATATACAGCTGCCCCTCCCTGTCCCGAACGATGGCCGGATCAATGCAATTAGGGCCGTTCAGCGCTCCCGCGTCGCTTTTGATCACAATCCCCTGATCGGTATAGGGCCCTTCCACGTTCGTGGATGTGGCAAGGCCAATAGCCGAGCGGGATTGACCAAATGTGCTGGCAGAATAATACATCCGATAGGTCTCCCCTACCTTCACCACATCCGGTGCCCAAAGGCCGTTGTGGGCGGCAATGTTCAATTTCGCGTGTTTGATGGCCGGGACGCAATCCTTCTCGTAATCTTCAAAGGCGGTCCCGGCATATTCCCAGGTAATCAAATCCTTGGATTTGCGTATCTGAATCCCGCAGGTGTGCACATCGCCAATGGAAGCATCCGTGGAAAAAGCGTAGTACATATCCCCGTCTTTGAAAATAGCCGGGTCGTGTGTATTAATCTCTCCCCACTTGGAAGAATCGTTAATCATGGCTTGCTGACCCATCACCTTAAAGCCCTCGCCATAGGCCACCGTTGCCAGTAGCATGCAAAATAGCAAAACCAATGCGCTTATTCTTTTCAGCATTTTTCCACCCCCCAAAGGCATTCCCCGTCCTGCGATACCAGCGTGCAGCCAAAGCGCCCGTTCTGCCGTCCGGCAACGCCTTCATAATGCTTGCCATAAACGTCCATGGAAACACCTTCATCAGAAAAACGAAGGCAGCAGGTCTCTTTTCCAATATGGCGGCCATAGGTCACGCCGTTGTTATCCCGATCCAGGCGGATAAGGGCTAGCTTTTGCGGCAGGCTTTCCGCCGGAGCTATTTCCGCCCCATCATAAGGCAGGGGCCAAGCCAGAAGCTTCCCCTGCTTTGTGAAGAACATTCGCCGCAACTGCATGAAAGGATGCTTCACATCCCCCTCAGGCCGGGCATGATGCACCAGCATCAGCCCCTCATGAAAGGGCATCACGCTGCAATGGCCAGGGGCCATGACTCCCGAAAAGCCTTCTATATCGAAGTTGTACCCGCCTGCGATCTTGTCTCCCGGCACATGAACAGGGTCCGTATCCGTCATAGGAAAGCCCTGGCTGTCTATATAAGGGCCTTGTATATCCTTGCTGTATGCCACGCGAATGTGATAATCGTGGGCCAGACTGCCCCAGGAGGTTAAAAGCACGAACTGGTCCATAACCTTGTGGTAAAAGGCGAAAGCCCCCTCCACTGCCCGGTGACCGCCGCCTGCCAGCAAAATACCTTCTCCTGCTTCTTTTAAAAATCCCTCATTATTAAGCTTCGCCAGCCGAATGCCTCCAAAGAAGCTGCCATAGATCATATAATCTTCCCCGGCTCTGTCCCTTAAAACGCAAGGGTCGATGGCGTTGGGGGTATTAAAACCTGTATCCCCCATGCTTTTGATCACATCGCCCTGATAGGCAAATGCCCTGTCCGGCCGATCGCTCACCGCCATGCCGATCACGCTTTGTGTTTTGCCAAACTGGGATGCGCAGCAATAAAGCCGCCATTGGCCATCCCGGCAAACCACATCCGGCGCCCAGAAGCGCTTGGTCCCCGTATGGCTCAATACCGATTCGGGCATGGTTTCAAGAGCACTATGCAATATATCCCAATGAAGAAGATCGCCGCTTTGGCTGACCTGCACCTGTTCAATGACCATATCGGTAGAAAAGCATAGATATTGGCCTTCAAAAGGAATAATGGTCGGATCGTGAAAGCGTGGCTGCATAATGATATCCTCTCTAAAAATGGCGTATAGACGAGTGCCTATACGCCAAGGTACTTGGAGATAGAAATGGCTACTCCTTAACGCTGGAGAACATCACCGATTCAATAATCCACCGTTGGAAGAAACCGTAAATAATCAATACCGGCACAATCAGAAGCACCGACCCGGCCATAATACGCGGCACATGGGTGTTAATGGCGTATTGTTCGTTGAACTTGGCGATCATCACCGTTACAGGTTGCCATTCGGCATTCTTAATAAAGATGGTAGGCGCCAGGTAATCGTTCCACGCGCCGATGAACCACAGCACGCCGTGGGCCGAAAGGGCAGGCATGGCAATGGGCAGGATCATCCACCAATAAATCTGCAAATAATTGCATCCATCGATCTTTGCCGCTTCCACCAAAGAATCCGGCACACTGCCCAGGTATTGGCGCATGAAGAAGATCATCAGCACGTTACCGGTGAGCTTAGGCAAAATCAGCGGCCAAGGGGTAGACAGCAGGCTCAGCTCGCTGAACAAAACGAACTGGGGCACCATAATACTGGGGAAGGGAATCATAACGCTGGCCAGGAGGATCATAAAGACGGCATTCTTGCCCTTAAACTGAATTTTCGCGAAAGCGAAAGCAGCCGCACAAGAAATAATAGAACCAAACACCACAGGAGGCACAGCGTATAAAATGGTATTTAAGAAGCCACGGATCAACGGAATTTCCTTCCAAATCTGGGTGTAGCTGGAAACATCCCATACCTGGGGCAAAAGTCCGGGGAGATATACATGCATCTTAGGTTTAAAAGAAGTAAACAGCATCCAGATGAAAGGGTAGAGCATCAGCACCGAAAAAGCCGTTAAAAGGATGAAAATGATAAGATCATTTATTCTTTTTTGCTTTCGCATCTTTACGCTCCTCCCTTCCGTTCATGCTAAACTGGATCAGCGTTACAATGAACACGATCACACCCAACACCACTGCCACAGCGGAACCATAACCAGCCTTGCTGTTTTTGAAGATGTTTTCGTATAGGTAGATAACCGTGGTAAAGGTGGAGTTTGAAGGCCCATTGTTGGTGAAAATAAGTCTTGGCTCCACATACATCTGCATACCGCCGATAATCCCTGTAACGATCAGGTAAAAGGTAACAGGCATAAGCAACGGCAGCGTAATCTTCCTAAAGGAATACAGAAAGGAAGCCCCGTCCACCTTCGCCGCTTCATAATAGGATGTGGAAATCCCCTGCATGCCCGCAATGAACAAAATAATCGAGCTGCCAAGTCCTTTCCATACCGTTAAAACAATGATAACCCACTTGGTATAGTTAGGATTGCTCATCCAGTTAGGCGGGTTGGAAATGCCAATAGCAATCAGCATATTGTTAATAACGCCGCCATCGGTCATAAAGAAGCGCTGGAACACAAAGCTGATAGCAACCAGGCTGGAAATCACAGGCACGTAATAAATAACCCGGAAAACCGTTTCATACTTGGTACCCCGGTTCATAGCCACCGCACCAATTAGGGCCAGTACCAGGCCAATAGGAATGCCAATCAGATAAAAAAACGTATTGCCAAGGCTTTGCCAGAACAAATCCTTATTGAACATAGTCACGTAGTTTTTAAGACCCACCCATTTTGCCTTAAAAATACTCTGTCCCATGGGCCAACTGGTAAAGCTGGCATAAATGGACATCAACAGCGGAACGAAAACAAAGACCACAAAGCCAATCAGCGGGATCACCACAAACGCGTATCCCCACAGGTTATCAATGGTTCTAAAGGAGAATCTTCTCTTTCGCAAGTCTTGCTGCATATAAACCGCCTCCCGATACTCCGAACTTCGGGAGCCCTTGTCACAGCTTCGCCTTTAAGCGGAGCTAAGACAAGGGTTCCCAGCAAAATGGGATGGAGCACGCCGACCATCGGCGCGGCGTGCTCCAAAGTAACATTACAGGTTGGGGTTGAGGGCATCCTCGGTTTCGATGGCTTCTTCCAGCAGTTCTTGAGCATTGTTCTGAATGCTGTTGAGGTAATCCGCGCAGCTCATGGGGGTTACGCCCAGATCGGAACCTTCATAATAGCTCCACACAGCGTTCACGCCAGGGATGAAGGCTTCCGTATGCCACAGGGCATCGAAGGTGTAAGTAGTGGGAACACGTTCGCCGTTCTGGCCGGAGAGCATGTTCACAAACACCACGCGGGATTCGGGGAAGTAGCTGTCATCGGTGAGGTATTCGCCCTTAGCCATCTCCATGATGTTGGGCAACTGGCCGCCCTGCTTGGCAAGGAAGCGCTGCACGTCTTCATCGGCGGAAAGGGTATAGGCCAATTTAGCAGCCAGTTCCTTATTCTTGGAGTTCTTGGATACGGCATAGCCAATGGAGTCGATACGGCCAGCCCACTTATCCTGACGGTCTTCGATAGAAAGATCGGCATACTTATCGCTGATGGGCCAGGGAGCAACGTCGAAGTCGAACCAAGATTTACCAGGGTTCACAGCTTCGTCCATTTCAATGGCTTGGAAAGCGCCAACGTCCCAAGTACCGCAGGGGAAGTAAGCCACACGACCGGACAAGAACTTCAGATAACCGGTGGTTTCATCTGTGGAAACGCCGGAACCCTTCTCTTCAACGATCTTCATGAAGCCTTCATAGCCTTCGATGAATTCGGGAGAGTTGTAAAGCACTTCGGTATGGTCCTCGTTCAGGTATTGACCGCCAGCACCCCAGATAAAGGGCTGCAGGGTAAATTCTTCCCAAAGATGTGTGCCGTACACTTGCTTGGAGCCAGCGGTAGCAGGCAGGGTGTCATCTTCGAAAGTCAAGGCTACGCAAAGGGTAGCGAATTCGGTGAAGGTGTAAACAGGCAGGTTGCCTTTTTCATCGATTTCGGGGAAGAAGGGTAGTTTGCCTTCATCTACCAAAGCCTGAATAACATCCCGGCGCTTTTCGATGATGGCCTTGTTAACCGTCATAGAAACAGCGGAGAAATCCTTAGGCAGCGCATAGATATCGCCTTCGCCAAGAACGTTGTTTTCGGAATCATACTTATACAGATTCAGCGCTTCGGGCCAGATCTTGCTTAAGGACTCCACATCCAGCAGGGTGTTCAGGGCTTCAACGGTTTCTGTCCAAACGCGGCGCTTAATATCGCCGGTACCCAAGTAGAATACGTCAGGCGCGGTGCCGGCAGTAAGAGCTGCTTCCAGTTCAGGCCAGTATTGGTCGCCAGCCACCTGGAAATCCACGGTGCAGTTGTTGTCTTCTTCGAACTTAGCGATCACTTCGCGATACATCGCCTGTTCATGTTCCTGCGCGAAAACAGAAACGGTCAAAATTGGTTTTTCTTCCGCAACAGCAGAAACCATTGCCAGAGACAGTAACATAGCCAGGGCTAAAACCAAAGCAAGTACCTTTTTCATTGTATGTCCTCCCTTTTTAATTAGTTTAGTTCAATGTGAAATATTCAATTTGAATCTAAACCTTTTGTTGGCATGAGAATACCACATCTGGTTGTGGCTGTCAATAGGTTTTAGAATTTTTTATTTTTTTGTGCATAATGCTACCAAAACCGCCATTTTGCAATGGTTTTAAGGTTTTGGGCCTTGACAAGTTTCCCCTTTACCTCCATAATATGAGCCATATCAGTCCGAATTTCTTCTTTTTTGCCTGTTTTTTCTTTCGTTGAAAGAGTTAAAGTATTTTAGTTTTTCAAAAAAGGAGGCGTTTTTCAAATGATTCACATCACCGATGTCCGAAATGGAATGGCCATTTTCGATGCCCTTCATTCCGAAGTACGGTTGGATATTTTAAGTCTGATTAAACAATACGGCGAAATCAACCTGAACCAATTGGCCAAGGAACTGGGTTTAAGCAATGGGGCCATTACCGCCCACATTAAAAAGCTCCAGGACGCGAAACTGATCAAGGTCCGCTCCCGTTCCGCGGTTCGTGGAGCGCAAAAAGTCTGCTCCCTTACGGAAACCAAAATCATCATCGATATTTTCGATGAAAGCTCTTTTCAAAAAAACGCTTACACCTTCGATATTGGCGTTGGCCACTACACGGATTTCGACGTATCCCCCACCTGCGGTGTCGTCTTAAAGGATGTGATCCTGGGCGAGTTGGACGATCCTCGCTATTTCGCCTTTCCCGAACGGATCGACGCAAGGCTGTTATGGTTTACCCAGGGTTACCTTACCTACCAGCTTCCCAATAGCTTAAAGCTGGGCGAAGAATGCACGGAAATACAAATCGGCATGGAGTTGGCCTCTGAAGCCCCTGGCTACAGCACCTATTACCCTTCAGATATCAGCTTCCGCATTAACGACATCGATCTGGGATTTTTCACCAGCATTGGCGAATACAACGACCGCAAGGGCATTTTTACCCCTGAATGGTGGTTCCCTAACCTGGGCCAGTACGGCAAACTGAAGCTTTTAACCATCAACGAAGCAGGCTGCTTCATCGATGGCCTGAAAATATCCGATGTCACCGTAGCCGCTTTGGATCTGACCCACCGTTCCAGCCTCTCCTTTACCATCGAAGTGAAACGGGACGCTGTGAACTTAGGCGGTGTAAGCATCTTCGGCAAAGGCTTCGGGGATTACGACAGCGGCATCACGGTTAAAATGTTCTACAAAACCAGCCGAAAGGATCTCTTCCATCCCATGTAATCAAAACGTTTAGACCCAAGTTTAAAATGCATGATCCTTTTATTAACAACCCCCAGGCAGCTTTGCTGCCTGGGGGTTGTTACTCGGAGAGATTGCCAGGGCTATGCCCTTTAGAATCCCATCATTGTTTTAAAGCGACTACTTCATTAAGCCTTTGCGCCAACTCTTCATCGTCCAGTTGATTCTGCCGGTACAATAGCACCTTAACGTTTCTTTGGGCCGGAGTCATCAAGTATTGCCAGTGCCATTTGTACTGCCAATCTCCATCATGAATCATGCGGATACAGGCGCGCAAGGTCGTCAAATCCCGAACGGTAAAGGCCACATTGGTGAAGCAATCGTTTCGGTAGATGTTTGCAAACTCGCCATGCTCGGCATCCCGCATAGCCTGCAGGCCCTCCTTGTGGGCTTTTAGTGCGCGGTGGATATAGAGAAAAGCCTTTTCCGGCTTGCCTGTCTTTAACGCTTCCAGAGCATAGTAAAAATCCCTCAAAGCCTGACAGCCAGTCAAATGCAAGGTGGCCTGTAAAACAAGGGTATCCTTTAACAGCTGCTTGCCTTGTTCACCAAGGGAAAGGTTTTCGCATTCCCTGAGATAGTTTTCCCAGCCCGGAACGGCTTTTTCGCATTTCAAACCCATGCCCTTGGCCTGCTCAAACAAGGAAACCTTTCCTTCCGCCCACCAAAGGGATTCCATGGTTTTTTCCGTCTCATTCTTCATAAGACCCACGATCATCGAGCGCAGAGGGTAATGATAATACTGGTCCGCTGCCTTATCATCTTCGTTTAGGCCATATTGGAGGGCGTTTTTCGAAAAGTCCGTTAAAAGCGGCCCTACTTTTTCATTGCCGTAATACAGTTTGCCGTAAGACCTGGCGTGGGCGTCCACATCTGCTTGTCCATCCCTCCACATAACACGGATCAGGTCCAATATGTAGATATGGGGCTTAATGGAGCCAGAATTGATGATCCAATATGAATTGCCGCCGTTTTTTAAAACCGTTTGCAGTTCATTGGCAATAAATCCCGGAGAATTTTGCGCCATGGTAATATGGTTTGCCGCCTGCAAATCGTAAAAGGAGGCGTGATAATAGATGCCGTTTAAGGCGCCCGTGTCTTGGATAGGCATAGAAGGCACCCGCGGGTTGTCATTCCCCTGCCGCCTAGACACCATCTTCCCATAACCGTTATCCGCCCAGACCTTGATCACCTCCTTAGGCACCGGCAATAATCCCTGTTGGTAAAGGCCCATCATCTCGCCATATAAGTTGGTGCAGAACTGGGCCTCCGGGTCTAATTCACGAACGATTTCCATCTGTTTTTTTATGACCTTTACAATATACGCACCCCGGTCCGTATCTGTATCCACCTCCGGCTCCTCATCCCAAAAGGCCCGGTCCCCCTGGCCGCGAAAGCCCACCGCCCAAATCACCTTGCGGCCCCGCATCTTTTGAACTGCGTCCCTCCAGAGCCCTTCAAATAGCTCTGGATACTGTGTATAAGAAGCCCTTAAATCCGGATAGACCCGGCTAAACATTTTTGCGCCCAAAAGCTCCGCATGGTGATGGGTCACCATCAAGCCCATATCACTTGCCAGTTCATTCAGCTCATCCGTACCCCGGTCTGTTCCAGCAATGACCATATTCCCACCAGCCCGAAGAATGGTTTCAAAAATGGTTTCCCACATAGTCAGCTGCGCTTCCCGGCCTTCCTTCCACCCATCCAGAAGCACTTCGTCGTTCACGAACCAGCCGCGATACCGCACTTTTTGAGGCTTGGATTGGTATTCGCCAACCGGAATATAGACCACATCCTGTTCAGCAGCCTGAAAATCGTTCCAGTAGGCAAAAGCCGGAACGTTCAAAAACTTTTCGCTCATATGAAACAGACCATAAATCCTGCCTAGATTATCCCCATACCGCAGAACTATTTCATTCATCTGAACTGTAATCTGAAAGCTTTCCGGCTCCATTGCCGGAACCTGTTCAATACGCAGTAGGTTTTTTTCACCAAAGCCGGTCACAACCCGGTCCAAATCTTTTCTGATGATCGAGGCGTCCCCGTCGATAACCGTATTTTTCGAAAGCAAAAAGCAATTCATTTCACCCTATCTCCTTTACATTGTTAAAAAAGTAAGGTTCCCCTGATGCTGCTGTAACCTGCACGTTCTTCATTAAAAGGCCGTCAACATTCATGGCCTTCATGCCAAACTTCCCTTTGGCACAAATGTTTTCAAGGGTGATATTTTCTATCTTCGATTCCGGCAGCCCGCAAAGAAATATGGCATTCCCTGCCACTGTTTCCGCTACAATATTGCGAATAACCACATTTCGTATTTTCGGCGTGTCTTCGCCAAAAGGCTCTTCTTCATCCGGGTCAAAATCCTCGTGGCTGTAAAAATGGTCCATCATAATAGCCCCTCTGAACCACTTGCAATCGGTGTGTTCGGTGGATTCGTTCAGAAAGGTGCAGTTTTCGTACATCACGTTTTCAATTACGCCGCCACGGCCACGGGGACCTTTCAGGCTGCAAACGCTGTAAGCGTTATGGAAGCGGCAATCCCCCACATATACGTTGCGCACACTGCCGGACATTTCGCTGCCCACCACCACACCAAAGCCGGAGTTGAAATCGCAGTTGGTGATCCGCACGTTTTCCGTTGGAATACCCACCCGGCGGCCTTCTTCATCCCGGCCGGATTTAATGGCAATGCAGTCATCCTGGCTCATAATCATCGAATGAAACACCGTTACATTTTGGCAGGAATCCGGATCGAACCCGTCGCCATTGAATATGTGTCCGTACTTGGTATGGATTTTTATATTGTTTAGCGTAATGTTTTTCGAATAGATCATATGCACGCACCAGGCCGGGGATTTCTTCACCGTAATATCCTTTAGATAGACCCCGTCGGCGTTTCGAATGCAGATAGCCCGACCTCTCATGGCTTTCTTCTCAGCCATTTCGTTTTCAAACAAAGCCACCCCATTGGCATCGAGGGTGCCCTGGCCTTCTATGGCGATATCCTCCACTTCTTCCCCCTGAGGGGTATTTATGAGGCTGGCGTAGCAAAGCTGCTCCCTGCCCTCCCAGCGGTAAGTAAATGGTGGGTAATCCTTTGTTTCAGAGCTTCCCAAAAGCACCGCTCCTTGCTCCAAAGATAAAATCATATGACTTTTAAGAAACAGGGCCCCTGTTACGAATACCCCTTTGGGAACAACCAGCCTGCCGCCTTTCTCCAAAGCATCGATCCCGGCCTGAATGGCTTTGGTGTTAAGGGTTTCCCCATCCCCCAAGGCGCCGAAATCCACAATAGAAAGGGCTTTTTTATCCGGCAGGGTTTTAAAAGAAACTCTTTCGTTCCCCACTTGGGCTTCATACTCCGTATCCGGAGAAAGGTTTTCAAATGTATAATCCCCGTGGCTGGCTTCCCCCTGGTACTCTCTGTTTAAAAGCACAGGAAATAAAGCCCCAAATCCATCCCAAATAACGGCGGCAGACCGGTCCGTAACGGATGCTGGCGGCAATCGTAGATTCATTTGTGGTTACTCCTTATTTTAAAAGTGCTTGGGCGTTGGTTAAATAGGCGATATCTTCCCGGCCAGACATGATCCTGCAAAAATCTTCAATACGCTGCCAGTTGTTATCCACTTCAAATTCATAGCTATGGCCCCATACATAAAACAGCATGGGTTCTTCGGATTTGGCTGCCAAAAAGGTTTCCGCCAACTCAAAAAGCTTTTCATCGTTATGGTGGCAAGTAGCGCTTAAACGCAGGGGATCCTGTGGCATTTTAAAACCCCTGGAGGAATGAACTGTTCTGGCATAGCGCAGACCGCAATCCCCCACCGCTTTCACAACCCTATCATCATAACGGCCAAAGGGGTAAGCCATACCTTGAACAGATCGGTTAAACACTTTTTCCAGGGTCTCTTTATCGTCCCTTAGTTCATGGTACAACTCTTCATCGGAAAGAGTGGTGGGATCGGGGTGGGTCACCATATGAACAGCGATCTCATGATCCTTGTACACTTTCTTCATTTTATCCGGACTCATACGCCGGATTTGCACATGCTCCTTTTGGAATGTCTTATCTTCCGACATCAGGCCAGAATTCAGGTTCCAGGTGCAGCGCATGCCATAGCGCTCAAAAATGTCCATCAGCCTCTCATCGAATTGAACGCCATCGTCATAGCTGAATGTCAGAATCTTCATTTTGTCGCCTCCACTTTGCATTCATATCCTTCAAGGGCAATGCCCTCAATGGTTCTCTCTTCAGTGCCAAAGTTCATAAGAAAAAGATGTTCACCGCGCTTTGATACCATCACATTATCCACAAAGGGGCTATCAATTAGTTTTGAAACAGGCATTTTTCCGTAAAAGGCCTGCAAAAAATCCACCGTGGCGTTAAAGCCGATATAATAGGCAAAACCCTTCCCGTAAGCATTTCGGGTGACCGCGGGCAACCCACGGTAGAAATCCTTTTCATAGGCAGCTAACACTTCTGCCTGGTAATGGGGAATCACATCGCAATAATCCTCCGCCCGGTAAGTAGTGCCTTCAAAGGTGACGGTGTTATATTCATGGTCGTATAGGGCATCTGTTTCCTCTGCCTCAAGGCCGAACACATCGTTGAGGCCATGGGGGGGTATCCCTTCAAACACCAGATCGTTTTCGTTTACCAGGCCGGAATAAAAGGTGCTCACAAACCGGCCGCCATTTTCAACGAAAGAGCGAATCTTTTTTTCGTCCGGGCAAATGTACATCACCGGGGCGATCACCGCGTCGTATTGACTGAAGTCGTCTTTTCGGGAAATAATATCCACCGAAACATAGTTTTTTAACAGGGCTTCATAGTGTTTAAATATCACCTGTTCAAAATCCTTCTTAAAGCGTTTTAAACTTTTCTGTTCCCTTAAAGCCCGCATATTATCCTGGTCGAAAAGAATAGCCACAGGGCTTTTAACGTTTTCTTTGGCGATGGCTGCCATTTCAGAAAGCTGCCGCCCCACCTGTGCTACATCCTGAAAGACTCTGGTATTTTCGCCGCCTCCATGGCTCACCACTGCCCCGTGGAATTTTTCATAAGCTCCACGGGATTTCCGCCACTGAAAGTATTGCACCGAGTTGGCCCCAAATGCCACTGCCTGCATGGCACTGAGCATATGCATTTTAGGCCGCTTCAGCTTGCAGGCAATGGCATTGTTCACCGTGCTGGGAGTGCTTTCCATTAGCAAAAAGGGCTGGCCCTTGTTTAAGCAGCGGCAGTAATCGAAGGTAAAGGCTGCTTTCACTGCCTCCCCCCATTCGCTTTCCTCGCTATGCCATTTGGGATAGGAATCCCAGGAGGTAATATCAAGAGGCTTAGCCAGTTCATGGTAATCCACGCCGCAATCCATATGGAACATGTTCGTCGTCACGGGAATAGCTTCACTAAAAGCCCTGACGGTGGCTATTTCCATTTCAACCAGCTTAACGCTCAATTCCGAATAGAACCGCCAGTAATCCAATGCCAAACCATGAACGGACATTTCCCCAACAGGTGAAGGCGATTCAATTTCGGAAAAGCTTGTGTACCGATGGCTCCAGAACCCTGTCCACCATTGCCGGTTCACCTCTTCAATGGTACCGTATTTTTCCCTCAGCCATTCTTGAAACAACTTCTGACACCGGGGACAATGGCAGGTGCCATAGATTTCGTTGGAGATGTGCCAAAGGATCAACGCCGGGTGATGGGCATAGCGCTTAGCCAGCATTTCGTCCAGCTGACGAACTTTTCCCAAATAGACCGGGTGGGAATTACATTGGTTTTCCCGGTCACCATACAACAGCCGCACCCGGTTTTCGTTCATACGCATCATATCCGGGTGTTTTTTCACAAGCCACGGCGGCTTGCCGCCGCTGACGGTGGAAAGGATCACCTTTATGCCGTTTGCGTCCATTTGATTCATGATCTCATCCAGCCATTCAAAGGTATATACCCCCTCCTGAGGCTCTAAACTGGCCCAGGAAAACACCCCTAATGTCACCACATTAATGCCAGCCTTTTTCATCAGGCTAATGTCCTGTTTTAATACATCGGGCCTGTCCAGCCACTGATCCGGGTTATAATCGCAGCCATGAAGTATCTGCGCTGAAAAATCAAACTTACTCATGCCGTTCGTTCCCTTCGTCCGCTTGGCGGTACTGTTGTGGGGTCATGCCAGTGTATGCCTTAAAGCGGCGGTTGAAGCCGGATACATCGTAATAGCCGCATTCAAGGGCGATGTCTTTCACCGGCATGTCCGTTTCGCAAAGCAGCCGCCTGGCTTGGCGCATCCTGATCTGGGTAAGGCATTCCAATGGCGTGATCTGGTAGGCCTTTTTAAAATCCACTGAAAGCCTTGAATCGGATAGCCCCAATTCTTGCGCAATGGAGGATACGGAAAGCCCTGGTTCGGAAAACCGCTGGTGAATCAGCTCCCGGGCCTTAATAATATCCCCGCTGATTTCTTCGTTCTTTGCTGTTCCATGGGCTTTAATAATCTGGGTGCAGGTATCCTTGAGCATGGTATCCAAATCGTCCAGTGAAAGGCATTGGCTTAGACTGAACAAATCGTACACCCGAGCCATATGGGCATCCTGTTCCAACACTTCTGCGGTAATCACGTTTAAAATATCGTTATACAGGCACCGGAAACCAAACAGAGTGGTATTCATGCCCCGCATTATTTTCGATATTTCGTTAAGGGCCGTATAGGCCCGCTGCCCTTCCCCTGCTTTGAGTGCCGAGCCCAACCGCTCCACCACCTGCTGGGCATTGCCCATGCTATCGGTTTTGCCACCCTCGGTTTTCGTAAAGCGGATCAGCTGGCTGTTGCCTTGGATAAAGCGGTTTTCAAAGGCATTTTCCGCTTCCAAATAGGCGTGCTGGCCTTGTGTATAATGGGTATGAGCGGAACTGGCCGCCATGGCTACCCCAGCGCAACAGGCTCGCAGACCCGCGAATTTGCCCTCCAGCCAATCGAAAAGCCGGGCTTCCTCATTGCCAAAGGCGATCAGCACCATTTTATTATCCAGTCCCAGGGTTCTGGCCACGCCAGAAATTTCATCATCGAACAAATGGTTCAGCTTTTCCGTGTTCATATCGTATTCCGCGCCCTGGGGCTTGGCGATAATGGCCACGGCAAAAAACCTTGTATCGATATTGACATGAATCTTTTCCGCCAAATTCAGACATTCATCCATGGAAGCAAATTCCCCTGTTAAAAACCTGCGGGCAAAATCAGCCTTGCGCAAAGTTTCCACGCTTTCCATCTGGGTATTAAGGGAAGCGTTTTCATCGATCAGCTTTTGCACCCCGTCCCGAATTTCCATTAGTTCGTTTCCGCTTGGCCTTCTGTCGGAAATCATGGAGTGCACCAGGCGAATGGGCTTGATCCTAGATTGAACAAAGCGGGTAATAAACAGCAGGCAAAGGGCGGATATAAGGGTCAGCACCACAATAAACAGCTTCATAGAGCCTGCAAAGGCCAACTGGGTTTCTTCCTCCGAAACCATCATCAGATAGCTTAAATCCATGCTGTCTTTTTCCGTTGCCACCAATAAGTAATTTTTGCCCTGATAATTCAGTTCCGTGGCCTTTTCGCCCAGCTTTTCAATCACCATTTCTTCTGGCACACCAGAAATGTTGCGGGAAACCAACACGCCGTTTGATCCAAGAATGTAAATATCCTTAGCGCCAGGGGCAACGCTGCTAAAAAGCTTTATATAGGTGCTTTGATCCACCAGAAACATCATAATCCCGGAACGGATTCCCTGGTTATAGCCGATCGGCAAAAAAACAGGCATCATCTGCCGGGCGGTGGATGTGGAGGTAAATAAATAGCCCTGTACCGACTGCATCGGCTTCATATTGATCCGCCGGGTGTTTCTAAGGGCATCGATCAGTTCTGCCGGTGTCATAATGCCAAACTGCGCGGCAGAGTTAGCAAAGTTATCCAACCGATAGGAGGATACCGGGGAATAGACATAATCGTCCGAATCAAAAATCAGATACATACCATAGGCAAAATCATTGCATGATTTATATGAAGCCAATTGGGTTTTCAATCGGTAGGATTTTTCCGGTTCCTTGGAAAACTGAAAAGGCGTTACATCCGGGGATGCGGTAATCTGGTTTGCCATGTTCACCAATTGGTTCAGTTCGCTGGCGTTGCGCTCCCCGATCAGCGCGATTTCCTTTTCGTAGTTTCCCACCATGATCTCCCGGTGATAGCGGTAAAAGCTATTGTAGGCAAAGCCAAAAAGGGTAATGATCAAAACGACCATCACCGCCAAATAGGAGAAAAAGTATTGCCACATAAGGGGCATACGTTCTTGCTTCATTGGTTTTGCCATTAAGGGAAGCCACCTCTTTCTCAGTCCATTAAAAAGTCATCAATCTCCATAAAAGCAGAAGTTTCCCCCAGGCTTTTCCCGTAGACCCCCATTACCGTGCCGGTAAAGCAGCGCCCTGCCACTTCGCAAGATAGAAACCGCGTGGAGGCTTTGGCCTTTTCCTCTAGGGGTTCATTTCCCAAAGCGAAATAGAAATGATAATATTCTTTATCCGCCATTAGTTTAAAGGTCACTTTTCCCAGCCCGATCTTTTGCATAAACGCAGTTTGAGAGAAATCCTCCGCGGTTTTTTCCAGCACCACATAATCTCCGTCCACCTGCCGCGTCTTCATGAACCGGTAATGAAAATCCGCTGCCAGGTAGACCATCAGCCCTGCTTCATCGCCAATGGACTGGGGTTCGAACTTGAAGGCTGCCTGGATGGTGCATTCAAAATCCCTGGGCCGAAGGGCGGCAAATGTAAAATCCTTTGCGGGATAAAGCCGCAGCTTTCCTTGCCCTCGTTCATAGTGCTGCCAACGGGGCTCCCTTAAAAACAGCCATTGCGGCTCCCAATCCGGCTTGGAGAAATCCGGGCGAAAGACAGGCTTCTCTTTTTGCGTTTCCCATAAGGGGCCTTCCCCCTCAATAACAGCTTGTCCATGCACCCCTGCCACTGGCCAGCCATCCCTCCATTTAACAGGGGATAAAAAGGTTTCCCGGCCAAGGTTAGTCATAGTACGGCGGGAAAGCCGGGTGCCCAGATGCACCATCCACCAATTTTCATGCTGATCGGCCACCAGATCACCATGGCCAGTACATTGAACCTGCTTTGAGGTGTCGTGGCGGTTAGACAAGATCGGGTTATGGGGGCCGCTTTCATAAGGGCCCCATATAGCTTCGCTTCTGGCAATGGTCACCATGTGGTTAAAATTAGTACCCCCTTCAGCTGTTAAAAGATAGTACCATCGGCCAACGCGGTAAACATGGGGCGCTTCCATATACCCGCCTCCGGTGCCTTCCCAAAGCGGCCTGATCTCGCTTAAAAGTTCACCTGTTTCAGGGTTCACAACAGCCATGGATATTTCTTCCCTATCTTGGTTCACCCGATGGTTGGTGCAGTAATAAGCCTTGCCGTCTTCAAAGAACAAAGATGGATCAATACCGCCCATGGTAACCTTTACCGGCTTGGACCAGCCTTTGTCTGGCCATTTGGAGAAAATAATGAAATTGCCAAAACCATCCAGAGTGGCGGTCACATAGAAAGTGCCCTGGTTATAACGGATGGTAGGCGCCCAGATACCTCCGGAATCCTTGGCATCCTTAAGAGGCAAAGGGTTTTCAAGGCCAATACAGTTTCCAATCTGCTCCCAATTAAGCAAATCCCGGCTATGGTAAATGGGAATGCCCGGGAAATATTCAAAGGAGCTTGTAACAAGGTAATAATCTTCTTCCACCCTTACCACACTGGGATCAGGGTTAAAACCACGGATAATGGGGTTGACGTATTTCATCTTGTTCACATTCCCGTTAATTGAATCGAGGGCTGCCGCAGGCTTAATGCGACAGCCCCGCGGATTGCGATGGCTATATTATAGCAATCTTTCTAATATACTGCAATCACTGGGCAGCATTCATCCGATCATAAGCGCCCTGGTAAACAGCGATATAATCGTTGATGCGCAGATTGTCAAGGGTCTTTACGTAGTTGTCCCAATCGGCGTCGGTAATTCCCTTGGTAATAAACTTCACAAAGGTTTCATCGGCAAACTTTTGAAGTTCCGCATGGAGCAGGGTTACTTCTTCGGTTTCCAATACGTTGAGCTTTGCCACCTTGGTGAGCAAGTGCCAGGCATTTTCTTCAACCACGCCAGCTTCGGTATACAGGGCGCAGTAATCGCTTTTTTCAACCCGGTGCACAGGCATGTTCACCAGATCGAAGTATTGCTTACCAGACATGTAGAACATACCGCTCTGGCCAGGCACCGTCATATTGGTGCCATTGGGGCTGGCAATGATGTTCACCTTGCCGTCTGCGTCATATTCCCAGGCGCCTTCTTCGGGTTTATCCACATAACCGTTATAGCCTGTAAGCATGGTTTCAAAATCGATCTGAGCATCCAGCCAGGTCAAAGCTGCTTCCACATTCTTGCAGTTAACGGTTAAAGCCGCACCAAAGGAAGGAATTTCAAGATACTTAGGCACCACAGCGTTATAGCCTTCTGCCGCCATAGGCACGATGCATTCATACTGTTCCACGATTTCATCCCCGGTACCCATGGCCTTCATGCGCCAGCGCCAGAAGGAACCGCTGTTACCAGCGTTCACCTTGGCTTCAAAAGCGTTGGTATCCTGGGCAACGGCTTCCACGTCGATCAAGCCTTCAGCATACCAGCTGTGCAGGGCTTCAAGGCCATCCCGCAGGCCATCGGCCAGCAAGGGAGAGGTTACCTTGCCTTCATTGGTAATGTTGATGAACTTCTCGTTATAAGGCACACCCCAGAAGGAAAGCAGATGAGTCATGCCATCTACCCCAGCCTTAAAGGAGCCGGTGAAGGGAATTTCGTCGTTAGCGTCCCCATTGCCGTTGGCGTCCTGCTCCTTAAAAGCCCGAAGCATGGCTTCGAATTCTTCAACCGTGGTGGGGGTGGTAAGGCCCAGATTCTGGAGCCATACTTTGTTTACAAACAAGTGGCTCTCCACGTTAATGTTCTGGGGGATCAGCCAGCCAATGTAGTAGATCTTCCCATCAGAGGAACGGGTGGCATCAGCCAGGTCCGGATCGGCAGCCAAGCGAGCGGCATAATTGGGCATGTACTGTTCAATATAATCATCCAAGGGAATCAGAATCTCCTGATCCACGCCGTAGGTTTCAACAAACTCAGCGTTGTTGCCCCGCATGATGATGTCGGGATATTCGCCGGAGGCGAACAGCAGGTTCAGTTTCGTCTGCCATTCAGAACCGGGAACCTTGGTAAAATTGGCGTGAATGCCAGTTTGGGTTTCAATGCCATCTTCTCCGGCGTAATAGCGCATGTCGCCAAAGTTCAAGTCGTCTGTGTCCCGATACCAGATGAACACGTCCAGGTTTTTGTCTGCGGCCAGGGCAGAGGTGCAGCCCAGCAGCAGAGCCAGTGCCATAACCAGAGAAAGGATCTTTTTCATTGTGTGTGCCTCCTTTAATATATCATGAGGTCTTCGCCTCATTGATTACCCTTTGATAGAACCGATCATAACGCCCTTCACGAAAAACTTTTGCATACAAAGATATAAAACGATGGCCGGAACCGTGGAAACCACGATCACGCAGTATTTTGCCACCTGGGCCCGCTGCAAAAGCATGGCCGTATCGGCGGTTGGGTCTGCCCCCAGGGCTTCCAGCATATCCTTGCCTGTTTCCAGCGTGGCCAGAATGCGCTTTAATACCGTTTGCAGAGGCAGCAGATGGGTATCCCGAATGTAAATCAGCCCCGTCCAGTAATCGTTCCACTTGGCAATACCATAATAAACGGACAGCACGGCAATAATGGTGCCGCTCAAAGGAATAACGATTCTGAAAAAATATTGGAGCTGGGTTGCGCCGTCCAGGTTAGCAGCTTCATACAAGGCTTCGGGAATGGTGGAGGTAATATAAGTTCTAGCTAGCATGATGTTCCAAACGGAAACGCAGCCCATCAGAATACAAATCCAAGGCGTATTATAAAGGTGCAAATCCTTCATAACCAGAAAGCTTGGGATATCCCCGCCGGAAAAGAACATGGTAAAGGAAAAAATCAGCGCAAATAGCTTTTTCCCTGGAAAGCTTCTGGACAAGGTGAATGCCGCACCCATGGTCACTCCAAGGCTGATGACGGTGCCCGAAAAGGTATATATAATGGAATTTAAGTAAGAGCGGTAAATGTCTGAATTTTTTAAAATCGCTTCATAGCCGGAAAAGGTGATTCCTTTAGGAAACAACACCACTTCCCCCCGCGTAACCATTCCCGCATCGGAAATGGAGCAGATCAAAACCAAATACAGTGGATACAATACGATCAGTAAAACCAACACCACTAGAATCAAATTGATAATATCGTACACCCTGTCCTGCCAAACATCCTTCATTTTGTTAGAAGGCTTTGTAATGGAGATTTGCGCCATGGTTCCTGCCCCCCTTTCTTAAAACAGTGTTTCGCCCTGCATTTTGCCGGATATTTTATTGGCTCCAACCACCAATATGAAATTGATTACATTCACAAACAGGCCAATGGCAGCAGTGTAGGAAAATTGGCCTTTGCCAAGGCCCATGGTATACACATAGGTGCCAATGATGTCCGAAATCCCGATGTTGCCTCCGGTTTGCAATAACAGCGTCTTTTGCGTGGCACTTGAAAGCAGGGAGCCGCAGTTGAGGATCAGCATCATGGTAGCAGTCGGAATAATATGCGGGAAATCAATGTAGCGCACTTTTTGCAGCTTCGTCGCCCCATCGATAGAAGCCGCCTCGTATAGCTCCTGATCCACCCCCGCCAGGGCCGCGATATACAGAATGGAGTTCCAACCCGCGCTTTGCCACACCCCGGATATAATGTAGATAGGCCGAAACCAGCTGGCTTCATTCATAAAGTAAATGGCATTTCCGCCCATGGTTTCAATAAACTTGTTCACCAGCCCCGATGTAGGTGAAAGCAGAATATACAACAGCCCTGCCAACACCACGGTGGAAATAAAATGAGGTACGTAAACCACCGTTTGGGTGAATTTTTTGAACCGGGCACTTTTTAAGGAATTGAGCATCAACGCCAGCATAATAGGAAGTGGAAAGCTAAATACCAACGAAAGCAGGTTCAATACCAAGGTGTTGGAGATCAGCCGCCCGCAGTAATAAGCATTGAAAAACGTTTGAAAATGCTTAAGTCCCACCCAGGTGCTGCCCGTAATGCCCCGTACCGCCTTATAATCCCGAAAAGCGATCTGCACCCCGTACATAGGCAGATAGCAGAAGAAAATCAAGTAGATTAGCGCCGGCAGGATCAATAAATATAAGCCCCAATTATCCAATATGCGCTGGCCTAGGGACCGGCGGTACTTGCGAAGCGCGGGTGCCTTAATCTGCACGTTGGTTCCCCCTCTTTGTCTGTTTTGTTAATGGGCTCATTATTCCACGTCAAACAGCAGATGTAAATAGTTTAAAATTTTTGCAATATCAAAAAAACAGGTCTGTCATAACCTGCGAAAATTTCTGCAAAGCCCCAACGGATTGCAAAAAAACCAAGCAAATGCTATGCTTCTTTTACCATTACAAAGGAGCCACAAGCATGAAAACCAAACACCGTGTCATGATTCTTACGGATATCAGCAGTCTTCAGGCGGATCATTTAGAACCGGACGACACCCAATCTCTTGTCCGTTTTCTTTTATACGCAAACGAATTTGACATTGAGGGGCTTATTGCCACTGCCTATGGAGAACATGGCATCAAGCCCGAATATATTGAAACGGTTATCGGAGCCTATGCCAAGGTGCACCAAAATCTGTTAAAACACGATCCGGCATACCCCAGTCCCGCCCATCTTCTTTCTCTTGTTCAACCTGGCAGCGAAAAAACTGGCATGGATCAATTAGGTGAAGAGAAAGATACAAAGGCTTCTCAATGGATCATTCACGCCGTTGATAAGCAGGATGACCGGCCTTTATGGATTTTATTATGGGGTGGTCCGCTGGATTTAGCACAGGCTATTTGGAAGGTGTGCCATACCCGCAGCCACGAAGAAGCGTTAAAATTCAAGGCCAAAATAAGGGTTCACGCCATTGGCGACCAATACGATGGCACAGGCCCCTGGCTTAAAGCGAACCACCCGGACCTATTTTATATTACATCGCAAAAAACATTTCGGGGGATGTATCGAGGAGGGGAGGTCGGCCTTACGGATGCCCAGTGGGTCAGAACCCATGTATGCCAAGGTCACGGGCCATTGGGAGCACTGTACCCCGTCTACAATGGTGGTGATCCCTTTGGCAAAGTATCGGGGATTAAGGAGGGCGATACCCCTTCCTTTCTCTATTTGATTCCCAATGGCCTAAACGATCCGGAAAACCCGTCCTTTGGCGGCTGGGGCGGCCGGTTTGAAGGAAGCGGCAAACATTACACCGATGCTGAAGATACCCTGCAAGACGAAGCAAACGTTATGGCGGGGGTGGCCCGCTGGCGGCCCGCCTATCAAGCCGATTTTCAAGCACGGATGGATTGGTGCCAAAGAGAGTATAACGAATCAAGCCATCCACCTGTGGTGGTGTCGGATACGCCTTCTCAAATCACTTTAGCGCCAGGGCAAACCCTTCAGATCGACGCCAGCCGCTCCTACGATCCCAATGCTGGAAAGCTTGGTTTTCACTGGGAGCATTACAAAGAGCCAAGCGGCTACAAAGGCCCCTTGCAGATGATGAACAGCAGCACCGCCCAAGTCACCGTCACGGTTCCGGCCACGGAAAACCCCGGCTCCATTCATATTTTATTATCTGTTAGCCTTATAGACGCTCCCTATGTGACAAGGTATCAAAGGTATATCCTTTTAATTTCTTAAGCGCCTTTTCCGTAAGTTTTTTTAGAATCCAATTAAAATCGAATTAGAATGCTTCAAAACCCCTTTTCTTTCCGCTCCACCTCTGCTATGATGCTTTCGAGGAGGGGATAAATTATGAGAATTTACGCCGTATTAGCTGTTCTAGTGGGTATCGTCGGGTTAACTTCCTACGCCCGTGCCGATTATGGGGATGAAACATTTGTGGAAAAGCACTTCGACGCAGGGCAGATTCAGGACTTAGAAATCAAGGACATCAATAACCACATTGAAATCTTGCCCACTGACAAGAATACCGTATCTGTTACTTATTTTGATAGCGAAAATGAACACTACCAAATTTCTGTGCAAAATGGCAAGCTTACCATTACATACGATACCAAGCAGCCTTGGTATTTGTTCTGGCTTAGCTGGAACAAAAAAAGCTACACCCTGACCGTAGAAGTACCCAGCGCCATGCTGACTGGCTTGAACGCCAGCACCACCAATGGCAGCGTCCTTTTAAAGGATATGGAAATCCACGGCAGCTCCGTCCTCCATTCCACAAACGGCAGCCTTACTGCCAATGGCGTCCATCTAGACGGCAGCTTAACCGCCAAGTGCACCAACGGCAAGATCAGTCTGGATGATATCATGGCTACCGGTGATGTAACCGTCTCCAGCACCAACGGCAAGCTGCTCTTAAATAACATCAAGCTTCTTAAAGCTGGCAGTTTTACCAGCACCAATGGCCGCATCGACGCCACCGGGCTCATGGCCGACAGTATCGAAATGCGCACCACCAACGGCGCCATTACCGCCGAGCAAACCGCCGTTAAAACAAAGCTTTCAATGCACTCCGTCAATGGCGCCATCACCGGGTCTCTTCAAGGCCAGGCAGCGGATTTCACCATTGATTCCGGCACCGTCAACGGCAAAAACAATCTAAAGGGACTTGATGGCAGCGGTGAAAAGACACTGGATGTTCACACCACCAACGGCCGGATCGAAATCATATTTAAATAGGATATACTTATGATAGGGAAGGCGTTCTTTTTTCTAAAAGAACGCCTTCCCTATCAGATTCTCCCATCCAAGAAAACCTAATTATCTGTATAAAATTTGGCCGCGCCGATCAGCCCGGCGGTGTTGCCTAAGGTGGCGCTTCTAAGGAGCAGCATTTCCCCGAAGCGGGGCATGACACCGCTGAGCACCTTTTGCCGCAAAGGATTGATGAACCATTCCTCTTGGGCGCTAACACCGCCGCCGATCAACACCAGTTGGGGGTTGAAAATATGCACAAGCCCCGTGATCCCGGCAGCAATATCGTCTATCCAGCGGTCTAAAATTCGCTGGATTTCTTTATCCCCTTGGGCGGCCCTTTCAAAAATGATCCGCCCATTGATCCCATCTTCATTTGCGGCTTTAATCAGTGCTGTGGTAGCCCCGTAGGATTCAAAACAGCCCCGCTTTCCGCAGGCACAGGGTTCCCCATCCTGGTACAGGGTAAAGTGGCCTATTTCCCCGGCCAGGCCCCGGCTGCCAACCTGAACCTTGCCATCGGTGACAATTCCCCCGCCTACCCCCGTGCCGATGGTAATCATGATCACATGCTTAAAACCCACCGCAGCGCCTGCGTGGCATTCGCCCAAAGCAGCAGCGTTGGCATCGTTGAGCACCTTGACAGGCACCGAAAAAGCGCTTTCCATTTCCGCCTTAATCTGGCTGCCCTCATAGTTGGGTATTTTGCCGTTGGTGCCAATTACTGCACCAGCTTGGGTGTCGATCTGCCCGGTGGCGGATACGCCGATGCCTTCTATCTGGCAGGGGCTTTGGGCCAGATATTTTTTGGTTTTTTCCATGACGGTTGTTAAAATGGGTGTCCGGTAACCGTCAAAGGAAACGCTGTACTCTATAAGGCCATAGACCCGGCCGCTTTCATCCACCAGCCCCATTTTAACGCTGGTGCCACCAATATCAATGCCCAGAATCATTTCTGTACATCCTTTGCTGCCTGCATAAACCGGCTGGCAATCTCCAGCGGCCTGGTAATCGCGCCGCCTACCACCACTGCCCATGCGCCCATTTCAAGCATTTTGGCTGCCTGCTCCGGGGTATGAACCCGCCCTTCAGCGATCACTGGGCAAGGCAGGGCTTGGGCCAACTTTTCCACCAGCTGAAAGTTCGGTTCCCCTGTCTGGTCCGCTGTTTGAGGGGTATAGCCGTTCATAGTGGTACCCACCAGGTCGGCCCCTGCCTCATATGCTGTTACCGCCTCTTCAAGCGTGGCGCAGTCGGCCATGATAATCATATTCGGGTATTTTTCTTTTACCTTCTTAAAAAACGCTGTTGGCGTAAGCCCATCGCCTCTTTGACAATCGGTGCAGTCGATGGATACGATATCCGCCATGGCGCCGGCGCATTCATCCACTTCGCGCATGGTCATGGTAATACGGCCCGTGTAACCCGGATATTCCCTTTTAATCAACCCGATCACCGGAAGGCCTGTTTCTTCCTTAATGGCGATAATATCCCGAACCGAGCTGGTGCGGATCATTTTCGCCCCTGCCTGCTTGGCCGCCCGGGCCATCAGATACATCATAGAATCGTCCTTCATGTATAAGGGTTCGCCCGGCGTAGCCTGGCAGGACACGATCACCGTGCCTTTAATCTGTGCGAATAATTCTTGCTTTGTCATTTAAATTCTCCTATGTCAGCAAAAAAGGGTAATGGCCTCGTCGATCATGGCAGCGCAGGCCTTCACCTTTGGCATATCCTCATCTATCAGCTGCGGCATGGGCGGACGAACAGAACCGATCTCAAGCCCTTCCCGTATTGCGATCACCTTTTTCATCACAGCATAAAGGTTACCGTGGCAGCCGCACATGGCAGCAATAATATCGTTCACCGCATTTTGAATAGGCTGTGCCTGAACAAACTCGTTCTTTTGGATCAGCTGGTACATTTTCAGAAACAGTTCCGGCATTACCGCGTAAGTACCGCCAATGCCCCCTTCAGCCCCAATGGCAAAGCCCGCCAAAAACTGTTCATCCGGGCCGTTGAAAACAACACAGTTCTCCCCGCCCTCGTGCTTAAATCCTTGGATATCCTGTGTGGGCATAGAGGAATTCTTCACCCCCACAACCTTATTATTTTTGCGCATTTCCCTAAATAAGTCAAAGCTTAATGCCACCCCGGCCAATTGGGGAATGTTGTATATAATAAAATCCGTATCTGGCGCGGCAGCGGAAATGGTATTCCAGTATGCCTTAATGGCATGTTCCGGCAACCGGAAATAGATAGGTGGAATGCTGGCAATGGCATCCACCTTGAGGCTCTGGGCATGGGCGGCCAATTGACAGCTTTCGTTGGTGTTATTACAGGCCACGTGGGCAATGATCGTGCACTCGTTCCCCACTTCCGCCATAACAGCCTCCAGAATCTGCATCCGCTCTTCCTTTTCCAGATAGATACATTCCCCGGACGAGCCGCCTACGTAAAGGCCATGCACACCTTTATTCACCAAATACCGGGCAAATTTTCGCGTGCGCTCCACGCTAACGCTTCCATCCTCTTCATAGCAGGCGTAAAACGCCGGAATCACGCCGTGGTATTTCTTCAACTTGTCGATCATGTTAAGCACCTCTTTCGTTAACCTTTTACAGCACCCATGGTAATGCCCCGGGTGAAGAATTTCTGGAATAGCAAGAAAATGAGTATAATCGGGATCGAGCCCAGGGCCGCTCCGGCCATAATCAAGCCATAATCCGTGCTCAGCTCTGATTGCAGCTTGGCAATGCCCAGTGAGATCGTCAAGGCTTTGGTATCGTTGAGCATGATCAACTGTAGAAAGTAATCATTCCAGGCTGTAATGAAGGTGAAAATAGCCAAAGCGCCCACACCAGGCTTAATCATGGGAAAGACAATTTGGGTAAAGGTCCTGGTTTCCCCTGCTCCGTCAATTCGCGCCGCTTCCAACATTTCGTTAGGTACGTTTTCGGAAAATTGCTTCATTAGAAACACACCAAATGGCCAGCCCACTGTGGGCAGGATCACCGCCCATAAGGTGTTGTGCATTTTAAGAAAGGCCATTTCCTTCAGCAGCGGGATCAAGATCACCTGCTTAGGCAGAGCCATGGCGCACACAAAGATCGAGAAGACGATCTTCCTTCCCGCAAACCGCTTTTTCGCCAAGGCGTATCCGCCCATGGCGGAAGCGATGCAGGTAAACAGCATAGCCATGGCACAGAGGAACACCGTGTTGAACAGCCAAGTGAAGGCAGGCCGCTGGAAAAGCCGGGTATAATTTGAAAGGGTAGGCTCCACCGGGAACCAGATAGGGACTGGGGAATTAATGGCCCTTGGGTCTTTGAAGGAGCCAGTGATGATCCAGTAAAGAGGAAATGTAAACAGCACCGCCAGTATGATCAGCACCACAATGGAGCTCACCTGGTAAGGGGTCACCCTTTGCACGCTATGGTCATCAGAGCCGGGCTTTGCTTTATGTGCAATCGAAGTCATCTTCTTCTCCCCCTAACCATTATCGCTCTTGGCAAAGCGGAATTGCAGGGCGCTAAACAGGGCGATAATCGCCGCCAGTATCACACCCATGGCGCTTCCGTAGCCGTAGCGGTTAAGCTTAAACGCTTCATAATAAATGTAATACATAATGGTGCTGGTGGAATTTATGGGCCCTCCGGAGGTTAGCAATTGAATCAGCGCAAAGCACTGGAAAGAGTTAATGGTGGTAATCACCAGAATATACAAGGTTGTTGGCATGATCTGCGGCCATTTAATGCGCCAGAAGACCTGCAAGTTGGTTGCCCCATCTACCTTGGCCGCTTCGATCAGGCTATGGTCCACATTGCTTAAGGCTGAAACGTACAAAACGATGGGCTGGCCGATGGAGGTAGTGAACAAAATTAAAATAATGCAGCCCAGGGCCGTATCTACCAGCCCCAGCCAGTTGATGTTCTTATCGATCACGCCTAAAGCCTTGAACACATAGTTTAACAGGCCGTAATAGGGATTGAACATCCACTTCCAGACAACGGTTACCGCTACAGAGCCTGTGACTACGGGCAAATAAAACACACAGCGAAAAAAGGAGGTAAGAGAGTCTTTCAGCTTGTAGATTACCGATGCTGTCCATAAGGAGAAGACACAAACGGTAGGCACGCTTACCACTACGATGACAATGGTGTTTACAAGGGATTTGGTGAAAATAGCATCTGAAAAGAGTTCAAAATAGTTTTTGAGGCCGATGAAGTTAAAGTTCATCATGGTATAATCGAAAAAGCTGGTAAACAGGCACATGCCCATAGGGAAGATGACAAAGCCCACAAAAAAAAGCAGGCTGGGCGCCATAAAAAGATAGCCGGATATGTTTTCCCGCCGTCTTGTGGCTTTAAGGGCGGGCGAAATGCTGGCAGTCTTGTGCATAGCGGATTCCTTCCTTAATATATGAATAGCGCTCTCCCCTCCATTGAAAGGAGAGCGCTATTCTCGATAAATTATTTTACGATGCTGGCGTTGGAGTTGGTCACATAGGTATTCAGTTCAGTCGCTACATCACCGCCCGCAAATACACGCTGGAGCATGTTCCACCATTCGGTACGCTGGGTCGCCCAACCGCTGGTCACATTGTAGTAATCGCCCAGGTAAGGCATGAAGATAGCGTAATCCGCGTTATCGGCCTTTTCGGTGCCCACGTAAATATCGCCAAAGGAAGCGCGAACCGGGAAGAAACCGGTAGCATAAACGCTCTTAACACCCTGTTCAGCGTCGTCGCACACGAATTTCACAAATTCCTTAGCGGCAGCGGCGCGAGCATCGTCTTTATTGTCGAACAAACCGAAGCCCCAGATGCCGCCGCACAGTTCCGGCACGCCATCATCGGAGGGGAAAGCCATGGGGAACACCTTCACGTTTTCAGCTATAGTCGCCTTGTTGCTGGCCGCAGCTGAAGCGTTCCAGCAGAAGCTCATGGAAACAGTGCCGTTGCAGAACAGGGCGATTTCGTCCCCGGCTACAATGGCGGGATCAGCAGCCAAGATGCCTTCGTTAACCATTGCAGCCAATTTTTCAAGGCCCTTAACGCCTTCCTCGGAGTTCATAACGTATTGGGTATGTTCCTTGTTGGTGAACTGCGCAGAATACAGGTTCATAGCCAGCGCCCGAGTGCCCTGGTCGCCGCCCTGTCCACCGCAGTATACAACGCCAGTGGGATTATAGCCGGCCGCAGCCAGTGCGCGGCAAGCGTTTTCAAAGCCTTCGGTGGTCCAAGTGTGGGTCTCTTCGTCGATGTATTGAAGTGCGTCGGCAGCTTCAAAAGCAGTGTAATTGATCACCATGCAATGGGTGGTCATGCAAAGGGGGTATTCAAAGAACTTGCCCTCAGCGTTTTGGCAGGCTGCCACAACCGCCTGGCTGGTAGAGCCAATATCGGCCAAGGCTTCTTCCGTCCACAGATCGCTGATATCCAGCATCTTGCCTGCGGCACCCCAGTTGGTCACAAGGCGCTCGGGGCCTTCCATGATGATATCAGGGGTGGTGCCCGCTTCAATAGCGGTGGTCACCTGATCATCGCCGGAGGCATAATCCAGATACTGTACCGACACGGAGATATTCGGATGAACGGCATTGAAATTAGCAATGATCGCGTCTACGGTTTCGGCATTGGTCCAGTTGCCAATAGGGTACGTCCAAAGCGTAATGGCTACGTTTTCGTCGGCCACGGCTGCCATGGGTACAAGCAGAGCCAGACATAGGAGTAAAGCAAACAATTTCTTCATGGGGGTTCCTCCTTAAAATATGAAAATGATTCCCGCCGCCCTTAAATAGGGTTCGCGGTTCGTTTGAATCAAATGTACTACAAACTACAAACTTTGTCAATATGATTTTTAAAATTCTTTTCTTCAATCCGCATCCCTTGACAATCCGCATTTTCACACTTATAATGTACACATCTATTTGTACTACAAAGAATGTTTGAGGGCGTAATAATGAAGAATTTGAAAAAAGACGATAAGCTCTATATCCAAGCCTACCGTGAAATCCGCAGCTATATTATCAACAACAATTTAAAAAACGGCGATCTGCTTCCCACAGAGCAATCCCTCTGCCTAACGTTGGGCGTCAGCCGCAACGTTCTTCGTGAGGCCATCAAAAGTATGGAGCTTATGGGTATGGTTCAGGCTTGCCCCGGTAAAGGTACCATGGTCAAGGAGTTTAATCTGGATTTCATTTTTCAAAACGTCCTTTTTTTCGCTATCGGTGAGGAGGAAGACAAACGCATCCACGAAATGTTTGGTATTCGCAAGATGCTGGAGCTGGCCTATATGCGCCAAGCCTTCCACGCCTTAACCGCCAGCGATATCGCTGCCGTGCGCCAAAGTGCCGACGCCATCCGCCTTAAATGGCAAAACAAAGAATTTTTCCAGGACGACGACCGGGCTTTCCATATGGCCATCTTCAAACCCTTGGATAACCAAGTTCTCAATTCTCTTATGGACGCCATCTGGGCCGTGGATGATGGCTTCCAGCTGGAACAAAAGCAGCCTCACCTGGATAACACAATCGCCAAGCATGAAGCCATCGCCGCAGCCCTTGAAAACCACGATTTTCCCGCTTTCGCCCGGGCCATGGACGCCCATTTCTCTTCAGGGAAGTATTCTACGTCTGGGTCCTATGAGGAATATTGAACAACTTACGGCCCCCCTTTTTTCTTTGCAAAGAAAAAAAGGGGGGCCGCACCTTCCCCAAATGAAACCTGTATAATGGCCGCAACTATAGTTGTTGCCACGCCAAAATAAAAGCGTTAAATGCCAAAACCTAAATCAAAATCTTAAACACAATCTTATCTACCGCTTCGCTTGCGCCAAGGGCCAGCTTCGGTACATGCCCCTCATTCTGATACACAAGGACGAATGTGCCTTTTTGAACTGGAACACAATAACAAATCTCGCCTTTATAAAGAATGGCATCGTCTTCTTTGATGATGGAATTGACTTCCAATCCCTCCACATCGGCAATAGCCATGCGCTCATTGCCGTTTAATACAATATGCACATCCAAATGGTGGTCGTGGGATTCGAACTGACAAATGCTTTCATCGGTATTGGTTTCATACTGGAAGTGGTTTAAATATACCCTATCGTCAATATCTGTTCTGCCCAGTGGCAGCGCCTCCAGCCCGTGAGTGGAAGCATACTCAATCACCGTATCAAGACCCTTTAGCATTCCCCTGTACCGGTTTAAATTTTCAAGCTTATCGTAAATCATTTGACACCTCCATCTTTGTGCAACATCATATTCGCCGTAGCGGAAAGGGTGGTTTCTTTGTTTTTCACAATCTCATCCAAATTCTGGGCACAAAATTCATTAAACAGCACGTCAATTATGAACAGCTGGCCGATCTTTGCCGCAATGGAGCCCTGCTGCCGGGGGCTTTCGTTGGCACCGCAAATCAAAAGCAGGTCGGCGTAAGCCGTACCGGGGGCATTGGGGTACCTTGTTACCAGAATCAGCTTGGCTTTGGTGTTTCTAATCAGGCTGCCAATTTCGCAAAGCTCTCTTGTGGCACCGGAAAAGGAAAAGTACAGCACCACATCGTTTTCCCTCAAGATCGAAGCCGTGTAGGCCTGCATATGGGAATCGGGGATCCAGTGGAATTTCGCCGTTACTGCCGCAAAGCGTCCCCAGGCGCTCATAGCCACAATGGAAGAATTGCCCTGGCCGAAGCAATAAATATTTCTGGCCTGGCACATAAGCCCCACGGCTTTTTCAATGGCCTTGGGATCTAGGGAGGATAGGGTTTGCGAGAGGGCTTTTACCCCAATGGCGTGAAGCTTCTGGCATTTTTGCTCAATGGTATCCTCCGCCAGCACTTCCCCATACAAATCCTCGTCCTCCCGACCCATCACCGGCCGGGCATTGGCCGTTAAGGCCCGGACGATCTCCCTTTTAAATTCCGGAAAACCGCCGCAGCCAATGGTACGGCAAAACCTGGTCACCGTGGCTTCACTGATCCCGGAAGCCAAAGCCAACTCGGATATAAGCATGTGCTGTATGTCTTGCTTGTGTCGCAGAACATAATCTGCCAATTTGGCTTCCGCCTTGGTTAATTTCTGGTAGCTGCTGATCACTTTTTCAAAAATGTCCTCTGTACACATAGGCGCCACCCATCTTACTTCTTTTCTGATATTTATCTTATTTCGACAGCTTTCCTCTCTTTCCTTCTGGATTTGAAATTAATTTTTATTTTATTTTGCTATTGAAATTCGTTTTCTTGTGTTGTATAATATGGCCATTATGGAACCAAATATGAAAGGAGCACCCCAAATGAAACACCGCATGAACCGCATTGTATCCCTGATTATGGCACTGGCCATGACACTGACCCTGTTTTGCGCCCCTGCCTTGGCAGAGGACAAGATCATCTATTCCAATGGCGGCCCCGAAGAATTCTTCGAAACCCCTTGGCTAAATCCCGGCACCTATATGTATTCCAAACTGCTTTACGCCCACCTGATCGTGGCCGATGAAAACCTGGCCCCCATTGCCAGCCATGCCGACGCTCTGGCCACTTACGATTACAGCGCCGACGGCACCCAGCTGACCTTCACCCTCCGTGAAGACGCCTACTGGCACGACGGCGAAAAAATCACTCCCGAAGATATTAAATGGAGCATTGAATACGTGGCCAAAACCGCCGTTTGCAACCCAGTCTTCATGTCCACCTTCAAGGCCATTGAAGGTGCTTTGAATGTGGACGGCACCATCAATGAAGCCTTTTCCGGCATTGTCATCGATGGCCAAAAGATCACCCTGACCTTCGCCAAGGTGGCCCCTGATGCCCTTCTTACCTTCACCCAGTTTGCCCCCGTGCCAAAGAAATATTTCGAGGGCGTGGATCCTCTTCAGGTGCAGCAGGCCGCTTATTTCCAAAGCCCCATTGGTTCCGGCCCATTCATGGTGGAAGAAGTACAGATGAAAAACTACACCATGATGAAGCCTTTCGAGAAATATTTTAACGGCGTAGCAGACTTCAAAATTCAGCTTTTGCC
>JAVBTR010000073.1:0-4809 GCA_031556065.1 Eubacteriales bacterium | reverse complement strand
ACTATACCGGTGTTTCCCGTTCCGTTCACACCCTTTCCGGCGGGGAAAGCTTCATGGCCTCCCTGTCTCTGGCCCTGGGCTTTGCCGATGTAATCCGACACAATGCCGGCGGCATAACCATCGACACCCTGTTTATCGACGAGGGCTTTGGTTCTCTGGACGAAAGCAGCCTGGAGCAGGTGATCAATGTGCTGGTAGGGCTATCTGGCGGGGACAAGCTCATAGGCATTATTTCCCACGTAAATGAACTTAAAAACCGCATCGAGAAAAAGATTATCGTTACAAAAGAAAAAACGGGCAGTACTGCCCGTATAGAAGAATAAATAATATGGGTTACATGAGTAACCCCATCATTATAAAACGATGTTCACTGGCGCTTTTAGCTTCATACTTTCCGGCGTCACTTCGCAATCCATCGCCAAAATTTCCACGCCGCTGTCATAAGCCTTTTTCAGCGCATCTGTAAATTCCTTATGGGTTTCCCTGTTGGGGGTAAAGTATTCTACGCCCTGCATCTGAATCACAAATACCAGCATGGCTTCATAGCCTGCTTGCTTGCACAAAATCAATTCGTTTATATGCTTTACGCCTCGCTGTGTTGGCGCATCGGGGAAGCGCACCACCCCGTTTTCCTCCAAGGTCACGCCCTTTACCTCGCAGTAAATCCGCCGCTCCCCTGCCTCCATATAAAAATCGAACCGGGAATGGCCATAGGTTTGCTCCGGCTTGATCAGCGTCAGGTTCGGAATGCCACCGTCTTTTGCCCATTCAAAAAACGCCTTATTGGGGCTTTGGCTGTCCATGTTAATAAGCCTTCCGCCCTTTTGAACGGCGATCAGATCATACTTGGTTTTGCGGTGAGGGTTATTAGGGATATCCAAATACACCGTTACCCCTGGGATCAGCAGCTCCTTGCAGCGGCCAGTGTTTTTTACATGGCAGGTTTCCAGCTGACCGTTTATTTCGCATCGGGCGATAAAACGATTCGGGCGTGCACAAAACACGCCCGAAGTGATATTTCCATATTGCATCAGAAGGCCATAATAACGCCCTTGTCGTCGGCGTAAAGGGAGCTTAGGCCGCCGGTGGGCACAATGTGGATTTCTTTAAAATCGAACATGTTTTTGATGGCGGCGCTAAGATTCTGTGCCATCTCGATGTTGTTAGAATGGGCAATCACCAATACCGCATCCTTGGTGGCCTTGCCGCTTTCCTTGATCAGGTTCACCATTTTTTCAAGCACCTGCCTCTCCCCGCGGGCTTTTCGGTAAAGGGCAATGCCGCCATTGCCGTCATCCCCCATGATCAGGCGGATGCCTAAAATGCTCACAATCCGCTCAGTGATTCTAGTCAGGCGGCCATTTTTCAATAGATTATCATATTTTTCCAAAGCGAAATAAGTTTTCATTTCGCTAATGAATTTTTCCACCTTTTCAATGATGGCTTCCTTGTCAAGGTTCGCAGCCAGCAGTTCCCGAATTTTGCAGGCCACCAGCACTTCCCCTGCGGAGGCGCTCTTAGAATCGAACACATGTACAAATTCCGCGCCCTCTTCCCGGGCAGCGGCAGCCCCTGTCATGGCACTGGCGTAGGTGCCGGAAAGCTGGGAGGAAAGGGTGATAGCAAAGGCATTTTTCGCCCGGATAAAGGCCTCCTGGAAGGCCATGGGCGAAGGAGCTGCTGTGCCGATCTTCTGGGTGCATGCCTTCATTCTGGCCATGAAGCTTTGCAGGTCCAGGCTTCTATCGTCCATCACTTCTTCCGCCCCCAGCCGCAGGGTAAGGGGCACCTTCTCCGCGTTCCAATCCCGTTCCATTTCCGGGGTCATATCACAGCTGCTATCTCCAATGATGCGGTATTCCATCATAGTTTCCTCCTTTAGTTCTATTTTCTTATTATACCGCTTAGACAGGCTTTTAGGCAAGTATATATTACTTACAGCGTAAAAAGCACACTTAACGGCGTAAACCGATTGCCCTGCTTTACATTGTTATGATATAATATGAATATGAAAACCTAATGAAATGGATGGGCAAACTTCATGAAAAAAAATCGTTTAGCAGCAGGTCTCCTTGCTTTAATATTGGCTTTAAGCCTTTGCATGCCCGTTTTTGCCCAGGAAGAATTTCTTACCAAGGCCCAGGCGGCGGACCTGATCATCATCGCGGCGGATGATTACAACCCCAGCATCCAGCGCAAAGAGCTGGTTTCTTTAAACCCCAGCGATGAAGCTGCCCCTGTTACCAGGGTGGAAGCCTATGCCATGATGGCCCTGGCCTTTGGCACTCTGCCAGAAGCTGGGGGCAACGATCTTCGCCTGCAAAACATTGTAGAGCCTTTCTCCGATATTCCTCAATGGGCCCTGGAGCCCATTGAATCCCTGCGTTTGGCAGGCCTGCTAGATTCAAGCGAGCCCAGCCTTTTTGGGGCAAATGAACCCGTTACCTTAAAGGAACTGCAAAACACACTGTCTCAGTTCTTCCGGCTCTTCGGCACCAACAAGAAGGACGACTTTTACACTGCCGTCAACAAGCAATGGCTGGACGCTTCTGTGCTCCCCGCCGGGAAAAGCACCGTGGGCACCTCTACTGAACTGAACCAGCAGATTAGCGACGAGCTGGAAGGCATCTTAGAAGAATTGATCGCCGTGCCCCACGAAAGGGGTACCAGCGAGCAGCGCATAGCCGATTTCTTCAAGTCTGCCCTGGATTGGGAAAGCCGCAACGCTCAGGGTTACGCCCCTCTTAAACCCTATTTCGATCAGATCGATACCGCTCAAACCATCAACGATCTGGTGGCGGTAGATTGCGCCATGGCCATGGAAACCGGCGCTTCCTATCTTTTCACCTTTACCGCCATCATATCCATCGCCGATAGCACTGCCAGAGAATTTCAATTAACCACCTTCCAAAACATTCTAAGCCGGGCCGAATATGTAAAACCCACCCACCGCACCAAGGCCCACAAGCAACTGATGACAGACCTGCAGGTTTTAATCGGTATCGATGAAGAAACCGCCGCCGCCAATACCGCCATGGTCTACGAAGCCCAGAAAACCGTTGGCCAGCAAAAGCTGCTTCCCAACGAGTTATCCGATATGTCCTTGGCCAACCAGCTGATCACCTTAAAAGAGCTGGACGACATGTTCCCAGAGGTGGATATCCTTGCAGCCGCCAGGCAAAGCGGCCTGAAGGTAGATGAAGAAGCTACCATCCGCCTGAGGGACCCTGTTTCGGTTAACGCCGCGTCAGCTTTTTACACCCAGGATCATCTGGAGCTTCTAAAATCCATCATGCGCACCACCATTTTGGTAGACAACATGCGCTATCTGGATCAACGCTTTATGGACGCTGGCGATACCTATACCATGAACTACAACGGTGTTGCCAATCCCGTAGAACCCCGCCGCAGGGCCATTGATCTGACTTTGTCTGCCATGGCAAAGGATCTGAGCCAGGTCTTCGTGAAGCTCCACGGCACACAGGCCCTTAAAGACGATGTAGGCGAAATGATCGATCAATTTATTATGGTATACTCTAGGCAGCTCGAAGGCGCCGATTGGCTCAGCCCCGCCACCAGAGAAAAGGCACTTTTGAAGCTAGAGAAGCTTACCGTAAAAATCGGCTGGCCGGATCAATTCGATACGCTCTTGACCGACGACGCCATTAAAACCTACGAAGACGGCGGCAGCCTTTTGCAAAACATCATGGCTGTCCATTCCGCCGCCTACCGGGACGATATTGAACACCAAAACGATCCGGTAGATAAATCCCTCTGGCAAATGAATGCTTTCACTACCAACGCTTATTACGAACCCGCAAACAACGAAATCGTCTTCCCTCTGGGCATCCTTCTAGCTCCCTATTACGATATAAATCAGTCCCACAGCCGCAACGTAGGCTCCATTGGCGCCATTATCGCCCACGAAATCAGCCACGCCTTTGACAGCCATGGCGCCCTGTACGATGAGGTGGGCACCTATGTTAACTGGTGGACAGACGAAGATTATCAGGCCTTCACACAAAAATGCGCTGCGGTCATCGCCTTTTTCGATGGCAGCGAAATTGCCCCCGGTATTTACAGCAGCGGCGAACTGACCCAAGGAGAAGACATCGCAGATTTAAGTGGCCTGATTTGCGCCCTGGAGGTGGCTCAGCTTTCAGAGGATTTCAGCGCTGAAGAATTTTTCGAAGCCTACGCATTCCTCTGGCATAGAACCCATACCTATTCTTCTACTCAGAACTATGCTGCCACCGATGTCCATTCTCTCAACATCCTGCGGGTGAACAAGGTTTTGCAGAACATCCCCCTGTTCCAAGAAACCTATCATCTTGTTTCCGGGGATGGCATGTATCTGGCTCCAGAAAACCAAATTAAAATTTGGTAAAATAAAATTTCTGTTGACAAGTACCGGATTATATGGTATTATGATCTAATAAATAAAATTAATTCACGAAAGTGATCATTGAAGCCACTCCCACATTCAGTGGTAATTATATTAAATATAAAGGAGCGATTATCATGACTAACGATCCCAAAATGTCCCAAAACCAGCTAGAAGACGATCTCCTGGACGAAGTAACCGGTGGCGTTATCAACCCTGAACTCAAGGCCGCTGAACTTTCTGAACTTTCCGAGCTTTCTGAACATTCCGAATTCGGCGATCCCGCCGCCGGCAAATAATCAACCATTACACACAAAAACAAACGCAGGAGAGAAAATTCTCCTGCGTTTGTTTTTGTGTGCCGTTAAAGTAGCCGCGACCACTTTAACGAAGCTTTTTAGAACAGTGTTGTCTTGCCTACGAAC
>JAVBTR010000074.1:0-30804 GCA_031556065.1 Eubacteriales bacterium | reverse complement strand
AAACGCTGAAGGCATCTAAGCGTGAAGCCCCCCTCAAGAATAAGATTCCCATCACGCAAGTGAGTAAGACCCCCGGAAGACTACCGGGTAGATAGGTCATCGGTGGAAGTGCAGTAATGTATGTAGCTTGATGATACTAATAGGTCGAGGACTTGATTAAAGAGCGCTAGATTCAGTGAAGTGTGCAAACACTTTACAACAAAACGAGATCAATTGAAGAATAGAGAAAACAGGTCAGTCTTAATCATGTGAGAAGGTTATGTGCAGTTGTCAGGGTATGGAAGTAAAAGCGAGAAGCAAGCAAAGCGAACGAGAAAGTCGGAGCGAAAGCGGAGACAGAGCGTAAGTAGAGCAGAAATCGCTAACACGGACAAAGCCTTGGAAAGTTTCTGGTGGTAATGGCGAAGGGGTCACACCTGTTCCCATACCGAACACAGCAGTTAAGCCCTTCAGCGCCGATGGTACTTGCGTGGAGACGCGCCGGGAGAGTAGGTCGCCGCCAGAATCAATATTCCTCAGTAGCTCAATGGCAGAGCACTCGGCTGTTAACCGAGTTGTTGTAGGTTCGAGCCCTACCTGGGGAGCCATGTTAGGACTATCAAAATGATAAAACGTTTTGATAGTTCTTTTTTCGTTGATATACAAGGCTTTGCGGACTTTTGGGTGCTGATGAGGGCGGCGTTGAGCTGCCTCTTTTTGCGCTTTGAGGTAGGTTCGGGTCCTGGTAGAGTGATATTTTGGGTTGCTTGGGGGGGATGGGGGAATTGCTCTGTGACTGACTCTTGGTTGATAAAAGGTAGGGGTATCGCTTTCGAGGTAGGGGGTGTGCGCGGGTTTTGAGTGTAGTGGCGAAGGGGTATCGTTTTTAGGTGCTTAGTGGTATAAAATAGTTCCTGTAAGCCATTTTACTTTCTTGCCTCAAAGGGTTTCTTGAGCATAGAAGGTGAAACGGCTTACAAGGGCCTTCAATGTATAGACCTATTCTTCAGCGAATCTCCAAACGCTTTACAGGATGAATCCAAAGAGACCAGCTATGCTTGGATCATCCCTTGGGAGAGAAAGGAAGGAATCAGTATGAAAAAGAGATTACGGGCAGCTATGTTATGTCTGATGCTGGCGCTGGTGCTTTGCTTACCTGCCATGGCGCAAACAACGGGTATTGTGTCCATTAGCCAAATTGCCAAACGGATTGCCGCGCTTGATTTTGATGCCCATTGGCAACAGCAGCGGGGGGATGAAATCGGTGCGTTGGGTGACAGTCTCAATCTGCTATCGGAGAACTTGTCAGGAACGCTATTGAAGCTTGAAACGGCGAATAAAGCGCTAAAACAGGATATTGAACGGGAGCGTGAACTGGATCGGCAGCGATTGGCTTTTTTCTCGGCCGCTTCTCATGAGTTAAAGACCCCTGTAACCATCTTAAAGGGCCAGCTCAGTGGGATGCTGGCGCAGGTGGGCGTATACCGTGACCGTGAAAAGTATTTAGCGGGCTCCCTTGAAGTGACAGCCCGGATGGAAGGTTTGATCAAAGAAATCCTTACCATCAGCCGCATTGAATCCGGCAGTTTTTCGCTCAATGGAACAGCTATAAACCTGGGCGAGTTGATGGGAAAACAAATTGCGCTTGATAAAGAATTGATGGATCAAAAGCAACTTAAGCTGGATGCCCAGATCGCGCCTGACGTGGTGGTGCGCGGCAATGAAACCCTGCTGGCCAATGCCCTGGATAACGTATTGATGAATGCCATACTGTATTCGCCTCCCGGCGCTTTGATCTCTGTTAAGGTATGGGAGTGCGCTTTCAGCGTGGAAAACACAGGAGTCTTGATTCCCGAAGAATCACTTGTGCAGCTTTTTACCCCATTTTATCGGGTAGAGCAATCACGTAATCGAAAATCGGGCGGCAGCGGGCTTGGACTGTATCTGGTGAAGAGCATTCTGGAACTGCATGGTGCATCGTGTATTATGCAGAACACTGAAAATGGGGTCTGTTTTACGGCTTGCTTTTAATTGAAATGCCCCTTGCAGCTAATATTCTGTATCGGCGGTATTCAGATCATAATAGTATTCCAGTAGCTGGCGGGAATAGCTCTCAATACGGCCCGACGGCAAAATAAGCATACGGCTGATGCCAATTTGTTCCACAAAGACAGGATTGTGGCTGACAACCATGATCGTTCCGGGGAAGCCCTTGAAGTTTCCGCCAATGACCTCTTGGGTTTCCGGGTCAAGATGGTTTGTGGGTTCGTCCAGAAGGAGAAGATTTGCCTTCTGTAAAAGAACCTTGCACAAAGCGACTCTTGCCTTTTCGCCCGGAGAGAGCATTGCGACCTTCTTAAATACATCATCGCCATAAAACAGAAAGTTGCCAAGAATGGTGCGTAGCTGTCGCTCCGTCATTTCGGGCATTTGGACGCTATCTAAAATGCTTTTTTCATGGTCCAGCAATTCCAGTTCCTGCGCATAATAGGCTACATCGGTTTTCAGATTGAAACGGATATGCCCGCTTTCTGGAGTCAAGATACCCATCAGCAGCTTGAGCAGCGTTGATTTACCGACACCGTTTTCGCCCACGACCAAGAAGCGCTCATTTCCTTGCAGCGAAAACGACAGGTTCTGATGAAGACGGGGCTGACCGGGATAGCCGAAGGTGAGGTTCTCCACCTCAAGTGGTGTCTTAGCTCCCTCCCGGTTTGGACGAATATCCATCTTGACACGCTTGTATGCCTTGTCCCGTGCCAATAACTCACCACGCTTCTTCTCCAACCGAAGGGCGCGTTCCTGACCCATCCGCTTTAGCGCATGATTGGTTCGGCTGGCCTGATTTGCCTTTTGCACAAAGTCTGAAAGCGCCTTGATTTCTTTCTCCTGCTGTACAATCCTCTGCTCTCGCAGCCGCTGTTCCAGAGCACGTTTTTGGATATAGGTGTGATAGTCGCCCTCGTACACGCTGATTTTGTGGGTAACCTTATTGATAAACAGCACCTTGCCTATGATCTCATTGAGGAAGTCTACGTCGTGGCTGATGATGAGCACCATGCCTTTATAGTTCTTCAGATAGCTTATCACAAACTTCTTTGTTGATATGTCAAGATGGTTGGTTGGCTCATCCAAAAGGAGGATTTCCGGCTTGGCGTATAATACCTGCGCAAAGGCGATTTTGGATTTTTGCCCGCCTGACAGGTTGGCTAAACGCATGCTTAGCAGATCCTCGTCGATCTGCATGTTTTCGATGATCTCCAGCAATATGTTTTCTGCTTCGTAGCAATCGAAATATTCCAGCTGTTCTTGAATGCGCGCCATCTTTTTAAGCAGCATGTCCTGTGCGTCCATTTCCTCGGCAAGCGCCTCGTAAACCCGATTAAGCTCTGCTTCCAGCTTGCGGATCGGGCGTCCCTCATTTAGATAATCCCAGACGGTCAGCTCCTTTTCGGGGAGTGCAATCTCCTGTGGCAGATAGCCAATGCGACCGTTGTCACATGAAATATGACCGCTGTCAAGCTCCTGCTCACCCATGAGAATGCGAAAAAGAGTGGTTTTGCCCGAACCATTGACACCAATAACCCCCACCTTGTTATTCTTCTGTATGTGAAATGCCGCATCCTCATAAATCGCTTCCAATCCAAAGGATAAGTTCATATTTGATCCCTTCAAAATAATCGCTCCAATCGTATCTTAGTTGTTAGACGCATTGAATCTCCGCTTCCTCCGCATCGGACCTTTGCGCACAATCAGCGTACAAAAAAAGACCATGACCCCCCATCGGGAATCGTTGGCCTTTGGTACAACAAAGGCCATGGACAAAGCAACTGTCCACGGCCGAAATATCTGTTTTCACCGGAAACAACACAAAACGCAAGTCTGCCTAATGCAAACCTGTGATTTATGGCCGCCCTGTCATCTTGTTACAACTGGGCAACGATTCCGATGAAGATACTCTAAAGCTCCGAACAACGCTTCATCATTCCCATTTGCTCGGAGCAAAGTCTGACGGCAAGAATCGATCTCATTGGAAATACCCCTTTGTGCGTTAAAAATAATCCTCTGTACTTTAGCATAATAATTTGGATAAGTCAATCGGATACGCCCTGTGAGATGGCCAAGATCAATGGTACATCCTGTAAAGTTATGTTATAATAAACACAGCATCGTGCTTGGAAGGCCCAATGACAGAGGGCTACAGAAAGGAGCTGTACCATATGACAGATACCATGTATCCCTACTCTCGCTTTCGATATCGGCTGGAAATTGAAGGGTTGGAGGTAGGAGGTTTTTGCGAAGCGTCCGGCTTTGACACCTGTTCTGACGAGCTGGATTATCGCGATGATGCCAGCATCAATGCACCTGTGAAGCTTCAAGGAATGCGTAAATACAGTAATATAACGCTGAAAAACGGTCTCACATCGTCCGACGTCCTGTACAACTGGCTCATGGAAGGGGCTAGCGGCGGGGTGCTGCGTAAAACGGTGACCATCACTGCCATTGACGAATCGGCGACTGCCTTTGCAAGCTGGCAGATTATCAATGCCTGGCCTTGCAAATACACGGTTCCCGACTTTAATGCTGGTTCCTGCGAGCTTGCCATTGAAACGTTAGAGTTGGTTCATGAGGGAATTACACGAGTCATATGATTTTTTCGAAAGGATGATAAATAGTGATACAGACTGAGTATGAGTTTACACTGCCCCGTGGCTATGTGGACAGCAATGGCACCCTGCACCGTGAGGGAATAATGCGTCTGGCAACGGCAGCCGATGAAATCCTTCCCCTCAAAGACCCGAGGGTACAGCAAAATCCCTCTTATCTGACTATCATCCTACTCAGCCGAGTGGTGACAAAGCTGGGCACCCTGAACGATGTGAACACAGGGATCATGGAGAGCCTGTTCACTGCCGATCTTGCCTTTCTTGAGGGCATGTACCAGAGCATCAATTCCCAGGACATACCCTGCATGAAAGTTACCTGTCCCGACTGTAACAGAGAAATCCAGGTGCCGATCAAATTCACCGACAGCTAGGAATAACCTGCGCCTCTTGCCGGAACGGATACGTTTAGAATATGAATCGTGAACAACTGCAAGGGTTATGGACGAATGCGGCATAAAGTAAGTTCTACCCCCCACCTGTAGCGGTCGTTTGTTTGGAAAGACCGGCTATATAGCTTACAAAAAATGATGAGGTGACAGGTGTGAAATCCGATTATGATAGCAATGGAAAAGGAATGCAAAATTTTTCGTGTTTTGGGGATTGTTTAGCCAAAGATAGTATGATTCTCTTGGCGGATGGGACACAAAAGCGCATTGAGGCCATATGCGTGGGTGATACAATACAAATGACAGATGGTACGCTCAAAATAGTTACAGACTGTATGCAGGGATATGAGCAAAGCCTTGTTTATTTTGAAACAGTATCGGGATGTCATTTGCATTTGACTTCCGGGCACCCTGTTGTAACAGAACGTGGAATGATAGCCGCCGGGCATCTTAACATGGCAGATAGAATCAAAATTCAGGAAGAATATGAACACTTAAAATATATTTATTTGGTAGAATACAATGATACGGTTTACAACCTGGTATTTGCTGAATGCAGCTATTTCTACGCTAACGGCATAGCGGTAGGTGACTTCATGGCACAGATGACTTGTAGTGGTATATAGGAAGCAGCGCTACAGCCAAGCCCCCACGACACAGTCATAGGGGCTTTTAGAATAGTGCAACTGGCATGGGCGATAGCTATGCTCGTTGCCAAAGATAAAAAACGCAAAAGGTAGGCGGCCGGTTAAGGTTTACTCGCATATGACCCATAAATATTAGGAAAACTGCAAAAAGGCCCTTATGAAATAGGGCGATAAAATAAAATATGACTATCACATTACACAAAGCGCCGCCCCATTGGACAACGGGCGGCGCTTTTGCGTGGTAGAGACAAAGGGGGGATTTTTGCCTACACGCCGGGCCTGACTTTCGTTAGGCCCTTTTTTCATGCCACGATAAAGGAGGTAAAAAGCCAATGGCAGAGGTTACAACGATTTGAGCACCAAAACCGAGCGCGTACAGCGCGACATTGACAAGGCCAAAGGCAAGATTGCCGAGCTACAGGCCAGCTTGCGGGAGCTTGAGCGCCGCAAGACCGAAATTGAAAACACCGAGATTGTGGACATCGTGCGTGGTTTGGACATATCCCTGTCCGACCTCGCCGCCCTGCTCAAAGGTGGCCCGGTCACTTCGGGTCAACTTGACCCGAAGCCCGCGCCCCTGCCCGCACTCACCCACACCAAACAGGAGGAAAGCGACGATGAAGAAGAATAGGAAAAAGCTGCGGGTTCTGCTTGCACTTTTCGCCGTGATGCTCTGCATGGCGGCCCTGCCCCTGACCGCCTACGCGGGCGGTGGGGAGCCTACCGAGGAACCGCCCACCGAAACGGTGGTGCCGGAGCCTGACCCGGAACCGAACCCTTTTACCCCGGACGGGACGGGGACGGTGGTGGACACCGCCACCGACGAGGACGGAAAAGAGTTTTATACCATCGTCACGCCGGAGGAAAACGTGTTTTTTCTTGTGATAGACCACCAGCGTGAGAGCGACAACGTGTATTTCCTCAACGCCGTGACCGAGGAGGATTTGATGGCTCTGGCCGCTTCCTCCGAGGGTGTGAACGGTGAGAGCGCCATCCCCGGCGGCACGGCGGAGCCGGAACCGCCCGCCGAGCCGGAACCTGCCCCGGAACCCATCCCCGAAGTGGAGCCAGAGCCGGAAAAAGGCGGCGGCCCCGGCATGATTATTTTGGCCGTGGTGGTCATTCTTGGCGCTGGTGCAGCCGGGTATTACTTCAAGATTTACCGCCCGAAGCAGCAGAATGCCGGCGGCGGTGACGAGTACGAGGAATACGAGGCCGGCGCGGAGCCTGACGTGGACGCTTGGGACGAAGAGGCGGCCCCGCTGCCCGGTGACGAGGACGCGCCCCCGTGGGACGAGGACGAAGCCACGGCCCGCGAGGATTACGAAACCACCTACGGGGAGGGCGAGGAAGAATGAATTTTACCGACAGCCCTTTTGAGCGCATGATGAAGCAGAAGCCCTACGTTCCCCACCGGGACAGGTACAGGCCGGAACCCCCGGCCCGCCCCAGCAAGGCCAGCGGACGTAAGCCCGCCCCTGCCAGTGGCAAAGGCGCTTCGGGTCAAGTTGACCCGAAGCTGGCCGGAGGCCGGGGCAATGGATAACCGGGAGCTGACCCGCACTGAGCGGGCGGACATTCGCAAGCTGGTGGTGGGCCTGTGCGCCAACTATGACCGGGCCTATGGGTGTCTCCCGCTGGACTGTGAGTGCTACATGCTGAACAAGTGGTGGACAGGCGCGTACTGCAAGTATTTTCAAAACGAGGTGCTGCCTACAAACCCGGCGCTGGGGGCGGCACTTTTGGGCCACTCCGCGCCACCAGCCCAGCCATGCGCCACATGCGGCCAGCCCATCAGTGCCACGGGCAACCGGGCACAGTTTTGCTCGGCCTGTGCCAAGGCTGCCCGCCGACAGCGACAGAGAGCATACCAGCGCGTATACAAACAGAAACGAGCGGCCCCTACGGTGAGCTTTTAGGCCCTCGGGAAGCCGCTTGTTTCAAAGCTTTGTTCAAACGGAATCGGGGTGGGTAATACCTTTCCATTACCCGCCCCGGTTTTTAGCTTCTAAAAGCTCACCCCGTAGCAACGGATCAAGTTGACCCGTAGTGTAACACGAATATCGCTATGGAATGCTAATCTAAAAAGAGCCTAATTCCTTTATCTGGCTTTTCCCTCTTGTTGTCCAGTTCGCAATTGATATAATTCTTGTGCCAAAAGAGCTTTTGATATACCTTGTCGCTATATCTGCCATCAGGTTTCTGCGCTTCTTTTTTCATCATTTCAAAACCATTTTTAACAATTTCAGCCGAAAAATGCCAGATTGACATATAATTTAGATAGGGCACGCCGTCAAAATCCACTCGAAAGAAATCGTTCTGTTCCTTATTGTGATTAACTGCACTTAAAACAGTGTTGTCAAGAATTATGCGAGGATAACTGGCAATGGTATTTTCTAATTCATAGGCCCGCAATAATGCTGGCCCCCAAACAATAGTCTCATTTATAAAAAACTCGCCTATGGTAAGGCCACCCCGTAATAACCATCCAACACTGTCTCCCACAGTTAGGCAAGCAAAGTTAGAAACACAATTCAGTAGACAAAAAACATCCTGCTCTCTTTCCTTCTTATTATCAGAAAGCTCTTTTGCGATAATAACATTATCTGAGAATATTCTAAACTTAATATCGGCATATTTTTTGATGCCCTTTTCGCTATCAGCCAATTCTAAAATATGTGTGTAGAGATTATAGAGTTTGTTTAAGGGTTCAACTTGGTGCTCAATCTTTTGTTGCATTCTTGAGGCAACGCCAAGAATATCCAAATATGCAACTGCATAAGTGGATGTTTTTCTATCGTATTTATCAACAGCACCACGAATATTCATAGACCCTCCAGAAAGTATTGTTTTTCAAATTATAACATTCAACCGACATATAGTCTACGAAAGGAGTCCCACCATGAATGACAAAGACAACTATCTGAAAAACGCCGAGCTTGCCACCGAGCAGAATTACAACATGATTGACGGTATTCCCAACAACGCGCCCCTGCCTGTTCCACAGGCCCGCCCGGAGGAAAAGCCGCTGGACAAAGTGAAAGAGCCGCCGAAGAAAAAGCGGTGCCGGGAACTGGAACGGTGAGCAATCGCCGCAAGCGGGACATCCACCTGCATGTGATGGTGTCGGCCAACGAGCTGGCTACCATCCATGAGCGCATGGCCGGGGCCGGGGTGCGTAACGCAGGCGCGTTCGTCCGCAAAATGGCCCTCAACGGTTATGCGACAGGAGTTACTTGCTCCCTAAGATCGAAAACGCACGTTTGAAAATCATTTTTGCGGCGGCTACGTTGCGCCACCAACCATAATGGCGTGGGGTGTAGCGGTAGTACTTTTCAACTTCCATAATCAGCCCCAGGTAACCCAGGGCAACACCGTATCATATGGATTCTTCATGACCAATGCTCAAAGGCTTTTGTGCGACTTCATTGTATGCGAACAGGCTGACCGTCTTATCTTTTAAAGGTGTTAGAAACTCGAGACAAACAAAATCGGCAATGGGGTCGCCCCAAAAGCTGCGTTCAGGATCGATCCATGCGTAGTCAATGGATGCTGTAGTCCTGGTACATAGAATGTTGGGTTCCCAGATATCAAAGTTGACCATAGTGCAAGGCGCATTTTCTTAAATGGTGCGATGGTGCTCAATTGCGGCCAGCAGTTTTTTGCCACGCTTGGAGCGATGCCCCTTGCGGGCTGCGTCTGTAATAATATTTGAGACCATAGCTTGAATCGCCAGATACCAATTCTCATACAAGCCGGATTGAATGTAACCAAACTGATTGTTTTCGATGGCATGGATATGGGCAACCATTTCTGCCAATACAGCAGTCGAAGCCCTTTTTTCTTCGGTTGAGAAATCCATTTTGTCCATTTGGGTGCCTTCTAATTTTTCCATGATAAAATAGCTGGTTGGAATCAGCGCTTTTGAAGAATCCAGGGTGAATATCTCCGGGACACGGATAGGGGTATGGTTCTTCATTTGCTCATACCAGAAAACCTCGGAATCCATCATGTTCTTTTCATAGCTCATAACCGGCACATTCTCCGTCGGGGCAATTTTCAATACATATATTTTATCGCTTGCCTGCGCTTGGTACACTGCATTGTATTCACCGGCACCAAGGGGTGCAATATTGCTGATGCCCTCGATCCCTGCTGCTGCAAAAAGTTTTCCGATTGTGAACTCGTCTACTGGGTATTTTGTTCTGCTTATCATTTTATCACCTGTCCTTTTATCTGATTTTCGCGATAGGCTTTAGGGGAGAGTCCGAGGGTTTGCCGAAAAACCTGAGTAAAGTAGCTGGCGCTTTGAAAGCCGCACGCGAGAGCGATCTCACTGATGGTACAGGCAGTGCCATTGAGCAGCTCTCGGCTTTTTTGGATACGGTAATCGGTCAAATAGGCATTAGGTGTCTTAATCATATATCGATCAAACAACTCGAAGCATTTGCTTCGGCATACATTGCCGGATGCTGCGATCTGGGCAATGGTTATTTTATCGCCGTAGTTTTTGTGGATAAAGCCCGTCATGGCATAGTTTCTGCCAAGGCGAGAAAGGTCTTTTGTAATGATACAATCGATCCTGCCTGCTTGGGCATCACGGATCATGCGCTTAAAATCGGGCCGTTCAAAGTTGGTTCCGGTAAACCCATCGTCAATGTAGCATTCCTTTAACCGCCACCCCTTTTCTTTCACGTAATCTATAAGCACCTGCCTTTGATTGGCAATGCTCATGCTCTCCAAGGTTCCATTGTGGTCGTCCCGTGATAGACGACAGTAAATGCCTACATCATAGTTATCTTGCAATTTCATAAGAATCCTCCTATTATGCAGAACAACATGATATAGATTGATTGCCCCATTATGAACGCAGCTTTTTCCATCTTGAACAAGCGATGGGCAGCTGATAGACAAACCATAGGAGAGTTTGGCGGGCAAGATACAGTGTGTACGAACCGTTTTCCATATCAGTACTGGTTCTGCTGACAGGGAATTGTGGATGATTTACACGTTAAGCTTCCGTTTTTCACCAAAATATGATAAAATCGAAATATCCTTTCTTAAGAATGGAAAAGATTAATAAAGTTAATGGGGGCGAAGCTTTGAACAGGTATGACAATGTGTATGCCAATAAGCTTAGCAATGCGTTGGCGCAAATTACGAAGACACCGGCACTTACGGCAGGCATCTTGGAGGACGCGGCGAATGTGATCGCCAAAGAGGGATGTGTGGCTCTCAATACCCACCGGGTTGGTATATGGCGTATGCTTCATGGCACTGAATCCAAGGAGCTAAAAAGTATTTCAAGCTATGACAGTGAAACGGATATTCACACCATTCAGGACGATTTTCCTCTGGCGGAACGTCCTACATATGTTGATCTACTTGATTCTGAGCGGCTGATCGTCATAAGCGATGCCCATAACACCACGGTACTTCCCAATTTAACAGACACATACGGCCCCAATATCTGCTCTTTGCTAGATGCGCCCATCCGGGTAGGCGGGAAGCTTGTAGGGGTCGTTTGCATTGAACAAGATAGGTGCGAAGAATATCAGAGCAAACGTGAATGGACGATCCAAGAGCAAACCTTTGCTTCGTCCTTGGCCGATTTTGTAGCCCTTGCCATGGAATCCTCCGAGCGCAGGCTTTTGATGCGCAGAACAGAAAACTTAATGAGCAATCTGCCGGGCATGGTGTATCAGTGTCTTAATGACCCGCCGGAATTTACCTTTACCTTTGTAAGTGAAGGCTGCATGAACCTGATCGGCTATTCAGCGGAAGAGCTTATGGGCAATAATGCCGTGAAGTTTTTCGACATGGTCCACCCGGACGATGTGGATCCTCTCGCGATAAGGAATGCAGAAACTCTTTCTGTAGGGCTGCCTCTTGAGACGGTGTTTCGCATGATTATGAAAGATGGCAGCGTGAAGTGGATATGGGAGAGAAGCCGTGTGGTGGAAATGAACCCGGATGGCACGCCCCATCTTTTAGAAGGCTTTTATACGGATATTACCGAGCAGCGGCGGCTTGAAGCAGCGGAGCTGGCCAACCGCGCTAAGGGCGAGTTTTTAGCTAACATGAGCCATGAGATCCGTACCCCCATGAACGCGATCCTGGGCATGACGGATTTGGCGCTGCGCAATTTTCCCCAGGAATCGGTGTTGGATAATCTGAATAATATTAGGACGGCAGGCAAATCGCTGTTATCGATTATTAACGATATTTTGGATTTTTCCAAGATCGAAGCAGGAGCTCTTGAGGTAGTGGCTGAAAAATACAGCGTCACTTCGCTTATTAACGATGTGGTGACGATGATCCATGTTCGTATAGAGGATAGACCTCTGGATTTTATTATTGAAGATGATCCTAACATGCCGGGGGAAATGATCGGAGATATCACGCGGCTAAAGCAAATCGTGATCAATCTATTGACAAATGCTGTAAAGTTTACGAAAAAGGGGCATATCATCTTTACCATTGGTGGGGAGCCGGTGAAGGGCACAACTTTCTATAGACTGAAAGTATCGGTAAAGGATACGGGGATTGGGATCCGGCGTGAGGATATACCACTGATCTTCGGGAACTTTTCCCAGTTGGATACCCGCAGAAACCGCAGCGTGGAAGGAACAGGGCTGGGTCTGGCTATTGTAAAAAACCTGGTGGAGCTGATGGGCGGGGAAATTGAGGTTGAGAGTGTTTATGGCGAAGGCTCCTGCTTCTCATTTTATGTGTTGCAGCAGGTGGAAAACTTGAAGCCCTTGGTAACGCTTGCGCCCGATAGCAGCCGAAGTGCGGCCGTCTGGCTTTCCAACCCTGTAAGAGAAACGATCTTGGCAAAAAAGATCGAGACCCTTGAGGTACCTTGCCGGGTTATTGATGGCTTTGAAAACATTGCAAGCTATTCTCATGTGTTTTTCGATTACAGCAAGCATAAGAGTCTACGGAACATAAGCTGCCCCCATACAAAGCTAATAGCCGTTTCAAGAGGCCTGGCGGAGGATCAGACAATAGAATCAGGCATGAGGGTGGTTTACACCCCTCTTTCAAGCCATGTGGTGGCGAGACTCCTGGATGAAAGCGCCCAGCACAGAGCGGGCTTCGTGGAGGCTACTGCCAAAATGGAAAAGGTAATGCTTAGCGGCACCAAAATGCTTGTGGTGGATGATAACGAAATAAACCGGCTTATTGCTCAAAGTGTTGTGGAGCTTTACGGCGGGGTAGTAGACAGTGCTTCATCGGGCCTTGAGGCGGTGGAAATGATTAAGTGGCACGAATACGATCTGGTATTTATGGATCATATGATGCCGGAGGTAGATGGGGTGGATGCCACCCGGATGATAAGGGCACTGGAAGGCCAACGGTTTAAAAAAATGCCCATTGTGGCACTGACAGCGAACGTCATAGGCGATGTGCGTAATATGTTCATTGAAAGCGGTATGAACGATTTCTTGGCGAAACCCCTTGATGTACAAGAACTGGAAAGGGTGTTCAAGGAATGGCTTCCCAGAGAAAAGTGGCGGCTGGAAGCGATGGAGGAGGAGCCTGAACGTGTTTAACGAGCTGATGGAAAGCCTTACCAATGTTTCTGTGTTTACCGATTCCTTATCTGATTTCGTTAAGAATTTAAGCGTTTCAAGCGTTGTTATGACGATCCTGGCGTTGTTCATGCTTGTAGGCCTATGGGATAAGCTGCGGGGCAATAAGCGCGGGTATGGGGAGCGATTCGATGCGGGCTTTCACGCCATGGGTGATTTGGCGTTGGCCGTGGTGGGAATTATTGCCATATCACCTGTGCTTTTAAAGCTGCTATTGCCGCTGGTTTCGCCCATATATCGGCTTATTGGTGCTTCGCCTGCCATGTTTCCATCGTCGATCCTTGCCCTTGATATGGGCGGCTATGCTATGTCCATGCAGATGGCAGAGGGTAATGCGGCTATTGGCAATTATGCTGGGATCATCGTTGCGTCCATGATGGGTATCACCATGTGCTTTACAATACCATACGCATTGACCACCATGAAAAAGGAAGACCATAGCCTCTTTGCTACAGGGGTGCTTCTTGGTATTGTCACCCTTCCCATCGGCTGTATTCTAGGCGGACTGACTATGGCTTTCACCTCCACGCCTATCCCTTTTAAGGAACTTATCATCGACACCTTGCCGGTGCTTTTCCTGGCGGTTATCGTCGGTATAGGTCTTGTTTTCAAACAAAAAATTATGCTGAAAATCTTTGCTGCATTTGGAAAGGGCGTTACCTTTATCGCTACCTTGAGCCCTGGCATTGCTATTTTTCAATATCTTACAGGCATCCGTCTGCCCCTTTTCTATCTTATGGTGGAAGAGGATCCGATACTGGGAGGCGTTCCATTGCTTGTAGGCTTGTTGCTTGTAGGGCTGATCGCCATTGTTCTGTGCGGTGCGTTTCCAATGATCCTGTTTCTAAACCGCCGCCTGGGTAAGATAATGGAAAAATTTGGGGCCCGGGCAGGCATCAATAAAGAAGCTTCCAGCGCGCTAATGACACAATTGGCCAGCAGCATTCCCGTTTGGAGTGTGATGGGCGATATGAACAACCGGGGAAAGCTTCTCAACATCGTTTTCTCTATCGCTGGTTCCTTCGTATTTGGAGATGTGCTGGCTTTTACTGGAGGGGTCAATCCGGAAATGGTTTTTCCGGTGGTTGTAGCCAAGCTTTCCGGCGGCATTTTAGCTGTGGTCTTGGCGTTATTGCTATTGCGAAAGAATGTAATAAAAGCAGAATAGGGCATATACGGAAATAATGGTGTATCTTCGATGTTTTGCGATTTTGCGGATAGCGGCATTTTTAGAGAGCCTGCATGAATCTCTTTTTCCCTGTGTAAGGTGTTTTTCTGTGCAGCTAGAACGCGCAAAAAAAGACGATGATCATGCTTTGGATGCTGCGTAAACAGCTTACGCCGCTGCAGTACGAGGTCACTCAGTATAGTATGACGGAGCCAACCTTTCGCAACGACTATTACGATCATTTTAAGCCAGGGATCTATGTGGATGTGACAACGGGGAGCCGGTGTTTGCATCTCGTGAAAAATTTGAATCAGGCTGTGGATGGCTGAGCTTTTCAAAAAACATAACGGAGATGGACACCCGAATTGCTTGGACAATATTAATGGGGTGCTTGGACAAAATCGTCCCATTATCACGCCTGTCAATCTATTCATGCATGCAAAAATTCATACGAATGGTAAGATTTCGGTGGAAGAACCAGTTTCCAAAGCGGGAGACAAAATTGTGCTCAAAGCCCTTATGGATATAACGTTGGGCATTGCGGCTTGTAGTGTTTCTGAAAGCAAGTGCAATAGCGGAAGGTGCTCTTCGATTAAAATTGTTGTTGACTAAGTTCCCATTTATCCCCGAATTTAAATCAATATTTTACGGAAAGATTTTTGAAGGACACCGAAAGTTAAATTCTTTGGAATTCTTTCTTGACAAAAATTTTTAATCAAGTTATATCTGTTAGTAGAGTTAAAGCCCTATGAACGGAGGCGTACGATGACCAAGGCAGAATTACATACTTTGATTGAAAGTGCGCAGCCAAATATTTGCCAGATTGCTGCTTATCGCGGTGGAACAAAAGTGTACAGTGACGAATGGAATCACTACAAGCCGGACGACTGCACACATGTGATGTCGGCAACCAAAGGAATAGTTGCTTTGCTCATTGGCATTGCAGTGGACCAAGGATTGATCAAAAGCATAGATGATAAGGTTCTTGGCTATTTCCCGGATTACTCGGTGAAGCGTGGGGAAAAGACCATTTATGATATTGCGATCAAGCATCTGCTCACCATGCGTGCGCCTTATAAATGCAAGGGTGACCCATGGACAAAAGTATGCACCAGCGAAGATTGGACGAAGACATCGCTGGACTTTTTGGGCGGGCGAAAAGGGTTGACTGGAGAATTCTGTTATCAAACCGTTTGCCTGCATATTTTGACCGGAATACTGTATCAAGCGAGTAAAATGCAAACCGTCGATTTTGCTAACAAGTATTTGTTCGCACCGATTGGCGTAAAAATGCACACCAACTATTATGCGCAAACAGCTGGGGAGCACAAGCACTTTACCATGTCCAAGGAGCCGAAAGAAAACGTATGGTTTTGCGACCCTGAAAAAATTGGCACAGCAGGATACGGACTGTGCCTTTCTGCCGACGATATGGCAAAAATCGGCTTGCTTTGCTTAAATAAGGGTGTTTGTAATGGCAAGCAAATTGTGTCGGCACAATGGCTTGCCGACATGACAAAGCCGATTTCAGTGGAAAGCGACCACTTCCGAAACATGATGTACGGCTATTTGTGGTGGATTGTTGATAATGACAAAAACATCTATGCCGCCATTGGAAACAGTGGCAATGTTATCTATGTCGACCCTGCAAACGATGTTGTGATTGCCGTTTCCTCATATTTTAAGCCGACCGTTTTTGACAGGGTTGATTTTATTGAGCAAGTGGTGAAGCCGTTTGTTTTGAGTATATGATAAATCGGGATATGACTGGGCGATTACGAGTACAGATTATTTATATTAGAGAGGATCGATATGGAATTTACTGATGTTGTAAAAAACAGATATTCTGTTAGAAAATTTACCGAAGAAAAAGCATCACAGAAATTAATTAATGGGATACTCGAAATTGGCAGATTAGCACCATCAGGCAATAACAACCAGCCGACCGTTGTTTATGTTTTGGATGAGGAGAAGATAGCGAAGTTAGGGCGTGTTTCAAAACTCCGAAAGGGCAATTTTTTGCGTCTTTTCCGCCACAGCTGCGTCGTTTTCCGCTTAGCGTACCTCTAGTGCGCGGCGCCCCAACTCCTTGTTTTGACGGAAACTCCTTGAATCTTGTACTTTCTCCCCTTTTGAAACACGCCCTAAAGGAAATCCCTAAGACAAAACAAGATAGAATTAGCCCGGCTGCCTTCAAATCAAAGCAGGCACTTTTAATTTGTTATGACAAAGCAAAGGAATTAAAAAGGCCTACTGACAAATTTGCATTTTGGATAACCGATTCGAGCATAGTAACTACACAAGAGCAGTAAACCAGACCCCAAACATAGAGAAAGAAAGCTAATTGAAGATTTTCGTATAGACTGGAAATAAGCATAATGTGCAGTTGTCAAATTCCCATTTAGCGGTGAGATCGACTATGTGATTTTGCAAAAGGAATTAGCAAAGCGGATATGCTGGAACCGGCAAAGGAGATGGTGTTTTGTAGGGCGTAAAAAGGGCGGGTTCTGTGAGCGGTGGATTCCTATGATGAGATGCAAACGAAGCAGTTCCTTAGCTTTTTAACGATTAAATCAACATTTTAACGATTCCCAACCTTTACGACTGATTGGATGATTATCGGCCATCAGCGCAAACGGTTGGAAACACTATCGGTTGAAAAGCCTGTTATTTGTTCTCCCTGATATACTTATCTGCCAATGCCTTGATACCCTGAATATAGGTTTCGCCATCGATGGAGCCGTTGTCGAAGGATTCCCACAAGGGGAGCAGCAGCGCTGCCGGCAAGACGGTTTCATCGTACCAAAGTACATCACATGCGCTTAGTGCTTGTTGATATTCATTTATGCTTTCTTTGGCTACATCCCACTTAACCAACTCAAGAGCCTCAATGGATTTTTTTGTTTGCTCTATTTGAATTTCAACATCCCGTTTGTCTGCTTCCGACGCTTTCTTCAGGCGCTGTTCCAAATCGCTCAGCGCTTTGGCGTATCGATGGGTCAATATTACATAATTGCGGGATTCGACGGGGGTGGCGTCAAGGAATAATTGGGCTTGCAGATCGCCTGGTATATTGGCGGCATAATAGTCCAGGTAATATTGGGCATTGCGCTGCTGTTTGGAATAAGGGTTGATAACAAGGGCGCTGCCCGTAAAAATTAACACCGGCTTTTCATTTGGCAATAGTGATAAGAAAAGCGGAGAGAAGTCTGCTACCGATTCCCTCATGGCGGAATAGTTCCGTTGATTGGGCAAAATCGAGCCCTTCAAGGTAAACAGGTAGGACGGCTCTCCATTAACATACCAACGATCTGTTGGCAGTGAATCAGGTACCTGTTCGGGCAATTGTTTTTCTAGCAGAACCATTTTATCCAGCAGCGCCCCTATAACGGAGATAGGGCTGCCGGATGGAGTGGGTTCGTTTAGCAGCATGCAAACAAGCAATTCTTTAAGATAATTTGCTAACTCATATTTAACCCATGAAGCGCCAGTATTGAACAAGCTAATGCCAAGAGCCTCCGCTTGAGCGCCATAGAGGCTTTCCCAATCAAGGCAGAAGGCCAAGAACTCATCAAAGGTTTTGGGGAGCATATCCGGGCTGATGTTCAACCTTGCACAAACGTAGCGGCTGTATGCAATGTTGCTTTGGGCAAGCTCCCCCATCAGAGCAGGGATAGCGCTGCTTGCATCCAGGGTGCTTGCAATAAAGGGATAGGTCTTGGCTAAGGCGCTTGCGATATTGGGATTAGCTTGCAAAGGGGTATAATACATTTTTTTAATTGAATCCTTTAAATAGGGCTGTAATGGAATCTCGTATATATCGATTTGCGAAGAACCAACATTCATATGCTCTGCGAACAATGGCCCTATCGCATAAGGCTCCATGGACAAGTGTTCAAGTGGGATGTTTGGATTCAATTCTTCAAACATGAATTGGGCATCACCCCATAACGTGTTGGTAGCGATCACCAATGGCGTTGGCACCTCCACCCCCTCCGCCAATTCGCATAATATGAGCGATTTACCGGTGAATACAAGCAGCCCCCCAGGAAGCATAACACCGCAAAGGGCAGATTGGCCGTTCAAATATCCAACTGTGATGGTCCTGCCATCTTCGGTTAAAGCGATAAACTCATCCCCGCATTTTAAGATGATTCGTTTATCGTATGGATCATAAAATGCGTTATCTATCTGAACAGACTGTTCATCATAAGAGACCTTTTCAATCTGGGTTACGGTATTAAGCTGGCTAATGCTCTCACCATTCTTGCCTTTTTTAAGCAGCATAAGGGTATCATCCGTCATAACGGCCATGGAAGGAACGAATTCATCGATGTTCAACCATCGCCGTACCCCTGTGCTTATGTCAAAGGAACAAACATGGGTTGTCTTGCCGCCATCCCAGCTTATGGATAATATAATTTGATCATGTATCAAAGCACCACAAGAGATGTAGGGCTCAAGAGCATCTGCTGTATCATTTATGAAATCAAGACGGCTGATGCTTTCCATAGCAGCCATGTCAGAAGATATAGAAATTTTGTACAGGGCTCCCGTGGTGGTGTTTAGCCCGTAAAGCATAGCAGCGTCTGAAAAAAGAAGTTGTATGCCTTTGGCATCCTCAACCAACCACCCAGGTATATCCGATGCGCTGGTACCTCCTGCCTGGAGCGCCGTTGCAGCTGTAACGGCTTCCATTTCTGGCGAATGGTTGATAACAGATAGCTGGCTGACAGAAAAATCGGATTTGCTAAAACAGTACAGCTCCCCATTCCCAGACAAGAGATAAGGTATTGCATTGCATACGGCCATACTGATAAAATAAGGGCTTTTGTCAGCAGGTGCATAGATGCTTTGGTCCGCATTGGCACATAGAGAAAACGCCAAGATAAGCGTTACGACCATTACAAATACCCTTTTCAACAGCTATCCCTCCCAGCTTTGGTATTGCTCCGACCCAGTATATTTTAATGTGAAACCATTATACCATACATGAGGCTCTTTTTGTTTTCACACATCTTTCTTTTTTCTTTCATATGGCTATCTTATTTCTTTGATACAATGTGCTTGTAGCAAGGAGGAGATTTGATGAAAAAGTGGGTAAAGTGCTACGCGATTTTTCTTGTTTGCTTCTTCGGGTGGGTATTGGCTGATTCGTTTTTGATAGAAAGGCATCTAAAAGTGGTTGAAATGGCAAAAGGTAGTGAAATTCAAGTGGCTGGGGAACCAGTGATCACTGAAACCAGCTATGAGGATGAAAACATCCATATTGAAATAAAGACGTTACGGGTGGATGGCACTACGGTGCATTTGGCAGACGTGCAGGTTTCCCATGCCAGCTTGCTTAAAGCTGCACTGGCCGGGGATGTATATGGCCGGAATATTACTAAAACCGTGGCAGATATGGCCGATGCCAAAGAGGCCCTGTTGGCCATTAACGGCGATTACTATGGATTTTCGGATTCTGGATACGTATTGAGAAACGGCGTGGCTTACAGGGGCACAGGCATGGATCAGGCATTGGTGATCGGCGAAAACGGTGATTTTGCTTTGGTACAGGAGGGCGATGTAAGCATTACGGCTCTTGAAGAAAGCGGCGCCTGGCAGGTGCTCTCCTTTGGACCAGGCCTGGTAGAAAATGGCAAGATTATTGTGGGAACCCAGGAAGAGATCAACGGTAAATCCACCAACTCCAATCCCCGCACTGCCATTGGGCAGATGGGGGAAAGCCATTATTTGTTTCTGGTATCCGACGGACGAACGGGCAACGAAAGCGGGTTAAGCCTTTATCAGGTGGCTAAAATCATGCAGGAGCAGGGTTGCCAAACGGCCTACAACCTGGATGGGGGTGGTTCCAGCACCATGGTGTTTATGGGGAACGTGATTAACACCACAGTTGGGGGCAAAGGCTCCAGCGAAAGGAAGGTGAGCGATATTGTTTACATCGGTTACCGGTAAAAGGATTGGTACAACAGTGGGCATCAGCCTTCTGTGCGTGATTTTTACCGAGATTTACGCCATGTTTGGCCATGGGGTTCGTTCCACGGCCATGGATACGCTGTTTCTTTACCCGCTGCTGGGCGGTATAGCCGTGTGCACCGTGGAAGATAAAGCTGTGCGGAGCCTTTGGTTTTGCGGCATCGCCACCTTGGTAGCCGGGGCGCTGCTGGCGGGCATTCTTGAAATAGCGGGAACAGCCAGCGTTTACACGGTTTACTTTACCTATATGGGGCTCGGGCTGATGGCCTTTGCTCTTGGCAAAATGCTGTTTAAAAGGAGGGCTCAAGATGGCTATTGAAGTGTTCAACCGCTACGAAAATAAATACCTGATGACAGATGCTGTTTACCAAAGCTTCATAAAGCGGCTGGAGGAGTACATGGAGCCGGACGCTTTTAATAAAGAAAATCGAACCTATACCATTGCCAATATCTATTACGATACCCCCGATCACCACCTGATTTTAAACTCCCTGCAAAAGCCCAGCTATAAAGAAAAGCTGCGCCTTCGGGCCTACGGGGTGCCGGATATGCAGACAGAAGTCTATGCGGAGATCAAGAAAAAGGTTCGGGGCCTGGTGAACAAACGCCGAAGCCCCATGTCCCTTAAAGCGGCTTATGCCTTTTTAGAGGGTCGCCCTTTTGGGCTGGAAGAAAAAATGAATCATCAGGTGATGAACGAGATCGGCTACATGCAATCCCGCTTGGAATTGGCGCCTGCTATGTACCTGGCTTATGATCGTCGGGCGTACTTTGGCATTGGTGAACACGATTTAAGGGTATCCTTCGATAAGAACATCCGCTATCGTACCCATCACATTCGTTTGGAGAAGGGTGCTTACGGTACACTTTTACTGGATGAAGATACCTGGTTGATGGAAGTGAAGGTGTCCCGTTCCATTCCCGTTTGGCTTACAAGGCTTATGGCGGAATATCGTATTCGTCCTGTAAGCTTTTCTAAATATGGCTGCGCGTATTTAAGCACGCGGGCCCAACATACGAATGAAAGAGGTTTTGGCTATGTTTGATTCAATTTTTGCTGCAGGGGATACCACCATCGCTTTGGGTAATTTGGTGCTTTCCCTTGGTGTGTCCCTTGTATTGGGGTTAATGGTTGCCTTTTCCTATATGAAGACCCATACCGGCGGCATCTCTTCGGAAAGCTTTGCTATCACCTTGGTAATGCTGCCGGCGGTGGTCACAGTGATTATTCTTTTGGTGGGTTCCAATGTGGCGCGGGCGTTTAGCCTGGCAGGGGCCTTTGCTATTATCCGCTTCCGTAGCGCCCCTGGAGAGCCTAAAGACATTATGTTTGTTCTGATGACCATGGCTGTTGGTCTGGCCTGCGGCATGGGCTATGTAGCTTATGCTGCGGTGGTGGCAGTATTGCTTTGTATGGCAGTAGCGGCGCTGAGCGCGGTTCAATTTGGCAAGCCCAAGGGGAGCCCCAAGCGGCTTAAAATCATGGTGCCGGAAGATTTGGATTTTGAAAACGCGTTTGATTCGGTCTTGCAAAAATACACCAATGATTACAAGCTTTTGAAAGTGCGTACAACGGATTTGGGCAGCCTGTACGAATTGACTTACAATGTACAAACCAAAAAGGATTTATCTGAAAAAGCATTTTTAGATGAACTGCGTTGCCGAAACGGCAACCTGAACATTATTTTGACCATGGACGCTCCTCAAACCGATACCTTTTAAGGATGTGAAAACATGAAAAAATGTCTGATACTGTTATTGATAATGGTTCTTATGTGCTCCGGCGCCATGGCGGCGGAACTAAAAAACGCGGATACAAAAACCGCCTGGGATACCTCGGCTACGTTTATTACCCTTTTAGGAGACAGCGCTTCTATTAAAGGCGTTGGTGCCACGGCTGATGGCGGTACAGTTACCATTACGTTAAAAGGCACGTATGTTATTTCCGGCGCGCTTGTGGATGGCCAAATTGTGATAGCGGCCCCGGAAGATGAAAAGGTGCACCTGGTTTTAAATGGCGCGAGTATTACAAACGAAACTGGCGCGGCCATCCATGGGCAAACCCTGGATAAACTGACCATTACGTTGGAAGAGGGCACAGAAAATACACTCATAAGCAACGGCACCCAAACCGATGGGGCGGCGCTGTACTGCACGGAGGATCTTTCCATCAACGGCACAGGCTATTTGCAGGTGCTGGGCAACGCCCATAACGGTATCCAATCCAAGGACGATATTGTAGTCGTGTCCGGAAGCCTGAACGTGACTGCTAAGAACGATGGGATTCATGCGGGCAACAGCATTACCATCGTAGGGGGAGATTTGACCATTGCCGCAGGGGACGATGGCGTTCACGCCGATGAAACGCTGACCATTGAAGCTGGCAATATAACCGTGACCCAATCCTATGAAGGACTGGAGGCGGCGAATATACTGATTTCCGGCGGGAGCATGTATCTCGTTTCGTCGGATGACGGAATCAATGCCGCAGGCGGCGCGGATGCAAGCGGCGGCTGGGGACCATGGAGCCAGCAATCTGCCGGCGCGTATGATATTACTATTACAGGGGGCACGGTGAGTCTTATTGCCGGAGGCGATGGGCTGGATTCCAACGGCACCATTCATATTTCCGGTGGCTGGGTTTATTCCTTTATTAACTCTACCCCGGATAACGAAGCCATCGACTGCGATGGGAGCCTGACGGTAACTGGTGGCACGATTATTCTCGGTGGTTCCGGCGTGGGCCAGGTGCCCACAGGGGAACAGAGCTATGTTTACACCCAGGGCAGCATGAGCAAGGGCGCTGCCTTGGTGCTGAAAAAAGATGGCCAGGAAGTGGCGACCATTGTTTTGCCGATTGATTGCAGCTATTTGGCGTTTTCCGTAGGGGGCATGACCAGCGGCCAGAGCTATGAGCTTTACCAGAATGGGAGCTTAGTGAACACAATAACCTCCGGCCAGGGAGGCGGCGGAATGGGTTTTGGCCATGGCGGTGGGGGAAACATGAACTTTGGAGGCGGCGGCAGAAGAAGATAAAAGGAATAAGAACATGTCAACATATGAAAAGGGTCTGGAGATTTTCTCCAGGCCCTTTTCATATGTTGACATGTTCAGCTGTCATCAGACAGGGTATGCTTCGTCGCTGTCCACATGCTCGGGATAAACGCTTAGCAAGAAGATGGCTGCCGTTTCTTCGGTGATCAAAGCGGAATCGACGCTGATCTCATATTGATCGATATAATAAACCAAGGTATGTGTATCCGGTGTGAAATAGCCCTGCAGCTCGTTGTTTTCAACCAGGATGGCATCTTCTCCAGTGAAAGTGAACGCGTCTTCACCCTCTTTGGGGACGCTGATGTGAACGCGGAACAAGTCATCCCCTTCTTGGTAGGCCAGACGGATCACATCGCCGGTGGTGGCGAATTTTTCCATGAGGTAAGCACAGCTTATATTGCCGTAGCCATCGGGCACAGCAATTTCAAAGGGAGTCCCGATGATGGCGAAAGCTTCCTCCAGGGTGCAGGTGACCCAAGGATTGACCATGCTAACCAGGGGAGATTCGTTGGCTAGCGCAGGCATGGCTACCAGTAGCATGAGGCTTAGAAACAGGCAAAAAAACTTTTTCATATGGGCATTACCTCCTTTCGAACATTAGAACGTATTCATTATACCATTTTATTGCATATGAGCAAAGAAAAAACATTTCCAACCTGGCACTGCATTATATTGAAAATGCTTTTAATATTGAGCATCCTGTGTTTACCGCAGGGGTGAATCAGGACTGGGTTTACGGTGAGGCGGGAGAGTCGGCGTATTGGCCCGTGGATAACCATGTTTTACTTGATATAGATATGGGCCGAATAGGGCGGTAATAAATGGCCTTGGTGGTTCAGGGGCTGGTAGCCTTCAGGAGGCGTGAAAATCTTGCTTTCGCCTGTGTGGTTGAGAATGAAAAGGTATTCCCGGCCATCTTTGGTTCTGGCAGCCACTTCAATGCCCGGAACAGGTGCGGTCAATGGCTTTAAAGGTAATTCTTCCATAAAGCGTTTGGCAAGGTCCCCGCTCATTTCAGTGCCAACATAGTAGACCTGACCCCGTCCATAGGCGTTGACAGTAATGGCAGGGGTGCCCTGGTAAAATTCGCTGCCATAGATGGCCAAGGGTTTGGCAGTAGTGGTTTTCAGAACATCGCACCATTTTTCACTGGTGTAATGCTCGCTGCCCCAAAGGATATCCATGGTTATATCCCGCAGGCAATCGTATTCGGTTTGCTCTACGCCTGTTAAGTCGGTCAGCATAACAGGCGGCTGGGAAGCGTCTAAAGCGTTGTTGTCCCAATCCTTAATACCGGCCCGCATGGTTAAAACCAGGGTTCCACCTTGGGCGGCATAGGCCTTGAATTTTTCGGCTAATTCCTTTGTCATTAAGTATTGCAGTGGTGCAATCACAACAGGGTATGCGCTTAAATCCATTTCATTGTTTACAAAATCCACAGGGATATTGCTTTCGAAAAGGGCCTTGTAGTAAGTCATCAAATGGCTCATATAGCTAAGCTTGGGGTGATGGGGCTGAATGGTGAAGGCGTATTCTTGATCGTAGGAAAAAAGGATGGCGGCCTGCTTAGGCGGCATGGCCCCCTGAATGTTTTCCAATAAGGGCCGGGTGTCTTTCATGAAGGCGCTGATTTCCCGGTGATAGCGCCCAGGGATGCCGCTGTGGGGCAAAATGCCGTGCCAGTATTGCTCTGTACCATAAAGGCAGGATCGCCAGCGGAAGAACACCACTGTGTCCGCGCCGTGGGCAATACACTGGGTGGCCCATAGCCCCAATTGGCCTGGCTTGGGAGCGCGGCCTAGGATTTCCCAGCCGGTAATGCCGGACTGCTGCTCCATGATCCAAAATGGCGCTTGCTTGATGCTGCGGATAAAGTCCAAATCCGCTGCTTGCCTTTCCGCGTGAGGGAAGCCCTGATCCGGCTGAAAATGGCCGCCGGGATATTGGTCGTGGGAAGCAAAATCCAGCTGCTTTCCAAGCTCGTAATAGCTTACTTTATCGGAAAAGCCCATCATGTTGTGGGTGATGAATTTATCCGGGGCAGCGTTTCTTAAAATCTTAGCCTGGAAAAGATGAAACTCCGCTACCAAATCGGAGCAAAAACGCTTCCAATCCAGGATTTGGGAGGGGTTTTCACCTGTAACGGTGTTTTTTGGTGCTTGGATCTGGGCAAAGTTTTGATATCCCTGGCTCCAAAACGCGGTACCCCAGCGCTGGTTCAAGCTTTCAATGTCGCCGTATTTTCTTTCTAACCAAGATTGGAAACGCTTTTCACATGCCGGGCACATGCAAAGCTCCCCATGGCTGTTGCCCAGCTCATTGTCCACCTGGAAGCCGATCACATTGGGATTAGAACCAAAATGAGCCGCGAAGGCTGAAACATAGCGACGGATATGTTCCCTGTAAACGGGGTTCGATTGGCAATCGTGGTGCCGGCCGCCAAAATGCCTGGTAAGGCCCTTGGCGTCCAGGGGCTGGATTTCCGGGTTCCGCTGAATGATCCAGGCCGGAGGGGCGGCGGTGGGGGTGCCTAGAATGCTTTTGATGCCATGCTGGGCCATGAGCTCCACTGCGTCATTAAGCCAGCTAAATTCAAAACAGCCTTCAGAAGGCTCTAATAAGCTCCAGGAAAATTCGCCCATGCGTACCACATCGATGCCCATTTCTTGCATCATGCGGGCATCGGTTTCCCATCTTTCACGGGGCCAGTGCTCCGGGTAATAATCTACGCCAAAACAAATTGCCATTATTTAATCTCGTCCTTTCTTTTTTTCTGCTGTACTGAGTATACCATAAGTGGCATGCTCAGATAAAGCGCAAAAATTTCGACAAAAGTTTACACTAGCTTAATCTTAACCTGCTATAATGGAACAGTACAATATAAGACGAGGTAGCAGAAATGGCGGATTTGAAGCTGGGAATCGATATCGGTTCCACCACGATTAAAGCGGTGCTGATGGATGGAGGCAGAATCATTGAAAAGGTTTACCGCCGCCATCATTCCGATATTGAAAACGAATTGGAAGCTTTTTTGGTTAAGATAGCGCAAGCATATCCAGACGATAAAATGACGGTGGGCATTGCGGGTTCTGCCGGTTTTATGGCGGCGGAGGCCATGGAGGTGCCCTTTGTGCAGGAAGTAATCGCAGAAACCGAGGCAGTGCGTTTGTCTATGCCGGAGTCGGATGTGATTATTGAGCTAGGCGGAGAGGATGCGAAGATTACCTTTTTGCATCCTGTGCCGGAACAGCGCATGAACGGAAGCTGCGCCGGGGGAACCGGTTCCTTTATAGACCAGATGTCGGGGCTTCTTAAAACCGATGCCACAGGCCTTGATGGGCTGGCGGCCCAGGCCACCACCATTTATCCTATCGCCTCCCGGTGCGGGGTGTTTGCCAAGAGCGATTTGCAGATTCTGATTAACGAGGGCGCGAAAAGAGAAGACCTGGCGGCTTCGGTATTCCATGCAGTGGTGAACCAAACGGTGGCCGGTCTGGCTTGTGGGCGAAAAATCGAAGGGAATGTGGTATTCTTAGGCGGACCCTTAACGTTTTTGCCTCAGTTGCGTAAAGCTTTCGAAAAACAACTGAAATTCGCATACCGCTTTACCTTGCCGGAGGATTCAGAATTGTTTGTGGCCATTGGCGCGGCGCTAAACGAAAATCAATTGGAAAAGCGGGTTCCCGCCACGGCCAGGGAACTGCTGAACCGCTGGCAAAGGGCCGATAAGCATCCGGGGGAGACAGAAACCCTGCCGCCACTTTTTAAAGATGAAAAAGAAAGAGCGGCCTTTGTTGCACGCCACGAAAAAGAAAAGGCGGACATACTGCTGCTTGCAAACCAGGCGGGGCCGCTGTTTTTAGGGGTGGACGCCGGCAGCACCACCACCAAGGCCGCGCTGATTAACCAAGCGGGGGCGGTGGTCTACAGCCATTACGCCTCTAACGAGGGTTCTCCAGTGCCGGGGGCTTTGAGCGTGTTGAAAGAAATTTGCGGCTTGATGCCGAAAAACGCCTATATCGCCAGAGCCTGCGTTACGGGCTATGGCGAAAACCTGATCCGCACCGCCTTTTCTTTGGATGATGGGGAAATCGAAACCATGGCCCATTATATGGCGGCCAGAGCCTTTTGCCCGGAAGTAAACTGTGTGATCGATATTGGCGGCCAGGATATGAAATGCATTATGATTAAGGACGGCGCTATTGACCAGATCGTTTTAAACGAGGCCTGTTCATCTGGCTGCGGCTCTTTCTTGCAGACCTTTGCCCAGACCCTGGCCATGAATGTTTCGGATTTTGCCGTAGAGGCGCTAAACGCTGCTTACCCGGTGGATTTGGGCACAAGGTGCACGGTGTTTATGAATTCCAAAGTGAAGCAGGCGCAAAAGGAAGGGGCTACCGTGGCGGACCTTTCCGCCGGGCTTAGCTATTCGGTGGTGCGAAATGCCCTGTATAAGGTGATCAAGCTGCGTGATCCAAAGCAATTGGGTAGCCATGTGGTAGTCCAGGGAGGAACCTTTTTAAACGACGCGGTGCTACGCTGTTTTGAAATCGTTTCAGGGGCCCAGGTGGTGCGGCCCAACATCGCAGGGCTTATGGGCGCCTATGGCGCGGCGCTGATGGCTAAAGAAAAATGGGATGGCAAAAGTGCTTCCACCCTTGTGGATTTACAAACGCTTGAAGCATTTACCATGGAAACACAAAATGCCCGGTGCCGCCGCTGCGAAAACAAATGCCGCCTGACCATCTCCACCTTTGCCGATGGCCGTAGGCTGATTAGCGGCAACCGCTGCGAGCGGGGTTCTGATGCCCCTGCCAGCGAAAAAAAACTGCCTAATTTGTTCGCTTACAAACATGAACGGGTTTTCGGCTACCAATCTTTACAAAGAGAGACCGCCCCCAGAGGCGTTATTGGCATTCCACGGGCGCTGAACATGTACGAGGATTATCCTTTATGGCATACGGTTTTAACGGAGCTGGGGTTTTCGGTGGTATTGTCCGGGGAATCCAACCGGAAGATATTCGAAAAGGGCATGCATACCATTTCTTCTGAAAGTGTCTGCTACCCGGCTAAGCTGGCCCATGGCCATGTAATGGACTTAATCGAAAAAGGCATCACCACTATTTTTTACCCCTGTATTCCCTACGAACAAAAGGAAAACCCGGGCTCCGATAATCATTTCAATTGCCCCATCGTGACCTCCTACCCGGAGGTGATCCGCAACAATATGGAAGAGGTTAGGGGAGCTGACGTGCGCTTCATCGTGCCTTTTCTGGGGCTGGATCACAAAAAGAAACTGGCGTCGGAATTAGCCAAGGCCCTGGCCTTCGCGGGAGTTACGGAAAAGGAAACGGGGTTGGCGGTAAAAAAAGGCCTGGCCGAACTGAATAGGTTTCATGAAGACATGCGCATCAAGGGAGATGAAACCCTTGCGCTGCTTGAAAAGACAGGTGCCCGGGGCATTGTGCTGGCAGGGCGGCCTTACCATATCGATCCGGAGATCAACCATGGTATTCCTCAGATGATTAACGAACTGGGCTTGGCGGTCTTAACAGAGGACAGTGTGGCAATGCCCGGCACCCTGGAAAGGCCCATTCGGGTTCGGGATCAGTGGATGTACCACACCAGGCTTTATGAAGCAGCCGGGCGCATCGCCGCTATAGACAGGGTGGAACTCACGCAGCTGACTTCCTTTGGCTGCGGACTGGATGCCATTACCTGCGATCAAGTACAGGAGATTTTAGCCGCCGCCGGGCGTACATACACCCTTTTGAAAATTGACGAGGTAAACAACTTAGGCGCGGCCAGGATTCGCATGCGCTCCCTTCTTGCTGTCATGAACGCGCAAGGGAAGGCTGTTCCGCAAGCGGAGAAGACGGTCTTGAAACGGCCTGTTTTTACCAGGGAAATGAAAAAGACCCATATCTTAATCGGCCCCCAGATGGCCCCGGCACAATTTAAACTGCTGGAAGGGGTTTTCAAGTGCCAGGGCTATGAGATGAAAATCTTATTAGAAGCCACCAAGAGGGATATTGAAACAGGCTTAAAGTATGTCAATAACGATGCCTGTTACCCGGCCATCATGGTGATCGGCCAGATGATGAACGCCCTTTTATCCGGCCAGTACGATGTGCATAATACATCTTTGCTTCTGACCCAGACCGGCGGCGGCTGCCGGGCCACCAACTATGTGGCCCTTTTGCGTAAAGCCCTTAAGGACGCGGGGCTGGACTTTGTGCCGGTCATTGCTATTTCCATGACGAACATCGAGACCAATCCGGGCCTTCACTATACGCCTAAGTTGATTTCAAGAGCGCTGAAGGCCATTATCCTGGGAGATTTAATCTCCGCACTGACGCTGCGGGTGCGCCCCTACGAAAAGGCGCCCGGTGCCGCGGACGCGTTGTATGATCGTTGTCTCAATGAACTAAGCGGGCTGCTGGCAGGCCCTGGTATCCCCATTGAAAAGGCGGCCAGAGATATTATTCGCAGCTACGAAGCGTTCGATTTTGATCGTGATGCCCGCAAACCCCTGGTAGGGGTGGTAGGGGAAATACTGGTGAAATTCCACCCTGATGCCAATAACCAGGTGGTGCGGGTAATCGAAAACGAAGGCTGTGAAGCTGTGCTGCCGGGACTTTTGGGCTTCTTCCTTTATGGCATGAGTGGTTCCATGTGGCGCTATAAGCATCTGGGATCACGGCTGCCGGGAGCAGTGGCCTCCCAAACCGGGGCGGCCATGATCGAAAAATATGAACACAAGGTGCTGAATTTGCTTAAGGAAAGTAGCCTGAACGTATTTGTGCCCATGCCGATAATGGCGCTTCGGGAAAAGGCGAGCGAAGTGCTATCCCTTGGCAATGTGTGCGGAGAGGGCTGGTTTTTAACAGGTGAAATGATCGAGCTGATCGAATATGGGGCTGTGAATATTATCTGCGCTCAGCCCTTTGCATGCCTGCCTAACCATGTAACAGGCAAGGGAATGATGAGCGAGCTTCGGCGGCGCTACCCTGCTGCTAATATTGTGGCGGTGGACTACGATCCCGGCGCCAGCGAGGTGAACCAGCTTAACCGCATTAAGCTGATGCTCACCACGGCTAAAGCGCCATTGAATATGGAGTATGGAGCGGTTGAAACAGTTACCGAGGCAGCCATAGCATACTAGGGCGTGTTTCAAAACCCCATGGCGCACATCTTCGGTAGCAAAAACGCCATTACTGCGTTGCTAAACCTTGAAATAGCGCCACTATTCCTGCGGTTTAGCGCCTTGTACTGGCGTTTTTGCCTCTCGAATCTGCGCACCCCGGAGTTTTGAAACACGCCCTA
>JAVBTR010000067.1:0-25599 GCA_031556065.1 Eubacteriales bacterium | reverse complement strand
CGCACGCGCTAAGGATGTTTTTGGCAGTGGGGCGGTAATCTTTTAGGAAAAAGTTTCCCGCCCCTCTCGCGCTCTCCCCGCCCAGAAAACCGTATTGGGGATAAGACCGCTCCATTGCCCCTTTAGGTTTTCTTTTTGGTTCTCGCAAACCTATTATTGCTTTTCTTTCTGCATCATCTTTACAATGCGTTCAATGCCCTTGATATAGTCCTCCCCTTTAATCTGCCCGTTTAGGAAACGCTCCTGAAGGCTGTACAGCTCATCGCTGGATTCACCGCTTGAATAGAGGATGCTCTCTGATTGCACGATCATATTATCCTTTACCATTTCCCTGAACTGGGCGATGGTTTGAGGGGTAACCTGGTATTGGAACCGTTCAGGATTGGCCAGGGTGTTTTCAAGATACTTGATTTCATCCTCGATCTGCGCTTTTTCACCAGGTTCGCAGGTTGTAAGGCGCTTCGTGTAACGGGCCAGGCTCTCTTCATACTTTTGCTTCTCCTGCTGGAACCGGGGGGATTCGATAGCGGTGACCCGATCGGGGAAGAAGACCACCTGAGCCTCACAGTCGTAATCCAACTCGGTATATTCAAGCAGCTTGGTAGCCATTTCGGCATTTTGGCTGTTGGCATTTACATAAAGGAAGCTCATTTCAATGGTAGCGATATAGGGGGTATCGGCCGTGAGGCTCATGCCGATGCGGTCACAATTGCCTTCGATGGGATTGCCCATATCCGAAATAAGCCCTGTTTTATAGAAATCTTCCTCATTCATCTGGCTCATATCGGGAAAAGGAATGGCTTCCAGGGCGCTGAGCAGGGTTTTGAAAAGCTCTGTATCGAAGGTAAGGGGCTGGCCCATATAGGCATAGTAGTTGATATATTCATTCTGAATACAGTAAAGCAGATAGGACTTGCCCCCGTCAAAAGGAACCACGTCCGGGTAATCCTCCGCGTATTCCTCATACCAGGTTTTCATAAGCTTCAGCAGGTCCAGGTAATTGGTGGGGATATCTTCTTTCCCAATAGGCAGGTCCAGGTTGTTCAAAGCATAGGTTTCATAGCACATGGCCGGGGAATAGCCGCTTCTTGGAATACAATAAATTTTATCCCCTCGCATGCACATTTTTTGAATAACCGGGTGCATTTGGGCCATTAGGGACCGGATCGCTTCACTGCCCGATAAATCCAGCGCAAAGCCTTTATCGATCAACCCGGCTAAATTCATCCGGGAATCAATGTAGTACACATCCACCGTGCTATCCTTGGCCATACCTGTTTTGATAATTTCGTCCACGGTAATATCATATCCGGCATCCAATACCGGCACAGTGGGATAATCCTTGGAAAACGCGTAGCGCGCCTTATCCCCAACCCCCATCGCGCTGAGCACCACCTTGGAAAGCTCGCTGGGATTGGTGCTTTTCACAGTGACAATTCTGTTAACATATGCATATAGGCCGCCGCTAAGCAGCGCCGTGGCAGCGCTTCCCCACCGGTCTATAGAAGCATAGGCGCAAAGAACCGGCTCTTTCAGCCCGGGCATTTTTACAATCCCCTTTGTATCGCAAAAATACAGGGCATCCTCTGCCGGATCATATTGAATGCCCCCGGCAAAGGTTTCTGTGCAGTCGTAAAGCTTTTGAAGGGAGCCATCCTTCGGGTTCAGAATTTGCAATGTGGCGTAGCTTTGCTTGCCTGTAGCGGGATCGTATGCATTGTTTTCATCGTAGATGGTGGCAATCAGCTTGCCGTCCTGGTAAGGCGTAATAGCGTTAACAAACTTGGTGTTAACCGTTTGGCCTTTGCCTGTTTCAAAATCGTATTCCATCAGCAAATAGGGATTCGTCTGGCCATAAACGTATGCCGCAATATACAGCTTTTCTCCTACTGCCTTAACATCCCTTAAGCCATAGCCGTCTTCCCTAAGCTTTTCAAAGGGTTCCCAATCAAGGGCCTTAACCTCATTATATTTAGCAATACCGTTTTCAAAGCCAATGGAAAACACCTTGCCATCGGCACTGCCCAGCGTATGCAAAACCCCATCCCTTATAAACAGCGCGTCCATAAAGCAAGGGTATTCCTTGCCGGTTTGGTTCTTCGCTTCATCAAGGGTTTCACAGTAGCTGTTCCACAAAACATCGCTATCCCATGTTTCCGGTTGGTTCATGCCAACCCGCCAATGGGTTAGCTTGTATGTGTTATTGTCGCTTACAATGGCGTAAAGGTCCTCATTGCCACCGCAAAGGCTGGGCACATAAAGCCCTTCGTCCATCATTTCGCCAAAAAACGAAAGGGATACTGGCTCTGCCAGCGCCGAAACGCAGCCCAGAAGCAGCACGAGGGCCAACAGCAAACTCAATGTTTTTTTCATTTTACACACTCCTTTTTTCTTCCCGGGTTTACTTTATTGACGCTGGACGTATAGGGAAGGTTCTGATGCCCTTTTTTTGTTGCAAATATGACGATTTGCCAGTTCAATTACAGCTGTGTTATACTATGAACCAAATTGGAGGGGAAACGTATAATGGAAAAATTGTGGTATAAGAAACCGGCGACAGCCTTTGGCCAGGCGCTGCCCCTTGGCAATGGGCGCATGGGCGCCATGGTTTATGGCCAGATCCAGCAAGAAGAGATTGGCCTTAATGAAGAATCCATCTATACGCCCGGCCCCCGTAACCGCATCAACCCCCATGCACGGGCAAACTTCGAAAAAATCCGTGAATTGATTTTCGCGGGCCAAATACAACAAGCGGAAAGCCTTGCCAGGCTCGCTTTCACAGGCATCCCCGAAGGCCAGGCCACGTACCAGACCCTGGGGGAACTGACCTTGTACTTTCAGTCTAGCAGCGAGGCCAGCGGTTATAGCCGTTCCCTTTCCTTAAATGATGCTCAGACCACCGTTGAATATTGGCAGGGCGGAAACAAAGTGACCCGCAAGGCCTTCATTTCCGCAGCGGATCAGGTGCTGGCGATGCAAATCGTATCCACCGGCACACTGCCGGATATCCGTGTCCAGCTGACCCGCGGAAGGATCACCAACCATTCCGCCGCTGTGGATGCTAAAACCATTATGATGTCCGGGGATGCGGGCAACGGCGGCACCTCCTACGCCTGCATGGCCCGGGCTTTGGCCGATGGCCAGATCACCGTTTACGGGGATCAGCTGCTTATTCAAAACGCCAGGGAAGTAACCCTGCTGCTGTCAGCGCGGACCAGCTTTTATGAAAGGGACCCGGAAGCCCGCTGCCTTTCGGATTTGGAGGCCGCCGCTTCCATGGGCTATGATACCCTTTTCAAACGCCACTTGGCGGAATATTTCCCTTATTACGATAGCATGTCACTGAATCTGGGTGAGGGGGTGGCTATTCCTACCGATGAATGGCTGGCCCGGCTTCGGGCAGGGGAGGAGACTCCGGCGCTATATGGGCTGTATTTTGCCTATGGCCGCTATCTTTTGATCGCCTGCAGCCGCCCAGACACCCTGCCCGCTACCTTGCAGGGTGTCTGGAACAACCAGTTCTTCCCTCATTGGGGCAGCCGCTATACCATAAACATCAACACCCAAATGAATTACTGGCCTGCGGAGCGCTGCGGCCTTAGCAAGCTTCACCAGCCGCTTTTCACCCACCTGAAGCGCATGCTGCCCAATGGCCAGCAGGTGGCCCGGGAGATGTATGGCCTTGACGGGTTTGTGGCCCACCACAACACCGATCTTTGGGGGGATTGTGCTCCCCAGGACCAATACCTGCCTTCCACCTACTGGGTTCTTGGAGCCGCCTGGCTTTGTACTCATATCATGACCCATTACCGTTATACCGGGGACCAAGCCTTTTTGCAAGATCATTTTGAGCTTTTGCAAGAAACCCTGCGCTTTTTAGAGGGCTTTCTGGTTATGCACCAGGGCCACTTGGTTTGCTGCCCTTCCGTATCCCCGGAAAACACCTACGCCCTGCCCGATGGTACCCATGGCCGCATGTGCTATGGAGCCAGCATGGACAGCCAAATTCTTTACACCTTCTTTGAGAATTTTATAGAGGCTGCCGGCGTATTGGGCTTGGAGGGTGCACAGGTACAATCGGCCAAAACCATGCTTGAAAAGCTTCCCAAGCCAGCCATTGGCCCTCATGGCACCCTTTTGGAATGGGCTGTGGATTACGAAGAAACTGAACTGGGCCACCGGCATATTTCCCATCTTTTTGGCCTTTATCCCGGGAACCTGTTCACTTATGAAAAAACCCCTGAGCTTCTTCAGGCTTGCCGGACAACCTTGGTCCGCAGGCTTTCTAACGGGGGCGGCCATACCGGCTGGAGCCGGGCCTGGATCGTGGGCTTTTACGCGCGCCTGAGAGAAGGCAACTCCGCCTTGGAAAACCTGGCTGCCCTTTTGGCCCAATCCACCTTTGATAACCTCATGGATAACCATCCCGCCATGCCCCAGCCCGTGTTCCAAATTGATGGGAACCTGGGCGCCATTGCCGCCATCACCGAAATGCTGGTCTACGATCATCAGGGTACCCTGGTGCTCTTGCCCGCCTTGCCGGATGCCTGGCCAAAAGGCCAGCTAAAGGGCTTGTGCCTTGAAGGCGGTGCCACCCTTCACATGGTTTGGGAGAAGGGCCAAGTCACCCAAGCGGTCATCCAATGCCCCAAAGATTATGCCGCCCAGCTGCTTGTAAACGGGCAAGCGCTTGCCGTTCGGGCCCACGCCGGAAAACCCTTCCACTATTGCGCCCCCTGCTAAAAGGAAAATATTTGCTAGAAATAACGCACTTATGGTATACTATAAAGTGCGTTATTTTGCATTACGCGAGAATAAGGAGAAAAATATGTTTGAGTTTATAAAAACACTGCTCGGGGCCAGCAATGAAGCCCAGATCAAAAAACTACAAAAGCCTTTGGCGGCCATCAACGCCTTGGAAGATGAATACAAACAGCTAACCGACGAAAAACTCCGGGGAAAAACAGAAGAATTCAAAGCCCGCTACCAAAACGGCGAAACCCTGGACCAGCTTTTGCCGGAAGCCTTTGCCGCCGTTCGGGAAGCCACGGTGCGTACCTTTAATATTCGCCTCTTCGATGTACAGATGATGGGCGGCATTGTTTTGCACCAGGGCCGCATTGCCGAAATGAAAACAGGCGAAGGCAAAACCAATACGGCCACCCTGCCCGCCTACCTAAACGCCTTGGCCGGCAAGGGCGTCCATATCGTAACCGTCAACGATTACCTGGCCCGCCGGGACAGCGAGACCATGGGCCAGATCTATAAATTCCTGGGGTTGTCCGTGGGGCTGATCGTCCACGATCTGGATTCAAAGGAGCGGCGCAAGGCTTATGCAGCCGACATCACCTACGGCACCAACAACGAATTGGGCTTTGATTACCTAAGGGATAACATGGTCATCTACAAAGAAGACATCGTGCAAAGGGGCCATGTATACGCCATTGTGGACGAAGTGGACTCCATTTTAATCGACGAAGCCCGTACACCCCTGATTATTTCCGGCCAGGGGGATAAGCCTACGGATATGTACGAAAAGGCCGATGCCTTTGTTTGCCGCCTGCGGGCCGACGCGGATTACGAGCTGGATGAAAAAGAAAAGACTGTTATCCTCACCGAGCAGGGCACGGAAAAGGCCGAAAAGGCTTTCGGTATCGAAAACATTTCCGATATTGACAATATCGAAATTTACCACCACGTTCTACAGGCCCTAAAGGCCCATGCCATGATGAAGCTGGACGTGGATTACGTGGTGCAAAATGGCGAGGTAGTGATCGTAGACGAATTTACCGGCCGCCTGATGGTAGGCCGCCGCTATTCCGATGGGCTGCACCAGGCCATTGAAGCCAAGGAGCATGTGGAAGTGGCCCGAGAAAGCCGAACCTTGGCCACCGTTACCTTCCAGAACTATTTCCGTATGTATGAAAAGCTATCCGGCATGACGGGTACGGCCAAAACAGAAGAAGAAGAGTTTCAGGGCATCTACGACCTGGACGTGGTGCAGATTCCCACCAATATGCCCATGATCCGCCAAGATTTAAACGATATCGTCTATAAAAACAAACGTGCCAAATACAACGCAGTTTTAAACGAGATCATCGAAAAGCACCAAACAGGGCAGCCCTTGCTGGTGGGTACGGTTTCGGTGGAAATTTCCGAGCTGCTTAGCAGCATGCTTTCTAAAAAAGCCATTCCCCATGAAGTATTGAATGCGAAAAACCATCAAAAAGAAGCGGAAATCGTAGCCCAGGCCGGCCACTACGGCGCGGTGACCATTGCTACCAACATGGCTGGCCGTGGTACGGACATTCTCTTAGGCGGCAACCCAGGCTTCTTAGCCCGCCGCAAAATGCGCCAGGAGGGCCTGGACGAAGAAACCATCGAAGAAGCCGCCGGCCAAAACGAAAGCATACCGGAAGAGGTGCTGGAAGCCCGCAAGCAATATCGCGCATTGTATCAAGACTTTAAAAAGAATACCGATCAGGAGCATGACCGGGTTGTTGCGGTAGGCGGCCTGCATATTATCGGCACAGAGCGGCACGAAAGCCGCCGGATCGATAACCAGCTTCGCGGCCGCTCCGGCCGTCAGGGGGACCCGGGTTCTTCCCAGTTCTTTATTTCCTTGGAAGACGATGTGATGCGCCTGTTCGGCTCCGACCGCATCGCGCCCATTGTGGAACGGCTGGGCTTAGGTGAGGATGATCCCCTGGAAGCGGGCATGCTTACCAAGCAGATTCAATCTGCCCAGCAACGCATTGAAGGCCGCAACTTCGATATCCGCAAGCACGTTTTACAATATGACGATGTGATGAACCAGCAGCGTGTTCTGACTTACGGCCAGCGCCGCCAGATTCTAATGGGCGAAGACATGCGCACTTACATCCTGCAAATGGTGAAGGAATTCATTTCTGACACCTGCGAAAAATTCGCCCAGGGAGAGGATTTCAACCAAGCCGACTTTAACCAGATCGCAGAAGCCCTGGAGCGGGTTTGCCTTAAAAAAGGTACCCTTTGCGAAGTTGAAGACCAAATGCGTTCAATGGAAAAGGAAGAGGGCGTGGATTTCCTTTACCAAAAGGCCGAGGGCTTCTATCAAGAAAGGGAAACCCTGCTGGCAGAGCTTGGCATAGATATGCGCGAATTTGAACGGGTGGTGCTTTTGGGCGAAATTGATAAGCGCTGGATGGACCACATCGATTCCATGGATCAATTGCGCGAGGGCATTGGCCTGCGCGCTTACGCCCAGCATAACCCGGTGCTGGAATATCGCATTGAATCCTTCGAAATGTACGATGAAATGATGCGCCAGGTGAGGGAAGATACGCTGCTTAAGCTCTACCAGGCGGTCATCCAGCGGGCGCCGGAGCGCAAAGCCGTTGCCAAGCCTGAAGAAATGAAGGCCGGCGGCGAACCCACCGAAAAGAAACCCCGCACAGTGAAGCCTTCCGATAAAATTGGCCGCAACAGCCCCTGCCCTTGCGGCAGCGGCAAGAAATACAAGCAATGCTGCGGTAAAAACCAGTGAGCCATTCCCGAATTTGAAAGGATGTTTGACCCATGATCGAAATAGACCAATACAAGCAAGACCTACAACGTATAAAAAAAAGCATCCTTCAATCCGGAGAAGCGCTGCACATCGGGCAATTAAAAGAAGAAGTATCCGAACTGCAGGAGGAAATGAACGCCCCTGAATTTTGGAACGATCTGGAACGCTCCACCAAGGTGAACCAGCGCCTGCGCTCCTGCCAGGGTAAATTAGATCATTACCACAAGCTTTTAGCCACCTGCGATGACATCGAAGTGATGATGGCCCTGGCCCTGGAAGAAAATGATGAGGACATGGTAACAGAAACCGGCAGTGAATTGGCTCAATTAGAAGGGGAAGCCGATGCGTTGGAATTGGAAACCTTAATGCGGGGCGAGTACGATTCAAGCAACGCCATTTTATCCCTCCACGCCGGAGCAGGCGGAACCGAGGCACAAGACTGGACCCAGATGCTGTACCGCATGTACACACGCTACTGTGAACGCCGTGGCTTTACCGTAAAGCTTCTTGATTTACTGGACGGGGACGAAGCGGGCATTAAATCCGTTACCTTCGAGGTGGACGGCGAAAACGCCTACGGCTATCTCCGGGGGGAAAAGGGTGTGCACCGTTTGGTACGCATCAGTCCTTTCGATTCCAACGCCCGCCGCCACACCTCTTTTTCTTCCTTAGACGTGGCCCCCATGCTGGAAGACGATGGGGCCTTTGTAATTGATATGGAAGAAGTGCGTATCGATACCTACCGGGCTTCCGGCGCGGGCGGCCAGCACGTTAACCGTACAGACTCCGCTGTACGTATGACCCACATTCCCACCAATACCGTTGTGCAATGCCAGAACGAGCGCTCCCAGGTGCAAAACAAAGAAATGTGCATGCGGATGCTCCGCTCCAAGCTCCTTGAGCTCAGGGAACGGGAAAAAGAAGAAAAGATGGCCGATATCAAGGGCGAAATGAAGAAGATTGAATGGGGCAGCCAAATCCGCTCCTACGTGTTCCAGCCCTACACCATGGTGAAGGACCACCGCACCAACTTCGAATCCGGCAACATCGATGATGTGATGAACGGCAACCTGGACGGCTTTACCACCAACTACCTAAAAATGCAATGATAAACAAGCTTTTAGCCGTTATTTTCGCCATTCTGTTGGCTTTTGCCATGCTGTTTACGGTTTTGTATGTGGAATGCATAAGCCCCCTTATTATGGAAGGCCGCTTCGAATCTTTTGCAAAGGCCCGTGGGGATTACGGGCAATTGGCCAAAGACATTACCGGCTACTTAAATGGCAGCAAGATCGAACTAAGCTTCTTTCAAGCCCATGAACAGGCCCATATGAAGGATGTGCAGGGGCTGATTTCGCTGCTTAAAACCGTTTTATGGGTTTTGTGGCCCGGGGTGCTTTTACTTGGGTTTTTCCTTTTAAAAAAGCCCCTTTGCAAAACCATCGCCATTACCCTCAGCGCTGTTTTGGGTTTGGTGCTTTGTGTGGTAATCTACGGCATGGTGGATTTTAATGGATTGTTCATTCTGTTCCACCAATTGGCCTTTACCAACGATCTATGGCTTTTAAATCCTTACACCGATTACCTGATTCAGCTGATGCCCATTGGGTTTTTTATGGCCTATGCCCTTTCCGTGGGACTGATCTGGCTTTTGCTGATGGTGACGGCTATCCTATTCAACTTCCGTGCACAAAGGAGAAACCATGGCGTATTTTTCCTCTTCAAAAGGGCAAATGGAAAAGCTTAAAAGCAAAGAATCTGTGCGCATTCTGGCCATTGAAACCTCCTGCGACGAAACCGCCGCGGCGGTAATAGAAAATGGCCGGGTGATTTTATCAAACGCCATTTTTTCCCAAATCGATATGCATGCCCTGTACGGCGGCGTGGTACCGGAGATTGCCTCCCGTGCCCATGTGGATAAGGTGGACCGGATGGTGGATAAAGCGCTGATTGATGCCCACATGACCTTAGCCGATGTGGATGCCATTGCCGCCACCTATGGTCCGGGGTTGGTGGGAGCGCTGCTCATCGGCGTATCCTCCGCCAAAGCCCTGGCCTTTGCCACAGGCAAGCCCCTGATTCCCGTAAACCACATCGAAGGCCACGTCAGCGCCAATTATTTAACTTACAAGGACCTGAAGCCGCCCTTTATTTGCCTTGTGGTATCCGGCGGCCATAGCCACCTGGTTAACGTTTTAGATTACGGTGTTTATAAGCTTCTTGGCCGCACCCAGGACGACGCGGCAGGGGAAGCCTTCGATAAAGCCGCCCGTGTGCTGGGTTTGCCCTATCCCGGCGGCCCCTTGATCGACAAACTGGCAGATGAAGGAAATCCTTTTTTTCTGCCACTGCCCACCCCCAAGCCGGAGGGCATGTACGATTACAGCTTTTCCGGCCTAAAAACCGCTTTTTTAAATGCCGCTCACAAAATGGAGCAAAGGGGTGAAGCCCTGCCAATGGCAGATATGGCGGCATCCTTTCGGCACAAGGTGGTTTCCTCCCTTTGCGAAAAAGCCGTTCTGGCCGCGAAAAACGAAAAAGCCCCGGCCCTTGCTATGGCCGGGGGCGTAGCCTGTAATAAACTTTTGCGGACTATGATGCAGGAGGAGTGCCATAAGGCAGGCATTCCCTTATATATGCCAAGGCCGGACCTGTGTACCGATAACGCTGCCATGATCGGTTCCGCCGCCTATTATAGGCTTTTAAGGGGCGAAGCAGCCGATTTAAGCCTGAACGCCGTACCTAATCTGCGGCTGGTATAGCTTCCTGCACAGCACCCTGGCCTTCTATAAAGGGATTCAAGGTAAACTTGGTATCCTTTTGAATAATGCCCATGACCTTTTCAGCCTCCGTTCCGGTAACCAACACAGGCTGGAAGACGGTATCGTTATCGTAGCCAGTGCAGCGAGCAGGGTATAAGGTCAGCTGCTGGGATTGATAGTCTTTGCCCTCGAATTCAATTTTAAACTGAGCCACCACTGTGGGAAGGGTGGCTTTTTTAGGTGTGCGGGTGCCGCCAAAGGAGAAATTGCCCAGGGAATAAATAATAGTACGGTTTTTGTAGACCTCCATCCCCTGGAGTACATGGGGATGATGGCCGATAATCAAGTCCGCCCCCAGGTCGATCAGTTTCCGGGCTACAGATTGGGCGTTTCTCGAATGGGTGTTAGAATACTCTTCCCCGGCGTGCAAATGCACCACAATGAAATCCACTTCATGGCTTTGCTTAAGCTCCGGCAAAGCCTGTGCCACCCAATCCCTGTTCATGTTATAGTGGGCGTAGTAAAAACCCAACACCGCTATCTTGATGCCGTCTTTTTCATAATAGTAAATATCCCGGTCGATGCAGTAGCCCACACCGGCAGCCGCCAGGGCTTCCTTGGTGGAAGCAAGACCGCTGTCTCCGAAATCCTTGGTGTGGTTATTGCCAAGGTTCACCGCCTCAATGGAGGCCCGGGTCAGAATCTCGGTATAAGCCGTAGGGCCCCTAAAATGATAGGGCACTCCCTTTTTCATATCGGTTTTATCGTCCTTCAAAACGCCCTCCAGGTTCACCATGGTCAGATCGTCGTTTTGAAAAAGGGCAAGCATGTTTTTAAAGGGGTAATCCATGCCGTTTTTTTCGATGATAGCCGGATAAGCGGTTTTATTGTTAAAATAAGGTGCGTCTGCCCCCAGGGTACAATCCCCCCCGAAGGTCAGAGTCAAGGTGGTGGCGCAAGCCATGGCGGGCAAAAGCAAAACCAGAATCAGCACAAGCAAAAACGTCTTTTTCATAGGTCTTCTCCGTCTTCGTTAAAGTTAAGGCAATTATACCATTGCATGGTTCGTAAAGCAAATAAACCGCTTGTCTTTACCGGATCGATTCTGTATACTATATTGGATAGCACACAACGAGGAGGCTTTTCTTGTTGAAAACACTGGTCATGATACCTGCCTATAATGAAAGCGGCAATATTCAAAGGGTAGTGGAAACGTTTATCAAAGCCTGCCCGGAGATGGATTATATCGTCATCAACGATGGCAGCAGGGATAACACCGCCAAGATTTGTCGCGAAAACGGCTTTTCGCTGGTGGACCTGCCTGTGAATTTAGGCCTAGCCGGAGCGTTTGCCACAGGCATGCGCTACGCTTATTTGCACGATTACGACGCTGCCGTCCAGTTCGACGGGGATGGCCAGCACCGGCCTGAATACTTAAAAGACCTGGTTTCATTATTGGCCCAGGGCGCTGATGTGGCTTGCGGCAGCCGGTTCGTTTCCGAAAAGAAGCCCCTGACCCTGCGCATGCTGGGAAGCCGCATGATATCCTTCGCCATTCGTCTTGCCACAGGTGTCCGCTTAACGGACCCTACCAGTGGTTTGCGGGCCTACAATAAGCTTCTGATCCATGAATACGCAACAGAAATCAATCATCCGCCGGAGCCGGATACCATCAGCTATCTGATCAAGCGGGGGGCTATCGTTAAAGAAACCCAGGTAGTTATGGATGAACGGATGGCCGGAGTCAGTTATTTAAACGCCTTTGGTTCCATGAAATACATGCTGAAAATGTTCGTTTCCATTCTGATCGTGCAACCCTTTCGGGGCATGAAGCCCCTTCACACCGAACCCCAGAAGGAGGGCATTGCCTTATGATGGATTGGCCTTTACGCCTTGCTCTTTTGGCCGCTGCCCTTATAACCATGGCCTATTTTCTGTTTAAAATCCGCAAAAACCGCTTGCAGATCGATTATGCCATTTTCTGGTCCCTGTTCAGCGGCCTACTGGTAATAATCGCCCTGTTCCCGGGCATCGTGTCCTGGGCAGCGAAAGTCATCGGCATTATCTCCCCGGCCAACCTTGTTTTTCTTTTTGTGATCTTTATATTGATCATCCGCTTGTTCTCTTTAACGGTGAAGCTTTCCAAAATGAACGAGCAGATCACCGCCCTCACCCAGCATATCGCCATTAAGGAAAAGGATGAAGATAAGTAAATGGATATTATTAAGCAACTGGCTCTGGAAACAAAACTGCCTCAATCTCAGCTGGAAAAAACCATTGCCCTGATCGACGAAGGTAACACCATCCCTTTTATTGCCCGCTACCGTAAGGAAGTAACCGGGGGCCTGGACGACCAGGTTCTGCGGGATCTTTTTGAACGACTGAATTACCTACGCGGCTTTGAAAAGCGCAAGGGGGAAATTGCCCAATCCCTTGAAACCCAAGGGGTTTTAACAGAAGAATTAACCGCCAAGCTGGAAAACGCCAAGACCTTATCCGAATTAGAAGACATCTACAGGCCTTATAAGCCCAAGCGCCGCACTCGGGCCACCATGGCCAAGGAACGTGGCTTGGAACCCTTGGCCTTTAAATTGCTCATGCAAAAGCCCCAGGGGCTTTCCCCGGAAGAACTGGCCATGGAATATGTGTCGGAAGAAAAAGAAGTGCCCGATGCCCAGGCCGCCCTGCAAGGAGCCCGGGATATTCTGGCGGAAATGATGAGTGACGACGCAGACCTCCGGGGCGAAATAAGAAAGCTGATGCGGGTCAGCGGCAAGCTCGTTACAAAAAAGGCCAAGGAAGAAGACAGCGTTTACACCCAGTATTACGATTACCAGGAGCCTGCCATTAGAATGCCGGGCCACCGGATTCTGGCTGTAAACCGGGGAGAAAAAGAGGAATTTTTAAAAGTGGCCGTGGAGCAGGACGACGCCCGCATTGGCCGTGTTATTCACGATAGCTTTGTAAAGGACGGCTCGTCCACGGCGTCTCAGGTGCAATTGGCCGCAGAGGATGCTTGGGATAGGCTGATCCAGCCCTCTGCCGAGCGTGAACTGCGCACGGAGCTTACCGATAAGGCCCAGTCCGCCGCCATCCATGTGTTTGCAGACAACCTGCGCCAACTGCTTATGCAGCGGCCCGTAAAGGGCAAGGTGACTTTGGGGGTGGACCCAGGCTTTCGTACCGGCTGCAAGCTGGCGGTGGTGGATGAAAACGGCAAGGTGCTTGAAACGGGGGTAGGTCATTTCACCATTCCCGGCCAGACCTATTTAAAAGAGCAGGCCTTCGCCCAAATAACCAAGATGATTAAGCACCATGGGGTTACCGCCGTGGCCATTGGCAACGGCACCGCCTCCCGGGAAGCAGAAAGCTTTATCGCCTCCGTTATCAAGCCCATGGAAGGGGTTCATTACATGATCGTCAGCGAGGCGGGGGCCTCAGTGTATTCCGCTTCCAAATTGGCAGCGGAGGAATTCCCCGATTACGATGTGTCCCTGCGCAGCGCCGTTTCCATTGCGCGCCGCATGCAAGATCCGCTGGCGGAACTGGTGAAAATCGACCCCAAGGCCATTGGCGTTGGGCAATACCAGCACGATTTAAAAGAAGCCGAGCTGGAAGGGGCCCTGGATGGGGTGGTTGAAGGCTGCGTAAACTCCGTTGGGGTAGAGCTTTCCACCGCTTCCGCCCAGCTGCTGACCCATGTGGCGGGCATTGGTCCCCAACTGGCGAAAAACATTGTAGCCTACCGGGATGAAAACGGCTTTAAAAGCCGAAATGAGCTGAAAAAAGTATCCAAGCTGGGGCCCAAAGCCTTTGAACAGTGTGCCGGCTTCCTGCGCTTAAACGATAGCAAAAACCCCCTGGACGCTACCGCTGTTCACCCGGAAAGCTATAAGGCCGCCGAAGCCCTTTTGGAAAAGCTTTCTTATTCCTTAAAGGATATTAAATCGGGCAACCTAAAGGATTTAAAAGCCCGGGCCGACGACCAGGGGCTTCAAACCCTGGCCAAGGCCTTGGAAATTGGCCTCCCTACGCTAAACGATATTATTCTGGAACTGCAAAAGCCAGGCCGGGACCCTCGCGACGAGCTACCCGCTCCTGTGCTGCGTTCCGATGTGCTAGACATGAAGGATTTAAAGCCCGGTATGGAATTAACCGGTACGGTGCGCAACGTGATCGATTTTGGCGCCTTTGTGGATATCGGCGTACACCAGGATGGCCTTGTGCATATTTCCCGCATGGCCAACCGCTTTATCCGCCACCCCAATGAAGTGGTTAAGGTGGGGGACGTTATAAGTGTGTGGGTAATCGAAGTAGATGAAAAGAAAGGCCGCATTTCTCTGACCATGCTGCCGACGCAGCCGTAAACGACGGAATTAGGAGGGCAAAAACATGCAATGCATTACTTCTGAAATGACAGCCGCATACGAGGCCCTTAACATGTCCGTTTATATCGTCGATCGCGAATCCTTCGACATTCTCTATGGCAACAAATACCTGTTTCATTCAATAGGCCCTTGGGTGCTGGGGCAAAAATGCTACATTGCCCTTTGCGGCCTTAACCAGCGGTGCGAATTATGTGTTTCCAACCAACAGTTGGAAACCGATCCCGGCGTGAAATGCCACTATAACCCTGTACATAAAAAATACTACGACGTATACGAAAGCCTGGTAGAATATAATGGCATCCCCGCGCGGCTGTGCTTGACCATGGACGTTTCCGACACGGTTAAGCAGCTTAAGCGGGGCCAGAAGCTTGCCGATGAGCAGCTTCGGGACAGGGCCTTCCTGTTCGATTTCGCCGAGCCCTTTACAAGGCCCAACCCCTTTGAGCTGCTGATTAACAATGGCTTAAACCAATTGGCCAAGCTTTCCAACGCCGACCGTATTTGCCTGTTCATTACCCACAACGATCATATTATTGTAGATTTCGAGGTCCGCAAAACCGATTGGGTTCCTTCCATCCTGGGGCATAGCTACACCGAAGCGGAGGGGGCGCCGCTTATTGATATGGTGCGCTCCTCCCCTTATGTGGTGTTCCCAGATACCTTTAATCTTTACACGGAGAACCCCGCAGCGGATGAGGGTGCCAAAAGCTTAATGTATATTCCCTTGTACAGCCAAGGAAAAATCATTGGCCTGATGACCTTCGCGGCCCTTAAACAGCATATCGACTGGAGCCCGAACCAGGTCAACCTCTCTATAATGGCGGCAGGGGTTATTTCCGGCGCCTTCGGGGTACGGGACCGACAGCAGCAATTGGAAGACGCCATGTTGGAAGCCTCCAACGCCAATGCGGCCAAATCCCAGTTTTTATCCAACATGAGCCATGAAATCCGCACGCCCATGAACGCCATTATGGGCATGATCGATATCGCCCTTTCAAGCGGCGATACCGCGCAAATAAAAGAGTGCCTAACCACCGCCAGGACCGCGTCGGAGCATTTGCTAAGCGTAATTAACGATATTTTGGACATTTCCAAAATCGAATCCGGCAGCATGACCCTTAACCGCCAGCCCTTTAGCCTGGAAGATGCGCTGCACCGGGTGGTAGGCATAGAAGCCTATCTGGCTGCCCCCAAAAAGCAGCACTTAAATATTCAGGTGGAGCCAGATGTGCCATTAAACCTCATAGGCGATGAAATGCGGTTTTCACAGGTGATTATGAACGTCCTTTCCAACGCTATTAAGTTTTCTGGCCAAGAGACCACCATTACCATGAGCCTTTCAAGCGTTATGCTGTGCGAAAACCAGGTCCTGATAAAAATAGCGGTAAAAGATTCCGGCATTGGTATGACCTCCGAACAGCTTGGCCGGTTATTCAAACCCTTTAGCCAGGCCGCCGGGGATATCGCCGGGCGGTTTGGCGGAACAGGGCTGGGGTTGTCCATTTCCAAGCACATTGTGGAGCAAATGCAAGGCCATTTTCAGGTAGAAAGCCAATCCGGCGTAGGCAGCACCTTCACCTTTACTGTTGTTATGGAAACCTTGCCGCCGGACAGCATTACTTTTATGCCCCATGAAAAAACCAGGGCGCTTAAAATTCTCTACCTGTCTAATAATGATTCGCAATCGGATGTATTGCCCCAAATGCTTGCAAAATGGCAGATTCCTTGCCAGTACGCCACCACCGCTGCCCAGGCCGAAGCACTTTTGCTTTTAGCCGAACAGGAAGGCGCCCCCTACGATATGGTGTTTCTCTTGGCTTCCACGGGAGATTTAAACGTTATACAGGCATTGGATGAATATAAAAAGCACCAGCATCAGCCTGTTCCCATTGCTATTATATCTTCCTTCTCAAGCAATGCCCTTAACGGACTTATAACCAGCCTCCCTGTCCGTTGGCATGTGCAATTACCCTTATTTAAAAAGGATGTTCTGGCCATTTTGGAAGCCTGTGCCGGCGTTATCCCAGCGCAGGGGGATCGGCTGCCAGCGGGCACTGCAGCGGACCTGCGGGGTAAAACCCTGCTTTTAGTGGATGATATCGAATTAAACCGACAGATCGTTCATGCCTTTTTGGAAAATGAGGGCCTTCAAATCACCGACGCGGCCAATGGGCAGGAGGCGCTTGAAGCCTTTAAGGCCGCCCAAAGGCCCTTCGATTTCGTTTTGATGGATATGCTGATGCCTGTTATGGATGGCCTTTTGGCCACCAGAGCTATTCGGGCCCATGAAAGGCAAACGGGCACCCACAGCCGCATTATCGCCATGACAGCCAACGCGTTTTCTGAAGCTGTGGATATGTGCCATGCGGCTGGTATGGATGACCACATTGCCAAGCCTGTTTCCGCCGCCAGTATCTTAAGCGCCCTTAGCCAATAAATTGAAACAATTGTAAAATATCATACCAAAGCAAGACACATCGCTGTGCTAAAGCGTCTAATGGGTAGAAGCTTCTCACAACGATGTGTTTTTGCCATTCATGCTATTTACGAAAGGAACGGATGAAGATGAAAAAAATGTTGTTTGTATCCCTTTGGTTTTTTGCGATGGTCGTTTTACTGGTAATGCGTTCATCCGGAGTGGATGCGGTATTGCCTGTCATTTAGGCTGCCAAACCTGTCAAATGAGCGGCAGATTGCTAAATTTTTGCGTTTCGTGGTATAATATGTCAATCGGTATTTACAAAATAGAGATTGAAGGAAGTGTTTCCCATGAGCGCACGTATTGTACTTAATACCATTTCCCATCACGGCAAAGGAGCCATTGAAAACCTGGTTCCGGAACTCACCTCCCGGGGCTATAAAAAAGCCTTTGTTTGTTCCGATCCGGACCTGATTAAGTTTGGGGTTGTAAAAAAAGCCACCGATGTACTGGACAAGGCTTCTTTCCCCTACGTGATTTTTTCAGACATCAAGCCCAACCCCACCATTGAAAACGTGCAGGCAGGGGTAGCAGCTTACAAGGCTTCCGGGGCCGATTGCATTGTTACCATTGGTGGCGGCTCCTCCATCGATACAGCCAAGGCCATCGGCATTATTATTTCCAACCCGGAATATAAAGATGTGCGCAGCCTGGAAGGCGTTGCTCCAACCAAGAATCACGCAGTGTTCACCATTGCCGTGCCTACCACCGCCGGGACCGCTGCGGAAGTAACCATTAACTACGTGATCACCGATGTGCAGAAAAAACGTAAATTTGTCTGCGTAGACGTGAACGATATTCCCGAAGTGGCCATTGTGGATCCGGACTTGATGAGCACCATGCCCAAAGGCCTTACCGCTGCCACCGGTATGGATGCCTTGACCCACGCCATTGAAGGCTATATTACCAAGGGCGCCTGGGGCATGCCGGACATGTTCCACTTAGAAGCCATCCGCCTGATCTCAAAGCACCTGCGGGCTGCCGTCAATAATGAAGAAGCTGGCCGTGAGGGCATGGCCCTGGCTCAGTACATCGCAGGCATGGGCTTTTCCAATGTGGGTCTGGGCATTGTGCACTCCATGGCCCATAGCTTAGGCGCGGTTTACGATACCCCCCACGGTGTGGCCAACGCTATTTTACTGCCCACCATTATGAAATACAACGCCATTGCCACCGGCGAAAAATACCGGGATATTGCGACCGCCATGGGCGTAGACGGTGTTGCCAATATGACTGGGGAACAGGCTCGTGAAGCAGCCGTCAACGCCGTGCAGCAATTGAGCCTGGATGTGGGCATCCCCAAGGATTTAAAGGGCATTGCCAAAGCAGAGGATTTGGATTTCCTTTCCGAAAGCGCCTTCGCCGATGCCTGCCGCCCCGGCAACCCCAGGGATACCAGCGTGGCAGAGATTAAAGCATTGTATGAAGTGCTGCTGTAATGCGGGCTTAAAGGGTGAAACCCTTTAACAGGTTATAGGGCGGCGCCCTATGGCAGCCTATTGAAAACGAAAAGCTAACCCAGGTCAAGAGCCGCTTCGCTGCCCTGACCTGGGTATTGCTTTTTAGCTTTCAATGGGAACGATAGCCACCCTACACCCCCATAAGGGGCATGCCCCTTATGGATCCCGCCTTTTATGACGACAGCCCGTTTTCGATCCGCTGCCGGAGCGCTGCCATGGTACTGTAGGCAGTGGAAACGATGCGCTCCTTTTCCTGGGGGCCGTCACTCTCAGGATCGAAAACGATAGGCTGGCCTACGCAGATTCGGCGCTTTTGGGTGGAACAATACATGGGGATATAGGTTACCGGGCAGCCCGTCTGCTGATGGTACATGGAACCGATCATGGTAAAGCCGGAAAAGAAGGGAATAATGCGGTCCGACACATAACCAGGTGTTTCCAAAGAAGGATCGTCCGGGTTTTCGGGATAGATCATTACAATGTCCCCGCATTCCAACGCGTCGGCTGTGTCCCGGAAGGTTTTAATCAACTCCCGAAGCCGGTGCCGATACACGGGAATGGAATCAATGGAATCGAACAACCACAAAAAAACCTTCATGAACACACGGGTGGCAAATTCCTTTGCAAAAGGCGGAATCCATGCCATGGGACCCACCTGGTAACGCATAATATGCTCCCGGGCATCCCGTGGGTCCATCAAATCGCTGATAGACCATGACCTAAAGGGTTCGTTAAGCCATGCTCTGGAAAAAATGGTGGCCGCAGCATAGCCATGATTGCAAAGGTACACCACGCCCTGCTCCCCCGCCGGCGGCAGATATTCTTCACCCATAATCTTGCCCGGGTGAAACAAACGCACAAAAAAGCGGATTATCCAGATCAGGTGACGGCGCTTGCGCTTGAGAAACACATACGGCGCCAGCTGCCTTTCAAGGGCTGGCAAAGGCTTGCGCTGATAAGCCACCAAGCGATCCAAGTGCATTTTTTTCAAGGGAAAGCGCAACGCGCTAACGATGGCCAGAATAAGTGCCAGGCATATCAGAAAAAACGCGGGAATAATTACACTATATATGAAGCCTAAAAGAAGATCGACGCCGCTGCCAATGCCATTGGCAAGGGCAACATCCTTTTCCCGGGCTTCCTTTTTTATAAAAGCACACAGGGGATGTAAGTAGCCGCTTAATTTAAAAAGTGCCAGAAAGGTGGCCGCGATACCAAAGCCCATCAAAAGAGTGCCCACAAAGGGGCTCGCAGACAAAAGCAGCAGCCCTCCAAGCCAGGCTGCTTCCCCCATGGCCATATGATTGCCGGGATCCTTCGCCCGGGCAAACAAACCTAAGCCGCCGCCTAAAAAAAGCATGAAGAAAAACGGACTTTGGATGGGCCTTAGCCCCAATGTGCCAGCCAGCGCCACAAAAGCGAAGTGCCTTAAGCAGGCATAGCGCCGCAGAGCGTTTTTTTGCAAGAACAGCAAACCCATATTCCACCCCCAATTTTGGTAGTGTTTTTATTATATCACATCTTTCATTCACCAGGTATTGTTAATTTTATAACATTATGTTCCCGTTGTGAAAGGGGAACGAATGTGCTATAATTTGCAGGGATTTGATTAAGATAACAGGAGAAAAATAATGAGTAAAGCTAAAGTGTTTTATACGGATCTTCGCACCCGGGGGGGAATGACGCTGCCGCAAAAATTGCACCGGCTGATCGACAAGGCAGGCATGGGCAGCATCGATTTCAAAGATAAATATGTTGCCATCAAAATCCATTTTGGGGAACTAGGCAACCTGGCTTATTTGCGGCCTAATTACGCCAAGGTGGTAGTGGATTATATTCAGCAAAGAGGGGGCAAGGCCTTTTTAACCGACTGCAATACCTTGTATGTAGGCAGCCGGAAAAACGCCCTGGATCATCTGGACACGGCCTACGAAAATGGCTTCTCGCCTTTTTCCACCAACTGCCATGTGCTCATCGCCGATGGCCTTAAAGGGGACGACGATATAGAAGTGCCTGTTGAAGGCGGCGTACATGTGAAAAATGCCAAAATCGGTCGGGCCATTATGGATGCGGATATGGTTATTTCCCTGAGTCACTTCAAGGGCCATGAATCAACCGGCTTCGGGGGTTCTCTTAAAAACTTGGGTATGGGCTGCGGTTCCCGCCGGGGCAAAATGGAAATGCACAACGCCGGCAAGCCCCTTATTATTGAAGAGGAATGTATTGGCTGCGGCATGTGCTCGAAGCAATGCGCCCACGGGGCCATTACCATTGCCAACAAAAAGGCGTCCATCGATCACAATAAATGCGTGGGCTGCGGCCGCTGCATCTCCCAATGCAACAGGGACGCAGTAGTCAGCAGCGACGATGAACGCAACGATATCTTAAATGAAAAAATCGCTGAGTACGCCAAAGCGGTGGTGGACGGCCGGCCTCAATTCCACATCAGCTTGGTAATCGACATCAGCCCCTATTGCGATTGCCATGCAGAAAACGATCTGCCTATTTTACCCGATGTAGGTATGTTCGCCTCCTTCGATCCGGTGGCACTGGACGTAGCCTGCGCCGATGCCTGCAACCGGCAACCGGAAATCCCCGGAAGCCATTTGGCGGAGCATCAAAAAATATCCCAGGACCATTTTATTAACAACCATCCCACCACAGATTGGAAAACCAGCATTGCCCACGGCAAAAAATTAGGCTTGGGTACGGATGAATACGAGATCATTGAGGTGTAAGACTTGAAGGATACACTTTTCATTAAAGGTGCCAGGGAAAACAACTTAAAGAACATCGATTTAACTATTCCCCGGGATAAGCTGGTGGTGTTTACCGGCCTGTCCGGCTCGGGCAAATCCTCCCTGGCTTTTGAAACCATTTACGCAGAAGGGCAAAGACGGTATGTGGAATCCCTCTCCTCCTATGCACGGCAATTTTTAGGCCAAATGGAAAAACCGGACGTGGATTACATCGACGGCCTTTCCCCGGCCATTGCCATCGACCAAAAAACCACTTCCCGCAACCCCCGCTCCACCGTGGGCACCGTAACGGAAATACACGATTACCTGCGCCTCTTGTACGCCCGGGTAGGTATTCCCCATTGCCCAGAATGCGGCAAGGAAATCCGCCAGCAATCGGTAGACGAAATGGTGGACCAGATTTCAAAGCTTCCCGAAGGCACAAGGCTGCAATTGCTTGCGCCTGTTGTGCGCACCCGCAAAGGCGAGCATGTGAAGCTAATGGAGGATGCGCGGAAAAACGGCTTTGTCCGGGTACGCATCGATGGCCAAATGTATGAGCTGGATGATACCCCCCAGCTGGACAAGCAAAAAAAACACAGCATTGAATTGGTGGTAGACAGGCTTATTATCCGTGAAGGTAAGGAACTGAATAAGCGGCTGACAGATTCCATCGAAACGGCTACTCAGCAATCCGGCGGCCTGGTGCTAGCAGATTTAGGGGACCAGGGCGAATTGCTTTTTTCGCAAAACTATGCCTGCCCGGACTGCGGCATTTCCATTGAAGAGCTGGCGCCCCGGATGTTCTCCTTTAACAGCCCCTTTGGGGCCTGCCCAGAATGCTCCGGCCTCGGAACGCTGATGAAGCTTTCGGAAGACTTGATCGTGCCGGACCAGAACCTTTCTTTAAAGGAAGGCGCCATTCAGGCCAACGGCTGGAACACTGTGGATCCTACCAGCATTGCCAGCATGTACTTCGGCGCTTTAAGCGCGAAATACAACATCCCCTTGGATGTGCCTTACAAAGCTTTAAGCGGCGAAGCGAAAAAAATCCTCATGTATGGCAGCGGCAAAGAAAAATTGCAGATCACCTACCAGCGTCAGAACGGGGAAGGCCGTTTCGAAGCGGTCTACGAAGGGGTGATCCCCTCCCTTGAACGGCGCTACCGTGAAACAGCCAGCGATGCCATGAAGGCCTCCTATGAAGAATTGATGATCGAAGACCACTGCCCCAAATGCCAGGGCAGGCGTTTAAAGCCCGAAGCCCTGGCTGTGACGGTGAGCGATAAAAACCTGGCAGAGGTATCCGATATGTCCATCGGCAAAGCCAGGGCGTTCTTCCAAAGCATTCAACTAGGCACCACCCAGATGATGATTGCCGACCAAATTCTAAAAGAAATCAATTCCCGGCTGGGCTTTTTAGTGGATGTGGGACTGAGCTACCTCACCCTTTCCCGGGCCGCCGGAGGCCTTTCCGGCGGGGAAGCCCAGCGGATCCGTTTGGCTACCCAGATCGGTTCCAGCCTGGTCGGGGTTCTTTATATTCTGGATGAACCCTCCATCGGCCTGCACCAGAGGGATAACGCCAGGCTTTTGAACACCTTAAAGCACCTTCGGGATATCGGCAATACCCTTATCGTAGTAGAGCACGACGAAGATACCATGTACGCTGCCGACCACATTGTGGATATCGGCCCCGGAGCTGGTGAGCATGGCGGGTATGTTATTGCCCAAGGCACAGTTGAAGATATTAAGAACACCGAAGCCAGTCTCACCGGCCAGTATTTAAGTGGCCGCAAGGTCATTCCCGTGCCGAAAAAGCGGCGGAAGCCCACGGGGTATTTAAAGGTTATCGGCTGCAATGAACATAACCTGAAAAACATCTCCGTGGATATTCCTCTAGGCGTTTTTTGCTGCATCACCGGGGTTTCCGGCAGCGGCAAAAGTAGCCTGGTAAACGAAATTATCTACAAGCACTTAGCCAAGGTGTTAAACCGGGCCAAAACCTACGCGGGCAAGTTCGAAAAAATGGAGGGCATCGAGCAGCTGGATAAGATCATCGCCATCGATCAATCCCCCATTGGGCGCACACCCCGTTCGAACCCCGCCACCTACACAGGCTTATTTGATCTGATCCGCAAGGTGTTCGCCATGGCCCCGGAAGCCAAAGCCCGGGGCTATAAAGAAAACCGTTTTTCCTTTAATGTAAAGGGCGGCCGCTGCGAAGCCTGCTCTGGTGACGGGCTGTTAAAAATCGAAATGCATTTTTTGCCGGACATCTATGTACCCTGCGAGGTTTGCAAGGGTAAGCGCTATAACAGAGAAACGCTGGAAGTGAAATACCGGGACAAGAGCATACACGATGTTTTGGAAATGACAGTGGAAGAGGCCCTGGGCTTCTTTGAAAACCACAACCAAATTCTACGCAAGCTGGAAACCCTGTATGAGGTGGGCTTAGGCTACATGAAGCTTGGCCAGGCCAGCACCACTTTATCCGGCGGCGAAGCACAGCGGGTTAAGCTGGCCACGGAATTAAGCCGCCGGGCCACAGGCAAAACCATCTATTTACTGGATGAACCCACCACTGGCCTTCACATGGCGGATGTGGATAAGCTGATCACGGTTTTGCAAAAGCTGGTGGCTCAGGGCAATAGCATTATGGTGATCGAACACAACCTAGACATGATTAAGACCGCAGACTATATTATCGACTTAGGCCCCGAGGGTGGCGATATGGGCGGTACCGTGGTGGCCAAGGGCACACCTGAGCAGATTTCCAAGGTTGAAGGAAGCCATACCGCAGCCTATTTAAAGCCGCTACTGGGAGAAAAAGTTAAATAAGTAAGAATTTTGTAACAAACTCTTATCAAAAATTGACAGGACCTTAGCAAACTGTTATACTCTAGTCGCTGTAAAGCATAAAAATAGCTTTGGGAGGAACAAACTGTAATGAAACGTATTGTTTGCATGGCATTGGCAATCATGCTTGTGATGTCGATGACCGTCGGCGCGTTGGCGGAAACCAAGCTGGTCAAAGAAAAAGACCGCAAGATTAAAATCCAGCTCACCAAGGACAAGAAGGGTAACTATCCCAACAACGAAGAGATTGACGGGGAAAGCATGACCACCGGTTTGCCTTGGAGCGGCTATTATATGCCCATGCTGGTACAGATCGATAACTGGAACGGCGGCGTAGGCGCGTTTGCTCCCTGGGGTGCCCGTTTCGCGGATATCGTTTACGAAACACCCTTGCACAAAAATGGTTCCACCCGTATTTCTTTCCTTTTCAGCGATGAAATCCCCGAATCCGTAGGTCCTGTACGTTCCGCCCGTTTGGGCCACGTATGGCTCCGCGAAGAATGGGATGCAGGCTTCCTCTTCTACGGCGGGTCCGAAGCCAAGAGCGTAAACATTAACGATGAAATGAAAAAGCTTGGCGCCACGAAAAAGGGCGTGCTCTTTAGCGGTATTGTTGGCACCAACAAACCCTGGAAGCAATACTATAACCCCATGAAGGGCAAAACCTCCCCCCATCATATCGATGCCAATGTGTTGGCCATGCAGGCGCTGATTCCGGCAGAACATAACCCGCCCATCCGCCCCTTCCTGTTTACGGACGAGCTGCCCTCTACCGGCGCTTTCGCTAACCAGATCAGCCTGAAATGGCCCCACAAAGACTATGCCTGTTCCTTCACCTATGACGACACCACCAACACCTACCTGCGCTATGTTGGGGATCAGCTTTACGTAGACGAAGAGGTAGATGAACCCCTGGCTTTCTCCAACGTCATCATTCAGCGTGTAAAGCTTGAGTTCAAGGGCAGCGATAAGCCTGTAACCGGCAACGACAAGGGCTCTGGCAATGCGGATATCTTTATCGGCGGCCGTTACATCCCCGGTTACTGGGTCCGCAGCGCAGTCACCGAACGTACCATCTTCTTCGATAAAGATGGCAATGAGCTGATGCTCCAGCGGGGCAAAACCTACATCGCGATGATGTCCAATGATATGGAAGTCACCTTCTCCGAATAATAATTCAACAGCTTGAAGGCAGCTCTTTTGAAAAGGAGCTGCCTTCAGCGCGTCGACACCTGTGTCGCACGAGGGATTTCCCTCACTGCACTGTAAAATCTTCGATTTTACGGTCGTTTGTTCGGGCAAGGTAGGAATTTCTACGAAATTCCACCGAAAATCGCCGCACATGTCGCCGATTTCGGAATGAAAAT
>JAVBTR010000086.1:0-26188 GCA_031556065.1 Eubacteriales bacterium | reverse complement strand
TTACTTGTCTTCGATAACCTTGGCCACAACGCCGGAACCCACGGTACGGCCGCCTTCACGAATAGCGAAGCGAAGACCGGGCTCGATGGCGATGGGGGTAATCAAGGTGATTTCCATATCGATGTTGTCCCCAGGCATCACCATTTCAACCCCGTCAGGCATCTTGATGTTCCCGGTTACGTCTGTCGTACGGAAGTAGAACTGGGGACGGTAGCCATTGAAGAAAGGGGTGTGACGGCCGCCTTCTTCCTTGGTCAGTACGTACACCTGGCCCATGAAGTGAACGTGGGGCTTGATGGTGCCCGGCTTTGCCAGCACCTGGCCACGTTCGATTTCGCTGCGCTGTACACCACGCAGAAGCACGCCGATGTTATCGCCTGCTTCCGCCTGATCCAACAGCTTACGGAACATTTCCACGCCGGTTACAACCACGCTGCGGGCTTTCTCGGCCAGTCCCACGATTTCTACCGTGTCCGATACCTTAACGATTCCGCGTTCCACACGGCCTGTGGCCACAGTGCCACGGCCTGTGATGGAGAACACGTCTTCTACCGGCATCAGGAAGGGCTGATCCGTCGCCCGCTCGGGATCCGGGATGTATGCATCCACTTCTTCCATCAGCTTGATGATCGGCGCGGTTTCCTTCGCGGTCTTCACATCCGAACCGCCATTGGTTACGTATTCCAATGCCACCAGAGCGGAGCCCTTCACGATCGGAATATCATCACCCGGGAATTCGTAGGAGGAAAGCAGCTCGCGAATTTCCATTTCTACCAACTCAAGAAGCTCTTCGTCGTCCATCATATCGGTTTTGTTCATGAACACCACGATGTAGGGCACGCCTACCTGACGGGCGAGCAGAATGTGCTCACGTGTCTGGGGCATGGGGCCATCGGGGGAAGACACTACCAGAATCGCGCCGTCCATCTGGGCTGCGCCGGTGATCATGTTCTTAACATAGTCAGCATGGCCAGGGCAGTCCACGTGGGCGTAGTGGCGCTTTTCGGTTTCATATTCTACGTGGGACGTGTTAATCGTGATCCCACGTGCTTTTTCTTCCGGCGCCTTGTCGATTTCGTCGTACTTCATTGCCTGTGCCCCGCCCAGCTTCGCAAGCACCATCGTGATCGCTGCTGTCAGGGTCGTCTTGCCGTGGTCTACGTGGCCAATTGTGCCAATGTTTACGTGCGGCTTGTTTCTTTCAAACTTTGCCTTTGCCATGGGTCAATTCCTCCTTATTTAGGTAAAACAATACTTATTCTTTTTTACCGATGACTTTTTCTGCTACAGAGCGGGGCACTTCCTCGTAATGGTCGAACTGCATGGTGAACATGCCACGGCCTTGGGTACGGGAGCGCAGGTTGGTGGTGTAGCCGAACATTTCGGAAAGGGGCACGAAGGCGTGTACAATCTGGTCAGCCATGCGGGCTTCCATCCCTTCGATACGCCCCCGGCGGCTGGACACATCGCCCATTACATCGCCCATGTACTGTTCGGGTACAATCACTTCTACCTTCATCATCGGCTCCATCAGGCAGGGATCGGCTTTGCGCATCGCATCTTTAAATGCCATGGAACCTGCGATCTTGTATGCCATTTCAGAAGAGTCAACGTCGTGGTAGCTGCCATCGTAAACAACGGCCTTAAAGTCAACCACTTCGTAACCGCCCAAAGTACCACAAGCAGAGGCTTCACGGATACCGTTATCGATAGGCGCGATAAATTCCTTGGGAATCACGCCGCCCACGATTTTGCTTTCGAACTCGTAGCCCTTGCCAGGTTCCTGGGGGATAAGCTCGATCCAGCAGTGGCCGAACTGGCCATGGCCGCCGGTCTGACGAACATAACGGCCTTCTGCCTTGGCAGCCTTGCGGATGGTTTCCTTGTAGGCAACCTGAGGTTTGCCAACGGTTGCTTCCACTTTGAATTCGCGCAACAGACGGTCCACAATGATTTCCAAGTGGAGCTCGCCCATGCCGGCAATAATGGTCTGCCCGGTCTCCTGATCGGTGTAGGTCTTGAACGTGGGATCTTCTTCCGCCAGGCGGATGAGGGCCATGGTCATTTTGTCCTGACCGGCCTTGGTCTTAGGTTCAATAGCTACCTGAATAACAGGTTCAGGGAATTCCATGCTTTCAAGGATGATTTGCTTGTTTTGGTCGCACAGGGTATCGCCGGTGGTGGTATCCTTAAGACCCACAACCCCTGCAATTTCGCCAGCGAAAACCTCTTCCACTTCTTCGCGGTGGTTGGCATGCATCAATAGAATACGGGCCATCCGCTCGCGCTTTTGCTTGGTGGAGTTCATAACGTAGCTGCCGGAACCCACATGGCCTGAATACACACGGAAGAAGGCCAGCTTACCCACGAAAGGATCCACCGCAATCTTAAATGCCAACGCGGAGAAAGGCTCTTCGTCGCTGGATTCACGGGTCATGGTGATTTCGGGGTCGTGGGGATCGGTCCCTGTCATAGCCGGGATATCCAAGGGAGAGGGCATGTAAGCTACTACTGCGTCCAGCAAAGGCTGAACACCCTTGTTACGGTAGGAAGTACCGCAAAGCACAGGGGTCATCTTGCAGGCGATGGTGGTTTCACGAATAGCCTTCATGATTTCTTCCGTGGTCAATTCTTCGCCTTCGAAGAATTTTTCCATCAGGGTTTCATCGGTTTCGGCTACCGCTTCCATGAGGATAGCGCGGTATTCGTTAGACTGTTCAAGAAGCTCGGCGGGAATTTCTTCTTCCCGGACATCCTTGCCCTCATCGTCGTAGTAAACTTCAGCCTTCATGCGAACCAAGTCGATGATGCCCTTGAAATTGCCTTCAGAACCGATGGGGAGCTGGATCGGCACTGCGTTAGCGCCTAAGCGATCCTTCATCATATCCACAACGCGGAAAAAGTTCGCGCCGGTGATGTCCATCTTGTTAATGTAGGCCATACGGGGCACTTCGTACTTGTTGGCTTGCTTCCAAACCGTTTCGGATTGGGGTTCAACGCCGCCCTTGGCACAGAAAACGGCAACAGCGCCGTCCAAAACACGCAGGGAGCGCTCCACTTCTACGGTGAAGTCCACGTGGCCGGGGGTATCAATAATGTTGATACGATGCCCGTCCCATTGGCAGGTGGTGGCAGCGGACGTAATGGTGATGCCCCTCTCCTGCTCTTGCGCCATCCAGTCCATGGTGGCAGACCCCTCGTGGGTTTCACCCAAACGGTGGGTACGGCCCGTATAGAATAGAATGCGCTCGGTGGTAGTGGTTTTACCGGCGTCAATGTGCGCCATGATGCCAATATTACGCACCTTATTTAGCGGGTGACTTCTAGGCATGGTGGCTCGCTCTCCTTTCGATAATACTTATTTTTTTGCGTCGTTCCGGGTCGTTTGTCATTCGGCTTACCACCGATAATGGGCAAACGCCTTGTTCGCTTCGGCCATGCGGTGCATTTCTTCCTTGCGCTTCACAGCACTGCCGGTGTTGTTGGCAGCATCCATGAGTTCGCCGGCAAGGCGATCTGCCATGGTCTTTTCACCGCGCCTGCGGCTGAAATCCACCAACCAACGCAGCGCCAAGGTCTGGCGGCGTTCGGGCCGGATTTCGATAGGCACCTGGTAAGTGGCGCCACCTACACGGCGGGCTTTTACTTCCAGCTGGGGGCTCACATTGTTCAGCGCAGCCTGGAATACTTCGTTGGCATCTTTGCCGGTTTTGGCGGCAACTTTTTCAAAGGCTTCGTAGCATACGTTTTGCGCAACGCCACGCTTGCCATCGAGCATAATCTGGTTAATCAGCTTGGTGACCACAGTCGTCCCATGTACGGGATCGGGCAGCACCTCACGCTTGGGTATAAATCCGCGACGGGGCATAGGTTTCCCTCCTCATGCGTTTGCACAGCCTAGTGGCGGCGGTTCAGCATACCGCTGCTCCTTGTTAGGGCGCTTGGCACGTGGCAAGACCGCTTTCTCCCAAGGGCGTTCCAACCCTCAGGGCGCATCAGGCCCGTAATCCAGGCACGTAAAGCTCTATGTGCTGGTGATACTTAATCTTTTTACTTCTTGGGACGTTTTGCGCCGTACAGCGAGCGAGCCTGCATACGCTTGGCAACGCCGGCGGTATCTAAAGCGCCACGAACGATGTGGTAACGCACACCAGGCAGGTCACGTACGCGGCCGCCACGAATGAGCACCACGCTATGTTCCTGTAGGTTATGGCCGATACCGGGAATGTAGCAAGTACCTTCGATTTGGTTTGTCAAACGAATTCTTGCAATCTTACGCAGGGCAGAGTTCGGCTTTTTAGGTGTGGTGGTCTTTACGCTCAGGCAAACGCCGCGCTTTTGAGGGCAGCCTTGCAGAATCGGAGCGGTGGACTTGTTAACCTGCTTTTCCCGTCCCTTGCGGATCAACTGATTGATCGTGGGCATTGAAGCACCTCCATGGAATAATATCTATCAACTCCGCAACCCTCGGAGTAAAATAGCCAAATTGGGGGGTATGAGCTTATTTCAGAATACCTGCCGCAGTGGTTTTCACTTCCACCTTGCACATTTTTCCAAGCTCTTTCATGGTTTCTACCCGTACCACAGGCACCTTGTGTTCCTCCGCGGCGTTGATAATCTGCCGGTAGAGAAAATCGTCGCAGTCCTTGGCCAGGTAGACGGTTTTAACCGTTTCTTTTTCAAGGGCGCGTAAAACCTGCTTGGTGCCAGCCACCCGCTTTGAAACGACTGCCAATTCCTCCATGCCTTACGCCTCCTTTACATTGTCCGCTCACATAGAAGCTGCTCACTTGCAACCTTAAAAAAGGGCGAACCCACCCACTCCACGGACAACCATATCATAATATCACTGCAACCCCCAATTGTCAACGATTCTAAAAGAAAAAACTACCGAAATGCTTTAAACATTTCGGTAGTTCCCCAGAATGCCGCTGCCCCCGTTTTTCCACCCGCTATGTTAGCAGGTAGGTGCCCTGCCTGATTCTTTTGCCGTCCCCTGGCACTATCACAGCGGGGGCGTGACATCCGAATCAAGACGCGGGCTCCATTTTTCGAAATGTGGGTAAAAACAAAGGGCTGACGCACACCCCAGGATACGTTTTTATTATATAAACATCACGGTTCCCTGTCAAGCAGGGTTTCAATATCTTTGGCATATAAATCGCACAGCTCCAAAGCGCTTTCCATATTCTTGGCTTCAGCAGCAATGCGAAAGGCCGCCCTGTCATCGTAAGGCGCCAGGTGCGCCAGGCCCAAATCATGCTCAATCCACAGCCCATCCCCGGCGCGCTTGTCCTTAATGCGGTTCATGAGCCCCCTTAAAACCCGTCCGTTTTCCCGCTGAGGGCAGGGCACATCCTTGATCAGCCTGACCCCCAGTGGAAGCGCCTCAAGCCCGCGGTTCAAAGCCGCTATATCCGGGTAGGCCCGCATCAGCACCAGCATTTTTAGCAGCCCGTCCTGGAAAATAGCCGTTTGGTTCCGGTAAATTTCCGGGGCCTGCTTGCGTTCGGAAGGCGAAAACACATTCACACCCTTGGGCAATAAGGAAAGAATTCCCTGCGGTGCGTCCTTAGGCAGAAAAAGAGCCTTTTCCCCCGTTTCCACCATAGCCCGGAAGAAAAGCTGGGCCTGCTTCATATCATCCAGAACCCCATCCTTGGTTACCAGGTTTACATTGGTGCCGTCACGGCTTAACAGATAGCCGATTTCCCCGTCCAACAGCCCCAGATCCCCTTCGCCCGCCACCCGCACATGCAGGCATTCGAGCATGGCCATCAGTTCTTCACAAACGCTTAGCACGAAGCTGTTGCCGCAGAACACCGCCGCCCGCAGCTGGCTGGAGGGGGGCTGCTCCTGGGCCAGGAGGGCCGCGTACAAATGCTCCGCCCCGGCAAAGGCGCAGCATTCCCCATCCATCCGGGAGGCCTTTTGGTAATCCTGCCGCAGGGCCAGGGTTTCCAGCTTCCGGCGAAGAGGCTTGTCCATGTCCTGCCCATCTTCCAATGTAATGGAAACCGTATCACCCTTGATAAAAAGCCCCAGCTCCACCTTCATATAAGCCTGCAGCTTCCGAAGAGCCGGAAGCGTGCCCTTATCAAAGCGGATCACCTGCACGCCCCTTGAGCATAGGGCCCCGATCAAAGCGTATTGCAGGGCTTCCCCTTTTTCCCCCCGAACCACCATGGCCCGTTTCACGTTCAATATATCGCATAGGGCCCCGCATAGTGCGTCCCCATCCCGAGTGGTTTCCACCCGGCAGCTGCCGCCCACAATGGCCAGCTGCTTTAAATCCCCCCAAACCACGCTTTCATACACCTTTGCATCCCGGTGCACTGTCCGGTGGGGCCAGATTTTAACCCCAGGCGCCAATATGGCCCCTTGCATCAGCTCCGCGCCGGAACCCAGGGCCGTTTCTTCCTCCATCATGCTTCCCTGATGGGCATAGCTTCCATCGCACAGCACCGCTCCCCGAAGCACCGCACCCCGGCCTACAGCGGCGTTTTCCCAAAGGCAGGTTCGCTCAAGCCGGGCCCCCGAAGCCACAAAGGAGCCTTCCCCTATCACCGTGCCGGCTCCCAGCACCGCGCCGGATTCCACCCGCGCGCCCCCATCCAAAAAAACAGGGCCGTTCACATGGGCACCGTCGCTTAAGCTGGCCCCTTCAGCCAGCAAGGCCATCCCATGCCTCTGGCCAGGCAAAGGCAGGTTCGCCTTGCCCTCCATTAAATCCAGCTGGGCCTCCACATACGCCCGTTGATCCCCCACATCGCACCAATACCCCTCCATGGGATAGCCATACACCGGCAACCCTTCCCGAACCATTTTAGGAAACAGATCCTGGCCAAAGTCGTAGCTCTTGTCCGCGGGAATCATATCCAGCACACTTTTTTCCAGAATGTAGATGCCTGTGTTTACTTGATCGGAAAAAACCTGGGACCATTCGGGCTTTTCCAAAAAAGAGGTGATGCGCCCGGTTTCATCGGTTAAAACCACACCGTAAGCCAGGGGCACCGGCATGGATTTTAATACCAACGTAGCCAGGGCGCCCTTTTCTTTGTGAAAATGAAGGGCCGCGGTCAAATCGCAATCGGTAAGCCCATCCCCGGAAAGGATAATAAAAGTCTGCGCCAAATCCTCCTTGGCAAGCAAGACGCTCCCGGCAGTTCCCAGGGGCTCCGTTTCTTCATAGTAGCTTAGCTCTTCCCCAAAGGCTTCTTTAACCGCATTTGGCAAATACCAAAGGCTGGCTCCCACATCGGTAATTCCATGATTTTTCAGCAGTTGTAATGCATACCACATACAAGGCTTGCCAAGAATGGGGGCCAGAGGCTTGGGGCGGTACAGCGTCAGCGGGCGTAAGCGTGTCCCCTCGCCCCCTGCCATGATGATGGCTTTGATTGGCATAAAAAAAGCTCCTTTGCAATTTCAATAACCCTATTCTTTGCAAAGGAGCTTCATGATATTCGCCTTTTATACTTATTTATACCATGGTGGATCGCCAGAAGGCCACTGCCTCCGGAAACCAGCCATCCGCCGGGGTTCCGGTGCCCAAGCCCCAGCCATGGGCCGTACCCTGGACCACCTTTAACCGGTGCCGCACCCCTGCCTGGGACAGATTTTCTTTTAATCCCCGGCTGTTTTCAAAGGGCACTGACCCATCCCCCAGGCAAGTCCAGATGTAGGTGCAGGGGTAATGGCGGTCGATGTGCAATTGCACAGATGCGAATTGTTTTTCTTCTTCCGTGGGATTCGGGCCTAATAGGTTTCCTTGGCTGCCACCGTGGGTTTTTTCCAGCATGGTGATCACAGGGTAGGAAAGCACCATGGCTTTAGGCCCTGGCAGGCCATACTTTTTGTAACCCATATTAGGGGTACCGAAGCTGGCTGCCAAATGGCCGCCAGCAGAAAAACCCCACACACTGTAGTTTTCCCGCATGACATTCAGTTCATCCGCGTTTCGCAAAACGGTGCGGACAGCCTTGGCCAGATCGTCCTGGGGGGCGGGATAACGGCCGTCCTTCCCCACCCGGTATACCAGCACAAAAGCCGAAAGACCCAGTTGGTTCAGTGCCGTGGCAATGGGAAACCCTTCCTTGGGCGTACATACCATGCCATATCCGCCACCAGGGCAGATCAGCGCAAAGGGGGCTTTTTCCTTCGCAGGGAAAAAATACAAGGCCGTATTTTTGCGGCTTTCATCCTGCTTTATTTCTTCCTCGTCCCACAAAGGGAGGATGACCTTCACACCATTTTGAATGTTTTCTAACAAAGCGTTCATACCCCCATGGACGCTCTTCACCGGGTCCCCGGCCCCTTCCTCCCACCAGCCGCTTATAGGTGCGGTTGGCTGGGCCCTGAAATCCGAGCCAAATATCTTATCAAATTCAGATGCCAAGAGCGGTTCCTTCAAAACATCGCCCATAAGGCTATCCTTGGTAAACATGTTCATCCCCTCTATTCGTTTGCCAATTTCGTTACCCTTTATTTTATGCTTTTTGGGGGCCGCTGTCAAGTTAGGGAACAAGCATTTTACATTTATTTGCAATGGGATGTTCTTCTTTTATTTTCTGATTATGGAAAGCAGCCCCTAATCCATTTCACTTACAGTATCGCATAGCTCTGAAGAGGCGGTTGTAAATGGATTTGGGCATGCTACCCATTTGCCTCCCCAGGAGCCAGAACCGTCAGCACTTCCCTTGTAGCAGCGTTGATATGAACGAAAATAGATTCCTCTTTGTTGTCGCTGTAAAACTCAAACACCCAAACCCGGTCTGTTTCCATCCGCAAATAAAAATCGGTTCGCACCTGCATCTGGCTTATATCCAGCCCCCGCTGGGCCGCCGCTTCCTTGGCCAGCTCCAGAGCCTCCTCCTCAGGCAAATCCGTGCCCTCTGGCAAAAAGGATCTGGTACCGCCTAAAATCCCCTGCTGCTTTAAAAGGCTTGCCAGCTTGGCCTTTTCCCGAAGGCTCCAGTTTGCCTGGTCTCCCTTTTCCCTTATAAGCCTTTCCCTGTAAAGGCTGGCAGCATCGGGCTCCGTGCTGACAGGCCACGCTTCCCCGCTGCCGTCGTATAAAAGAGCAGCGGAACCATTGGCCGCTTCAACGCCAACGGTATAAGCCAGGGGATCGAAGGTGAAATACCGAATCTGCCAATAGGCCGTCCCTTCCTTGGGACGGTAGAATTCAACACCAATTAAAAGCCAGCTAAGGACATCGTTCCCTGCGATGCCATGCTCCCGCAAATAGCGGTTAGCGGCTTCCACAGCCTGTTCTTTTGAAATGCTGCTTTTATCCGGCAGCCCATATTCCCTGTTGGCCAGTTCAATCAGCTCCTGGGGAACCTCTACCCCCCAGGCCTGGTCGTTGGCCACATGGGACAGCATGGTTCGCCAAAAGGCGTACTTTTCCTCTACCGGCCAATAGCGGAACGGACCCATTTCCTCCACCGCATCCACGTATTTTCCTTCCAAAGTCAGGTGAACATCTTTCACCACCACTTCCATTGCCAAAGCGCTTAACGCGGCGGCGCATAAAGCCAGGCACAGAACCAGGCCGATCCACTTTTTCACTGCACCTCACCCTTTCATTCATTGTTAAAGGCATCATACCATAACAACGAAAGGCCTTCCATGTTTTTCCAGGTAAATGCAAACTTTCCCTACTTGACAACATACCCACCAATGATGTATGGTATTAATAAGCTAGGGGAGTAGTCAGCGCTTTAACGCGCGATGAAGTCAACACACTTGCGCTTGCGCATGGCTTTATCTGAAATGACGAGACTTATCTGCATCAGGCAGACAAGTCTTTTTTTCTGCCTCAAAAACAAGGAGGGACTCCCATGGTTTTGCCTATCGTACTATTCGTTTTAGGTCTTCTCATGCTGGTTAAGGGCGGCGATGTGTTTGTGGAAGCCGCCAGTGCCATTGCCAAGGCGCTAAGGGTACCCACGTTCATTATCGGAGCCACCATCGTATCCATCGCCACGACCTTGCCAGAAATGCTGGTTTCTTGTATTGCGGCTGTAGAAGGCAAAAATGATATGGCCATCGGCAATGCCGTAGGCTCCGTAACAGCCAATACCGCGCTGATTATGGCCATCGCGTTTATTTTTATGGCGGTTTCCATCAAGCGCAAAGATTATATGAAGCAATGCCTTATGCTGATTGCCGCCGCCCTGCTGGTGTGGCTCGGGTCTTTATCCGGCCAATTAACAGCCTGGGCCACAGTGGGCCTTATCGCACTTTTCATCACCTTCATGGTGCTAAACATCAAAAATGCCAAGATAGAAACCACCGGCAATGACGATCAAGCACCCATTGAAAAGACCATGGTCATTAAAAACTGCGTGCTGTTTGCGGTAGGCGCGGCAGCCATTGTTATCGGTTCCCAGCTGCTGGTTAATGGCGGCAGCGATATCGCCGCCATGCTCGGGGTGCCGGAGCGGATTATCGCCGTTACCCTGGTGGCAGTGGGCACCTCCCTGCCGGAGTTGGTTACCACACTGACCGCCATTCGCAAAAAAGAATCCAGCCTGTCTATCGGCAACATTATCGGTGCCAACATTATCGACTTAAGCCTGATTCTCCCTGCCTGCTCTCTGGTTTCCGGCAAGCCCCTACCTGTGGCTTCCCTAAGCCTGAGCCTGGATTTTCCCATCTGCCTGCTGGTTATTCTAATGGCCCTGGTGCCGCTGCTGCTAAAAGAAAAGGCCACCAAATGGCAAGGCGCTGCCATGTTGGTGGTCTATGTGGCTTATCTGTTGATGATTATTTTGTAAATTCCAAAGGATAGTCGCTGACAGGGTTATCAATCTTCTTGCCATTCTTGGTCAGCACAGAAATCAGGCTGTCAATACTGGCCTGCTTGTCGTAGGGTGTAGGCGTAAAATCGTTGTAATCGGTACGGCTTGAAATACGGGCGGGGATAATACGGAAACCTTCGTTGGTTATTTCCCCGTCCTTTACCCTAAAGCGTGTCTGGAACACAAAGGTGCTCATGTCCGAAGGCTTGCTGTTGCCCGCGAAAGAGAAATTCCCCAAGGAATACACGATATACTTGCCGTTATATTCCTCAATGGGGTTAATGCGGTGGCTATGGTGGCCCAGCACCAAGTCTGCTCCGGCATCGATGGTCATTTTTCCCATCTTCTGCTGGTTGGCATTGGGGGCATAATCCTTTTCATTGCCCCAGTGGAAGGACACGATCACAATAGGATACTGTTCCTTGGCAGCTGCCACTTCCCGGGGCACCTGTTCAAAAAGCCTGTCATATGCGTCAAAGGTCTGGTAGGAAAGCATAGCGATCTGAACACCCTTGGCCTCCATCACGCCGATTTCCCCATCGCATGAATAAATAACCCCCGCGTCTTTCAGGGTTTGTTTGGTTTGGGTATAGCCTTCATCGCCAAAGTCGTTAACGTGGTTGTTCTCAAGGGCAACCGCTTCAACGGAATTGCTGGTCAGAAGAGACACAAACTCCGGATCGGCCTTAAAAAGAAACTCATTGCCCGCTTTGCTTTTAGGCGGCTTGGCTACAGTGGTCAGGGTGCCTTCAAAATTAATAAGGGTTAAATCGTCTTTTTCAAAGAGGTTTTTAAAATTGCGGAAGGGGAAGTTAATATCCCCTTTTTGCTTTTCCAATTCTTTGGCGAAAATGCCCTTGCCGCTGGCATTGTAATCGTTGCCAATGGTCACATCGCCGGTAGCGGTAATGGTGATCAAAACAGACCCATCCGCTTCATAGATGCTGACAGGCTCTTCCGTTTCCCCTTCTTCCCCTGTGGGCTGATCATCGGTAAAGGAGGTAATATCCTTTAAAAGAATTTCTTCCTCATCCTCTGCCCAAGCGGCCACCGTAAGGGTTACAAGCATCATTAGTACCAAAAAAAAGCTGGAAAATCGGCGCATTTGTTCCTCCCAAAGCTTATAAGGCTTGAATAAAATCGTCCATGCGTTCAAGGGCTGTGTTCAGTTTGTCCATGGCAGTAGCGTAGCAGCAGCGGATATGCCCTTCCCCGCTTTGGCCAAAGGCCGTACCGGGCACACAGGCCACCTGCTTTTCCTTAATCAATGCGGTACAGAAAACATCGCTGGAAAGGCCGGTGCTTTTAATGGAAGGGAACACATAGAACGCCCCCAGAGGTTCAAAGCAATCAAGGCCCATCTTTAAGAAGCTGTCCACCATAATCCGCCGGCGGCGGTCGTAGCTTTGCCTCATCAATACAACGTCCTCATAGCCGTTTTCCCTGCCGCGCTTTAATGCTTCAATAGCGGCCACCTGGCCCTGCATGGAAGCGCAAAGGATGCTGTATTGGTGCATCTTCACCATTTCATTAATCATGGGCTTGGGGCCGCAGATGTAGCCTACCCGCCAGCCCGTCATGGCAAAGGCTTTGGAAAAGCCATTGATGGTAAGGGTTCTCTCCCACATATCGGGCAGAGCCGCAAAGCTTACATGCGGGGTTTCGCCATAGGTCAATTCGGAATAGATTTCATCGGATATGACGATCAAATCCTTTTCCTTGGCCACTTTGGCAATGGCCTCCAGCTCTTTTCGCTCCATAATGGCCCCAGTGGGGTTGTTGGGGTAGGGCAAAATCAGCGCTTTGGTTTTTTCTGTACAGGCTTCTAAAACTGCCTTGGCGGTTAGCCTGAAACCAGTTTCCGCAGTGGTTTCAACCGGCACCGCCACTCCGCCGGCAAAAATCACGCTGGGGCTGTAGCTTACATAGCTGGGTTCCGGCACCAGCACTTCATCCCCCTGTTCCAATAAAACCCGCAGGGAAATATCGATGCCCTCACTGGCCCCTACGGTTACCAGAATTTCCGCTTCAGGGGCATATTCGGTTTGATAGCGGGAACGCAGGTAAAACCCGATCTCCTTGCGCAGCTCCAGCAGACCCCGGTTAGGGGTGTATTGGGTCTGCCCATCTAAAATGCAAGAAATAGCCGCATCCCTGATGTGGTATGGGGTTACAAAATCCGGTTCCCCAACCCCCAGGGAAATGCAATCAGGCATGTTCTGGGCCAGATCGAAAAACTTGCGGATACCGCTTGGGGGGACGGCAGCGATGGTCTTATTCAGGTAGTTTTCGTATTTCACGGAGAAATCACCAGCCTGGGGTCTTCTTTATCCCCTTCAAATATCACCCCGTCGGATTTATAGCGCTTTAAAACGAAATGGGTGGCTGTACCGGTAACGGTTTCTATGGTAGAAAGCCGCTCGGACACGAAGAACGCCAATTCCTTAAGGGTTTTGGCTTCCACCAGCAAAAGCAGGTCGTAAGCGCCGCTCATTAAGTACACGTTCTTCACTTCATCGAACTTGTAGATGCGCTTGGCCACTGCGTCAAACCCCATATCCCGCTGAGGGGTCACACGGACTTCGATCATGGCTTCCACCCGTTCGCGTTCTGTTAAATCCCAGTTAATAATGGGCGAATAGCGCAGAATCACATGCTTTTTTTCCATTTCCTCGATGGCTCCTGCCACCTCTTCCATGGAAGCGCCTGTCATCACGGCCATTTTTTCAAGGGAAACACGGCAGTCCTCCCTTAAAATCTCCAACAACTGCATTTTCAATGCCTGCATTTTTATCACTCCCTGTTACTAATAGTTCACCTTAAGGCTAGCCTCTAACTTAGAATAAGCCAATAATATTCATATGCTCATCCACATCGATGCCTTCTGCTGCGGGCACCTTAGGCAGGCCCGGCATAGCGATAATATCCCCAGCAAAGGCCACCACAAACCCCGCCGCACCGGACAAACGCACTTGGCGGATGTTCAAAGTAAAATCCTTGGCACGGCCCAGCAGTTTGGGGTTGTCCGATAAGGAGTATTGTGTCTTGGCAATACACACCGGGTACCAGCCATAGCCTTCTTTTTCCAGCTTGCGCAGCTGGTTCATCACCCCATTGCCAAAGGTGACATCATTAGCGCCGTAAACCCGTTTGGCCACGGCGGCAATCTTGTTTTTAAGGGGCAGATCGTCTTCATAGGTGTAGCTGGGTTCGCACTTTTCACAATTGTCTACAATAGAACAAACCAAGTCCGCCAGCTCTTTAACGCCTTTGCCCCCCTGGGCCCAGCCGTCGCACAGGGCCACCGGCACGCCCTTTTCCCGGCAGGCTTCAAACAATACGGCGGTTTCGCTGTCCGTATCGGTAGCGAAACGGTTAATGGCCACGATGCAGGGCCGCTTCCACACGTTTTGAATGTTGTCGATGTGGGCATCCAGGTTTTCCATGCCCCGACGCAAAGCGTCTACATCCTCTTCGTTTAAAAGGGCCTTTTCCACGCCGCCGTGGTGCTTAAGGGCCCTGATGGTAGCCACCAGCACAATGGCATCAGGCCAGATTTTCGCATGGCGGCACTTAATGTCCAAGAACTTTTCGGCGCCTAAATCCGCGCCAAAGCCCGCTTCGGTAATCACATAATCGGCCATTTTCATGGCGGTTTTGGTGGCAGTCACACTGTTGCAGCCATGGGCAATGTTGGCAAAGGGGCCGCCGTGCATCAGGCAGGGGGTGCCATCGATGGTCTGGACCAGGTTGGGCTGCAGAGCATCCCGCAAAAGGGCAGCCATAGCCCCCTGGGCGTTTAAGTGCCCGGCGGTAATTTCTTCCCCCTGGAAGCTGCGGCCTACCACCACCTTCTTAAGCCGCTTTTTCAGATCGTGAACGTCTTCACACAAGCAGAACACAGCCATTACTTCACTGGCGGCAGTAATATCGAAGCCGTCTTCACGGGGCATGCCATTGGTTTTGCCGCCCAGGCCCGATACGATCTGACGCAGCTGCCTGTCGTTTACGTCCATGCAGCGGCGAAAGCACACGGTACGGGGATCAATGCCCAGCTTATTCCCTTGCTGGATATGGTTGTCCACCATAGCGGCCAGCAGGTTATTGGCAGCGGTAATAGCGTGTAAGTCCCCTGTAAAATGGAGGTTAATGTTTTCCATAGGCAGCACCTGGGCGTAGCCGCCGCCTGTGGCGCCGCCCTTCATGCCGAACACCGGGCCCAGTGAGGGTTCACGCAGGGCCAGCATGGCATTGCGGCCAGTTACCGTCATGCCGTCGGCCAAGCCAACGGAAACAGTGGTTTTCCCTTCTCCGGCTGGGGTGGGGTTAATGGCCGTTACCAAAATCAGCTTGGCTTTTTCCGGCATGGCTTTATAAGGAGCGGGATCCACCTTGGCGATGTACTTTCCGTAAGGGGACAAGGTATCGGCCATAAAGCCTGCCTTGCTTGCAATATCCATGATCGGCTGCGGTTTGGCAGCGCGCGCGATTTCAATATCTGTGGCCATGGTAAGAACCCTCCTATACAACGTATTACCCCTCATTATATCCTAATCTTCCCATAAGTGCAAATAAAAAAGGACGGTTTTTCGCCGCCCTTTGGATTGTGCAACCCTTATTCCTTATCGAAGTTTTCCGGCAGCACCAGGTTCAAAACGATGCCTAGAATAGCGGCCAGAGCTGTTCCGCTCATGGCAACGGTGTCGGAAAATTGGATGGTCACGCCGCCTAAGCCCATCACCAGCATGATCGCCACGATCACCAAATTGCGGCTGTTGGAGAAATCCACCCTTTTATCAACCAAGGTGCGAAGACCTACCGCGGCAATCATTCCGAAGAGAATAAAGCTTACGCCGCCCATGACCGGGCCGGGCAGTGTCTGTAAAATAGCGCCCAGCTTAGAAAAGAAGCTTAGTATAAGGGCAAACACCGCAGCGATTTCCAATGTGCGGGGATTATAGTTCTTGGTGGCCGCCAGAACGCCTGTGTTTTCGGAATAGGTGGTATTGGCAGGGCCGCCGATAAAGCCCGCCAGCATGGTGGCCAAGCCATCTCCAATCAGGGTACGGTGCAGCCCCGGGTCTTTCATAAACGCCTTGCCGCACACCGCCGAGGAGGCCGTTATATCGCCAATATGTTCAACGAAGGTGACGATGGCAATGGGTGCTATCAGCAGAATCGATTGGGCGGAGAATTTGGGCAGGAAAAACTGAGGCATGCTGACCCACGCCGCTTTTTGGATAGGCGTAAAATCCACAATCCCAAAGCAAATGGCGATAATATAGCCGCCAGCAATACCAAATAGGATGGGAACCAGCCTGAAGAAGCCCTTGGCAAAGATGGACACACCTACAATAATCACAATGGTCAGTACAGCCACCGTCCAGTTAACAAGCACAGAGGTGGCACCAATAGGCGCTGTAATGCTTGAAATGGCTGTAGGCGCCAGCATCATCCCGATAATAATAACCATGGGGCCCGTCACAACAGGCGGGAACAGCTTCAAAACCTTTTCAACGCCCACCAGCTTAACAATCAGCGCGAATACCAGGTACACTGCGCCGGAGACAATAATGCCGCCTGTAGCATAGGCCAAGTCTCCGCCATTGTTGTTGGCAACCAGGCAAATGGCTGCGATAAAAGAGAAGGAGGAACCTAAGAAAGCGGGCACCTTGCCTCCGGTAACCGCATGGAACAAAAGGGTTCCCGCCCCTGCGCAAAAAAGCGCCACGCTGGGGTTCAGCTCTGTTAACGCCGGCACCAGCACCGTTGCACCGAACATAGCGAAAACATGTTGAATACCTAAGAGAATCATTTTTCCCGTGGATGTCTTTTGTTGCATCATAAGCCTCTTCCTCCGTAATATTAATGAAGTTAAACGATCATCGGATTCGCATCCGAGAATCTGCCGGGCTGGGTTTCATAAAGCATCACGTCCAGACATGCGTCGAATTCAGGTACCCGCACGCCAATGGCCTCCGTCTGGCTGGTAGGCACATTCTTGCCTACAAAATCCGCGTGGATAGGCAGCTCCCGGTGGCCTCTGTCGATCAGCACCGCCAAGCGTATCTGCCGGGGGCGGCCATTTGCGATAATGGCGTCCATGGCAGCGCGGGTGGTACGGCCAGTATAGAGCACATCGTCTACCAGCACACAGTTCATGCCCTCCAGGTTCACATCCATCTTCTGCATTTCGCCCTTGTACTTCTCATCGTCGTCCAGGTCGTCGCGGTATTGGGTGATATCCACCTCGCACACAGGCACAGCGCAGCCTTCGATTTTCTCCATTTGGGCGGCGATCATCCGTGCCAGGGGCACACCCCGTCGCCGAACGCCCACCAGCACCAGCTTTTCCGTTCCCTTGTTCTTTTCCAAAATCTCGTGGGCCATTCGGGTCAAGGCACGTTCAACCGCGGCTTCATCCATGACAATTGCCTTTGCCAACACTTTGCAAACCTCCTCGCATATGAAAGCGCACCTGAAGGTGCGCATACTTTTCACACTATGCCGCAACCTTACCGATCTCCCGGATCAGTTTAAAGGGCACGCTTATCCTAAGGTGTATTCTATCATTTATATAAGCAGGTGTAAAGTGTCTTTTCGAAACATTTTGAGAGTTCTTGACGTTTTAATGAAAACATGATAATTTTATACCGTATCCAAAATACAAAAAAAATACGCTTGGAGGAATCCACATGAACAAACCGAGCTTTCAACCTATGCTGGAAAGCCGCCCTATTCGCGAAATCGCTTATGAGATGTTGAAGCATGCCATCATCACAGGCGAGATTCCCGCAGGCGAGCGTATTGTAGAAACCGATTATGCGGACCGCCTCCACATCAGCCGTACCCCCCTTCGGGAAGCCCTGCGCAAGCTTGAAAGGGATGGCCTGGTGGAGTATGTTCTGCGCCGAGGTGTGGTGGTGCGCGCTTTTACATTAGAAGATGTGTCCCAAATCTACACCATTCGCAACTCCCTTGAAATTCTGACTTTGCCGGCCATCGTTAAAAACGTGACCGATGAAGATATTAAGAGCCTGGAAGAGAGCCTAGCTCTCATGGATGAACTGCTTGAAAAGGATGATATCGAGGGCATTTCCCCGGTGGCCCGGGCCTTTCACAACCAGATCATCCATATTTCCAAGCAAAACCGCATCATCCGGGTTATCGAAACCCAGGACGAATTCATTACCCGCTTTTCCGCCATGGCCATTCGTCAAGAAAACCGCCGCAACGACGCCCACAAGGAGCATCACCAGATTGTGGAATACTTAAAAAAGCGGGATCTGGCCGCACTGAAAACCCTGCTGGAAGCCCATATCGAACGCAGCAAGGTAACCTGTATTCAAGCCTTGGAGTTAAATCACGAGGTAGAAGCATAAAGGAGATTTGAATATGAACTGGGATTTAAGCGTTATTTACAAATCCTTTGAGGACGAGGCTTTTTTAAGGGATATGGATGCCATCACGCCCATGATCCACGCCATCAACGAGACCATTAAAAGCCCATTGGATGAATTGGTTCTTTTAGAAACCGCTGTAACCCAATTAACACAGCTAATGGATATTTTGGAAAAAATCGCCAATTATGCCAACCTCACCTTGGCTGTAGACGCGGAGCATGCCGCCGCTGCCAAGGCATACGATAAGCTTTTGCAGCTTTACGTAGAGGCTCAGCAGACCATGTCCGCTTTTTCCCGCCATTTAGGCAAGGTGGAAAACCTGGACGAACTGATCGACCAAAGCCTTATTTTAAAAGCCAACGCCTTTGCCCTGCAATCCAGCAAGGAAAGAGCCCTGCACCAGATCGACGCGGCGGTAGAACCCTGGTTTTTGCAGCTAAGCCTGTCCGGCGGGGAAGCCTTCTCCCAATTGCGGGATAAGTTGGACGCCACCCACACCGTCAGCTTCAAGGGTGAAGAAATTCCCCTATCTGCCGCCAGGGCCAAGGCCTACAATCCCGATGCCGCTATCCGCAAGGAAGCCTACCAGGCGGAAATCGCTTCTTATGAAAAAATGGCTCTGCCCATGAGCTATTGCTTAAACTCCATTAAAGCTGAAGCAGAAACCCTTTCCAAGGCCAAGGGCTTCGATTCTGTTCTGGCCATGACTTTGTTCGATTCCAACATGGACAAGGAAACCTTGGATGCCATGTGGACAGCCATTTCGGAATTCTTACCGGATTTTCGGCGCTACATGCAGGCCAAAGCAACGTTGCTGGGCCATGAAAAGGGCCTGCCCTTCTACGATCTTTTCGCCCCGGTAGGAAAAACCGAAAAAACCTATACCATCGAAGAAGCGCTGGCTATTCTGGTGGCCGCCTTCGGCCAGTTTAACCCGGATATGGCGGATTTCATTGCCAACGCCTTTGAAAACGGCTGGATTGATATGTACCCGAAAAAGGGCAAGAGCGGCGGGGCTTTCTGCGCAGGCCTTCACAGCCTGGGGATCAGCCGCATTCTTTCCAACTTTGCCGGCAGCTTTTCCGATATTTCCACCCTGGCCCATGAGCTAGGCCATGCCTGGCATAACCATTGCATGAAGGCCCTTCCCAGCCTTATGACGGATTATCCCATGCCCTTGGCGGAAACTGCTTCCATTTTCAATGAAACCATGCTCACCCACCAGGCTTTAAAGAACGCCGATCCCGATTTTGCTTTCGCACTGCTTGAGGGCGAACTGATGGAGGCCACCCAGACCGTGGTGGATATTTACAGCCGCTTCCTGTTTGAATCGGAAGTGATCGAAACCAGAAAAGACCATACCATGAGTGTGGAAGAGCTAAAGGCCGCTATGCTTAGCGCCCAGGAGAAGGCCTATGGCGATGGTCTTAATCAGGATTTGCGGCATCCCTTTATGTGGGCCTGCAAAAGCCATTACTACAGCGCCCAGATGAACTTCTACAACTTTCCCTATGCCTTCGGCCTCTTGTTTGGCAAGGGCGTCTTTGCCCAGTATTTAGAAAAGGGCGAGGCCTTCGTGCCGGAATACAATCGCCTGCTTTCCATCTGCGGCAGCGATAACGTGGCCAATGTGGCCGCGTCTGTTGGCATTGATGTACGCAGTGTGGAATTCTGGCGTTCTTCCCTGAATGTGATTAAAGACTCTGTGGATCGCTTTGTTGCCCTGTGCGAAAACCGATAAGGAAGTAATACCATGGAACATGTAAAAATATTTGATACCACTTTAAGAGATGGGGAACAAACACCAGGTGTCAGCTTCCACCTGAACGAAAAGGTGGAAATCGCCAAGGCCCTGGATAAGCTGGGCGTGGATATTATCGAAGCCGGTTTCGCCGGTGCCAGCAAGGGCGATTTTGAAGCCATCCGCGCCGTGAGCGCTGTTGTGAATAACGCGGTGGTTTGTTCCTTGGCCCGCTGCGTAGACAGCGATATTACAACCGCCGCGGAGGCGCTGAAGGACGCGCCTAAAAAGCGGATTCATGTTTTTATCGCTACCAGCGCCGTACACATGCAGTATAAACTGAACATGCCCCCGGAAAAGGTTTTGGAAGCGGCGGAGCATTCTGTCCGCCTGGCCAGGTCTTTGGTAGAGGACGTGGAATTTTCTTGCGAGGATGCCACCCGTTCCGACAAGGCGTTTTTATGCGCTATAATTGAACGGGCCATTAACGCCGGGGCCACCACCATCAACATCCCGGACACGGTGGGTTATGCCACCGTCGCGGAATATGGCGAGCTTCTTCAAAGCATTATGGAAAATGTGCCCGGAATGAAGGGCGTGACCCTTTCCGTCCACAGCCATGACGATTTAGGCCTGGGGGTAGCCACCTCCTTGGAGGGAATCCGTCAGGGCGCCCGGCAGGTGGAATGCACCATGAACGGCATGGGCGAACGGGCCGGCAATGCGGCACTGGAAGAGATTGTCATGGGCCTTCGAGTCCGTAATGGGTATTACGGCTGCGATACAGGCATTAAGGCCCAGCGGCTTTATAAAACCTCCCGCTTAATCGCAGGCTTTGCAGGGCTGGATATCCCCCCCAACAAAGCCATTTTAGGGGCTAACGCCTTTTTGCACCAAAGCGGCATTCACCAGCATGGGGTACTGCAAAATAGGGAAACGTATGAGATCATGCGGCCGGAAGATTTGGGTGTGCCCAGTAATACAATGGTTCTGGGCAAGCTTTCCGGGCGGCATGCCCTAAAGGACCGGGCGGAGCAGCTGGGCCTGGAGTTGGATGATAACGCTTTAAAGGCGGCCTTTGTGCGGTTTAAAGAACTGGCAGACCGGAAAAAGAACGTAACCGATCAGGACATTATGGCTATCCTCCGGGAACAAGATTATACTGTGCATTCCAGCTATAAGTTAATTTCCTTCCAGATTTTTTCGGGAAATAAGATGACGGCTACATCCACAGTATGCTTGGAAAAGGATGGGGTTAGGGAAACCAAGGCAGCCTGGGGAACCGGCCCTGTGGATGCCTGCTTTAATGCGGTGGACTTGATTACAGGGTTGTCCTGCTCCTTGGAAAGCTTTAATTTAAAGGCCGTTACCGAGGGCCAGGATGCATTAGGAGAAGTGACGGTCCGGGTTAAGTCCGGGGATACGGTCATGCTGGGCCGCGGGGTTTCTACAGATATTATTGAGGCCAGCTGTTATGGGTATTTGAATGCTGTGAATAGGCTGCTTGAAAAATAATGGGTCAAGGGATGAATCCCTTGCAGGGTGAAGGGGTGGAACCCCTTCGAAAACAGGGCAAAGCCCTGTCAACCAAGCAACAAAACGAGCACCCTGCCAGTTTGGCAGGGTGCTCGTTTTGTGAGATTGCTCCTTAAAGCCAAGGAGCTTGTTCGTACATCTAAGCCTGTGTCAAGGGCCGCTACGCTTCCTTGACCTGGGGATTGCTTTTTGATTTCAACAGGCTACGTTGGGGCCAGCCCCCATCCCGCAAGGGGCATCGCCCCTTTACCCTTATTTGATCGCTCGCGTATCAACTTCCTCATGCAGCAATTCCATCAATGCATCCAGGCCCATAACACCCAGGTTATTCCCCTTGCGATCCCGCACAGCCACCATCTTATCCTCGCATTCTTTATCGCCCAGCACCACCATATACGGAATCTTATCCATCTGCGCTTCGCGAATCTTGAACCCAATCTTCTCATTCCGTTTGTCCGTATCCACCCGGAACCCAGCCATGGACATGGTAGAGGCCACTTCATCCGCCCAATCATTAGCTCTGTCCGTAATGGTCATTACTTCCACCTGGGTAGGCGCCAGCCACAGCGGCATGGCCCCGGCGAACTTCTCCAGCATCAGGGCCAAGGTCCTTTCATAGCAGCCCAGAGACGTTCTGTGAATAATATAGGGCCTTCTCTTTTGCCCATCCGCATCCACATATTCCATGCCGAACTTTTCCGCCAGCAGCATATCGATCTGGATGGTGATCAGCGTATCTTCCTTACCATGAACATTCTTAATCTGGATGTCCAATTTCGGGCCGTAGAACGCCGCTTCATCAATGCCGATGGTATGCTTTACATCCAGCTTTTCCAAAATGCTGCCCATCAAGTTCTGAGCTTCTTCCCATTGCTCGGGAGTTCCTTCGTACTTCTTGGTATTGTTCGGGTCCCATTGGGAGAAGCGGTACGTGCAATCGTCTTCCAAACCTACCGCTTGCAGCATGAACCGGGCCAGCTCCAAACAGCCCTTAAATTCTTCTTCCAGCTGATCGGGCCTAAGCACCAAATGCCCTTCGGAAATGGTGAACTGCCGCACGCGGATCAGGCCATGCATTTCGCCGGAATCCTCGTTTCTAAACAAGGTGGAGGTTTCACCCAAACGCATGGGCAAATCCCTGTAAGACCGCATCCTATTTAAGAACACCTGGTACTGGAAGGGGCAGGTCATAGGCCGCAGGGCAAAGCATTCCTTGGTTTCATCGTCCGCGTCCCCCAGAATAAACATCCCATCCCGATAATGATCCCAATGGCCGGAAATCCGGTACAAATCCCGTTTCGCCATCAGCGGCGTCTTGGTAAGCAAGTAGCCCCGCTTCTGCTCTTCGTCTTCCACGAAGCGCTGCAACAGCTGGATCACCCTTGCGCCCTTGGGAAGCAAAATAGGTAACCCCTGGCCAATGGTATCCACCGTGGTAAAGTATTCCAACTCCCGGCCAATCTTGTTATGATCCCGGCGCTTGGCATCCTCAATGGCTTCCAGGTGGGCGTCCAACGCTTCCTTGGAATCGAAGGCTGTGCCATAAATCCGCTGAAGCATCTTGTTCTTTTCATTGCCACGCCAGTAAGCGCCCGCTACCTGGGTTAGCTTCATGGCCTTCACTTTGCCTGTAGAGCCCAGGTGGGGACCGGCGCACAGGTCCACAAAATCCCCCTGCTTGTAGAGGGAAATAACCGCGTCCTCAGGCAAATCCTGAATCAGCTCCACTTTATAGGGTTCGCCCTTTTCTTCCATCAGTTGAATAGCTTCTTTTCTGGGCAGCTCGAACTTTTCCAGCTTGTCATTCTTCTTTAAAATTCTGCCAATCTCTTTTTCAATGGCCTGCAGCGCCTGGGGCGTAAAAGCCTCCTCCATATCGAAATCGTAATAAAACCCATTTTCAATAGCTGGCCCGATAGCCAGCTTCGCCTTGGGGTACAGGTTCTTTACCGCCTGGGCCAACACGTGGGATGCGGTGTGCCGGTAAGCCCTGCGGCCTTCCTCGTCTTCAAAGGTGAGAAATTCAATTTCGCAATCCTCTTTAATGGGCTGCCATAATTCAATCACCTTTTCCCCATTTACCTTGGCCACCAGCGCCTTTTTCTTTAAATCCTGGCTGATCTGCCCAGCCATGTCCAGCGCGCTTATCCCCTTTTCAAACTCCCGTTGGTTCCCCTTAAGCGTAATTTTCATGCCCAATCCCCTTTCTTTGCCAAAAAAGAAAATACCCGCCCCATATGCTGGGACGGATATGTAATCCGCGGTTCCACCCGGCTTGTTAAAACCTCTTAATACCGCTGTATCGCGCGGCCTGCGCCTTATGTCGTGGGATGGTATCCGTTTTTTCCTCCACCGCGTGCGCTTTCAGCCGACGGCGCTCACTCTCTGCTGCTTAAGAAAAAGGGCATGTTCCCAGTCTTCCAAAAGGATTGAGATGAGTATAATCCTTTCATTTAAAGCTGTCAAGCCATAAAATTTCCCGGGAATAATCCCTGTCCCCATTTCATAGGCTGTACAAACTATTGAAGGGGGCCAATACTTGTGCAGGAATACATTAAAGAACGCTGTCTGGAAATCGCTTGCTATATGCTGGAAAACAATGCCACAGTACGCCAGGCGGCCAAGAAATTTTCCGTATCCAAATCCTCTGTTCACAAAGACATGGGCCAGCGCCTGCCCAAAATAGATACCAAGCTGGGTGCCCAGGTAGCCGATCTTTTGGCCTTTAACAAGGCCATCCGTCACCTGCGGGGCGGCTATGCCACCAAAGAAAAGTATGAAACACTTCGCCGCCAGCACGCCAAAGAAGCATGAAAGAAGGAATTGGCAGGTAATAAGCAGAAATAGTATAAGCTAAAGCAAATTATTTTTCCCTAAAGGGGCGAAAGCATGGCACAGTTTAACGATATCGGTATTGATCTTGGTACAAGCAATGTGTTCATCTACATGCGCGGAAAGGGCATTATTTTAAACGAGCCCTCCATCGTGGCCATCGAGCGGGACACACGCAAGGTTCTGGCCATCGGCAATGATGCCCAGTTGATGCTTGGCCGCACCCCATCCAACATATTGGCAATTCAACCCCTTCGCCAAGGGGTTATTACCGATTTCGATCTAACCGGCACCATGCTTCGTTATTTCATGCAAAAGGTGATCGGCAAACGCCTTTTCAGCCGTCCCCGGGCCGTTATGTCCGTACCCAGCGGGGTTAACGAAATTGAAAAGCGTTCCATTATATCTGTTATGTTCGACGCAGGCATGCGCCGCACCCAGCTTCTGGAAAAGCCCATGGCCGCCGCCATTGGCGCCAAGCTGCCTATCGATGAAACCTACGGTACCATGATCGTCGACATCGGCGCCGGCGTGACCGATATCGCCGTCATTTCCATGGGGCAGATTATCGTTTCCGGCATGAGCAAGGTGGGCGGGGATCAGTTCACCGATGCCATTATCCGCCATCTGCGCCGCAAGCACAACCTGTTAATTGGCGAACGCACTGCGGAAGAATTGAAGGTCAACATCGGCTCCGTGCTCCCCCGCAGCGAGCAAATCTATTTAGATGTAACAGGCAAGAACATCTTAACCGGCATTCCCAAAACCATGCGCATTACTTCCGACGAAGTCACCGAAGCGTTAGACGATCCTCTTCAAGCCTTCATCGAAAGCCTTCATGCCGCCCTTGAAAACACCCCCGCGGAATTGGCTGCGGACGTTTTCGAACGTGGCATCTATTTTACTGGCGGCGGCGCTGCCCTCTTCGGCCTGGAAGAAGCCGTGGAGCAGGTGCTGAAAGTGCCCTGCCACGTGGTCTCCAACCCTCAAACCTCCGTGGTCCGTGGCTGCGGCGAAGTCCTTGAAAACCCCAAGGAGCTTAACAGGTTCTTGGATGATGGGAGAAAACGGTACAATAACAGGTAGATAGATATACGAGCGGGGGATTCTTTTCGAAAAAAAGAATCCCCCGCTCTCGCTCTTCCCTAGAAAACTTGATTAAAAATTCACCCATTGGGGCGGTTCCCATAGTGTAAGCTCACCCGTTTCCCGGGTCTTTTTTATATCGATCAGACGTTGGTTACGGCTGCCCTTGTATTTAAGTTCAAGGCTGCGCTCTTCTAAAATAAACTTACCGTCTACCAGCACATCCACTTCATTAAGCAGCGCAGGCGCGAGCTCCAACAGTTCCTCGTATAGATAGCCGGAGTAAGCCCATACGTTCAGGCCCATGGCATGAGCGCCTTTAGCGATTTCAAGGCATGGCTCCCACTGGCAGAAGGGTTCTCCGCCAGTCAGCGTTACCCCGTCCAGCAGGGGGTTTTTCTTCATCAGGGCAATCACTTCATCCGTATGCCGAATGGTACCCCCATCAAAATCGTGGCTCTCGGGATTGTGGCAGCCTTCACACCCATGAGAGCAGCCCTGTGTAAACACCGAAAAGCGCAGTCCTGGCCCATCCACAATAGAATCATTCACCAAACCCGAAACTCTTATCTCCATAATCCGTCCCCTATCCAGTTTCTTTTAGGAGAGCGCGAGAACCCTTTTCTATGCAAAGAAAAGGGTTCAGACCATCAACAAACCCTAGGAGGTATCGGAGGACCGCGGTCCTCCGATTTTCATTCCGAAATCGGCGACATGTGCGGCGATTTTCGGTGGAATTTCGTAGAAATTCCTACCTTGCCCGACCAAATGACCGCAAAATC
>JAVBTR010000101.1:0-5844 GCA_031556065.1 Eubacteriales bacterium | reverse complement strand
ACTTCGCCCAGTTCCAGATGGTATTGCGTATAGCAAGGCCAAAGAAGGCTGGTACCATATGCGCCGGTCAAATGCTCTTTAACACTGGCCAAAGCCGTTTTTGCGAAACCGTTTTCCGTTCCTACCCCCGCCATAACGCACATGCCCTGGGGTTCAATGTAAATCTTACCCTCTTGGCAGTCGTTGCTGCCCACCTTGTGGCCGAAGGCATCGTAAGCCCGGAGGAACCATTGACCATCCCAGCCCTTTTCCAAAATGGCTTTTTCCATTTGGAGGGCAGCGGCGCGGATGGAGGCGGCCTCATCGGCACTGCCGTACTTGCTGCAAAGTTCGGCATACTGGCCAGCATAGAGAATAAATTGGCCAGCGATAAAAACGCTTTGCGCAATACCCGATTCGAAGTTGGCAGTGGTTTGGAAGCTTTCACCTGGCTCCTTGGAAAAGCAGTTAAGATTAAGGCAATCGTTCCAATCTGCCCGGCCAATCAGGGGTAAGCCGTGGGGGCCCAGATTGTTAAGGGTAAAATTTACGCTGCGGCGCAAATGTTCGAACAAGGGCTTTTCCGTACCGGGGGTGGTGTTAAAAGGGGTGGGATGGTCTAAAATGCCGGCGTCGCCTGTTTCGGCAATGTAAGAATAGGTGCAGGCCACCAGCCACAGGGGATCGTCGTTAAAGCCGCCGCCGATATCTGCGTTGCCCTGCTTGGTGAGGGGTTGGTATTGGTGCCAGGTGGAGCCGTCCTCCAGTTGAATGGAAGCAATATCGATGATTCTTTCCCGGGCACGCTGGGGAATCATGTGTACAAAGCCCAGCAAATCCTGGCAGGAATCCCGAAAGCCCATGCCGCGGCCCATGCCGCTTTCGTAATAAGAGGCGCTTCGGCTGAGATTAAAGGTAACCATGCATTGATATTGGTTCCAAATGTTCACCATCCGATCCAGCTTTTCATCGCCGGAAGTGACATGGTAGCGGTTTAATAGGGCTTCCCAATGGGCCCTTAAGGCTTTTAGAGCGGCATTGACCTTTTCGTCTGTATCGAACCGGCTGATCAGAGCTTTGGCCGGGGTTTTATTAATAACGCCGGGGCTTTCCCACTTTTCTTCTTCGGGAAGCTCGGCGTAGCCTAAAAGAAAAATAAAGGAACGGCTTTCGCCAGGGGCTAAGGCCACCTCCAGGTGGTGGGCGGCAATAGGTGCCCATCCATGGGAAACCACATTGGCGCTTTGCTTGCTTAAAACGGCTTGAGGGCTGGAATAACTATTAAAGCGGCCCAGGAACGTATCCCGATCGGTATCAAAGCCAATGGCAGGCGCGTTGACAGCAAAGTAAGCGTAATGATTGCGACGCTCCCGGTATTCGGTTTTGTGGTAGATGACGCTGCCTTCCACCTCTAATTCGCCGGTGGAATAGTTCCTTTGGAAGTTGGCGGCATCGTCCACTGCATTCCAAAGACAGAATTCCAGTGCGGAAACAAGACGAATGGTCTTTTCCTTGGCAGAATCGTTCTTAAGCACCAGGCGGTTGACCTCGCAGGCCTCGTCTACGGGCACAAAGCAAGTTAATTCTGCTTGAAGGCCGCTCTTCTTGCCTTCAAAAACGGTATAGCCCATGCCATGGCGGCATTGGTAGGCATCCAAGGGTGTTTTCATAGGCAAAAAGGCAGGGCTCCAAGTGGTATCCCCGTCGGTAATATAATAGAGCCTGCCGCCTGCGTCTACAGGCACATTATTGTAGCGGTAGCGGGTGATGCGCCGAAGCTTGGCATCCCGGTAAAAGCTGTAGCCACCTGCGGTGTTGGAAATGAGGCTGAAAAAATCCTGGCTGCCCAGATAGTTGATCCAGGGCAAGGGGGTATAAGGGGTATTGATAACATACTCCTTGCGTTCATCATTAAAAGAACCAAACTTCACTCCGCAACACCTCTTTATTATTTTTGATAAAACGAAAACGTTTTAGATATGACATTATTATAAATGAAACAATGCTGAAAAGCAAGGCAAATTTTAATTTCGATTTTAAATTATGAAAAGCTGTGATAGAATAGCAGGGAAATGAATTGCGTTAAGCGAGGGGGATACAAATGGTTTTGCAATCAGGTCTATATAAGGCGCTGGCCAGACGTGCGTTAAAAGGCCGCTGGCAAACGGCTATGCTGGTGTTTTTTACAGCAGGTATACTTATTACGGCGGCTCAGGTTTATCAGGCCATTGCCAATAACGATGTACTTAATCTTATGGAGCAGCTGCTTCAAAGCGGCTATCCCACGGAATATGTTATGAACCAGATAACAAGCCCCTCCTACTGGCTGCCCACAATAGCGCTCATGGCGGCGGCTCTCCTTTCGGCGGGGCTGAACTTAGGTATGCAGCGGTACTTTATCGGTATTGTGAAAAACGAAAACGCGCCGTATACCACGGTGTTTTCCAAAATGGGAAGTTTTTTTAAGGCTGTTTTGCTCCAAATTTTAGTTGCGCTGGTTTTGCTTGGGATTATGGCAGTGGTGCTGGTGCCCATACTTTTGTTGGTTGTGAACGTGCCATCGCTGATGGAATCGGGCTTTTTTACGTTTATTATAGCTATTGCTCCCGTTGCGATGGTGGTGTTCATATTGGTTATTTATTTTAACTTTGTTTTAGCGGAATATGCTTTGGCGGAGGATACCAGCCTGTCCCCCATTGAAGCCATGAAGAAAAGCTGCCAAGGGATGAAAGGGCATAAAATGGAATTTTTTGTGCTTCAATTGAGCTTTATTGGCTGGACTCTTCTAAGAACCATTGTGAGCTATACCCTACAGAGCATGTTTGGAACGGTGGTCGGCATGACGCTGAGCTTATTTGTGAGCCTGGCTATTTCTGTTTATATGGCCGGTGCTAACGCGGCTTTTTATGCTGTGCGGTCAAATGGAATTTCCATTTATCCCCAGGCACAAACGCCCGAGGAATAATTCATAATTCATTCATGATGTTGTCAAAATTGATGGTTATACTATGGCTATAACCTAAAAGGAGGGACAACATATGAAAAACATGGGAAACAAAAAACAGCTTATCGGATTCGTTGCGTTGGCGATGGTCTGCGTCCTTATTGGAACAGGGGTAGGCATGGTCACGGCGAACCGGGCAACAGCCCAGGAGGGCGGCACCAAGCTGGAAGGCGTGGTAGAGAGCCCCTTTACCAAGGCAGTGGAAGCGGTGCATGATTCTGTGGTAGGTGTCAGCAATTACAAGACCTATCAAACGTCCAATTACGGCTATTATGGTTATGGCCGCAGCCGCGGCAACAGCGAAGGTACAACCAAGGAAGTGGAAGCCGGCTCCGGGTCCGGTACGGTGATAAGCGACCAGGGCCATGTGCTGACAAATTACCATGTTATCGAGGGGGCCAGCCGGGTAACAGTCACGGCCAACGACAAGGAATATGAAGCCCAGGTTATCGCCTATGATGTGGATCTGGACATTGCTGTTATCAAGGCGGAAGGCCTGAATCTGCCCTATGTATCCTTAGGCGACAGCGATAGCCTGCGCATTGGGGATTGGGCCATCTGCATCGGCAATCCTTTGAGTGATGAATTTGTAGGCACCACCACTGCCGGCATTGTTTCCGGGCTGAACCGCCAGATTTCTACCGGCGCCAGCACCGATAAATATGGCCGCAAGACCACCACTAGCAATACTATGATTCAGGTAGACGCATCAATCAACTCCGGCAACTCCGGCGGTGGCATGTTCAATGTGCTGGGCGAGTTGGTAGGTATCCCGACGATCAAGTATTCTTCCAGTGGCTACTTCAGCAGCGCCTCTATTGAAGGCATCGGTATGTGTATCCCCATCAACTCTGCCAAGCCCTTGATCGAAAAGGTGCTTTCAGGCGAAATCAAGGCAGAGGATAATAAGTCTGCCACTACGGAGCAAACCAACGTAAACAACGATCTGATCGGCAAGCCCCGCATGGGCATTACCTACAGCCCTATTAACGGTGCCAGTTATAACGGCATCCTTCCAAGCGGCGCCTACATTTCCGTTGTGGAAGAAGGTACCCCTGCTAAGGAAGGGGGATTGTTGCCTGGGGATATTATTGTGGAAGTGGACGGCACGATCGTCAGTGCTTCTTGCCAAGAACTAAAAGATGCAGTTGCCGCTAAGAAAGCCGGTGATACGGTAGAACTGACCGTGTACCGCGCTGAGGGCCTGTATGAAGTGATGGAACGGGTAATGGCAGGTGAATCTGTCGCTTATGATGAAGTACCCAGCGGCGATTACACGGACGTAAATGTGGTGTTGAAGGTTATCGACCAGGTATCTCAATAAAGGAACAAGAAACCGGGAGCGACAAACTCCCGGTTTCTTTTATTTTTGAAAAAGGACTTTTTGAATAGGCGTATGGAGCCGTACATCTTTTTGGTGCACATAATCCACCGATGAGTAGATCATTTCGCCATCTGGCCAGCGTATCTGCCCAGCGCCGCAGGGTTCCAGGCCCAACTCAAATAAGGCGGAATCATTTTTCGGGGTTAGGGTGGTTAAGCGGTTTAGGCAGCGGTTTCCCAGAAACACGTTGAATAGCTTTAATTCCGGGTCGATGGAAATATGGTTGCCCGTAAACCCAGAAAGACCAAAGGCGCTATGCGTCATATAAATTGGCACCTCGGAAAAATGCTGGTTAGGGTGCTTCACATAGCATAGATAGCCCAGATACTGCTTGTCCATGCCATCGCCTGTGCGGTTGATGGCAATGGCTTTCAGGCTTTCCTTGGATAAGAGCGCACCGTTTAATAGGCCTTGGCAGAGACTGGTCATATCGGTTAAGGTGGAAAAGAGCCCTGCGTGGCCGCACAAATCCTCTCCGCCGGGCGAAAGAAGCGCCGCCTTAGGATCGTGGGGGGTGCCAGGTGTTGGGCCAGCTCTGAGAACATACCTTCCGTTTTCAATGCGGTGCTCCCCAGCATAGCTTTGGGTTAAAGGCAGCATTTCCTCGGGAATGGCGGCATAGGTGTGTGCCATACCACAAGGGATAAGGATATGTTTTTGAATATAGGAGAAAAAATCCATGCCGCTGGCGGCTTCTACCACATACTTCAAAACCATGGCGTGCATGTCAGAATAAAACCTTGTGCCTACCTGGGGCAGGGGCTTGGAGGCAAACAGCCGGCCCAGGGCCTCCTCCCTATTAGGTGCATCGTCAATACGGCCATCGGATAAAATATTGACTTGGTAGCTTAAGAGGTTTTCAAGGGACACGCCCCCCATGTTTTTGAACTGGGGCGCATGCTTGATAAGCGGATCATCAAGGGATAATTTCCCCTGTTCATTTAATTGCATCACAGCGATAAGGGTGAACAGCTTTGTCAGGCTGGCCAGATCAAAAACCGTGGAATCCCCGGCATTTTCGTATGAAAGGGTGGCGGAATCTTCATCGCCAAAGGCGATGGAAAGACAATGCATAATATGTGATTCCCTTACAAAATACGCCATGCCTTGTTGGATGCTCATGCTGCCGCCTCCTTCGTTTCTACACAATACCACATCTTGCGCGATGGGGCAAGACGGGGTATAATTTCTGGAAGAGGTGAGGGCCATGAAGACAGTTCTGGGTTGTGTACGCCGGGCGGATCAAGATTTCCATATGATTGCCCCGGGGGATAAGATCGCGGTAGGGGTATCCGGCGGGAAGGACAGCCTGCTTTTATTGTATGCGCTGGCACTGTATAAAAGGTTTTCCCACGTGGATTATGAGCTGCATGCTTTTACCATGTCCATGGGCCTGGAGCCTTTTGATACCGCAGGCATCGAGACCCTGTGCCAGAAACTGGAAATCCCTTTCACCAGAAAAGATACCCAGATCGCT
>JAVBTR010000066.1:0-92776 GCA_031556065.1 Eubacteriales bacterium | reverse complement strand
GAGGGGAAAGAAACGGAAATAGAAATCTATACCCTGGCACCGGAAACGGAACTGTTTGTCAATGATGTTTCTATGGGACGGAAAAAGGTCATCAACAGCAAAGCGGTCTTTCCTGCTATTTATCAGCCTGGTGAATTACGAGCTGTATCATTTTTTTCAGACAACTCACATAGCGAAAGCGTGTTGAAATCTGCGGATTCTGAAATTAAAATTGTCATTCAACCTGAAACGTCACTGGGCATTGGAAGTGTTATCTTTTTTGATATATCACTTCGCGATGACAGAGGAGAAATTGAAAGCAACGCAGACGAAGTGTTGACCATATCTGTAACGGGAGGTGAATTGTTTGCTTTTGGTAGCGCAGATCCTCAAAGTGAAAATTCTTTTTTAGAAGGCAGATACCCAACATATTATGGCCGCAGCCTGGCAGCCGTTTTAGTTAAGGAAAGGCGTCTGGATATATGTGTAATGGGGAAAGACCTTTACTCAAAGGAAACGTTTTATTTAGATAATAAGAAAGCTGAGGAATGAAAAGTGCAGATTATTGATTTGAGAATAAACCATCTTCTCAATCCGTTGGGATTTACCCTGGACAAAGCACGTGCGTCTTGGAAAGTCGAAAACGCGAGGGGCACTAGCCAGAAGGAAGCGAGATTAGAGGTGGCAATGGATGCTTACTTTGCGCAGCCATTGTATGACTCTGGCTGGTGCGATGGGCTGGATTCGCTCGGAACAGAAATCCCTATTTTGTTAAGCGAACAGACTCGTTATTACTGGCATGTTTATATCAAAACTGATGCAGGCGAGGAAGCGTGCAGCGATGCAGCTTGGTTTGAAACCGGAAAAGAAAAAATGACGGGCTCGTTTATTACGGCAAAACAACCAGAAGCCGGTGTGTCTCTTCGATATGAAAAGCATTTTGAGTTACAGTCCCTCCCCGTCTGCGCAAGGCTTTATGCTTGCGGTTTGGGATTTTATGAAGCATACCTAAATGAAAATAAAGTGGGAAATGAGTATCTATGTCCCGGGTTGAATGCTTATGACCAATGGATCCAAGTGCAAACATTTGACGTGCTGAAAGATTTAAGGTGTGGAGATAATACGATCCATGCTCTTACCGGCGACGGATTATATGCGGGCAGATTCGGGTTCGAAGGTGGGAAAAAGCATATTTACGGTGAGCATCAATGCTTTGCCTGCGATCTGGTGCTGACATATGAAAATGGAAGGCAAGAAGTTGTTTCCACACAGAAAGATTGGGCAATTAGCACCTCAATCATTCGTTTTTCCGATTTATATGATGGTGAAATCATAGACGAGCAAAACAAAGATTTGCAGACCCTAGAAACGGCCTTAGAAGAAATTGACCGTGAAAAGTTGATGCCACGGCTGAGTCTTCCTATTATTGAAAAAGAAACAATAAAACCTGTGGCACTTATCCATACACCAGCAGGCGAAACTGTTTTGGATATGGGGCAGAACATGGTAGGGTGGCTTACATTTATCAATCGTGCGCCAAAGGGAGCAAAGCTAGTCATCCAGCATGGCGAAATCTTGCAGGATGGAAATTTCTATAATAAAAACTTGCGTGTCGCAAAGCAGGAGTTTGTATATGTCAGTGATGGTACGGTCAAGGAAGTCCGTCCGCATTTTACGTTTTATGGCTTCCGATACGCAAAACTGATTGGATGGGAACATATTGATATCAATGATTTTACTGGGAGGGTGCTGTACTCTGATATGACCCGCACAGGGTGGATTGAAACATCCGATTCCAAGGTAAATCGGCTGTTTGAAAATGTTATATGGGGTCAGAAGGGAAATTTTGTGGATGTGCCGACAGACTGTCCACAGCGGGACGAACGGATGGGATGGACGGGCGATGCCCAGTTGTACTGCGCAACGGCCGCGTATAACATGGACACATACGCTTTTATGAAGAAGTATTGCCATGATATGAAGCTGGAGCAACGCAAACTGTCCGGGATGACACCTATGGTGGTGCCTATGGCTGGGCTTGAGGGGGGCGGCGCATGTGCATGGGCAGATGCGGCAACAATTATTCCCTGGACGGTATACAGCCAAACCGGCGACAAGGGCATTTTGGAAGAAGCATATGAGGGCATGAAGTCCTGGGCAGATTATATTTATCAGCAGGATATTGCATCCGGAGGTTCTTTTCTTTGGACAACGGGCTTCCATTTCGGGGATTGGTTGGCTATGGACGGCGAGAATCCGCATTTCCCGACTGGCGGAACAGAAATTCCCTACATCAGTTCGTGCTACTACTTAATTAGCACGGAAATTGTTGGAATGGCGGCGCGGACGCTGGGATTGGATGAAGCAGAAATCTATGAGGAGCGTACAGAAAAGATTCGCTCAGCTATTTATCGAGAATATTTTACACCCACAGGCAGATTGGCTTTGAGCAACCAGACCGCTTATGCACTAGCGCTGCATTGCCATATTGCACCGAAAGAACAGCAAGCAAGAGTTGCCGCTGATTTTAATAACAAACTGGAAAAAGACGGGGGTTATCTGAAAACGGGTTTTGTAGGGACCCCCTTGTTATGCCGCATGCTGTCAGACTACGGTTACAACAAAATGGCATATAAGCTACTATTGAATGAAAACATGCCCAGTTGGTTGCATTGCGTCAATCTGGGTGCTACCACCATATGGGAGAAATGGGACTCTGTGTTACCGGATGGACATATGAATCCGGAAGGAATGAACTCTTTGAATCATTATGCCTACGGTTCCATTGCCGAATGGATGTATCGAAACATGGGCGGTATCCGTGAGACATCTGTGGGCTTTAGAACAGTGCGGATTGTGCCTCAACCGGATGAACGTATGGAATGGGCAAAGATTCGGTATGATTCTGCAGCAGGGTGTATCCAAAGCAATTGGGAGTATACGAGTAGTGGTATTGTCTATCACATCCAGCTTCCATTCAATGTGACTGGCGACATAGAAATTGCGGTGGAGGCGAATCAGAAAGTTACCGTGAATGGACAGGAAGCAGCATACTGCGGCGCAACCTGGTCGAAAACTCCTACAGGGCATATATGCAGCATACCTGCCAAATCGGGCAGTTATCACATCGAAGTGAATGAAAGGAAATAGCTTTGAAACTGTATGATGTAAAAATTAACGGAATTGTTAACCCGATGGGCTTTTCTTTTCCATATGTATCCTGTTCGTGGAAGGTGTGCGAAACAGTAAGCAAAAAGCAACAGTATGCCCGAATTGAAGTCAGTCAAGATTCATCTTTTGCTGAATTGCTTTTCATGAAAGAAGGCGAAGAACTCAAACAAGCAGGCGAAGCGCTGGAAATAAAGTTAAAGCCACGAACCAGATACCATTACCGTATCTTTGTAGAAGGCGACGCTGGGGATAAGGCGGTTAGTGATATCTGCTGGTTTGAGACTGGAAAAAGGCAAGAAGCATGGCAAGCGGAATGGATTACGCCCCAGAGGGAGGACGAGTTCCACCCTGTTTTTGAAAAAGGGTTCACTATTACCAAGGCTGTTCGTCGTGCGAGGCTATATATCACGGGCGTTGGCTTGTTTGAGGCATCTTTGAATAGAAACAAGCTGGGAGAAGAATACCTGACCCCATATATTAACCATTATGAAAGCGGTATTCAGACGTTTACCTATGCTGTTGACGACCTTGCCGAGGGAGAAAATCAACTTCATATTCTATTGGGCGAAGGGTGGTATATGGGGACGTTCGGCCTTGATCTTCAAAAATGTAATTTTGGCAGCAGAATGGCTGCAATTGCAGAATTGCATATAGAATATGTGGATGGAAGCAAGGAAGCAATCCTGTCGGATGAAAGCTGGCATTATAGAGGATCAGATATTGTTTCTTCTGGTATCTATGACGGCGAGGTAATCAACCGTCTATTGTGGGCGAATAAAGAAAACCCCTGGAAAAAAGCAGAGATACTATCACTGCCAGAGAAAAACGAAGAAACACGTTATCTTGCTAAAAACAAGCTTATGGATCGAATCAGCATTCCAGTAATCGTAAAGGAAACCATGCCGGTCAAGGAAATCCTGACAACGCCTGCAGGTGAAGTTTTGCTGGATTTTGGGCAAAATTTTGCCGGGTTTGTTGAAATTCACTCGATGTTGCCCAGAGGCACGGAAATACGTTTGGAGTGTGCGGAAATTCTTCAGCAAGGGAATTTTTATCATAAGAATTATCGTGACGCAAAGGCAGAGTTTGTTTACCTTTCAGATGGTACAAGCGAAACGATACGCCCGCATTTCACCTTTTTCGGTTTTCGCTATATCCGTGTGACTGGTTGGCCGGGAGTCCCTACGAAAGAAGATTTTACTGGTTGTGTGCTGTATTCGGATCTTGAAAGAACAGGCTATCTCCATACGTCCAATGAAAAAATCAACCGGCTTTATGAAAACACATTGTGGGGATTGAAATCCAACTTTATCGACATGCCTACTGATTGCCCGCAACGCAGCGAGAAGCTAGGTTGGACAGGGGATGCTCAGGTGTTTTCAGCGACTGCTAGTTACCATATGGACACCAGAGCGTTCTATCATAAATTCCTGACAGACTTGCGCGGTGAACAGCTGCTGTTGGATGGGGCGGTTCCGAATTATTTCCCGAACTTCGGCCATAAGCGGGATGCGGGAAGCATTTGGGGTGATGTGGCTTCTTTCGTTCCGGATGTCCTATATCGATATTTTTCTAATGCTGATGAGCTTCATTATCACTATGCGCTAATGAAAGATTGGGTGGACTATATTGATCGCAAGGATGAGGAGCGTGGTAAGAGATATCTGTTCGACTTTGGCTTCCATTTTGGCGATTGGCTCGCTTTGGACGGCGTGACCCCTGATGCTTACAAAGGCGGAACAGATGATGGCTACCTCGCTTCTGTATATTATTACCGATCAACGCAAATTGTACGGCAAGCTGCTGAACTCCTTGGAAAGAAAGAAGATGTGGCTAATTTGCTGGATCGTGAAGAGAAGATTTATAAGAGCATCTTGAATGAGTATTTTACGCCCAATGGCAGGCTATCGATTGATACCCAGGCAGCTTATGTTGTTGCAATTCATTTCAGGGTTTATATTAATAAGGATAGGCTTGTGGCTCAGTTTAAGGAACGGCTGAAAAAGGACTGTTATCAGATAAAGTGTGGCTTTGCCGGGGCACCTCTTTTGTGTACTGCGCTCGCTGAAGCAGGAGAGTATCGGATTGCTTATGATTTTCTATTCAATGAGGGATTTCCCGGATGGTTGTATGCTGTCAACATGGGTGCAACCACTGTGTGGGAAAGATGGAATTCTGTGTTGCCTGATGGAACGATCATGGATACGGGCATGAACTCTTTGAACCACTACGCTTACGGTTCTGTTATGGAATTCGTCTATGGGTATGCCGCTGGTATTCGTCCCGCAGCACCGGGATTCTTAAAAGCCTGGCTGTGCCCCCACCCGGATATTCGGCTGAGGGAAATGGAGGCTTCATATGACTCTGCAAACGGGAAGTTTGATTGCAATTATCGGATTGAAAAGAACGGGAAATTGACGGTATGGGGAGCGGTGCCCTTTAACGCACAAGCCCTTCTTGTTCTTCCTGAATGTGAGGAGTATTGTGAGCCTATTCAATTAGATGCGGGGGATTTTAGTTATACTTATAATCCCAAAAGAGATTTTCGCAGGTTATATGGCAGGGAAAGTAGCCTGATTCAACTGGGCAACTCGCAAAAAGCAGTAGACATTCTTTGTAAGTATGTACCCGGACTTGCGCAAGTGGCTATTTCTGTAAATGCTGAGTTTGCCGCAACCACGTTGGAGGAAGCACTTCATATGCCCTACTTCTGTGGTGATACGGAGAGTTTGGAAAAAGCGATCATGGAAATCGAAACCATTCAAATTTAAATAATGTTGTATATGGATACGCGCTTTCAACGCTGTTACCATTGTGCATATCACCTTGAAAAACAACTGTATAATTAACAATGATTTTGTAAAAAAGGTATTCCTCTTTGCTTAGATGGATACCTTTTTGGTTTGGTTTCAAATAATAGAAGTTTGCTTTTTAGATAGCTGGATAACAAAACTGAGGATAGAATAAAGATAATATCATATAAAGGGGAGCTGCGCCATGAGCGAGATCATTCAGAACGTGTTAAATAAATTCATTGATAACCAGGAAATTGCCGGAGCTGTTGTTTTGGTAAGAAAGGATGGGAAACTGGTTTGTGATTTCGCTTCGGGATATGCAAACATTGATGCAAGAATTCCTGTTAGTAGAAACACCATTTTTCGCCTTGCCTCTATGTCTAAGCCCATCGGTACAATTGCCATGATGCAGCTTGTGGAAAGTGGGAAAGCGGGGCTTTATGACAATGTTAGTAAGTATATTGCCGAGTTTACGCACATGCGGGTCTGTAAAGATAAGCTAACGGATGATGTATACGAGCCTGATCCGGACAATCCGACAAACAGTGGGATTAAGAAGGAAATACGGGAAGCGATGGCGTACGTGCCTGCCGTACGTGGCTTGACCATTTTTGATCTTCTCAATCACAGTAGTGGCTTAGGTATGGGACCAATGGGATGCACATTGTTGGAGGAAATTAAGGCGAACGGCGATACGGTACTTGATCGTGCGAGAAAGTACGCAACGCTGCCCTTGGATTTTCAGCCGGGAACTGCATCCGGCTATAGCGCAGTAGCCAACTTTGAAGTAATTGAAGCGATTGTGGAAATCGTTTCTGGGGAAGCATATCCTGATTATCTTAAAAATCATGTTTTTACACCGATGGGCATCAAAGATATGGACTATTTTCCAACGCAAGAACAACAATCAAGAATTCCACGGTTGTACGAGTATACCGAAGGCAAACTGGTGGATGTAAGCGACATAGATCGCACTTGGAATAGCATGGATCCCTTGATTACCGGCCATCCATCGGCGGCGGGCGGGCTTTATGGTTCCATGGAGGAATATGAGAAGATTGCACATATGTTTGTGAACCAAGGTCTTTTTGAAGGCAAACAAATCTTAAAATCGGATACCGTGGATATGATAGGCGGAAAGGGCATTTCTCATGAAAGCAGGCTATTTCCCCCGATTTACTGGGGATTGGGAGTGTCGGTCATGGAGTTCCCTGAAATGATCAATTCTTCCAGAGTACAAGGTAGTTTCGGCTGGTCAGGTGCGTATGGTACACATATGGTAATTGACCCTATCAATCACTTAGAGTTTGTTCTTGGTGTGAACCGTTGCAATATCGGTGGAGCGGGATCTTATGTGTCTTTCGCAGTGGAAGACGCAGTTAAAGAGGCATTTCTATAATGGTATTAAGAAAACGAAGCAAAGCGATGGAGAAATATTGGCCTTGAATGAAGAATAATGGAGTGTTGAAAATGATTGTCAAATCAATCCCGCTGTATGACAACAACGAATATGTTACGTTGACGACATATGTGACAGCAGATTCCGGAGAGCTGCGCAGTCAGGGCAAGCGACCTGCGGTCCTAATTTGTCCAGGTGGTGCGTATATGAGCTGTTCGGACCAGGAGGCTGAGCCGGTTGCAATGCAATTTGTTGCAATGGGGTATCACGCTTTTGTGTTGCGTTACAGTACTTACAATAAAGGAAAATCCTCTGGTTTCTTTGGGGAACCGCAGCCGATGGCTCCTCAAAAAGATACGGCACACCCTGCCCCTGTTAGGGATGTGGCAAAAGCCATGCTGTATTTAAGAAATATGTCCGATGAATGGCTGATTGATGAAAATAGAATCGCACTATGCGGCTTTTTTGCAGGGGCACACAATGTTGCTATGTATTCGGTCTACTGGGATAAGCCCCTTTTGACTGAATTTTTCCATGTGCAAGCGCAGATGCTTCGTCCTGCTGCCTGCATTTTGGGATACACTTTGAGTGATTATGTGTATATGGGAGAATATCTTAAACATGCCCCACCTTTAGACAAAGGCTTGTTTGAAGCATCTAATGTGGCATTCCTTGGCGAGGCAGTGCCTGAAAGAGCAGTCTTGGAAGCAGTCAGTCCTGCCCGCCTTGTTGGCGATACGATGCCTCCGACTTTCATTTGGGCTACTGCTATGGATAAAATGGTTCCTGTGCAGCATAGCATTCGGATGGCTCATGCGTTGGCGGAGCATGGAATTCCTTTTGAAATGCATATATTTGAAGAAGGCGATCATGGGTTAAGTGTCGCTACGCAAGCCTCTGCGGTTGCGCTATCACAGACCAACCCCGATGCAGCTAAATGGGTCAGCCTTGTCAAGAATTGGTTAGACAAAAGGTTTTCTTTAAATCTTCCTGAAAAAACGCCTTTTCAGGAAGCGATGGAACAGCTTGGTACATTATAGTAAGCAGAATACTGATGGGAAAGAAGAGGGGGGAGCATATGGAAATATTCGTGGATATGAAAGCGAAAGCAAAGGGCAATGGGACGGAACTTATGCCCTTTCAAACAATATCGGAGGCGGCAAACATCGCAACCCCGGGTGATGAAGTACTGGTTGCACCCGGACTATATCGGGAGTACGTGAACCCCAAGCATGGAGGCACTGAAACGGACAGGATTGTATACCGTTCCACTGTTCCCCTTGGCGCACATATTTCGGGCGCGCAATTTGTTAAAAATTGGGTGTGGGTGGAAGGAAATGTTTGGGGTGCGCAAATTCCAAACGATGCATTTGGTGGTTACAATCCATTTGCTACGCTGGTAGAAGGCGATTGGTACTATGCACCTGTCCCCGCACATACGGGCGATGTTTATTTAAACGAAAAATCCATGTATGAGGTTCTATCACTTGGCGCTGTAAAGCAGCCCGAGAAAAGCGAAGTATCTTGGGATAAGGATTTTTCTTTGAATGTGTGGTACACCGAACAGAATGTAGAAAAGAATGAAACTGTCATATATGCGAACTTCCAGGGAAAGAACCCAAATGAAGAAAACGTAGAGATCAGCGTTCAGCGGAATTGCTTCTATCCTTCAGAAGAAGGTTGTGGCTTCATTACGCTTGCAGGCTTTAGAATCAGCAAAGCAGCAACCCAATGGGCACCTCCGACAGCTCATCAGGAAGGTATGGTCGGGCCACATTGGTCAAAAGGGTGGATTATTGAGGACTGCGAGATTTATGAATCCAAATGCAGTGGAATATCACTGGGCAAATATTATCAGCCGAACAACGATAATAAATGGCTGAAATGGAAGTATAAGGACGGAACGCAGACTGAACGTGACTGTATTTGCCAGGCTTCCTATGAGGGTTGGAGTAAAGAAAATATCGGCTCACACATTGTGCGCCGGTGTGATATTCACGATTGCGGACAAACCGGTATCGTGGGCCATTTAGGCGGCGTGTTTTCATTTATCGAAGAGAATCATATTCATCATATTAACAATAAGCAGAACTTGGTCGGTGCAGAAATTGGCGGAATTAAAATGCACGCTGCTATCGACACCATAATACGCGGAAATCATATTCATCATTGCACCCGTGGAATCTGGTTGGATTGGCAGGCTCAGGGTACACGGGTAACCGGCAATCTGCTTCATGACAATTGCCTTCCCTATGACTTTAAGATAAACGGCGCAATCTTTTCAAGCGTGGGAGAGGATATTTTTGTCGAAGTATCACATGGCCCAACGCTGATTGACCATAATATCCTATTGTCCGATAGGGCATTGAAGCTTGCAGCGCAAGGGGTAGCCGTTGTCCATAACCTCATTTGCGGTTCCCTCGCCGCCATTGGTATCGGAACGGATAACGGTGCGCCGAATTTGCCATCGTCCCGCTATACGCCTTATCACGTTGCGCATGGAACGAATGTGGCGGGATTCATGACGATTCTGCATGGTGATATGCGGTTTTACAACAATATCTTTGTGCAAAGGCCTGTTCGAGCGTGCATGCAAGCGCTTGAAAACCTAATGAGTAACGATGGAAACAAATGGGATGACGGCAATGTCCATGTCGGAACGTATCCTTTTGATGGCTATCCAACCTTTGATGAATGGAATAGGCGGTTTGAAGATTACTGTGGTATGGGTGCGGATATTGGCAATCTTTATTACGAACATTTGCCTGTTTGGGCTTCCGGCAATGTTTATCTAAACGGCGCAAGGCCATGGGAAAAAGAAAAGGAAGCAGTGGAAATTAATGATACATCCGTATCTGCAACTGCTGTACAAAAGGTGGATGGATGGTATCTAGATACAAACTTATACGATGCCCTTCCTGAAATGAATACAGAAATCATTTCAACACAAATTCTCGGTATGGCGTTTGAACCGGAGGAACGTTTTGAAAATCCGGACGGAACGGAAATCATATTGAGTGAGGATTTTATCGGTATGTGTAGAGATTGTGTGACTATCCCCGGACCCTTTGCCAACCGTGAAGGTGTAAATAAAAAATTAACATTATGGTGATTTATGTTTGTCGATGAATGGAGGTTTGAAAAGGAATGCAATATAACAGCTTTAAACCGGGAAAAATTTGGCTGGATACTGATGGCAAACGGATACAGGCACACGGCGGATCCGTTATTTTCTTAGACGGCACATATTATTTTTACGGGGAGAACAAAGAAAAAACGGATGGAAAGAATGGTGTTTGGCATTGGGGTGTTCGTGCGTACTCATCCACCGATTTGTACAACTGGACAGATTGCGGACTGATTATTCCGCCAGAGCCGGAAGACGAAAAATCCTCCCTTCACCCCATGTCAATGATGGACAGACCGCATATCATCTATAATGCAAGAACTAAAAAATATGTGGCATGGCTAAAAATTATGGAGAAAAGCGGAGAGCAATCTGAAACAATACTGACTGCGGACAATTTTCTGGGGCCTTATAAAAAAGTGAGAGAGGGCTTGCGTCCGCTGAATATGAGTGCAGGGGATTTTGACCTTGCTGTCGCGCCGGATGGAAAAGCATATTACTATTTTGAACGTGTTCATAGTGAAACAATCTGTGCTGATCTGACGGCGGATTATACTGATGTGACCGGCTTTTACAGCACACATTTTCCACACCCACATCCACCTTACGTGCGAGAGGCTACGGCACACTTATTTCGAAAAGACAAGCATTACTTGATTACGTCAGGCACCACCGGATACCTTCCAAATCCTTCAGAGGTTTCCATTTCGAACACTTGGCATGGCCCTTATAAGATATTAGGAGATCCGCATCCCGACGATCAAAGCGCAACATCTTACCATTCTCAAATATCATCTGTTTTCAAGGTTCAAGGCAAAAAGGACTTGTATATCGCTGTTGCAGATCGTTGGCGTCCAAATGATATGCAGTTAGAATATTCGGAATATGCCCATATGTTTGACACTATTTTTGATCCTGATGCGGACAAATCTGCTCTCATGCAGTTGGCAGAAAAATTCCCAATGGATGCAAATAATGATACGTCTGTATCAGACTATATTTGGTTGCCGTTGCGTTTTGTAGAGCCCTGTGCGGAATATCCGGACGGTATGGTATTGATTGATTGGCATGATGAGTGGTCGATGGATGAATTTGAATGATGGCAGTCTTGGCAGTAAAACCGCACACATGAATTCAAATTGCTTTTAGTAACGCAATAAATGTCGATTATGAGGACGAGGGATTCACATCATAGTTGACTATTGACAGGCATAATGACAACAGAATTTTGATGCTTATAGTGTAGGAGGGGTTGTTTTTGAAAGCAATCATTTTGGCGGCAGGTTATGCGACCCGACTGTATCCACTGACGGAAAACCAACCCAAAGCATTATTAAAGGTGGGCGGCAAGACAATCCTGGATCGACTAGTAGAACAGATTACTACGATTCCGGTTGTTGACGAAGTTCACATCGTCACCAATCACAAGTTTGCTCAATGCTTTGAAATTTGGGCAGGAGATGCGCGCAAGCAGTATGGAAATGTGAGTTTTTGTGTTTGGGATGATGGAACACTGTCTAACGATACGCGATTGGGTGCATTGGGGGATATACAGTTTGTAATAGAGCAAGCGAATGTAAAGGACGATGTGTTGATTACAGCATCGGACACCTTGTGCGATTTTGAATGGATTGATTTTTACAATGATTTTAGTTCCCATCATCGTGACTTGCTACTTGCTCATCATGAAGATAGTTTAGAAGACTGTAAACGCTTTGCAATAGCGGTGTTGGATGATAACAAACGTGTACTTGAACTGGAAGAAAAGCCGCAATCGCCCAAAAGTCAAACGGCTGTATACGCTGCCTATATCTATCGGCAAGACACATTGCCCCTGATTAAGCAATACTTAGACGAAGGTAATAGTGCAGATGCACCCGGTTATTTTCCGGAATGGTTATGTCAGTTCCGTGATGTTCGTGCCTTTGTTTTTGATGGTCAATGTGTTGATATCGGCACATTGGATACCTATCGGCAGGTACTCCAAAGCTATTGCGAAGAAATCACGTTTTAGTTTTAATGGAAGAAAGGATTGAGAGTATGCATATTGCACTTATTACTGTAGGGGCTCCCGGGCATGTTCTGGCAACTTTGGCAATGGTTACAGAACTTGTTCGTCGTAATGTTAGGGTCACATATTTCACCAGTGAAAATTTTCGAGAGATGGTTTGCTTTACTGGTGCAGATTTTATTCCTGTGGACACTGTTTTGACAAACCAAGGCAAGGCGGATAAGGACATTGCCAGCAATATGATTGCTGAATTACCCTTGCGTTTTTTATCGGAAGCTGACCATGCGATTAAACAAATTCTGCCTGTACTTGAAAAGGATAGGCCGGATGCAATCGTAACCGATCAAATGGCTTTGGCAGGGAGGTTGGCGGCGAAAAAGCTTGGCCTTCCTTTAATTCAGATCTATACCAGCTACGCTCCAAGTGCTGCGTTTTCGCCTGTAAGGAACTTCCCACCAGTGCCTGATAACGATCCAGCCCGCATGGAAGCTGACAAGCTGGCAACCAGGCTAACCGAAGAATATGGCGTTGAGCATTTGGACTTGCTCCATATTTTTGAAAGCTTGGGCGATTTAAACATTGTTGCTATACAGAAAAAGTTCCATCCAATGGGAGAAACATACGACGACCGTTATGTGTTTGTTGGCGCGCAGATTGCGCCCCGTGGGGCAAGCGGTACGTGGCAACCGCCTGAAAATGGTCTGCCCCTGGTATATGCTTCGTTGGGTACGCTTTTTAACAGCTGGACAGAGTTTTATGTCATGTTGGGACAGGCGGTAAAGGGGTTGCCGATTAATTTGCTTACATCAATCGGCAGCAATATAAAGCCGGAGGACTTAGGAGAATTGCCTGAAAACATGACTGTTGCTTCGTTCTTGCCACAGCTGGAGGTATTACAGCATACAGATTTGTTCATCACACATGCAGGAACCGGCAGTGTGATGGAAGCGATTTACTTTGGCGTTCCAATGCTCGGGATTCCTCAAATGGATGAACAAATTTTGACTGCCGTTCACATTGAAAAAAACGGCTTGGGCAAAGCAATCATTGGAAATGAAAATGTGACAGTTGAAGGTTTAAGAAAACTGATTATACAAATGCTGGAAAACCCACAATACAAAAGAACATTACAAGAATTTAAAAAGGATATGGAAGAATCCGGTGGTTATGCAAAAGCGGCAGATGCCGTTATGGGTTTCGTATCTGCAAGTGAAACAAAATAAGTAAGCAGAGCAACAACATGGCATTTGGTTTGTTAGTTATTGCGGTGGAGATATCTCGTTAAATAATCCAATCGTTCTTGCTTGATTGGATGAAGTATCAATTTGTTTATATTCTAAGATGGATTTAGAAAGGTATGAAAGGTCACTTATTTGTAAAACGTGTCTAATTTGTCCGACTAAATTGTCGCATTTTTCCTAGGATAGACTTGGCTCCTAAGATATACTATTAATCAGAAACAATCAAATCAACAAGAAAGAAGGGTCGTTCATGAGAAAATCACTGGCACTGTTACTTGCGGCGTTACTAACATTTGGTTTGTTACCAGGCGCTGCGCTAGCTTCCTCAGCTGAAGCTATGGAAATCAAAGCGTTAAGTATTAACGCACACATGTCTTCGTTTGGTATAGCCGTAGACGAGATTATCATTACGGTTGATGACACCAACAGTATTCTGGATCTTACGAAAGCAGACTTTACCTTGTACAATGTTATTACAGCCGGAATTGGCGGCGAACCGAAGTTCTTGAAGGCAGACAGGGTTAGCTATACGCGCGATAGTATTATTATCGAAGTAAGCCCATTCCTGCTTGCGGAATCCATCCAAGCTGGTGGTTTGTTACGTTGTACTAACGAAAATTTCTCCGTTGCACTTGAGCAGATTGACAATGTGGTTTGTCCCGAAGTTGATGTGTTTGAGAAAAAGTCAGTTACCAGCGGCGATATTACCTTGCCCTATGTAATTTATGAGCCGGAAAATCCGGAAGGTAAACCGTTGCCTGTATATGTCTTCAATCATGGCAGCGGACAAGGTGCGGACGTTGATACCTACCTGAACGAAGCGATGAATGTAGCGCATTATGCGACTCCCTTCTGGCAGGATTATCTTAAGTGTATTGTCGTAGCTCCATTGCGTCAGCAAGGCACCAGTGAAGAATTGGCTACGATGATTAAAGGCATCATTGATGGCTTGATTGAGGATGGCAAGGTTGACCCGGATCGTATTTTCATGCAGGGCGGTTCTGCCGGCGCTATGTTCACAATGAGCTTTGCAAAGCAATTTCCCGGCTATTTGACATCAATGGTTTTACAAAATGGTACAGGTTCCTACACGGATGAGGAAGCGAAGATTTTTGCAGAGTCAGGCACATCTTTGCTGTTTGTTAACGCAGTCGGTGATGGCTTGTTCGCTCCTGATGGAATCGCGGCACTGTACAACCGTTTAGTTGATCTTGGTATGGTGCCACTTAAGAACATCAATTATATCATGCATTCTACTGAAGAGTTTGAATCACTGTTTATTGGCGAAGGGCATGTAACACCTGCTGCTAATTCGGAATACAGAGTAGATCCGATAACCGGAAAAGATGGTTTCTCCCATGGTTTATATCATCAGGGCGGCTGGGTCGTTGGTCAGGAAACGCAGATCCGCGGCTGGCTTATCAACCAGACAAAGAGCACCGAACCTTCGTTTGTTGCTACTGAAGTATCTTTAGATCTGCCAGAAAATATTACCATGACGCAGAGTGTAACTATTGCAGGACCTTTCGGGCCGATCGAAGGTGTTGTCATTGCAAAAAATGATGATGGGACGGAGTTCTTCAGCAAGTTCAATTTCTTTGGTGAAGATCAGATTCTTAAAGGAACTGTCGATGCGGATGGTATCATAACGGTTACCTATGACTACAGCGGTATGACTGCTGGTCTGATTACCGATATCTTTGCAGCTATTAACGAAGATGCTTGGGAAGCAGTTAAGTAAAGGAAGATAGACCCATGCGCAAGCAATCACGTAAAAAAGATGTGAGATTGCTTGCGCTTTTTCCTATTGGGATTTGAACAGGGGTGTTGAATCGTGCGTGAAGTTAAGGCGGTTCGCCGATTGAGATCGCTTCACACAAAATTGATACAGGTTATTTTCCTGACTATTATTTTGCTAAGTGTTTTGGTGGTTGTTATTAGCTTAAGTATGATGAACACCTCTGCTCAAGAAATTAATGCATCTATTGATCGCGAGCTGAGTTCACTCAGCACCCGTATAGATTTAGACGTATCTATCCTATCGAATCTAATGAATACTCTTTATAGACGCCTCCCTTCCGAATTCCTGGAGCTTGAGTCCGGAGAAGTAGATAATATTACAGTTCATTCGGTTTGGCTGGGACTGAGGGATAGTTGGCAAGGAACGGAGTTTTTCAGCGCCGCCTATTTGCGGACTAAATGGAACGATAGATTGCTTTTGACGCATGATAACACAAGAGTGTCGGAAGAAGAAAGATTGGCTCTTAGTAAAAGCCTCGCCAACTACTCAACGCCAGTGCGCGGATTTAGGCAGTTTAACGTGTATCACATAGACGGGAAAGCCTACTTTACTTATTCTGCTGATTTTCGAAACTACGCATATGGATTCATCATTCAAGCCGAAACATTATTGAATGTAATGGCACAAGCAAAGCATGATGGTGAAATCATGTCCATCTATAGCAATGGAGGAGCATTGATAGCCCGATATGGATCGGAAGAAGTTTCGGCTAATATTAGGTACACAACAATGGAGCATGGATTTGGAAATGGAGAATTTGTCCTGCGCCGTGAAATACCAAGCACTCACTTCCTTGGTAAGATGCCGTTTTATCAGATGTTGCTATTCACACTGGCACTCGTTGCGTTATTTTCCATACCTTTTACATGGCGCAATATTCAAAAACATATTTTGAAACCGCTTGGTGCATTGGAAAAAGGGTTAGGGGAAATTCGCAGTAACAATATTAATGTTCGTATTGCTGAAGAAGCGACTACTAAGGAGTTTCATTTTTTGTTTGGTGTTTTTAATGATATGGTTTGCGAAATTGGGAGTTTACGAATCGAATCATATGAACGCGAAATGGAGAGTCTGCGCATGGAAGCGCTCAACCTAAAGTTGCAAGTAAATCCTCACATGCTTTTAAACTCGCTTAACATGATCTACAACTTAGCTGAAACAAAAGACAATGTATGGATACAGCAATATACGAGTTTGCTTATGGGGTATTTCAGGTATGCGTTAAGGGAAAATACGGATGCGGTTCCTCTGTGTAGGGAGATGAAGTTCGCAAGCGATTTTTTTGAAATGCAGAAGATTCGTTATCCTGAGATGTTAAACGGGAGTTTTTTTATAGAAGCAGGGTGTGAGGACATCCTTATTCCCCCTTTTTTAATACAAAACTTTGTTGAAAATGCTGTCAAACATGGCATGGTGATTGGACAGTGTATGGAGGTTGTCGTTTCCGCTGTTAAATGTGATGATAAACTTGTGATAAAAATTGGCGATAACGGGGTGGGTATTGAGCCGGGTATACTTACTCAGATATATGATGAAAGACAGATTAAGAGTGAAAACGGACTGCATATTGGGATTTGGAACTGTCGTAGACGCCTAAGACTGTTTTATAAAGATGAGGTGGATTTTGAAATAAATAGCACCCCGGAAATTGGAACGCAGGTTACAATTGCTATTCCAGGAGGCGAAGCGTATGACCCTTTTAATAGTTGACGATGAGATTTACGCTGTCCAGGCAATATTGGATAGAGTTGATTGGGATATGCTATCTTACGAGCATATTTTGACCGCCAACAGTTACTCCCAAGCAATCAATATTCTTCTGTTACATCAGGTAAATGTATTACTTTCCGATATTGAAATGCCAAATGGATCAGGCGTAAATCTGGTAGCATGGGTTAAGGAAAATTCACCTGACACTGAATGCATATTTGTAACTTGCCATGAGGAGTTCGGCCTTGTCAGGGAAGCAGTTAGGTTGCAATGCTTGGATTATTTGTTGAAGCCAGCAACAAAGGATGCTCTTGAAGTAGTTTTAGCAAAGGCCGCTCTGGTAATACAAAACAAACAACAGGAATCGTCCTATCGTAACTATGGAAAGTTGTTTGTTGATAACGTAAAAGAGCGATTCGAAAAAAGTGATGGTATTGTTGAAACTGTCGAAGATTATGTTAGGGAACATATATCTGAGCAAATAACCGTTGAGGAGCTGGCCAAACTGGCGTTTATTAGTACCAAGCATCTTACAAGGCTTTTTAAAAAACAATATGGTGTCACTATGAATGAATATATTACACAAAAACGTATGAATTTGGCAAAGGAATTGATAAAGCAAGGAGATATGTCACTAAGCGCTATATCTTTAGCAGTGGGATATTTGGATTATTCTTACTTTATTCGTGTGTTCAAAAAAACGTATGGACAACTCCCAAAGGAATGTTTGTCTAAATAGCTATGTCTGATTTGTCCGATTATCTGTCGATTTTATCCTGTGTGATTTGCTTTTTTTGTGTGATAATTTTGTTAAGCATATTAAAAAGACACAAAAATAGAAGGAGGGTAGATTGAAAGAAACAGATTGGTTTCCACTACTAAACGCAGAAATTAAAAGGGAGGATCTTTGTATGAAAAGACTAGTCGCATTTTTTTTCGTTCTTGTGATGACGGTCATGGTGTTCAGTGGGTCTATTGCCGAAGCAAACGCAGATAAAATCATTGTTACGTTCCTAACTACGGGCGTAACACCTCAAGACTTAAATAAGGTTCAAGATGCGGTAAACGAGATTACCATTCCGGAAATCAATGTTGAAGTAGAGTTTAAACCTCTTTCCATCGGCGCAACTTTTAGCGGAATTTATTCCACTTGGATCGCATCCGGTGAGGTAATGGATCTGATGATGATTGCCTTTCAAGATTTGTCCAGTTATGTCAAAACAGGGGCTATCGAGCCTTTAGACAAGTTACTTGATCAATACGCCCCTTCTGTCGTTAGCCTTAAGGCTCAAATCCCTATGACGAGTGGCGCGACATTTGGCGGTGAAGTCTACGGGGTTGCTCCGATTACACCTACTTACGGTCTTCACAACGGTATCATTTTCCGTAAGGATATATTTGATGAAACCGGAGTTGTTTTGAAGGACTTCTTTACAGAAGTGTATACATATGAGGAAATGACAGAACTAATGGCTAAAACGAAGGAGCTGCATCCTGATTCATATCCCTTCGGCATTCTTGGTTCAGATATCAGTTCAAGCCTTTCATATTCTACTTTTTTTATGGAATATGACACGCTTGGGGTCACAATCAGATCAGGCGTTTTAACGTCACCAGACAGTACAGAAGTTGTTAATCTGTTTGAGCTTGAGGAATATAAGGAATATCTTAAGCTAATGCGCGAATGGCATGAAGCCGGATATATTATGCCTGATGCGGCGACTACAGACACCATGGGTAGCGTTATCCTAAGCTCCGGACGTTCTTACAGCTACGCAATGAATCTTCAGCCTGAACAGGCCTCTGTTACGACCCTTGGTTCATTCGGTTGGGAGAGTGTCAGACTTCCGCTGACTAAGGGTTATATGAACTCTGCGCCTGGAGCAAACACCTACTGGGCGATTCCTATTACCTCCAAACACCCAGATGGTGCTGCTCGTTTTTTGGAGTTGTTGTATTCACGGCCTGAAATCAACAATCTGATCATGAACGGTATTGAAGGTTTGCATTATGTGATGACTGAGACTGAAGGCATCATTGATTTTCCAGAAGGGATAGACTCGTCCAATAGCCCTTTCTATAATCAGCTTGGCTTCTGGGGTGATAGACGCCTGGAATACATCTGGAACGGCGGTGTTTCGCCTGAAGACAACGATGCTTTTACCAGTGATAACATGAAGCGGAGTTATATGTCTATTGGATACTCCTACGATGCATCCAAGATGACAAACAAAATCATTGCTATTGTTGATATAGACATGAACTGGCGTAATCCCATTACCAATGTGCGAACCTTTGGAAGCAATCCGAAGGTTGTTGAAAAAATGGGATTAGCTTATTTAAAAGGTGTCGCAAGTGCGGGCAATATGATTCCTTGCGTTAAGCATTTTCCCGGCGATGGGGTCGATGAACGGGATCAACATTTGGTGGCTACTGTGAATAGCTTAACTGCCGACGAATGGTGGGACACGTATGGTGTGATCTATCGTACGATGATTGAAAATGGGGCAATGTCAATTATGGCAGGGCATATTTTGCAACCCGAACTCTGCCGTGAAATTAATCCCGACATCAAAGACAAAGATATTTTGCCGGCATCGGTTAGCAAAGAATTGTTAAACGGTGTATTGAGAAATAAACTTGGGTTTAATGGCTTGATCGTAACCGACGCTACTCCGATGGTAGGGTTTACTACTATGTTAAAGCGTAGCGATGCGCTGTGCATGGCATTGGAAGCGGGGGTAGACATGATTCTGTTCTGGAAGGATGCACAAGAGGATTTTGATGCCATTGTGCATGGCTTGGAAGCAGGGAAAGTGACGGCTAAACGGCTTGATGAGGCGGTAATACGTGTTTTGGCAACAAAGGCTGCGATGGGCTTGCATTTAAAGCAACACAGCGCACCAAGTGAAGCGGATATGTTAAAACAGATAAGCGGTCACAAGCATGCTTTGCTTGCCCAAGCATGTGCAGATCAAGCAATAACCCTTGTTAAGGATAATCAAAAGTTATTACCGATTTCACCTAAAACACATCGGCATATCAGACTCACCATTCTGGGCGAAGGTGAAAATGGTGGCTTTGGCGATAATGCGGCGATAGAGAGCAAGCTAAAGGAAAAGCTTGAAGCAGCTGGATTTGAAGTGAGCTTGTACGATTATCAATCGCTTGAACGAGGAGAGATATTCACCGCGGGCATTGGGCAAATGAAACAGAAGTTCGATTTAAATCTGGTTGCAGCCAATATTGCAAATGGCTCGAACAATACAACTCGGCGGGTGGATTGGATCACGCTGATGGCGGCTAATGCACCGTGGTATCACAAAGATATTCCGACGATATTTGTTTCCTTTGCGAATCCTTATCACTTGGCCGATGTGCCATATATTAGCACTTTTATCAATTGCTACTCTAACAACGAATACTGTGTAAATGCATTTGTGGAGAAACTTTTAGGTAAAAGTGCATTTAAAGGAAAGAGCCCGGTTGATGTGTTTTGTAACATTTGGGGTGCCGACTTTATGTAAACACACTTGGGGTGAAACTTTATGACAAGTCACCATTGGTATTTGATTTTATAAACCAAAACGCTTGATCTTGATTTTGATTCTTTTAAGTTGTTTTTAAAAGAGGAAAGGCGGGTATTGCGTTAAAAATTTTAGTAATGGAGGAAGTATGTATGAAGATTGAAACGATTTCTTTAAGGCCTAACCATGACGAGGTGAACTTGACGGCATATATTCTGGATGATTCCAGCGACACGCTAGCAGGTGCAATGCGCCCATCTATTTTGATTTGCCCAGGTGGCGGATACTTGACTTGTTCAGACAGGGAGGGTGAGCCGGTAGCGTTAGCATTTGCTGGAATGGGGTACCATGTGTTTGTGCTACATTATTCTTGCTACTTTGGCAAAAGTGGCCAGATGGGTGATATTGGTGGTGAGATGGTTGGAAACAAAGAAACCATGCATCCTGCACCGGTTCAAGATGTTGGCTTGGCGATGAAGGTGTTGAACGAAAGGGCAGATGAATGGAAGATAGACACACAGCGCATTGCTGTGTGCGGCTTCTCGGCAGGTTCACATAATGCAGCAATGTATGCAGTTTATTGGAACAAACCATTGTTAACAGGCTTCCTTGGGGCGGCTTATCGCCCGGCAGCGGCTATCTTGTGTTACGGCTTAAGTGATTATACGGCTGTTTTGGCGAATGGGCTTGTTGACGGTGATCGTGTTTTGAGTCGTGCGTCTAATATAGCATTGTTTGGCACTGAAGAACCAGATGAACAGACCAAATTGGAATGCAGCCCTGCACATCTAATTAATAACGATATGCCCCCTACCTTTCTTTGGGCAACAGCGGCGGATGAACTGGTTATGGTTAACCACTCATTGGCAATGGCGCAGGGCTTGACCTGCCAGCATATTCCTTTTGAAATGCATATTTTTGAAAAAGGGAGACATGGCTTGAGCTTGGCGTCTCAAGCGTCGGCAGGTTCACAAACCAGTATTAATGATGATGTCAATCAATGGGTAGGTTTGGCAGAACGTTGGCTAAAAAAATACCTTGAACTGCCGCTGCCCAAGACGACATTTTGGGAGCAAATGCTTCAAGAGGGTAAATCTCCTTTTTCTGAAGATGCTGAATCCTAATTTCATATCGCAAAAAATAGTTGATCGCACAAGGTGGAGAGCTAACGGTCACGTAGGGTGACAAAAGGCTGTACAGTGCCAAAGTCGTGATATTAAGGAGACGAAAGCATGAATATCGAACATTTATTAAGTGAATTGACTTTGGAGGAAAAGGCTTCCTTATGTTCTGGAGCGGATTTCTGGAGAACTAAGCCCATAGAGAGACTGGGTATCCCAAAGGTGATGATGTGTGACGGCCCTAACGGCCTACGTAAGCAGTTAGGCGAAGGGGATCACTTAGGGATTAATGAAAGCATTAAAGCTGTATGCTTTCCTACGTCCGGTGCGGTAGCGGCTAGCTTTGACAGAAATCTAGCGCAGACAATTGGGGAAACCCTAGGCAATGAGTGCCAAGCAGAAAACGTGAGTATGTTATTGGGACCAGGTGTAAACATTAAGCGTAGTCCTTTGTGTGGGCGAAATTTTGAATATTATTCCGAGGATCCGCTTTTATCCGCACAGATGGCGACTGCATACATTAAAGGCTTGCAATCAAAAGGAGTGGGTGCGTGCATCAAGCATTATGCTGCCAATAATCAGGAGACCAAGCGGCTAACTGGCGATAGTGTGGTTGATGAACGTACCTTGCGGGAAGTTTATCTCTCCAGTTTTGAAAGCGCAGTTAAGGAAGCCAAACCTATGGGTGTTATGTGCTCTTATAATAGAGTAAATGGTACTTTTGCTGCTGAAAACAAACAACTTCTCACCGACATTCTGCGTACTGAATGGGGCTATAATGGCATGGTTGTCACTGATTGGGGCGCTGTCAAAAATCGGGTGAGGGGAATTGAGGCAGGGCTTGATTTGGAAATGCCGGGTGGTTCAGGTGGGCTTGTGAACGATGCTCAGATTGTCCAAGCCGTGCAGGAAGGCAGTTTATCCATTGATGTGCTCGATAATGTGGTGCGTAATCTGCTGACATTTATCGATAAGGCAGTAAGCCAACGTGATGAAACGGCTGCGTTCAATCGAGATAATGATTATCAAATTGCTTTGGAGGCGGCTAAGGAGTGCGCTGTACTCCTAAAAAATGATCAGCATGTGCTACCGCTTCAAAAGGGTACAAAGTCTGCATTTATCGGTGGGTTCATCGAAAAGCCTCGGATCCAAGGTAGCGGCAGCAGCTTTATCAATTCTTCAAAGATACCCGCTATTGCTCAATTGATCCAAGGACGTTCCGATATTGAATATGCCAGGGGCTTTGACCTGAACAAAGATGAAACAGACGAAGCTTTGCTTAACGAAGCCGTGGCGTTGGCTAAAGCCAGTCAAGTAGCAGTAATCTTCGCTGGGCTTCCGGGGTGTTTTGAAGCGGAAGGTGCAGACCGAAAGCATATCAATCTGCCCGATAATCAAAACGCTCTGATTGCCGCTGTATGCGCAGTGCAGCCAAACACCGTGGTGGTACTGTCAAATGGCTCACCTGTGGCTATGCCATGGGTGAACCATGTTCCTGCTATTCTTGAAATGTACCTAGCTGGGGATGGTGCTAGCGAGGCAACTATGGCACTATTGTACGGCGATAGTAATCCCTGTGGCAAACTGGCTGAAACCTTCCCCATGCGCTTACAGGATACGCCGTGCTATCTGGATTTCCCTGGTGAGCGTGGTGTGACTGAATATCGCGAAGGTGTGTTTGTAGGCTATCGCTGGTACGATAAACGCGAAATGTCGGTGCTGTTTCCCTTTGGGCACGGCTTAAGCTATACCGCCTTCGCATACAGCGATCTGAAGTTATCAAAAGAAGCTATTACTGATAAAGACTTGTTATCTGTCAGTGTAACGGTAACAAATATCGGTAGTTGCTTTGGTAAGGAAGTCGTACAACTTTATGTGGGTGAAAATAACAGTGAAGTACGCCGCCCGATACGTGAACTGAAGGCCTTTGAAAAGGTGGCATTGACACCCGGCGAAAGCAAAACCGTGACTTTCTCCTTGGATAAGCGTGCTTTTACCTATTATGAAACAGTTATCAATGATTGGTTTGCACCGAGCGGTCAATATGCCATCAGCGTAGGTTCGTCTAGCCGTGACCTGCGGGCGTGTTCTTTTGTGCAAATGAACTCATCCCAATGCCTCCCCATTGTAGTGACAGGTGAAACCAGTTTGAGTGAACTGGCTCGCCATCCAGCAACTGCACCACTTATAGAACAGCTTATTCAGAATGTGATGACACATTTCGGCGCATCCTCTCAAAGTGATAATTCTGAATTGGGTGAAGGGGCAGAGGCACTTAAGGAGTCTGCTATGGAGTTGCCTTTTGGTGCGCTTTTGACCTTTGGTGAATTATCAAAGGATGAGTGGCATGAATTGCTTAAAACAATGCAGACTGCAGTAAAAGAAGGAGTAAAGCAGAGATAAGGATGTATCAAGATAAGAACCCATAATGGGTGCATCTTATTTGACTGCAAGTGGTAAACAACTTCTTTCGTGAAAATAAAACGATGAAAACGCTCGCTATTTGATAGTAACATATATAATGCTTTATTACAAAAATCGTTACGGGCATCACAGTATTTAATCGCACTTGAAATAATTGCCAAGCTTTTTAGCTTGGTAGTTTTTTTGCGCAACGATTCTTCTTATGGACGGGCAATTCTTCTATTTGGTAAGAAAATAATACCGTCAGATTGGAGTCATGCTAATCGGATTTCAAACCAGAACAATGTGTACATATTGCTAATATGTTTTGTTGGCCACGTGCGCCACCTCCTTAGTCGTTCGTTTCACACCAATAATGAAATGAATCAGGAGGTAGTAAATGATTACTATTAATTTGCGAGATTTATATCCTTATTACTATGAAGATTGCTTTGTTGAGGTGTCCGATGAAGTTGCAGAGAAAATAAAGCAAATGGATCGTCAGGAGGCTGCCTATCGCCGTAAAACTTATCGTCATAAGGCTTATTTCTCATTAGATAGAGATGACGGCATCGAGAATGAAATGCTGTTTGTTACACATACGCCTCATGAAATATATGAGCAAAAGATAACATACGAACAGTTACACGCTGCTATATCAAAACTATCTGACAAACAGGGCAAGCGGATATATGCCTATTATTTTCTAGGCATGAATTTGAAAGCAATAGCTTGCGCAGAAGGCGTTAGATGCTATGCGGTAAGTCAAAGCATTCAGCGCGGACTAAAACACATGGAGCAACTATTATTGGAGAATATTTAATAGTAGCTAGAATAATATAGCTAATTTGTCACGGGTAGTGAGGAGAATAATGTTTCTTCTTAATTAAAATGGATTAATAGTAACTTGATAAGTGAATATGAACAGTTACAGGCACGTAAACCGCATGGCGGGAGCGACAAACAGGGCGGCGCAATGAGGGAGCAATCCTAAGCGATCAACGCAACCTGTTGACCTTACTGTGGCAAGTAAGGCGCGACGATCTAGTGCGGCATAATGAGACTTCTACACAGCCTCCCACAGACTAGAGGGGGAGTTCCTGGGGTGTTCGCCAGTTGAAGGCAAGACAGCGGCATTCTGGGACTATGTGCGGCAAAGCTGACCGCAGCCTGTAATGAACCCAAGCGCCGTATCATTGACGCTTGACAATGACTGTTTTAGAATGGGTGTACCTGCTAATCAGAATTTGAGGAAGGAGGTACATCACATTCCATACAGTTGTCAGGCTGCAAAAGGAGTAACGTTATGAGTGTTATCAACCCTAGCAGTGAAGCAGTCCAGCGTACTTACACCGCTGAACAAGTAGCTCAAATCCTTGGCATTAGTATTCGCAAAGCTTATGAAATGTGCGAATCAACAACCGATTTTAAGGTGATGCGGTTAGGAAAACGATGCCTGCGGATTCATAAAGAATCATTCGATCAATGGTTGAACAACGGATGAACAAGCAGGCAATCTTTACCTGACCCCAATCAGGAAAGGATGGGCTAATATGGCAACTTATAAAGTGAGAGGAACAGCTCACAACATTATCTACACGTACCGTACGGAAGCGGGTGAAACGAAGCAACAGTGGGAAACATATGTAACGGAGCTGGAAGCAAAGCATCGAAAAGCATATATTGATTACTTGCAAAAGAGTAATCTTGATCGTGAGGTTATGAAGGCAGCGTTAGAGTATCGCCGAAAGAAAGCCGTAGAAAAAGCGATTAACGAGCAGTTTCAACCGGGTATACCGGAGCTGGTAACAGCCAGCGGTATGGTTGAAGATAACATGGGCAGGAAGTATGCCGAGTTTGTGGAAAAGTGGCTTCCCTTTCATGCAAGGAAGAATCGTTTTTCACCTAATTCATACGACAGTTATAGGCAGAACCTCAACAATCACATTTTGCCCTACTTTGGAAATCGGGTGATGAGCAAAATCACAGCTGAGGATATTGACAGCTTTCTGGATCATCTTAGCAAGAAACCCTGCAAGGGGCATAAGAGCTACGGAAAGCTTCCGTGTGAAATCCCAACGCTTTCTTCCAGCACGATTAAGAAATGCTATATTGTGCTCATGTCAGGCTTTCGTACAGCGAAGAAGTGGAATTATATTACTGAAATCCCTGATGTGACCGCCCCCTTGGAGAAAACGCAAAAGCGAAGAGCTTGGGATCAAGCAAAGGTCAGTAAGATGCTGGAATCTATTCAAGATGACAAGTTGCTTCATCTAGCTGTTCATATTGCCTTTGTCTGCTCGCTCAGAGCCGGCGAAGTTGCGGGGTTAGATCTGAACACCATAGACTTCCGGGACGGCAGCCTGTGGATTACAAGGCAATTACAAAGGGTATCTGACACAGCGCTTAATGAACTGCCGAAAAATGAGATCATTCGCATCTTTCCCAAACAAGTGACGACAGCTAAAAGTAGCTTGATTCTTAAAGGACCCAAGACAGAGGGAAGCAAACGTAAGCAATATCTGACGGAACCGCTTCTTAGAGAAATTAAAGAGCAGTTGGAGCAGATCGAGGAGCATAAATCATTTTTCCTAAATGAGTATCACGATTATGGTTTATTGCTTTGTCATAACGATGGGCGTCCGCTTGATCCGAAGTCGCTGGAAAAGGGGTTCAAAGAGCATCAAGTATGCATGAAGGTTGAAGAAGGCGACCGGATCGACTTTCAAGGATTGCGAAAATCTGGGCAGATGCACAAGGTACGCTTGTCGCAGAACAACTTTCAGCTTGTGGCTGAAAACGCAGGTCAATCGCCAGAAGTGCTGATGAGCAACTATAACGAGGCGCTGGATTCGGAAAAACGTGCGCTTTCAAGACTGGTTGAAGGAAGCTTTTATCCCAGACAAGAACATGAGGAAGCGGATGCTGATGTGGCGGCAATACTGGAGAAAATCCAGCAGGATCCGGAGTTGGCACGTCAACTAATGCAGAACTTACTGTTAAGCGCAGTATGAGCAGAACGCCATTTTCAGCGCACAGCTTTTTGAAAAATTAGCTGGAAAATTAGCTGGAGAGCAAAATGTAGTTTCTGCAAAAAGTGGGAGTACGGAACTAAATCCCCTCAGCTAAACGAAATTAGCTGAAGGGGGCAAAAAATTAGCTGAAGAACAGAAATTCGGAAGGAGAGATATCAAGAAAAGATGAAAAGTGTAGAGCGTAAATCGGATGATGAAAAGCCCGCAAGGCTAGGTGGTACAACGAAAAAACACCACCGTGACTGTAATCACAATGGTGCTTTGTTGGAGCTTCTATCCAGATTCGAACTGGAGACCTCATCCTTACCAAGGATGCGCTCTACCGACTGAGCTATAGAAGCAGATGGGAATTTAGGCTGGGAACCTGTATGAAGTACATCCTTACCAAGGATGCGCTCTACCAGCTGAGCTATATCAGCATTTGGGCAACGTTGATATTATACTCGATGATGGGGTAGAATGCAAGTCCTTTTTTCATGTTTTTTGATTTGCTTAAAAAAACCCACTGAACGCCTTTTCGTGTTCAGTGGGTGGCGGTTATGCCTTGGAAATAAAGGGTTCCTCCTTAAGCTGGGTCTTATAGGTGAACGGGCCACCAAAGCCGCCCATATGGTTGTACCAATTGCCGGTAACTTCGTTGACGATAAACAATTCGCCGTTTTGCTCCTCCATTTCAAATAGAAGCATATGCTTTTTTTCATGGATATTGGGGGAGTGAAGGGCCATCATCAGCTGACCTTTAAAGGTGGTAAACAGCATGGAGTGGGCGCCGTCATGGGCGTAGAGGGGCTCTGGTTGCTGAATCCAGGGGCCTTGAAGACGGCCCGTTGCGGATTTAGCGTAGCCTGTGGCATAGCCCTCCTTGCAAAAGTTGGACCAAAGCATGATTAAAGAACCATCCTTCATTCGGTGAAGGAAAGGCCCATCGGTAACGAAGCCGTTGCTTTTATCTTGCCCAGCCATGCTGGCCCGCCAGGGGGCATCAGAGGCCCGGAAGAGAATAATGGGTTCCCCAATAGCACTGCCAAGATCATCTGCCAGAGGGATAGCCGCAATCTGGCCATTGAACACCTGCAGCCATTCATGGCAGAAGACCATCCAGGGGCTGCCCTTTTCATCTGCATAAAGGGTACCGTCCAGGCATTGCCAGCCGGGAGGGGTTACCGGGTGGGGCGACACGGGTTTAAAGGGGCCCAGAGGCGAATCTGCCACCAGACACTGGCAGCGGCGGTAAGTACCCTCCGCCCTAAAGGAGGAGATTAGGTAATATTTTCCATGCCACAGGTGGCATTCTGGGGCCCAATAATCCAGATCGGCCCAGAAATCCCCCTGTTCGAAGACCAATTGAGGGGCGCTCCAGTGGATCAGGTCTTCGCTGACCAGGGCGTGAAAAACCCCTTTCCGTTTTTGACCGGGGAACCGGTCTAGGTTAAAAGAGGCGGCGTAAACATAGTATTTACGTGTTTTTTCATCGGCCAGAATAAAGGGATCGCTAACGATGATATCACGAACGTGAAGTGGATATTCCATTGATTGCACCTGCTTTCAAAATCTTATTTCCATTATACATGGTTTAATTAAAGAAAGCATCCCTTTGCGTTCAACTTTTTTAATGGTATAATCGGCGTAAGGAGCTGAGAAACAATGCAGATACTACTTGTTGAGGATGATTCGGTGCTTCGCGGCGGGCTATGCGAATTATTTGCCAGGGAAGGCTAAGCGGTGACGCCGGCCTCATCTATACTTTATTAAGCATAGTCATCCTGCTATTGTTGATCCAAAGGAATTTGATTTGGTACAGGAAATGCGAAAAAACAAGGGCTTAAACTGTAGCAATCCCAAGCACGCTCTCTGAATTGATCCGTACCGCCTTTGTTCCAAAGGCAAACCATCGGTTTCTTGTTGCAGACTTCTCTGCCATTGAAGCGAGAGTGCTTGCTTGGTTGGCAGGTGAGGAATGGGTACTGGAGGAGTTCCGGGGCAAAGGAAAAATCTACGAGGCTACAGCCAGTCGTATGTTTCATGTGCCCAAGGAACTCATTGTCAAGGGTCAGGCCGCCTACGAGTATCGCCAGAAGGGTAAGCAGGCTGTTTTGTCGTGCGGTTATGGGGGCGGTGTCGGGGCGCTTAAGAACATGGGGCAGAGATGCCTGAGAGCGAAATGCAGCCCCTTGTGGACGCTTGGAGGGGCGCTAATCCGCGCATCGTGAAGCTATGGAAAGCCATCGAGCGTGCAGCCTTTCATGTCATTGAGAACAGGACCAGTGCCAAGGTAGGTCGCATTAGACTATACATGAAAGAACAGAAGATGTTCATCCTTTTGCCGAGCGGACGAAGCCTGTGCTATATCGCCCCACATTTCACGACTAACCGTTTTGGTAGCAGAAGCGTAGCCTACATGGGCATCGGCGGCAATCATCAATGGGCCGAGATAGAAACCTTCGGCGGCAAGCTTGCGAAGAACGTTGCACAAGCGGTTGCTCGTGACTTGCTTGCCTACGCCATGCAAAACGTGGAGGCAGCAGGCTATCCCATTGTGTTTCATGTCCATGATGAAATCGTTATTGAAAAAGCGAACCACGAAGGATCGCTTAAGGAGGTGTGCGATATTATGGCAAAAGTGCCCGACTGGGCAGAGGGCTTGCCGTTGCGTGCGGACGGTTACGAATGCGCCTACTATCGTAAGGACTAAACAAATGCAGGCATTCTCAGAAGCTACACAAAAAAGTAGCCCTTGAGCTGCTTAGAGATGGAGGGGTGCTTATTCAGATTGACACAAGAATGATTCCACTGAAATGATAAACGCTTTTGCACCGTCAATGAGCTGTTTTGTTTCTTCAATGGAGCAAATATAAAAATCCTCATAGTCGCTTCGATTACGAATAAGGGCAGCAGTGGTGATGAGCGCGCCGAACGAACGTGGTATACGGTCTGTCTTTAAGTATTCTTGCCCAAAGCGTGCGATAACGGCTGAGTGCTTTTTGAAATCTACTTCATCTAGGGCTAATACAGCGCGCATTGCGTGAAACAGGCAATAGTAAGCTCTGTTGTTTGCGGAGGCGTAATCTTCTGCAATGAAATCACGCTCAGCAGATTGAAACATTGCCTTGGCGCGTTCCAAACGGTATTGTGATAAAGCGACAAGGCGATTATCATGCACTGATGCGTACCCCCTCGTTATGTACGTTACGAAAGAAGGGGAGTACATCTAAATTTGATTGGAAGTAGTCTTGATTTTCAACGATGGGTGAAACCAAGATGCCATAATCGAACAGCAAATCGCTTGCAATTTCACCAAGCTGGAAGCTTAAAGTGGCAATTTGTTCACGACTCATATCAGCCAGTATCATGACATCGATATCGGAGGTGTCATCGGCATCGTTTCGAGCATAGGAACCAAAAAGAATGATATCCTTCATGGATGCTCCAAGTAAAATGCCCAGTTTGTCACAGAGTTGTTGCAATATCTCTTTTAGCATTGATGGTGAACACATGCTAGCCGCCTCCCTTCGTTAAGCATATTATACCCTATTCAATTGCGGTTATCAAATAGGACTTCTGAAAGGGGTTGGTTTGATGAGTGCTGACAGGTTTTGCACATCTTAAGCACCCAACAAAAAGTCGATAATGTTCACTTGCTTTATACCGTCCTCGCCCATAGGCAAATCGTCCATCGTGAGGATGAACTTGGGATAATGGTCTGGTATCTTTTTGAGTGATGCAAATTCGCGGGCATAGGTATTTTCGTCCATAATACTGGCGGCAACCTGATAATAGATGCGGTCGTCGCCGTATTCGGCTACGAAGTCTACTTCGAGCGTGTCTACTTTGCCAATGCTGACTTTATACCCTCGCCTAAGGAGTTCAAGGTAAACGATGTTTTCGAGCACACGGCCTATATCGCGGGTTCGTTCGCCTAGCAGCAGACTGCGAAAGCCAATATCGACCAGATAGTACTTTTCCAGGGAACGCAAATGTTGTTTGCCCTTAATGTCATAGCGGTCGGCTTCGTAAAGGATAAAAGCATCTTTTAATGCCTGAACATAGCTATCAACAGTGTTGACGGTGGTTTTGCGGCCATCGCTGGTCAAGCTATCTGCAATTTTCTTGACAGAAACAGTATTGCCGATGTTGTCTGCTAGGTAACGGATGATGCTTTCGAGCAATGGGACATCAGCGACACGCTTGCGTTCTACTATATCTTTAAGGAGGACAGTTGAATAAATGCCTTGGATGTAATCGCGCCATGTGGCCGTATCTGTAAGGGTGGAGGCATAGGGGAAGCCACCGTTTCGATAAAACCGGGTAAACGCATCTCGTTTATCTCCACCTACGACCTGATAGTACTCGAAAAAAGAAAGCGGCAGCATGAACACTTCCACATATCTGCCGGATAGCAGGGTCGCTAACTCGCCGGAGAGCATGTGTGCATTTGAGCCTGTTATGTAAATGTCCACATTCGCTCTAAGGAACAGGCTATCTACAGCTTTTTGGAATTCCGGTACCTGCTGAATTTCATCTAAAAAGATAAAGTTCATTTGGTCGGGCACAAGCTTCTCGGAAATATAGTCATACAATGCGTGATATTCCTTTAGCCCTTCATAACGGATGTCTTCAAAGTTGATCGAAAGACAGCATTCTTTGGGAACACCGTCTTTTTGCAATTCTTGTTGATAGAGTTCAAGCAATGTAGACTTTCCGCATCGCCTGACACCTGTAATGACTTTTATGACCTTGTGTTCCCGCCATTTACGCAGTTGAGCTAGGTATTCTTTACGTTCTATCATACAATCGCCTCCATGATGGTAGTTTACCACAAAAACAAAGTTTTATCAATTGACGATGAAAAACTATTCGTATTTTTGATTGCGTTTCAATCGAAAATGAAGAGGGGTCTGAATGGCAGCGCAGGAAGCTTAGATGGAGTGCGTTGGTATCGTAAAGACTAGATAACACAAAAGTCGATCTTACGTCTTTGCATTTTATCCGATTTAGAGCCAATATGTTCATACCAAATTGACAGGAGGCGGTTTAAATGTCGGTATGCGAGTTTTGCAAGCAAGAAATGCTTACAGCAGACGGGTGCAGCATGAAGGTGTTTATCATCAGCGGCAAGCCCTACCCAAGAATCAAGGACGGTGAAGAAGGTGACTTCGATGTAACGGAGGACGATGCTTATCGTTGTGACGATTGCAATGCACTTAAAGGTCACTACCACCATTTCGGCTGCGACCATGAGCGTTGCCCTTCATGTGGGCGACAGCTTATCACATGCAAATGCAGATTGCAGGAAGGAAGGGAGTGAATATGAAAGCCATATGAAATGCGTGAGCTGATTGATAAGAACGCCAGCACCGCCATGCCGCAGGCTGAGTTCGCTTGCCTGTTTGAAGAAAAGACGGCGACTTATGATAGTCTGCGTGAACAAAGCGATGCGCTGGAAGTACAAAAAAGGGGCCGCGCCATGCGACTCAAAAAGATGGAGCTATAGTGGAATTCAGGTTGTTGATTTGAAAAAACACATTTTTACCAAGCTGGGTTTTATAGATGCTTGCAAAGAGCTTGTGCATTTTAAGGAAAATCTATTTCCTGATAAAATATTACCTCTAAATATAGAATCCAGTAAAGGTAAGATGCTTCCAATTGGAAAATATTTGACTACCTGGAAAAAAGGCGTTGGAACGCAGATGACGATTCTTGGTGCGGGAGGTGCAGGGAAAACAACCGTTTGCAGAATGTTTGAATATCAACTTGCCGATGAAATTATCAATGGAAACTTTGATAGGTTTCCTGTGTATGTCAAATTAAGCTGCTGGGACAAAAACGAATCAATTGAGTATTTTATACTTGAACAGCTCAACCGGATATATGATGTTAAGGTGAATGAGAATACTTTTAAGTATCTTAATGAAGCGGGTTTTTTTGTTTTCATTATCGATGATCTAAGTGAAATAGATTTGCCAGCAGACCTTTCGAAAATATATTACGATATTATGGCTTGTATGTACGCAAAATCTAAAATGATAATTTGTTCAAGAACTGATTTTTTTAGAGAAAATGTAGTTGATTGGTTTGGTGTTGGCGATATTGTTGAAATTCAAGGGATTACAGAAACACAAGTAAAACGATACATGAAGGAGTATTTTGAATACGACTTCAAAGTAAATTCAAACACCATCTTTGAACATTTCGTGTCTGTAAGTCCTTTGATTTTAAGATTAATTGAGATGATGATGAATAGCTACAAAAGAGGGCATAAAAATGATGGCAGTTCTCAAATGGAAATGCTTAATTATATCGAGAGTTATATAAAGGAAAGAAGTAATCAAGTGTAGTATGCTATACTTTGACATGTTACAGAAAATGGGTTTGATGACTGATGCATAGGATGCGCGATATAGCGCAGTGGGTAACTTGGGCCTAAAAGCCGAAATCGCATAATCAAAAATGAAGCCTCTGGCGCTATCGTTAAAAATGAAACACCCTCAAACCAAAATGAAACTCCCAAAATCACAAATGCACACCCCCTAACTTAAAGGGGTGTGCATTGTATCATCGTTGATGACTTACGTGGAAAACTACAGAGAAGTTGATACAAAGCCCTATATTGGAGGCCTTGATTTTCAAGGAGGTTCGGGTTAGGGGTAGGGGTAAGTGGATAACGAAAAGGTTCTGTAGTGTGACTTTTCATCACTGTTTTAACGTTTCATTCGAGCCTTCTTAGAATCGTTAAGCTAATAAGGAGGCATTGTTAAGAAGATGGGTCATCGTTAAAACACTGCACACCTTTTCGTTAATATTATATCCTAAAATTAATTGGAGCATCGGGTAAACTGTTTTCCTATTCAATAGACGCTTCATGAGTCGTTTGTAATAGATAATATGCTAGCTATTTAACGTTTTCTTTGGCCGCAGCGGCTGCCTGCTGACGGAATTTGGCGCTTTGCCTCTCCATTTCTGCAACAGTCATTTCATGTTGAACGAATCCTTTTATCGGATGGTAATCTGGCGTGATGGCGGCCATGCGCAGTGCGGCTTTTTCGATTTCGACCGCATATTGGGGTAGCCATTGGGCCTGAGCAACAAGCATTTCATCTACCATTTGGCGAATTTGGGTGGTGGTGCAAGCTGCCCCGGTGAGGGGATCCATCATTGCGGCTTGATATAAAAGCGTTATGTCGGCATGTACTGCTGCTTCAACCGCAAGCTTTTGAACCCACACGCTTTGGGAGCATATGGCGGCACAGCCTAGCGGCAAATCACCCACGCGGGGGATGGAGATGCCATTTTTATCCGCATAGCAGGGCACCTCGACGACGCATTCATACGGTAGATTTGAGATGCAGCCATTGTTAATAACATTGAAGTGCCCGCGGTACACGCGCCCGGTTTCTAACGCTTCGATGATATAGCCGCCATGCTCGGGGCTGTGGGTTTCTTTTGTGAACTTGAAAGCGGGCTCTTTAAGCCAGTTGGGAAAATCCGTTTCAAACCAATTACGGCTTTCTTTGCATACACGTAGGTAACCTCCCGTTTCGCCTTGAATCCACATACTCAAGTTGATCCATTGCGCCATTTCTTCCGGATGGGTGCGATACCAAGAAAGGTATTCGGAGAGATGGCCGTTGGATTCGGTGGAATAATATCCAAAGTTCTTCAGTACATCCAGCCGGATGCTTTCGTCTTTTTGCATTTTCTCTATTTGCGGCATCAATGTGCGCAAGTCTTGCACCCGCTCTACGCCATCGACCTTAGCACTGATATACCAGGTCTGATGGTTAAGCCCTGCGCAGATGATGTCTACATCCTGTACATCTTTACCAAACGCTTCGGCAATCTGCTGATGCCCGTGCTGTACTCCATGGCATAGTCCCAATGTGGGAACACCGCCGTAAATATTGCAGGCCCAGGTAAGCATGGCGTTTGGGTTTGAGTAGTTTAGCATCATGCACTCGGGCAAAGCTACATCCTTGATATCCTTGCAGAAATCCAGCACGGCATTGATGCCACGCTGGCCATACATAATACCACCGATGCAAAGGGTATCGCCTACGCATTGATCCACGCCATATTTGAGCGGAATTTCGATATCGGTTTGAAAGGCTTCAAGCATGCCGATACGCACGCAGTTGATCACATACTTGGCATCTTTAAAAGCCTCTTTGCGATCAAGCGTGGCATGAATCTTTATAGAGAGGCCGTTCTCGTTGATATCCCGCTGGCATAGCTGTGTGACCATGCGCAGGTTATCGGGGTTAATGTCGGTGAAAGCCACCTGGATATTATGGAACTCGGGAACGCTTAAAATGTCCGCCAGCAAGCGGCGAGTAAAACCGATGGAGCCTGCACCGATAAACGCAATTTTGAATGGCATTGTGGTTGACCCTCCTTTGTGGTAATATAAGTGTATTCTTGATGACAGTATACTGTCCAAATGAAAAGGATTCAAGAGCTTTAGTTTGATTAAAGGGTGATTTTTTGATTCAAGATGTCGTGGATACATACGGATTTCGTTTTTTGGATGCGGTAGCGCCGGAACTGCTGACGCTTCATGGATTGGGATTGGAGTACCGCTATGGGGAATACGATTGGGATAACAAAAAACGCGCAAGAGATACGTGGCTGTTTCAATACACCCTTGAAGGCAGCGGATGGTTTGCTTTGGATGGAAAAGAGTACGAGCTTATCCCTGGAACCGGCTTTCTTTTGAATTTGCCAAGCGAGTCGCGGTATTGGCTAGAGGAGCGCAACAAAAAGGGCTGGCGATTTATTTGGATCATGTTCAGCGGCCAGGTGGCAGCGCGGTATGCGGCGCAAATACTTTTGAAATACAGCGCAAAGCTTTCGCTGCAGCCTGATTCCGCAGCCATTGAATGCCTTCGCCAAATGCACAATAAGGCACGCACAGGTATGCTTCGCAGCGCCCTTGATGCACAGGAAATGACATTTCGATTTTTGTGCAGACTTTTAATGGCGTTAGAGGAGCCTGTCGATGCGATCCATGCGCCGGTTAAACAGGCGCTTGAAATGATTGAGAAGGAGTTTCAGAGCATTCAGGGGGCAACAGCCATTGCCCAAAGGCTGAAAATATCGCCAGAGCATCTTTCCCGCAGTTTTAAAGCGCAAACGGGTACTACGATTATCGAGGCGCTGACCCGTGCGCGGATACGGCACGGGGTGCAGCTGCTTTTGGGCAGCGGCTTGAGCGTTGAGGAGATTGCTATACAATGCGGATATTTAAACGGAAATTATTTTGGCAAGGCGTTTAAGCGGGTCGTGGGTACGTCGCCTGCCAGGTTTAGAAGAGAAGCGCAATTCCAAGGGTATAGCGATGTGCATTTGTAAATTAGAAAGCGCGCATAGTCGTTAAAACTTGCACGCTTTTTATAAATATCGCAAAGTATTTATGTTATATTAACGTTTCACAAAGGGCATCGAACATTGCGGGAGGCATTTCATCCAGGGTGCGTAGGGCGGCAAGCTTTGCAGCCGGATCTTTATTTGCGGTTACAATGCGGTAAATGGTTTCTTTCAAAAGGGTTCCGATTTGCGCATGAAGTAAAATCTGGTACACTTCTTTATCCACGGGGTTTAAGGCAATATCCGCTTCTTCAAGGGTGATACGGATTTCGGCATTCGCTGCCGCAGACGCTATACTCACGCATAAACTTTGCGTCGTTTCATCATAAAAGCTGCCCGCTTCGGCAGTGCTGCCTTGTACCGTGACGTGAACCCTTGTTATGGCTATGCTGCGAAAATGAATACGCCAATTTCGCTTTTCCGGCAACACGGATAGATTTTGATTAGCGGGGTATATGGTGAATTTAGCCTGATCCCACACCCAATGGAAGCGGGTATTTGCCCATTGATCATCTTGATCATCAAGCGTGTTGCCCTCATCTTCACGCAGGATAAAGTCTCCGTCCGAACCGGGGAACACATGAACCTCTATGCTTTTGGGAAGATCAACGCCGTTTTCGAGCACTTCGGCGCCGTCCAACGGGATAATGCTTCCGGCCTTGGCAAGCACGGGGATGGTTTCCAGCGTGCGCCACAGGGAAAGCCACTGCTCGCCCCAATAGCTATGCCCGGTAAAAAAATCAAACCATTGGCCTTTAGGCAGCCATGCTTTGCATTTGGCCATGCCTAGTTCCTTGGCTGCAGGCTCCGTAATGGGGCAAACCATCAGCTCGCTGCCAAAAAGATACTGGTTAGGCGCCTGATAAGCCTCATCTGCTTCCGGATATTGGTAGTAGAGGGGCCGAACCAGGGGCGTTCCATTCCGGCTGGCATTGTAATTCATGGTGTATAGATAGGGGATCAGTCGGTGGCGAAGGCGCAGGAAATCAATCATGGCTTTTTGGGCTGTTAGCGTGTATAGCCAAGGCTCCTTGGAGGCGAACAGGCCTTTGGAGCTGTGAAGCCGCATAATCGGAGAGAAGACCCCCAGCTGCACCCAGCGGGCGGCCAGTTCATCATCCCTGCGGCCTCGTTTATGTCCCCCGATGTCGTGGCTCCACCAGCCATAGCCAACGTTAGAGGCGGTGGCCGTAAAATAGGGCTGGAACGCCAGGGATTCCCATGTGATGTGGGTATCCCCGGAAAAGCCGATGGGGTAACGGTGGCTTCCGAGGCCGGCGTATCTTGAAAAGGTCAGGGGCCGCGATCCGCGGCGCTTACTGTCCAAATAATGCAGGTGGTTGAGCAGCCACAGCGGGTCTAGCCCCGTAGCGCCGGAGTTGCTACCCTGCTGCCAATCGATCCACCAGAAGTCCACGCCTTGCTCTTCCAGGGGGTGGTGGAGCTGTTCAAAATAGGCTTTGGCAAAGGCCGGATCCGTAATATCAAAGGCGATGGCATCTTCGTTTTCGGTATTTATATTTAACTGCTTTGCCATGGGCAGATACGCGTCCTCAAAAGCCCGAACCCCTTCTGCGGGGTGCAGGTTAAGGGTTGTTTTAAGCTTTTGCGCGTGAAGCCATTTTAAAAACGCAGCTGGATCCGGGAAGAGATCGCGGTTCCAGGAATAACCTGTCCACCCGCTGCCGTATTTGGGATCAACCTCCTTGACCCAGTGCCAGTCCATGTCCATAACGGCAACGGAAAGAGGGACTTGCTCTTTTTTGAACCGTGCCATTAGCTCCTTGTAGGTTTCTTCGGAATAGGGATAATAGCGGCTCCACCAATTGCCCAAAGCGTAGCGGGGAATCAGTGGGGCCTTTCCGCTTAAGGTGTAAAAATCCCGCAGGCAATCCGCGTATGCATGGCCATAGCCGAAGAAATAGAGGTCCGACTCCTGGCTGCTTCGGGGTTCTACCCAGCCATCCGGCGTGAAGGTTAAAGAATGGCTGTCGTCCACAACGGAAAAACCCTTGCGGGAAAGAATGCCCGCTTCCAGTTCCGTAGCGCCGTCTACTTCATCCAATGTGCGGGCAGTACCGTAAAGGGTTTCAAGGGCATCGCCATAGTGCCACAGGGCCCGCTGCTTTCCTACTGTTACCATGTGGGGCAAAGAAACGCTTAACCCTTGGGGAGAAAAGGGTTTCTTATCGTATTCCAGCAGCAGATCCTCTGTTTGCAATGTGAGCCGGTTTTCCGTTTCCGCAAGCCTGAAAGGAATGGCCGGGAAATTCCGGTTGATGGCCATTTGGGTGGCCCGATCTTCAAAAATGCCATCCGGACTGTATTCCATCCGGATCAGCCTTGAGGTCAAAACAGTGAAGCGGTAGCGTTCACCTTGTATCATCGCAGCAGGGTCGCTTTTGGGCGTGTAGGCGCATTGAAACCTTGCGTCCATTTTATCCCTCCAAAATCACTTTTTTAGACCGCTTATGACAGCGCCATCTTTTAAAAACAGGGGAATGGTGCGAATGTCAGCCGCAGCTTCTACGAAGACTCCGCCAGCATATTCTTTGCCTGTTGAAACCTCCCACCAATGGCTTCCTAAGGGCAGATAAACCAGGCGGCTGCTCTGTTTAGCTTCGATCACGGGGGCTACCAGCAGATCCGGCCCGAACATGAATTCATCTCCGATGGTGTAGGTTTTATCATCGGTTAAAAAATCGAATAGCAAAGGGCGCATGACAGGGGTGCCTGTTTTAGCCGCAATAGCGAACTGGGCCATGATATAGGGTTTAATTCTTTCCCGAAGGAGGATCAGATCCCGAAGAATCTCATAGGCTTCTTCGCCGTAGCTCCAAATTTCGTTGTTTCCGCCGGAATAGCAAAAAGCGTTGGGATCGAAAGGGCTGCGCTTTTCGGGGGAAGGCAGCCGGTTGCCATGTAAACGGAAAACAGGGCAGAATGTGCCGAACTGGAACCAGCGGATCAAAAGCTCACGGTAAGCTGGATCATCGGGATGGCCGCCAAAGAAGCCGCCGATATCCGTTGTCCACCAAGGAAGGCCGGAGAAGGAGAAATTCAACCCCGCTTTTACCTGCTGCCGAAGGGAATCAAAAGTGGAAGCAATATCCCCGGACCACATGATGACGTTTTCCCGCTGAGAGCCAAACCAGGCGCATCGGGCTAGTTGGGCGATCTCTTTTTCGCCTTCCGCCGCCAGCCCTTCATTGAAGAGCTTTGCATAATAGTAGGGGTAGAGGTTGGAAACCTCCGCACCGTTGCCTAAGAGGCAGCGGAAGTTTTCGTGCTGGTAAGGGATCATGCCCGGCTCAGCCTCATCCAGCCAGAAAGCACGAATGCCTTTATCGTAGTAATTTTTCTTGATAAGGCTCCATACATGGGATCTGGTTTCGGGGTTGGTAGGATCGATATACCCTAAGGCACCCAGGAACAGATTAAAGGCAGGTACCCCGTTTTCGGGGTTTACCAGCATGTTGTGTGAACGCATGTAAGCGTAGTTTTCACTGCGGGTATCGCAGGTGGGCCAAACAGAGGTAACGGCCCGAATACCCATGGCGGCAAGCTCATCCACCATAGCCTTGGGATCGGGCCAATATTCTGGATCGAACTTGAAATCTCCCTGCTGGGTCCAATGGAAATAGTCGATAACGATTACCGAAAGGGGAATTTGGCGTTTGTGATATTCCCGGGCAACGGTTAAAAGCTCTTCTTGATTTACATAGCGAAGTTTGCTTTGCCAGAAGCCAGCGGCCCATTCAGGCAAAACCGCCGCCCTGCCTGTTAAGGCAGTGTAGCGTTCCATTACTTGCGCAGGTGAATCCCCGGCAATGATCACATAATCGATTTGCCGGGCGCAATCTGCGTGCCACAGGGTGTGGTTTTGGGTCAGCTCCGCACGGCCGATGGAAGGATTATTCCATAAAAAGCCATAGTCCAAGGTGGAATAATAAAAGGGGATAGAGCATTTTGTGTTGCGGTGCTCAAGGGCGGAGGTGCTGCCTTTTAGATCGAAGCAATCGTTAGCTTCCTGGCCCATGCCATAAAAATGTTCTTTAGGGTTGGCTTTAAAGTACAGATCCAGCTTGAACATATCGCCGCTCTGGGTCTTATATACTCGAGCTTTTCGAATGTTTGCCCATTTGGAACGGTTATCCAGCCAATATTCATCTAAAATATGGCGGCCATCTTCCCGAAGATAGTTCACTGTACCATCGCCAAACACCTCGGCAACGGCTTTGCCGTTTCGCAGTACGGCCCTGTTTCCATCCATTGTGATGGTCACGGCAGTGCTTTTTTCTGCGGGCAGAAGGTTCCAATTCAGCGTCTCATCGATGCGAAGACTCTTGCTGGAACGAAAGCGGATAGCGTCTGGGCCGTAGGGCTCCACAAAGGCCAGCTCGCCTTCGATGTTGATCACAATACGGTCGCCCACGATCTTGCAGGATGTTTCAAACGGCGGATGATCAAATCTTCCCATAACAAACAACTCCTAACCTTTTACGCTGCCTTCCATCAGGCCGGAAATGATCCGTTTTTGCAAAAGCAGCACGGTTAAAATTAGCGGTGCTGTAACAGAAATGGCTGCGGCGGAAATAATTTCCCACGGAACCACCAAATCCGTTTGGAACATGGTAAGGGCCACGGTAATGGTCCTTTTGGCGGGCATGGGATTGAACACCTGGGCAAACAAATAGTTATTCCATGTGTTTATGAACACTAAAATGGAAATAGTGAAAAGCCCCGGTGCCACCAACGGAATAATAATATTTAAGAACATTCTGCCGATAGAGGCCCCATCGATCATGGCGCTTTCTTCGATCTCCTGAGGCAGACTTTGGAAAAACCCTGTCAGGAACCAAACAGCCATAGGCAATTCAATGGCGGTAATGGACATGGCTAAGCCGCTGTAGGTGTTGAGCATGCCTAAAGTCCCTAAAATGCGGTAAATGGGGTTAAGCAGGGTAACGGGCGGCAAAAGGGTAATGGATAGCAATAAAAGCAGTACCACGTTTTTGCCACGGATGTTGATCCGCCCCAATGCGTAGGCAGCCATGCTGCCCACCACCAGGCACACAGCTGTGGCAATGGCGGCCACAATAAAGCTGTTGACGATATACAGGTGAAAGGGCTGGTTTTGAAAAACAGCCTGATAATTATTGAAATTAAGGGTTTTCGGCAGGATCTTCAAGGTGGGACTGTAGAGCTCGAGTTGGGTCTTAAAGGAACCAAAGATCAGCCAAAGAACCGGGAACACAATAACCCCGGCAAAAACGAGGAGGAACAGGGCGATGCCAATAGAGGAAAGCTTGCGGCTTAACTGCTGCTTCATTTTTTGACCCCCTCCATTTTGGTTTTCAAGGCACCTGTGAAGAGAAGCGCGACACCCATAGCCAGAACGAACGTTGCCATAGCCCCTGCAGAGCCATAACCAATATTGCCAAAGCCAAAGAATTTTTGAACGGTATACATGGTCAAGCTTTGGGTGGTGCTGGCCGGGCCGCCGGCGGTCAAGGTCTGCACCAGGTCGTACACCCGCAGCGCCTGGATTACCCGGAAGAGCACTGCCACGGAAAGCACCGGCTTTACAAGGGGCAGGGTAATATAAAATAGCCTTTGGATAGGATTGACACCGTCAATCTCCGCAGCTTCGTAAACGTCGTTTGAAATGGTCTGGAGCCCGGCAAGGATCAATAGGGCCATATAAGGCGTGTTTTTCCACACGTCTGCGATGATCAGCGCAACCGTAGCCCAGGTGGTGTTGGTAAGCCAAGGAATACTTTGGGAAATAATGCCCAACTGCTTAAGCAAAAGGTTCACAACGCCATTGCCTTCGGAATACATAAAACGCCACATGAGGCCGGATACGATGTTGGGTATCGTCCAGGGAATGAGAATGCAGGCCCTGATAAACCCTTGGCCTTTGAATTCCCGTTTCATAATAAGGCCGCACATCATGGCAAAGCAGGTTTCAAGGCTCACGGCTGCTACCACGAAGATGGCAGTAAAGCGCAATGTGACCCAAAACAATCTGTCCTTTAAAAGATTCTGGTAGTTTTGCAGTCCAATAAAACGGGCACCTCTTTGCATGGTTTGAATATGGATGCTGAAAAAACTGTTATACAAGGTGGTTAAAACCGGGTAAACGATAAAGCAAAGAACGATAATCAGGGTGGGCGTTAAAAACATATATCCCATTAGCGTACGCTTTTGCATCAGCGTGCGGGCCTTGGCGGGTTTGAGTGGTTTAGCGTTCATGGCAATGCATACCCTCCTATCTTTTCTTGTATATTGACGAAGCTCAAAACATGTCCTCCTTACTTGTGGAAAAGATCAGAGGCAACGCAGACAAATCGTTACTGGGGCGGCTACCCCCCAAGGAGAGAGATAGCCGCCGAGGGAAGCGGTCAGCGGCTCAGCACCTCGCTGATCTGCTGGTGGATGTCTTTAACGCCATCTTCAATGGATACATTGCCGGTAAGCATATTCTGTCCGCCAACCTGCAGGATGCTGGAGATCTCTACATAATAGCTGGACTTGGGCCGTGCGCTGGCAGCCATAGCGGGGGACAGCATTTCGATGATGGCCGGGTTTTCCTGCTTGAGCTTTTCATCATCATAAACGTCCATGCGGGAAGGCAGGAAGCCTGCGGCAATGGCGCTGTCGCGTTCAGATTCGTAGGACGTGAGAAATTTCGCAAAGGCGGCAGCTTCTTCCTTATGCTTGGAATAGCCGGATACAACGATCTGCCAGCCGCCCAGGCATGAGTAGCTTCTTTCTTGATCGCCAAGGGGCAAGGAGCTGAAGCCGAACTTATCATGAACGCTGGATTTTTCAGGATTTCTTGCAGAGGATACGCCAACAGACCAGTCGCGAAGGAAAATCTGGTTGCCGGAATAGAAGGGGGCGCGGGCGTCAGAGCTGGCAAAGCCCAAAATACCTTCGGCGGTGATCTTGTCGGTCCAGATCATGTCATACATGGCCTTAATGCCGCGGATGGTTTCAGGGGAATCGAACACCACGTTGCCTTCTTCATCGGTAACTCGTCCGCCATACGCCCATATGAACTCCAATAGGCTGGAGGTGAGCTGTTCGCTCTGGTTCCATGAAGCGCCAAAGCCGATCATCCCTTCTTCTTTGGCCATAATTTCTTTAGAGATGGCAAATACTTCATCCCAAGTGGTGGGAGGGGCGAAACCGTACTTTTCCAGCAAGTCGCTGCGATAGAGCAAAACCGTGGTATCGATGCGGACGGGCAGGCTGTAAAGCTGGCCGTTCACGGTATTGGCAGACAGGGCGCCTTGAAAGAAAACGGCCTTTTCTTCATCTGTTACATAAGCATCTAGGGGTTCTGCCCAGCCGGCGGCTGCCAGCATGGGGGGCCAGGTTACGTCTGAATCATATAGATCCATGGATGAATCCTTGGCTTGCAAAACAGTGCTGATAACCTGCAGGGTTTTGTCGGAGCCTTCGGGCAGGTCGATACGGTTGATGGTAACGCCCGGATGTGCGGCTTCAAAGCGGCTGCAAATCTCGGCCACGATGCCGGTGGGGTCTGCCTTGGTGTAATAGTTCAGCACGACTGCTTCCTGTGCCAGGGCGGATACGCTAAAAAGGGTCAACAGGGATGCGAGAACGAGGACCAGAGCCAGGGTCTTTTTGAGGGCTAAATGTTTCATGCAGTTCTCCTCCGTTATTTTATTGGGCGGTTTTTCTCTTCAGAAATGCGCTCCAGAACCGAGAAAATCGCTTTGTTGTTATACATGCAAATTGCGTGCCAACTTTGTTACTTAGTACAAAAATTGAATAGTAGCTTATCTTTTTCTTTTGGCGGCGGGAAGAATGAATAGCTCGTCCCGGTATTTGGCAATGGTTCTTCTAGCAATGGAAAAGCCTTGGGCGCATAGGTAATCGCACAGCACTTGATCTGAAAGAGGGCGGTGCTTGTCTTCTTTTGCGATCAACGCTGAAATGGTTTGCTTCACCACCAGAGGCGAAATGGTTTCTTCCTCGTTGATGTGGTTGATCTTGCCGGAAAATAGAGAGCGAATCGCCACGATGCCATACCGGCAAAGAATGTATTTGCCCTGCACGGCCCTGCTGACGGTGGATTCGTGCAAGGATAGAGACTGGGCGATCTCAGTTAGAGTCATGGGTTTTAATAGATGCTTATCCTGTAAAAAATAATCTCTTTGCAGTACCAGGATCTTTTCCAGCACCCCGAAGATTGTTTTTTGCCGGTAGGCTGTTTCCCGCATTAATAAGGAAGCTTGTTTGATCTTTTCTTTTAAATAAGCTGCTGTTTCGGGATCGTCGGTTTGCATGGCCAGCCGCTGATATTCGGGGTTGATGGATAGGTGCAGATTACGGGACGTGGTGGCCTCCATGAGCAAATGACCGTTTTCATCGCAGAAGATAACTGCATCGGGGATAGCTGGCTCAACGGGATGACCCAAATAAAAGCCATTGGAAGGGATGGGGTTTAGTTCCCGAATTGTTTGGCACATTCGGATTGCTTCGGCTTGGGATATGTGCAGGGCTTTGGCGATATCGTTGATTTTATTATCCGCCAGTAAGGGGAGATAACAGGCTACGATATCAAAAAGAGCCTTTTGATGATCTTCTGTTTTGTGAAGCTGCAGGGACAGGCATTCGGACAGGTTTCTTGCCCCTACGCCAGCTGGTTCCATTCTTTGGATAACACGCAGCGCACACTCCACTGTTTGTACATTCATGCCTAGATCGTGTGCTACTTCCGGGACGTCAACGCTTAGATAGCCCCTTTCGTCCAGGCTGCTGATCAGATATCGGCATATAGGTCGCAGGTGCTTGGGGACCTTCATCTCGCCCAATTGTTGCAGAAGCTGCTGCACAAACGTTTTTGTTTCACTTAGAAACAAAAAAGAATCAAATGTTTCACCATTGCTTCTTTTGATGGGCTTCCGGCTGTCGAGAGAAGCAGTCCAAAAGGCGTCCTCTACAGTCAGCTCGATTACCGGGTTTTCTGCGGCGGCTTTCTCGGCCTTGCACAGCAGTTCTGGAATGGACATTTGAAGTACGCCGAGGGACTCTTTCAGATCGGCGGTTAAGATCATCTTTTGTTTTTGCGATTGCCTTAATGCCATGGCGTGGATCGCATCCATCCCACTCACTCCTTAAAAAGCCCTCGCCAAAAGGAAAATATGTTAAACCAAAGCGACGGTGTATTCGGGGGCAGCATGCATTACCATTTGTCCCGCCATTGCCACAGCGTTTTCGAAGGAAGTGGTTTTTGCCAAGCCCTTCCCGGCGATATCGTGAGCCGTGCCGTGGGCGCAGGTGGTCACAGGGAAAGGGAACCCGCCGCCAATGGTAATACCTTTGTCAAAGCCCCATAATTTTAGGGCGATTTGACCTTGGTCGTGGTACATGGTCACAACTGCATCGAATTCTTTTCGGAAGGCCTTTACAAATAGCACATCTGCGGAATAAGACCCGTGGGCATCTATGTTTTCCTTTTGTGCCAGGATTACAGCCGGGGCAATCAAATCGATCTCCTCGGTGCCGCAAAGGCCGTTTTCCCCGCCGTGGGGGTTTAGGGCGGATACACCAATGCGGGGAGCGGGGATACCTGCGTCTTTTAATGTGTTATTTGCCAAACGGATGGAGTTTAAAATGCCGGAAACGGAAAGTGCAGCGGATACCTGCTTAAGCGGAATATGGCTGGTGACTCTGGTGGTCCATACATCATCTACCATATTTACTTCGCCAAAACCGTTCTTAATATCCAACAGTTCCGCCATGAGTTCCAGCTCGCTGGCAACGGGATTCCCCGCCAGCTTCATGGCACTTTTGTTAAAAGGAGCAAAACAGATACCATCCAGTTCCCCGGCGGCGGCCAAAGCGATGCTCAGCTTGATCATCCTTACGCAAGCGGCACCGCAGGCCAGATTCACCTGGCCGATGGTCAAGGTTTCTGGGTCCATGTCCTTTTGGTCCAAAATGGGCAATCCTTTGCTCCAGTCGGCCTGTGAAACACTTGTAATGATCTGATAAGGGGCGGAACGTCCAATGATGCGAAGGCCCATCTCAAAAACCCGGGAATCGCCGATCAGCACCGGACGGCAATGGTTGATAAAAAAGCTGTCCGCAGCCAGCCGGGCAACGATCTCGGGGCCTACACCGGTCGCATCCCCTTGTAAAATGCCAATGATCGGTTTTCTTTCCATATCCACATCTCTCCTTTTGACAGCAGTTTGCACTGGTATTTTGTCAATACAATAATGAAATGCATAAACCGTGCCAAAGGAGCGAAAGAGCCTTTAAGAATCTTCCGATGCCTTGTTTAATCTGCGCCAAAGGGTGGAACGGCTGATTCCAAGCTGCTTTGCCAACTCGCCTTTTTTAATGCCCATTTCATCGATAAGCTGAAGAAGTTGCGCATCTGTAATGCTGGATTCTGAAGGCTCAGGGGCTTCGCATGGGTCGTTGCTCAGGCGAAGATGCTTCACATCTGCTACTCCTAAGGTGTCACCTTCGCATAAAGCTACCAGCTTTTCGCAAATGTTGCGCAACTCCCGAGCGTTTCCGGGCCAATTATAGGCTTCCAGTAAGACCAAGGCTTCTGGGTCCACGGCTTGGATGCCGGATTTCATTTTTTGAATGCAGCGGCTGATAAAGTGCTTTGCCAGGATAGATACATCCTGACGGCGCTGGCGAAGAGGGTAAAGCCGAATGTCCAGCAGATTCAGGCGGTAATAGAGATCGGCGCGGAACCCGCCGCTTTTCACCTGCTCTTCAATGTTGATGTTTGTGGCGGAGATGACGCGTACGTCCACCGAAATGATCTTATCATCGCCGATACGGCGGATTTCTTTTTCCTGCAATACCCGTAACAGCTTAGCTTGCAGTGCGATGGGGATTTCGCCGATCTCGTCCAGGAAAATGGTGCCCTTATGGGCTTGCTCGAATAATCCCAGCTTGCCGCCTTTGTTGGCTCCTGAAAAGGAACCTTCCACGTAGCCGAAAAGCTCGCTGTCCAGTAAATTTTCCGGTAGGGCAGCACAGTTTACCGCTACAAAAGGTTCGTTGGCCCGATCGCTTTCTTGGTGGATGCTGTGAGCAAAAAGCTCCTTGCCGGTGCCGGTTTCGCCGATGATCAGCACATTGGACGGAACGTGGCTGTATTTGCGGGCATCGTGTATATTCTGGCGAATTTGCTCGCTGTCGCCTAGAATATCATCGAATTGATATTTGGCCACCAGGCCCTTTTTGCTAAGCTCGCTGCGGATCTTGCTTTCTGCTTTTCGGATCTGTTCGGAATTTTGTATTTCAAAGAGCACACCCATGCATTCTTTGTTTACCAGTATGGGGGTACTGTGTACCATGCAAAGCCGTCCATCCATTTTGGTGACCCATTCAAAAGGTTGAGTGTCTTTTCGCCGCTCTTTCCAGTTGGATTCTGGGAAGTAAGAATCGATAGATACTCTTCCAAAATCCCCATGAAGGTGAAACAAGGCCCGGGCCTTTTTGTTCATCTGGGTAATATGGCCTTCCTGGTCTACCGCTACGACGATGTCGTGGGTGCAGTCCAGCAGCTTTTCCATTAGGGTGGTTTTGGCCCGCTCCTGCTCTAAGATGCAAATGGCATGATAGGCTTCGCGAAGGGCCCGTTCTACCCCTTCTTTGCCTACCCGGATTCCTGCAAAGGGAATGTTTCGCTCCCGGCAGATCATAAAAGCAGTTTTTCCGCCAACGAAAGCATCTATGCCGGAAAACAGGCCCACTTCAAGAGCTTCTAAAATATCGCTTTCTTGCTGTATGGGATAGGAAACCACGGTGATGTCTGTCATCTTACAGAGCATGTCGATATTATAGGCAGCGGTATCCGTGTAGAGAACGCCGATCTTTTGCGCTCCGAATTTCTCCTTACAGGCCATGATCGCCAGATACACATCGTAGACAGTCATTTCAAGCTCGATCACGTGAACGTGGGGGAGCTTTTCTCGGATGTCCATGGCACCCATGCCTCGGGCAATCACCACATCTGAATGAATTTTTCGGATCATTTCCTGAGAGCGACCCAGGTAATTGCCCATTTCCAACTGGATGTTTTGGTAATTCAGCCGCTTAATGACTTCCTCGAAATCCTTGCGCAATTCATTTTCGGGCACGTTAATATAAATAGATGCCATTGGCCATCTCCCCTTTTTTTCATCTTAACACGTTAATGTGGATGATGCAACATGGTGAAGCGTTTTTGTTTCATTTTGCCACATTTCACGTTTTCAAAGCAAATTTTGCTTGCAGACGTGAAGTTGGCACAGAATATGCTTCGTTTTTACTAACAGATAAAGTCGAAGGGAAGGAATTACTAATGCGTATCAATATGTTGGGCACTGGCGCCATGGGAAGCGGTATTGCCCTCAACTTGTGGAAATCGGGAGCCGATGTAGGGGTATGGAACCTGAAGGACAGAAGCTATGATAATTTACTGGCCCTAAAAGCAAAGGGCATTCGTACCCATGAGCTTTTGGAAGAGGCTGCGGCGGATGCGGATGTGATCGGCATTTCAGTAACCAACGATCAGGTTTTGCGGGCCGTTTGTGCCAATATGTATGCTCATGTTAAGGCCGGCGCAGTGATCATGGATTTTAGTACCGTTTCTCCGGAGGCTTCCAAGGAGATGGCGGAATGGTTCGCAAAAAAAGATGTTTCCTTTTTAGATGCTCCTGTAAGCGGTGGCATGGAAGGTGCGCAAAACGGCACGTTGACAGTCATGGTAGGCGGCGATCAAGGGGCTTATGAAAAAGTGTTGCCGCTTATTGAAATGTTCGCAACGGTTGTGCGCTATATGGGCCCTTCCGGCAGCGGAGAAGCGGTTAAGCTTGTGAATCAGCTGCTTACGGGCGTGAACCAGGCGGTGGTGTGCGAGGCGATGGCATTGGCAAAAAAATATAAGCTGGATCTGTCTACGCTGTACGAGGTACTGGTTCATTCCTGGGGTAACAGCAAAATGTTGGAACGGTCTGTCCCAAGCTATATTATCCCAGAAGCGTATGAATCTGCCGCCTGCATTTCCCTGATGCTTAAAGATTTGAATCTGGTTTTGCAGATGGGGGATTCTGCTGGCAAAGAGCTGCCCCTTACGCAAAAAGCGGCTTCGTTTTACCAGAGAGCTTTTGAGAGCGGCTTAGGTGATCTTGATCATAGTGCTATCATTCAAATGATGGGAAAGGAAAATTGATAAGTATGCAAAACGGCGTATCGCCCATTTTAGGGGATCCGGAGACTTTTTCAATTAATCGGTGCGTGTTCAAATCCATGGGTTATGGAGACGACGACTTGAAACGGCCTGTGATCGGTATTGCAAATGCGTGGAGCACGCTAGTTCCGGGGCACTTTAACCTTCGGGTTTTAGCCGACCATGTGAAGCAAGGAATCTATAGGGCCGGTGGTACGGCAGTGGAATTTGGTGTCATAGGCGTTTGCGATGGCACGGCCCAAGGCCACGAGGGGATGCACTTTGCCCTTCCCTCCAGGGAGTTGATCGCCAACGATGTGGAAACCATGGCCAGGGCCCATGGGTTGTCCGGCCTGGTTCTATTGGGTTCCTGCGATAAGACGGTACCAGGTCTATTGATGGCTGCCGCAAGGCTTGATATCCCCTGCATTTTTCTCCCTGGCGGCCCCATGCTGGGCGGGGTGGTGTTTGGGGGCAGGAAAGCGGATCTCACGTCCTCCTCCGAGGCTGTGGGTATGCTGAAAAACGGCGATATTACCATGGAAACCTTAAACGATCTGGAGGAGACCTGCACCTCATCCTGCGGCTCTTGTTCCTTTTATGGAACCGCCAACACCATGTGCTGCCTTGCTGAAGCATTGGGTATGTCCCTGCCAGGCAGTGCGCTGATCCCTGCGCCTCATCCCGATCGCCTGCGCATGGCTCAACAAACAGGCATTGCCATTTGCAATCTCGTGGAAAAGGGCATTTCCGCAAGATCGATTATCACACGCCAAGCTATTGAAAACGCTATTGCCGTATGCCTTTCCACCTCCGGTTCCACCAATGCGGTGCTCCATTTAGCTGCTATTGCTTATGAAGCGGAGATTAAAATGAATGTGGTGGAAACTTTCCGGCTCATGAACGAAAAAATTCCGATTTTGGCCAAGGTGAACCCCGCAGGGCCTTATGATATGAATGATTTCTTTATGGCAGGTGGGATCCCGCGGGTAATGAAGAACCTATCGTCTCTGATTGCAATGGATGTGCTGACGGCCAGTGGGGAAACCCTTGAACAGAATTTGGAAGTTTATCGTTTTAAGTTCCCGGAAAACCATGAAGTAATTAGAGAACTGGGTGATGCCTTTAGCAACAGGGGTGGTTTGGCGGTACTATCCGGCAACCTAGCTCCTCATACCGCTATTTCAAAACCAGGGGCTATTCATCCTTCTGTACGGCATTTTATTGGCACAGCAAAGGTTTACGATTGTGAGGAGGATGCGGAAAAGGCCATTTTAAACAAAGAGATTACGCCGGGTACGGTGGTGGTGATCCGCTACGAAGGCCCCAAGGGCGGCCCCGGTATGCGTGAAATGTACAAGGCCATGAAGTACTTAAACGGCCTTGGCCTTGGAACATCCACTGCCTTGATTACGGACGGGCGCTTTTCGGGTACTAATAACGGCTGTTTTGTAGGGCATATTTCTCCGGAGGCTGCCAGCGGCGGCCCTATCGCCATTGTCCGCAATGGAGATTCTATCGAGATCGATGTGGATAAGGGCCTGCTGCAATTGGCTCTTTCAAAGGATGAGATCGATGGTAGACTAAGGGAATGGCAACCCAAGTCGCCTAAATTTGCACGGGGTTATTTAGCTACTTACAGTAAAATGGTTTCCTCGGCAGACCGGGGAGCAGTTGTTTTTCAGGAAGGTGAAGAAGAGTGAAAAAGATTAAGGTTGGGATCATCGGCCCAGGAAATATTGGTACAGATCTAATGCTAAAGGTAATGCGCAGCGAGCAGTTGGAAATGGCGTGCATGGCAGGGATCGTAGAATCCGAAGGAATTCTGCGGGCGAAGGGGCTGGGGGTCAATACCACCACCGAAGGGATTTATGGCCTCTTAAAGCACGAAGATATCCAGATCGTCTTCGATGCTACCAGCGCCGCAGCCCACAAAATTCATGCTCCGCTTTTGCAGGCCGCTGGCAAGCGGGTAATCGATATGACTCCAGCTGCCATTGGGGGTTATGTGGTGCCTTGCGTTAATGCCGAGGCCATTGAAGAACAGCAAAACATCAACATGGTCACCTGCGGCGGGCAAGCCACAGTTCCCATCGTATATGCCATCAATCGTGTGGCGGATTGCGAATATGCGGAGATTGTATCCTGTATTTCTTCCAAAAGCGCAGGCCCTGGTACCCGTGCCAATATCGATGAGTTTACCGAAACCACGGCCAAAGCACTGGAAATTCTAGGCGGCGCTAATAAAGGCAAGGCCATTATTGTGTTAAACCCCGCCGAACCGCCGGTGATGATGTCCAATACGGTTTACGCCCTTGTTAAAAATCCCGATGAAGTGCAGATTATCTCTTCTGTCAACGAGATGGTGGCAAATGTACAGCGCTATGTACCTGAATACCGCTTGCGCGTCCCCCCTCAGATCGATGGCAGCAAGGTAACGGTGATCCTGCAAGTGGAGGGCGCAGGCGATTTCCTGCCTGTGTATTCCGGCAATTTGGATATTATTAACGCTGCTGCCATTGAAGTGGCCCAGCGCATCGCCGCACGGCTGCTTGCCTGATTAGGAAAGGATGAAACAACAGTGAAACAAAAACGCATTTATATTGTGGATACCACCTTGCGGGATGGCAGTCATGCCGTAAGCCACTCGTTTTCCGAGGAGCAAGTGCGGAGGATAGCGGAAGGTCTAGATAAAACTGGCGTAGCTCTGGTAGAAATAAGCCATGGAGATGGCATTGCGGGCTCTTCCATTAATTACGGGTTTTCAAAAACCAGTGAGCTGGAACTGATCAGTGGGGCAGCCGATGTTTTAAAACAGGCTAAACTGACGGTGCTCCTTTTGCCGGGTATCGGCACTATTGCCGATTTAAAGGAAGCACAAGCCCGTGGCGTTTCTGCCGTTCGGGTAGCTACCCATTGTACAGAAGCGGATGTGGCGATCCAGCATATTGGCTATGCTGCTAAAACCGGGATGATGCCTGTGGGCTTTTTGATGATGGTCCATATGGCAAAGCCAGAAACCTTGCTAGAGCAAGCTAAGATCATGCAGGATGCGGGGGCTCATTACATTAACCTGGCGGATTCCGCCGGTTATCTAACCCCGGAAGGTGTGAAGGCGCGGGTGGAATTGCTGACTGAAAAGCTTTCCATTCCGGTGGGGTTTCATGCCCATAACAATTTAAGCCTCGGGGTGGCCAATTCCCTTACGGCTATTGAATCGGGCGCTACCTATCTAGATGCCACCTGCCGCGGGCTAGGCGCAGGCGCAGGAAATTGTCAATTGGAAGTGATAGCTGCGGTGCTGGATCGGCTGGGATATAACACGGGCATGGATATAAACCTTACCATGGACGTGGCCGAGGATTTGGTGGAGCCCCTTATGCAAAGGCCCCAAACCATCCGTACTGCTTCCTTGATGCTAGGCTATGCGGGGGTTTATTCCAGCTTCTTACTGCATACTTACCGGGCAGCAGAAAAGTTTGGTCTTGAACCCAGAACCATATTGGCGGAGCTAGGCAAACGCAAAATGGTAGGTGGTCAGGAAGACATGATCATCGATGTTGCGTATGAATTAAAGAACAACGTTGCTCGGTGACAAAAAATGCCGCTTCAGCATGAAATGCGTATTTGCTGAAGCGGCATTTTTATAGTGCGCCCGGCATGCTCACCGTGGATCTTCGAGATGACGTATTCCTGCTATTAACCGTTCCATATTTGCCTTGCGTTATTTTTCGTAACACTGAAAATTTGCTGTAAGAATGAAAGATGGAAAAGTTTCTGGATTTGGTACGGCTTTCTTACGTGAGTTTTTTCAAATGCTGAAAAAATATCACGTAGAAGATATTGAAAAAATCATTAATGATAGTTATGTTCTCAAAAGCGAAGAACTACGTTCAAATAAAGTTCCTTTTTCACGTACCTAGATGATTATGATGAAACGATGCGATATAGGGAGTGCCCTTTTTGAATGTTATCTGGATGATCTATAAGGTGCTATTGGTTTCATTCTTTTTTGTAGGTTTGCGCCCTACCTGGGGAGGCATGTTAGGACTATCAAAATGATAAAACGTTTTGATAGCCCTTTTTTCGTTGATATATAAGGCTTTGCGGACTTTTGGGTGATGATATGGGCGGCGTGGGGTCGCTCTTTTTTGCGTTTTGGGGTAGGTTCGGGTCCATACAAAGGGGTGCAATAATTTAACGGCTTGACTGACTCGGCTTTGAATAAAGGCTGGATTTGTGGGTCCAAGTGTGCATTTTGGCAATTACAGCGACTAGGGGGGTGTGCAGGGAAATGTGTCAACTGCATATAAAATATACCCTATAAAATGCACAGATAGTAGGTGCAGAAAATCCAAAAACTTGACTGACGCCTTCGGCAACACCATAGGCGGTGTACGGACACCTTTTCTTGATTATCCTATCTGCCGCTACTTTAAATATTGCACCATCGACGTAGAACCTCCTGTTAAGCATGATTTTTGGGGCATGGAGCGAGGGCTTAAGGAGTAGCATCTCGTTCTTCAAAGGGCGATTTTTTTGCGTTTGCGACATGTGAAAGACTTATAGTAATACAGTGCCTTGCCATCGATAAAAGGTGTTAGGGTGATTTGCGGTATTGCTGAGGGGTTTTGCCTGTAGCGCGCTTGAATAGCTTGGAAAAGTAGGAAATGTTAGGAAAACCGCTCATTAAGGCGATATCCCGAATGGAATGATTGTTGGTCAGTAAAAGCTCTTTGGCGTAGCGTATGCGCTTTTCGGTGATGTAGTTGGTTAAGGAGGTGCTCTTCTTTTCCCGGAAAATATGGGTTAAATAATCGGGGCTGATGAACACGTTGGAGGCCAGCTTTTCCCTTGTCAGATCGTCGGACAGGTGATCTTTAATGTAGCGGCATACTTCATTGACGATATCCGAAGAGCGGTTAGCGGCGGAAATGGCGCTGTTGAAGCTTTTAAGAAGCTTTGTAAGCCAAAGGAGGATGGTATCCAGGCTTTCGCAGGCGCTTTCTTCGGAAAGGGTGCTGTCTAAAAGCAGTTCGTGGGCGGCAGCGCCGTTTTTATCCATGGCAGTATACAGAATTTGAAGAAAATCGTGGTAAAAGTGAATCAGGTCGCCCCGGCCGGCTTGGGGGGACAGGGCCAGGGATGAAAGATAATCCCTGGCTTCTTTTTCTACTATTTCTGTTTTCAGGGCCAATAACAACTCCAACCATTGATCTGCCGGGATAGGAGGGGCCTCCTGGCGGGTTTTCCGGGGTAAAAGCGTATCTAAAACAGCATTCTGGGATTGAAGGTGATCCCTTGAGAAGGCTTTAACCTCTTCCAAGGTCCGGCTGATTTCGGCAATAGCGCATATTGGGCCAACGAAAAAGACAAAAGAGCCGGGAATGCTTTTTTCACAGGCATCCAAAGCCCGGCGGCACAAGGAAAGGGAATCTTCCCTGGAACCGGCGGCAGGAAGAAGAATGGCGCAGGCAGTTTCGCCTTGCGCAATGATGGCTGGGGCGATATGCTCGCCGAAAAACACCTCGGAAAGAATGTTCTTCACCGCAAAGGCGTATAGGCCCGGATCCCAGGGGACTTCGCTTTCTTTAAGGGAGCATTTTAACAAAATGGGAATATAGGACTGATCTGTAAGCGTAGGCGCAAGCCCCAGCCGCCGCATTTCTTCCTTGATAACGCTTTGCTGAGGCGCGATGGCGCCTGTTGAAAGGTTCTTCCAAAATTGCTCGGCAATCTGAACCCGAGCGGAGCGCCAATAGTTGGCGTGAAGCTGGTGCTGGGTCTCCATTTGAATTTCCCTTGAACGGGCAATGGCTTTTTGGAGGCAGGCCATAAGCTGGGTGCTTTCTACGGGCTTTAAAAGGTAATCGAAGCCCTGGAGCTTGACTGCCTTGGAGGCGTAATCGAAGGTGGCAAAGGAAGTCAGGAAAATGCACACAATGGGCAATTGCTGATCTCGAATCCAGGCCACCAGATCAAGCCCCGAGCCCTTGGGCATTTCAATATCGGTGATCACGATATCGTAGGGCCGTTTGCTCAAAGTCACGCAGGCCTCCTCCATGGAATAACAGCAGGTGATTTCCGTCAAATCCGGCATGGCGGCTTTGATTTTTTGGTGTATGCCATCGGCGGAGTAGTATTCATCGTCCACAATTAAGAGGTTCACTTTTCTGCCTCCTTTTGCCCGAAGGGAATATAAGGCAAGATAATATCGATTTGCGCGCCAGCATCTGGGCGGTTGCAAAAGGTGCAATCGCAATCCTCAAAGAGAATCATGGCTCGCTGGAATACATTGCTGATGCCGATGTGGGTGCCTTTGTACTTTTGAATGAAGGAAGGGATATCCTGAAGATCTGCCAAAATATCCGGACTGAAGCCGCCGCCTGTATCCCAAATGCAAAGGTGCACATAGGGCTTTGTGCCGATGGAATAAAGCTGGGCGCTGATGTGGATTTCAAGGCGCTTGCCCAGGATTGCTTCATACTTAATGGTGTTTTCAACAAAGTTTAGAACCAACAGGGGAATGGCGTTGGCGTTTAAAACGGCGCTGTCGTAATCGGTAATCAGAAAAACGCTGTTAGGGTAACGGATAGCGGAAAGGGCGATGTAGTTTTCCACATGCTGTAATTCTTCGCCCAGGGAGACAATTTTATCGGCGCTGAGGGTATAGCGCAGATGACGGCTTAAGGTTAACAGCATGGAGCGGGTTAATTCGTGCTGATCGGTATCGGCCAATTGGTAAACGGTGTTCAGACAATTGATTAAAAAATGGGGTGCGATCTGCAATTGCAGGTATTGCATTTGTATTTCCTGCTTTTTAAGCTGCTCTTCGTACATATCGATTTTAAGGGTCTTGATCTTTTGGGTGGCAGTGTTAAAGGCGCTGTTCACCTCAATAAATTCTTCGTAAGTGCTTTGGGGCAAGGTGGCTTGAAAATCCCCCTCCTGCAGGGCACGGATGGCGTTTGTCAGGTTGGAGATGGGTTTCATGATCAGCCTATGAACCAGCGTAATGCCAAAGACGAAGATAATGAATAAAATGGCCGCCAGGGTAAAGGCGGTAACCATGTAACGGTTCAAGTTTGAAAAAATGGCCGTATCCGGCAGGAGCATGGCCAGGTAAAAATCCCCAAAGGCGGCCTTTTGGGTCACTACCAGAAATTGCTGGTGGCCTATGGTCACAAAGGTGTAGGGTGCCTCACCTTTCGTAATGGGCAGGGTATCAATGGGGGCATTGGGTGCCATGACTTGACCTGATTGATCCAATAAATAGACTTCGTTGCCCTGGTAGTGGTCGTCGTGAATCTGGTTCAAGGCGTAATCTACCCGGCTCCAGGCACCTACAAAGCCGCTGCCAATCTTTACCATGCGCAAAAGGTAATATACATTTTCCACTTCAAAAGAAACCCATTTAGCGGTGGTTGGGGATTTGGCCAGCTCAATCACCTTGGGACGAATGGGGATAAAGATATCGTTTAAATTGGCGAAATACAAATTGCGGTCTGCGTCGCAGTAGAAGAAGCTTTCCACACCATAGGTGGCAGCGGAATTATTGTACTGGCGAATAAGCCTTGCGATGGCGGTATAGTAATCGGTGGTGGCTTGTGAAGCCTGTTCTAATTGCTGCACATCGGTTGGCTGGGTGGTGAAGGTGAGCAGATAGGTGAAGGCTCTTTGAAAGGTATCGTCAAGCCTTTTTTGGGATATGGCAAGGGTATCTTCGGAAGCGGAGCAGATTTGTTCCCGAAGGGTGTTCACCGCAAAGAGACTATTTAAGATCAGCAAAACAGCCACGCAGATAAACAAGATGGCTACGATCATATACATGCGAAAACGCAAAGAATGGAAGGGCTTTCTTTTGCGCATAAGCACACCTCCCTTTTAGTTAAGCTTAATTTAGCACGAATCGGTTTTGAAGTAAACAGCTTTGGTGTGCAAAAACCGAATTGTGATAATTTAGAGCGGAATTGTTATTTTGTCTTTTGCAACGGCCTTGTATAATAGAACCATCAAACGCCTTTGTGAAAGGCGAAAAAAGGATATGGAGGGAACCATAATGACTAAAAAAGGTTTGGCGCTCTTACTGACCATCGCGATGCTGCTGACCTCCCTTGTGGGAATGACCTCGGCCCTGGCGGCCGACGGCGTAACCAAGCTGGTGGTATCCATGATGACATGGACCGGCGCTCCTGCTGATACCCAGGCCATCCAGGATGCCATTAACGCCATTACGGTGCCGGAATTAGGCATCGAAGTGGAGCTGCAAATTTCCGACGCGGCCACCTATAGCCAGAACATCCGTCTGGCCCTTTCCGGCGGCGAACAGATCGACATTTTCACCACCATTATGGCGGGCTATCCCACCTTGTCGGCCCAGGGCTACTTGATCGACTTGGAAGAAAATGATCTGCTTCAAAACTTCGGCGCGGGCATCATTGAGGCCGTTGGTATGGAATTTATCGATGCCTGCCGTGTGGGCGGCGTGCTTTACGGCCTGCCTAACAACCGTGACATGGCTCAGGGCCGCGGCTGTGCAGCCATCGGCACCGAATACCTGGAAGGCATCGGCTATGAAATTCCTGCCGATCAGGCCAATAACGAAATCGTGAAGATTACCCTGGATGAACTGAACGAGATATATGGTAAATTGCACGAACAATACCCCGAATTGGAAGTATACCGTCCTGTGGCCCTTTCCATGAGCCAGTTCTCCAACGTGGATTCCCTTGGCGGTTCCGTGTTTGGCGTGCTGACCAACTACGGTGCGGGCCTCACCGTTGAAAACCTTTTTGAATCCGATTACTATCGCACTTATTGCGAAAGAATGTACGATTACAACCAAAAGGGCTACATCAGCCCCGATGCCGCCACCGATACCACCGCTGTAACCGAATTGGTGAAAGCCGGCACCTTGATGTCCTACACCACCGGCGGCAAACCCGGCATTAAAATGCAGGAAACCAGCCTTTGCGGCCGTCCCATGACCATTTTCCAAACCATGGACGACTACATTGCTTCCAGCGCTATTGCGTCTTTCCCCTGGGCCATCTCCTTGAACACCATCGATGCCGAAAAGACCATGACCCTGATGAATGCTTTCTTCACCAACGCTGATCTGGCCAATATCCTGGCCTGGGGCATTGAAGGCAAGCATTACCAGATTCTGGAAAATGGCCTGGCAGATTTCCCCGAAGGCGTGAACGCTTCCAGCTCCGGTTGGAACCATTCCATGGGTTGGCTGCTGCCTAACCAGTTCCTAACCCATGTTTGGAACGGCAACGATCCTAAGCTGTGGGACAACATCCGCACCTTTAACAACGAAGCGAAAAAATCCGCTGCCTGCGGCTTCGCCTTCGATTCTACCGCCTGCGCTACGGAACTGACTGCTGTACAAAATGCCTACGAGGAATACCAAAAGGCCCTTGAATACGGCTACGTAGATCCTGCCACCGGCATTGCGGAAATGAACAACAAGCTCATGTCTGCCGGCTTGCAGGTGATTATCGATGAAAAACAGGCTCAGTTGGATGCATGGGCCAAGACGGCTAAGTAAGAACGAGATACAACCTTAGGGGCGGGGGCTTCACTTCATAAAACGAGGCGAAGCCTCCGGCCCCCTTTTTAGAAAGTGGGGGATTGGATTGACGATCAATCATAAACCGCTGCAAGAAAAAAACCGGTGGCGGGAAGTAAAACGCTTCTGGCCCATTTATTTAATGATGCTGCCGGGGCTGGCGTATTTGTTCATTAATAACTATATGCCTTTGCCGGGGATCGTGCTGGCGTTTAAACAGTATAACGCTAAGCTGGGCATTTACGGCAGTAAATGGATCGGCTTTAAAAACTTCGAATACCTTTTTAAGACAAGCGATGCTTGGGTTATTACAAGGAACACCATTTTATATAACATCACCTTCATTGTGGTGAACACCGTGCTGGCCATTTTGGTGGCGGTGGTGTTAAGTGAATTAAACGGGAAGCGGAAAAAAATCTACCAAAGCGTGATTCTGCTTCCGAACCTGATTTCTTCTGTCATTATCAGCTATCTTGTGTTTGCGTTTTTCAGCGTCGCAAACGGCTTTGTCAACAATAGCATTTTGCCGCTGTTTGGAATGGGCCCCATCTCCTGGTACAGCGAGGCCCAGCATTGGCCCTTTATTCTGGTGTTCGTCAGCGCTTGGAAAAGCGTTGGCTACAACTGCATTATCTATCTGGCAACGCTGATGAGCTTCGACCGGGCTTATTATGAATCTGCCCTGATCGACGGCGCGGGCCGGCTTAAGCAGTTCCTATATATTACGTTGCCGCTTTTAAAGCCTACCATCGTGATGCTTACTCTGATGGCAGTAGGCCGCATCTTCTATTCCGATTTCGGCCTGTTCTACCAGGTGCCCATGAATCAGGGGGTGCTCTATTCCACCACCAATACCATCGATACCTATGTGTACCGCGGGCTTTTACAATTGGGGAATATCTCCATGTCGGCGGCGGCAGGCGTTTACCAATCGGTGGTTGGGTTTATTCTGGTGCTGGGCGCTAATATGCTGGTGCGCAAGATCGACAGTGAAAGCGCTTTAATTTAGAAAGGAGGCGGCAGCATGAAAACCCGTGAAGATAAGATTTACCAATTTTTCGGCCATTTGCTGATGACGCTGCTATCCTTGATTGCCATCATTCCCATTTTGCTGATGGTCATCTCCTCCTTAACGGATAACGCGGCCCTGCTTCGAAACGGTTATTCCTTCTTCCCTGAAAAGTGGAGCCTCTACGCCTATGAATGGGTGTTTTTAACCAACTCCAGCGTGGTAATGCGGGCTTACGGTATGTCCTTTTTACTGACGGCTATTGGCGTTACGGCAAGCCTGCTGATCACCCTGCCCCTGGCCTATGGCCTTGCCAGGCCCAAGCTGCCCCTGCGCGGGCTGATCACCTTTTATGTGTTCTTTACTATGCTGTTTAACGGCGGCTTGGTGCCTACTTACATTAATTACACCACTGTTTTCCACGTGAAGGATACCTTCTATGGCTTACTGGTGCCGGGGCTTTTGATGAACGCCTTTAATGTGCTGCTGATGAAAAGCTACTTTACCACCGGTGTGCCTAACGAAATTCTGGAGGCGGCCTATATCGACGGGGCATCGGAAATGCGGACCATGGTTTCCGTGGCCATTCCCATGGCAAAGCCTATGATCGCCACCATTGGCATGTTTGTGGGCATCGCTTACTGGAACGACTGGAACAACGGCTTTATATACCTGGTTAAAAGAACGGATTTGTTCAGCATTCAAAACCTGCTAAACCGCCTGATGCAGAACATCCAGATGCTTTCCACCAACGCCCAACAGCTTTCCAACACAGGGGAAGGCTTGGCGCAAATTCCCCAGGCTACCGTTCGCATGGCCATGGCCACCCTGGGTATTTTGCCTATTGTGATCGTCTACCCGTTTATTCAGAAGAATTTCGTCAAGGGCATTACCCTGGGCGGCGTGAAAGGATAAAGCGATATGATAAAAAGCATAGAGAAGATTCCCGTAACACAAGATTCCCACCCCTTTGCCCATGCCGCGCCCCGGTGCCGGTTTAGCGAGATCGGCTACGAGGAGGATGAGTTTTTTCTTCACGGCACGGCCAATGTGTATGAAGAAAAAGAGGGGGCAGCTTTTATCCTTTTTGCGGATGCGCCCTATGTAAACCGCATGCTGGTGCGCAGGCCTAACGATGTATCCAAGTTCAGCGGCAACGTGGTGGTGGAAATTTTGAACCCTTCTGCCATGTATGATATCGACCGCATCTGGGTGGAAACCTGGCAGTACATGGTGCGCCATGGGGATATTTACATCGGTATCACCGCCAAGGCGGACGTGCTGGATACCTTGTACCGCATCGACCCAAAGCGGTATGAGCGGATCAACTGGCGTAACCCCATGCCGGGAAGGCCTGTGCCGGAAACCACTCTGTTCCCTGTTTTGCCGGAATACGAAAACGGACTTTTCTGGGATATGCTTACCGATTTGGCTATGGCCCTTCGTGAGGATAGCGACATCAACCCCATCAAGGGTTACGCAAAGCCCTTTGTGTACCTTTCCGGCTGGAGCCAGTGCGGCGGGTTTATGGTGCGCTATCGGGAATTCTTTGCTGATGCAGCTTCTAAAAAGCTGGGCAGCCCTATTTTCGATGGCTATTATCACGCCGGAGCAGGCAGCGCCAGGGCCCCTATTAACAGCTTCCAAAAAAGCGAATGGTTCTGGGAAAATCGGGTGGATTTCAAAGGCTATATCGCCTCTACGGAACCCTATATGGTGATCAACACCGAAACGGAAACGCCCCACACAAGGTGGCAGGGGGACAGCGATTTGCCCCAGGCTAAGTTCCGGGTGTACGAGATCGCAGGTTCCAGCCACGACAGCAAGTATAATTTGCTTGACTATTATTCAGAGGATGACGATCCTGCCAAGCTGGGCCGGGATCAACCCTTCTACGGTTTGGAGCCCTACCCACAGGATTATCCTTATGAATATTTGTTCGCGGCAGCGCTTAGAAATTTATTCGTTTGGGTGCGGGAGGGCGTGCCTGCGCCTGCATCCCGAAAGCTGGATAAGCACCCAGACGGGGAAAGTAAAACCGATGCCCTTGGCAATGCCAGGGGAGGCCTTCGCAGCCCCTTTATCGATCTGCCTACCTGCGTGTATTCAAAATACTGCACCTTAAAGGCCGATCCGACCATGAAGCGGGATTTCTGGGGCCATGTGGAGCCCTTCTCTAAGGAGCTGCTTAAACAGCTTTACGGTAACTTAAAGGCTTATGAGGACAAGGTCGCTCAGCGTACCGATGAACTGATCGCCCAAGGCTATTTAATAGCTATGGACAGGGAATCGATTATCGCAAAGGCATTGGAAACAGCCCGTGAACGGGGATTGGAGGAATACTAATGAATTATGAATTATGGCGTGTGGGGGAATGGACCTTTACGGATACCAACGCCCCCAAGGCGGCAGATTGCGGCATTACGGCCACCTTTACCGGGCCCGATGGCACTGTTATGACAAGGGATGCCTTCTACGACGGGGGCGATACCTTCCGTGTGCGTTTTGCGCCTACGAAGCTAGGTAAATGGGATTACATTGTTACCGGCCTTTCGGCAGGGGATGCAAAGGGTGACATTCAATGCGTGCCCTATTCCGGCGATAAAGACATTTTCAAGCATGGCTTTTTAAAGGTAGGCCCACAAGGAAAGTATCTTTGCCACGACGACAACACCCCGTTTTTCTGGTTGGGGGATACCCACTGGCATTTTGCCATCCGTGAAAAGTGGGATGAATCCAACGATCCACGCTTCGATAGTCAGTTCAGGGCCATAGTGGATCGTCGGGCGAAGCAACGGTTCAATGTGTATCAATGCAACTTTCACTGCGAATACCAGCCCCAAGGAGATACCCCCGCTTATTTCACCAAGAATGGGAATCAGTGGCAGCCTAACGTGGAATTTTTGCAAAACGATCTGGATCGGAAAATGGCCTATTTAGCCGACAGCGGCATGAGTATTGCCGTTGGCTTTACATGGTTTTTCTCTATCCTTATGCCTGGTGCGGATGAATTTTACAAAATGGCGGCCCGTTACTTGATCGCCCGCTACGGCGCATACCCCATTCTTTGGACCTTGGCCGGGGAAGTGGGCGGCTATGGGGAAACTATGCGGCCCGCCCTTTTAGATGGCTGGCGGAAGATCGCTTTGGAAATTCAGCGTAAGGATGATTACCACCACCTGCGCACCGCCCATTACACCAACGAGCGGCCCTTTCCCACCTATTACCAAGGGGAAGAATGGTTCGATTTCACATTGGGCCAAGCGGGTCATGGGGATTACCCTATCGATTGCAGGCCTTTTAGAAAGCACATCAAGCAATACCCCACCACGCCCTTTATTGAAGGGGAATCCTTGTATGAAAACGTTTTGACTCTAGAACCTAACGGCAGGCGGCGGGCCACACCGGCCATGCTGCGGCGGGTGGCTTATTTGGCCATGCAAAACGGGGCTTGCGGCTATACCTATGGGGCTCAGGGCATGTGGCATATCCAATGGGAGGAAGGGGCGAACGGGCCTATGGATTTGGGCTTTGGCTCCTTCGATCCCTGGTATCGGGCCATTGATTTTCCCGGTGCGGACCAGATGACCATTATGCGGGATTTCTATGAATCGGTTCATTGGCACAGCCTTCGGCCTCTTGATCCCAGCTGCTTTGCGGCCAATAAGAGCGGCGGCTTAGTGATTACTTTCAGTGCCGAAGATTTGCAAGCCTTGTTTATGCCAAGTGCATTAGGCAGCGAAGACATGAGCACGGTGGTGGCCTATTACGCCGAAACCAACCGCTTCCCCATGGGCTTTCGCACACTGATCCAGCCTAAGTATAAAGCCCATTGGTTTGATCCGGAAACAGGGGAATATACCTTGATAAATGACAACATCCGCCCGAAAAACGGCGTGTGGTTCGCACCGCAAAAGATGACCCAGCAGGATGCCATTTTGGTCATTCGGGCAGTGGAGGTGTAATGAAGTGCTAAACTACGATTTATTGAGGCAAAAGCCATTTTATTTGGACGAAGAACAACTAGAATGGGTGAAGGATACCCAGGCGGGGCTTTCCGAAAAAGAAAAGATCGGGCAGCTTTTTTGCCTGTGCATCCGCAGCGCAACCGCCCAGGAATTGGATGAAATTTTGGAAACACTGACCCCCGGCGGAGTGATGTATCGTCCCATGAACATTGAGGAAGCACTGAAATTAACCGGCCTTATGGCACAAAAGTTCAACGTGCCGCCGCTGATCGCCGCCAACCTGGAAAAGGGCGGGAATGGGGTACTGCAAGAGGGCACCATGCTGGGATCCCCCACCCAGATCGCCGCTACCGATAATGTGGAAACTGCAAGACGGCTGGGAGAAATCTGCGGCTGTGAAGGTGCCGCCATTGGTGTGAACTGGGCTTTTGCGCCGATTATCGATATCGATTATAACTTTAGAAACCCCATCACCAATACCCGCACCTTTGGTTCCGAGCCGAAACGGGTGGGGGATTTTGGCGAGGCCTATGTAAAGGAAGTGCAAAAGCAGGGCTTGGCAGCTTCCGTTAAGCATTTCCCCGGTGATGGCCGGGACGAGCGGGATCAGCATTTAGTTACCAGCATAAATGATATGAGCTGCGAAGAATGGGATTCCACTTACGGAAACGTCTACCGCCAATCCATCGAAGCCGGGGCTATGACGGTGATGATCGGCCACATTATGCAGCCTGCCTGGCAAAAAAGGTTGAACCCCAGTTTAAAGGATAAAGAAATTCTGCCCGCGTCCCTTTCAAAAGAATTGATGCAGGGGCTATTGCGGGAGCACTTAGGCTTTAACGGCTTGATCACCACCGATGCCTGCACCATGGCCGGATTCACCATTCCCATGAGCCGGGAGAAGGCTGTCCCCTACTGCATCGCTGCCGGGGCAGACGTATTCTTGTTTGCAAAAAATTTGGAAGAAGATTTCGAGTTTATGTGCAAGGGCGTGGCAGACGGCATTATCACCAAAGAACGGCTGGATGAGGCTGTCATGCGGATTTTGGGCCTAAAGGCTGCGCTGAACCTTAACAAGGAAAAACCACTGCCCGGTATCGATGTAGTAGGCTGCCAGCAGCATAAAAAATGGGCTGAGGAATGCGCGGATGAATCCATCACCCTGGTAAAGGAAGAAGAGGGCGTTTTGCCTGTGAACCCCACTAGATACCCACGGATACTGTATTACCCTATCGAATCGGAGCAGGGGTTTGCTTATTCGGTGAAAGCAGGGGTCTGCGATTCCTTTAAAGCAATGCTTGTAGAACAAGGGTTTAAGGTGGATGTATTCACCCCGGCTACCGGCATGGAGGGCAGCGCACCTAAGTTTATGGATACGATAGATAACTACGATCTGATCCTGTACTTTGCCAACATGTCCACTAAATCCAACCAGACTACCGTACGCATTGAATGGGCCCAGCCTATGGGTGCCAACTGCCCCCATTATGTGGAAACGGTGCCTACCATCTTTGTGTCGGTGGAAAACCCTTACCACTTGCTGGATGTGCCCAGGATCAAAACGTTTATTAATTGCTTTAGCTCCACCGATGAAACCTTGCAAGCGGTGCTTAATAAGCTCACAGGCAAATCCCCCTTTAAGGGTAGAAATCCCAATGATCCATTCTGCGGACGGTGGGATACAAGGCTATAACAAAAAAGGAACCGAGCCGCTAAAGCCCGGTTCCTTTTTTTCGATTCAAGCTGTTTTTTTGGTACGATGCTCGAAACTAAACATAATAGCAATAGAAGGAATGAAAATGGCCAGACCGAAAATGAACACGGGCAAAAAAGAACCTGTCCAATCGTATAGATACGGAAAAATGACCCCTGAAAGGCTCATGGTTATCCAGTTGAAGGTTTGCATTCGGCTAAGGGGTTTTTGATAATGAGCAACGCCGTAAAGATGCAAATATAACAGGCTTGGCAATAAAGTGCTAAGGGCAAAGGTGCCGCCAAACAGCGCCGCGCCAATGATCAGCGCAGTTTTTTGCTGTGCAAAGCACCAAAAGATGAGCATGGAAGCGGTGGTGCAGTAGATCAGCCACCGTGCGGCACGAAAAACACCCAAGCGATCGGTGATGAAGCCAAATAAAAGCTTGCCTAAAAGGTTGCCAATCATAATAGCGGAAACCAGGGTGCCGCCAAACTCCAGCGTATAGCCTGCATCTCTGGCAAAAAGAGGCGCTTGGTTATTGAACTGGCACATGGCAGACGCACCCAGCATGGTAATTAAGCTAACAGGGAAAACCCAATTAGGAACCAGGGTTGACGTGGTGATAGGTGATCTGTCAGCCTTTTTCTTTTTGGGTGATTCCTTTTTGTAAGGAACGCATCCGATCTGCTCCGGGGTTGGAACAAAAAACAGCCCCGGCAAGCAGATAGAAGCAATGCCGATGATACCCATTAAAAGAGCAGCGCTGCGCCAGCCGGAAGCGGCGATCAAGGCGGAAAACACGGGCGCGAGTATGGCACTTGCTACGCCGGATGCAGCTAAACTTAGGCCGGTGATCAACCCTGTTTGGCTTTTGAACCAATTATGCAGCGTGATGGGAACGACAACAAAAATCCAGCAAGAACCGATGCCGCCGAATATAGCCGAAAGATACCATTGCCATAGCACCGAAAACCGACTCATTGCAATAAAGGAAATGGAAAGGCACGCGCCCAATAAAGGTATAAGATATCTTGATCGCTTCTTCATGAAAAGATGGGCAACAGGCCCAACCGTGATGGCCGATGTCAGTGCCTTAATGGTGTAATAAACGGAAAGATCGCCGGTGCGAAAGCCCATATCTGCGACAATGCCGGAAAACAAAACCCCGCTTAAGTTAACCATAACGCCTAAGCTGCCTGCCTGTATAAGGATCGCGCTTAACAAAATAAACCATGGGCGGCGAGACGGATTTGTCTTTTGCATGAATATCCTCCACTAAATCCTTCTAACGCGAATCGCCATGTATTCCTTCCGGGGCAAGGGAATGGAGAAAATGCCGGAGAATTCACCCATAGGGGTGATGGTCATATCCCATGTGCTAATTACTTCCACTTGATATTTCGCCTGGGGGTTTAACATGAACATCCGGCGGCTGGGGCGGTTGAAGCCGTAGTAGTACAGGTAATAGCTGCTGTCGATAAAGCAATCTGCTGTGGCGGCCAGCTCATCCCACATGCCATCCATGCGCTTTAATCCTAAGCCGGGGGTTTGTTTTAAAATGCTGTGAAGGAAACGGATCCTTTCCGGACTATCCCCATGAAGCTTGCCGCCGTGGCTCCACCAAAGAATATCGTCGCCTGTATCGTAGGTTTCCCCGTGGGTGGCGTAACCGCCCCGGAGGGCTGCTTCCCAATAGCGGCGCACTAATTCTTGGCCGGAGATGTTTCCCCAGCCTTGATCGATATCCCCTTCGTAGGCGATCTCGTCCAGCATGATAGGCTTGCCGTAACGGGTGCGGAAATCGTCGGTGTATTCGGCGCACTTGTATACATCCTGCCGCTGAATGCTGCAATGGGTGATCCAGGGCCTTGTATGATCGTACATGGGGCCGCAGTTGTGAATGGAGCGTAGATGATGGTAAGGGTCGTTTTCCACGATGATCTTTGCGATTGCCTCCCAATCCTTCACCGTCTTATCACGTAATAGATCATATTCATTGGCCAAAGACCACCAAATGTTGCGGTAAGCGCCGAAACGAGCCAAAGCGTAGCGGAGATAAGCCGCATCCTGTTCGGGGGTTAAATGAGAGAAGCCCCAGCGGTCGTAGGGGTGGAAAAGAATCAAGTCGGCTTCGATGCCAAGCTCCAGTAGTTCCCCGATGGCGTTTTCTACGTTTTGAAAATGCTCCGGGTTAAAGCGGGTAAAATCCCAGTTATTCCCAGGCTGCACGCCCATGTATTGGTAGAAGCTGCCTGTGAAGTTCTTTTCGAACGTACAGGGGGTGCCCTCGTAAGGGTAGGAAATAGGTTCGTGAAGGTTATAGAGGTAATGCTTTGGGTGCACGCAGAAGCGGATTTTGTTGAAATAGCCTTCTTTTAGAGTGGCTAAGGTTTCCTTTTGCAGCGCCTCTGATTGCAGCTCCCATACATAGCAGGTGGTACCGACGGGGTAAAAGGCGGTGCCATCTTCGTATTCGAAGTGATAGCCATGGGTCCGCATTGGGCCGTGGTTATTTTCACTGGGAGCAGTTACAGTAAAAGTGCCGTTGGGGTTTTTAAGATGGAAGGAGGCACTGGCCTCGTAGGTGTATGTTCCTTCAAAGGAAGGCATAAAGCGGATTTTATACACGCCATCCCCATCGTAAAAGCCGGAAACGGTGACTTCCTCCGCCGTGGATTTAAACACGGCGCAGATGGTTTCTTCCGTAAAGGGGTTGCCATCTTTAGGGCCATTGAAAGTTACTTCAAACAGCCCCCATTTTTCAACGCTCGTCATGGTGATACACCTCCACGTTCATGTATTTGCCCATGGCTTCCTCTAAAATATCCGCGACATGGCCCCGGACAAAGCACACATGGTGTTCAAAGCCGTTATCGCAGATGTAGCGCATCAGCTTTTGCAGACCCTTAACTTTGCAGCTTGCTACGCCGCCCTTGGTGGGAATGGCTTCCGCCATAAATTCTCCTTCGCCTACGTACATCTTCATAACGCCCTTTACGTCGTCGGTGGTGACGCGGATAAAGGTCATAGGCCCTTCGCTAACCTGAGCCTTGCATGCGCCGAAGGTGCGTTCCTTACCCAAGGTGGAGCCCAGCACGTCCAGACATTCGATCTCCAGTTCCGGGGCTTGAAAGAAGGATTTAGGGAAGTTGGAGCAGTGGAGGGAAATGCAGGCATCCCTATCATCCCGAATATTATTGTTCCAATCCATCAGTGCAGGGGCAGAGCCTGCGGCCAATTGAGCGGCCAGCATGCTGACCGCGCCGGTCACATCGCTTTCACAGGCGCTGGGCAGCCCCTTATCGCCCATCATGCTCATACCCAGACAGGCGGCACAGCCATAGTTGTTTTCCAGGCTATCCCAGCATTGGACAGTGCTGGCTTGGCAATCCAAGTCGGTAACAAATTGCTCCATCGCCAGGCATAGCTTGGCTTGCTTTTGGATTTTCGCATCCTCAATGTACTCTGGAATGGTACCATAAGCGCGGATTTCCTTTTCCTTCGCAGCCGTATCGGTGATCTTTTCCGCTGCGGCAATCACTTCGCTAAGGTCTACCGTCTGCACGCTGATATGATGCTTTTGCAGGATTTTTTCGGAATAGCGCACGGTGTTAAAGGCCACAGGCCGGGCACCCAGCATAGCGATCCGGGAGCCTTGAAGGCCTGTTACCACGTTGCAGATGCCCGCAAAGCGCTTCACATCGTTTTCAAATTCGGGGCTGTCAATTTGACAGGTATGCAAAGTGGTTTGTGTGAACTTAATCCCTCGCTGATACAGGTTATTGCAAAGAGAAATCTTGCCGCAGAAGGCATCCCGGCGGTTAGCCATGTCCAGTTTATCAAAATCATCATCGCATGCTTGGATTAATACGGGTACGTTCAGCGCGGCCCTGTCAATGGCCTCGGCTACGCCCAGCTCTTCGCCAAAGTTGGGCAGCACGCAGATAATACCGGAGATTTCATCCGCATGGGCCTTAAACAGTTTGGCGCAGGTCTTGGCTTCATCCAAAGTTAAAACCGCGCCTAAATGGGTATCGGATTCGGAAACCATGACGTAACCGTAACCCAATTGATCCAATAAGGTGGTGATCTGCCTCCTTGCGGTTTTCACCAAATGGGATGGGAAAAAGCTTCTCGTGGTCACGATGATACCGAAGGTGGGTTTCATAACTGCATTCCTCCAATTTGCTTAATGGCATTTTTCCAGCCCTGATACAGGGCGTTGCGTTGTTCATTTTCCATAACGGGTTTTAAGGTACGCCTTGTTTGGTTTTTAAACAGGGTTTCTCTATCAGAAACTCCTGCGCCGATGGCTGCACAGTAGGCAGCCCCCAGGCCGGACAATTCTTCCGTTTCGCTTATTTCGATAGGGATGTTCAGCATATCAGCCTGGAACTGCATGAGGAAGCCATCTTTTGTAGGGCCGCCATCGGCTCTTAAAACGCTTAGAGATGCGCCCATGGCTTCCACCACGTCTTTGATCTGGTATGCGATGCACTCCTCCGCTGCCCGAACGATATGCGCTTTTTTCGTGGCCCGGTTCATGCCTACAAGCGCGGCCCTTGCATTGCTGTTAAAGTAAGGCGCACCCAGGCCAGAAAAGGCAGGTACCAGATAAACACCGCCTGTGGAATCCACGGTTTGGGCGATGGTTCCCGCTTCCTTGGAGGAGGCGATCAGTTCCACATCTTCTACCAGCCACTTGGTCACGGCCCCGGTGTAATTGATATTTCCTTCCAGTACGTAGGTGACATGGTTGTCTAGCCCCCAGGCCAGACTGGTGACAATGCCCGCGGGGGGAGTTGGGCAGGCGGTGCCCGCGTTCATCATCACGGAGGAACCCGTGCCATAGGTTGCTTTGGCGGTGTAAGGGGCGAAGCATTGGTTGCCGAACAGGGCCGCATGGCTATCGCCCATGACTCCGTGGAGGGGAATGGGATCGGCTAACAGCCCGCCTAAATCGGTCATGCCGAATAAGCTGTCGCTCATGCAAATTTCCGGCAGGCAGTTCAAACGAAGACCAAAGGCTTCAACCAATTCCTCATCCCATTGTAAGGTGTGCAGGTTTAAAAGCTGGGTGCGGCTGGCGTTAGAGTAATCGGTTTTAAGAGCCCCTGTCAGCTTAAAAATAAGCCAGCTGTCAATGGTACCAAAGCAGGCGGTGCCTTTTTGCATCGCAACCTGGACTTCCTTTACATGCTTGGCCATCCAGCCAAATTTAGCGGCAGAAAAATAAGGGGATAGCTGCAAGCCTGTCTTTTCTCGCACCATGTTCCCATCTATATTTTCTACAATATCGGTAGCTCTGGCGCACTGCCAGACGATGGCGTTGTATAGCGGCAACCCGGTTTCCCGATCCCAGCAGACGGCGGTTTCACGCTGATTGGAAATGCCCAGAACGGAGATATCGGTTTCATCTAAAAGCTTGATGGATTCCAATGTGTTGCGGAAAATCTCCGTAGGATCGTGCTCCACCCAGCCCTGATCATTGGTGATCTGTTTGTGAGGAATGTCTTTTCTTGATATGAGCTTACCATTCATATCCCATAAAAGGGCCTTGGTAGCGCTGGTGCTTTGGTCGATGGAAAGGATATGGCTCATGAATTAACCCCCTTTAGTAAAGCATGCGCTTCTTTAGCGATGCCATCGGGAGTCAGGCCGTAGTATTCGAACAGCTCGTTGCTTTTTCCCACCTTGTATTCTTCATCTGGGAAACCCATGATCTTCACGGGAACGGGACAGTTTTGAGCTGTAACGGCACAAACTGCTTCCCCCAAGCCGCCGTGAATGGAATGCTCTTCCACAGTGATAATGGCGTTGGTTTCCTTAGCGGCTTTGATAATACTGTCTTTGTCGATGGGCTTTAAGCAAAATATATCCAGTACACGGGCATTGATGCCCTCCATCGCCAGCTTTTCCGCCGCCAGTTTAGTGTAGTACACCATTTCGCCGCAGGCGACAAGAGTGATGTCTGTGCCTTCTTTCATACATTTGGCTTGATGCATATCAAAGCTTTCATTTTCTTTATAGACGGCTTCTACATCCCCCCGGCCTGTGCGCATATAGGCGGGGCCATGGGCTTTGGCCAGATAGGCGGTGATGGCGGCGGTCTGAATATTATCGCTAGGGGCAAAGATTTCGATGTTAGGCAAGGCGCGCATGGCGGCATAATCGTTCAAGGCTGTGTGAGTGCCGCCTAATGGGCCATAGCTGACTCCGGCAGACACGCCAATGATTTTTACGTTAGCTTTATTGTAGGCTACGTCCACCTTCACCTGCTCATAGCTGCGGGCCGCCAAAAAGCAGGCAGGGCCGCAAACGAATACATTCTTGCCCGTGGTGGAAAGCCCGGCGGCAATGGCCACGGCGTTTTGCTCGGCAATACCCGCCTCGATAAACTGCTCCGGGTATTTATTCGCAAACCCGCCTGCGGTCACGCTGCCGCGGGAATCGGTACAGACCATGTAAAGGGATGGATCCTTTTCGGCAAGCTGTTCTAGGGTTTTTGTAAAAGCCTTTCGGCAGGATACCTTTGCCATATTACCGTCCCTCCAAATCCGCTTTGATTTGCTGATATTGGGCTTCGTTAGGCACCAGATGGTGCCAGTCCGCTTGGTTTTCCATGATGGGAGAGCCGTAGCCCTTGATGGTTTCCGCGATCACACACAGCGGTTTTTCATGAGGTGTCGTAATGGCCGCATACAAGCTATCCGGATCGTGACCGTCGCAGACCTGGCATTCAAACCCAAAGGCTTTATACTTGGCTTGAAGCCCTTCAAGGGGCATCACCTCTTCTGTGGTGCCGGATATTTGTAGGCGGTTGCGGTCTATTATGGCGGTTAAGTTGCTTAATTGATATTTGCTGGCGGCCATGGCGGCTTCCCAGTTGCTTCCTTCTGCCTGCTCCCCATCGCCCATAAGCACATAAACCTTGGCATCCCTTTGGCCAATGGCCATGCCAACACCTAAGGAAAGCCCATGGCCCAAAGCGCCTGTGGAGGCTTCGATGCCGGGAACCTTCATGGTTGGATGTTCTGCCAGAATGGTATTGAATGCAGCGTAGGTCTTTAAGGTTTCTTTGGGCATGAAGCCTAAATCTGCTAAAATGGTGTACAGTGCTTCTGCACAGTGACCTTTGCTTAAGATAAAGCGATCCCGATTTGCTGTATGCTGCTTAATCTTTTCTGTATCCATCACACGGTAATACAAGCAAACCAAAATATCCATGCAGCTCATGCTGCCACCAATGTGGCCCGTTTGCGCAGCTTTGACCATTTCCAGCACGTCCAGCCTGCGGGCATTTGCAAATTGTTTAAAGTTACAATTATTCATAGTCACCCATCCTTTACTATTTCTATTATCAAGGAAGTAAAACTTAATATCAATAGAAAATTCAGCATCGTTTACTTAATTTGAAGCTTAATCTATTGACGAATGAAATCTCCTGTGTATACTGATACCCATGGAGTGATGATAATGGGCATTACGGCAAAGGATTTGGCGCAGAAACTGGGTTTATCTCCGGCGGCGGTTTCCATGGCACTAAACGGTAAAGCCGGTGTCAGCGACAAAACCCGTACGCAGGTAAAAGAAGCGGCAGAAAGATATGGATTCGATTTTTCAAAGCTGAATGACAAGCGCCACAACACAGGCCATATTTACTTTATTCTCTATAAGCGCCAGGGGGCTGTGGTAGGGGATACGCCGTTTTTCTCTCAGCTTTCCGAAGGGATTGAAAACGGCTGCAAAAACGCAGGCTATAAGCTGCAAATTTGCTATCTTTATAAAGGCGATGATGTAGAAAACCAACTGGCAGAGATCGTCTGCGCAGGTTGTGCCGGTATTCTTCTATTGGGAACAGAGCTAACAAGGGAAGATTTTATGCCATTTTCAAAATTGACCCTTCCCATGGTGCTGGTGGATGCTTATTTCGATACCTTGAAGCACGATTGTGTCTTGATCAATAACGTTCAGGGTGCGTACCTGGCTACTGATTTTTTAATCACCCAAACGAAAAAACAGCCGGGTTATCTACATTCATCCTATATGATCGGCAATTTTGAAGAACGGGCGGATGGGTTTTACAAGGCGGTTCGGCAGCATGGCATGTCTACCTCCAAATCGATCGTACACAAATTGACACCTTCTGTTGAAGGGGCTTATGCAGATATGACTGCGCTTATCGACGCCAAAGAGGAACTAGCCCCCTGTTATTTTGCAGATAATGACCTGATTGCCATTGGTGCCATGCGGGCAATGCGAGCAAAAGGCATCAAAATCCCGGGGGATATAAAAGTGATAGGGTTCGATAATATCCCCATGGCGGATTATTTTGAACCGCCTTTGACCACCATTAATGTGCCCAAGCAATACATGGGGGAAATGGCGGTTTGGCGGTTGATAGAGATCCTCCATAAAAAAATTCATGTGCCAATCAAGATCGAAATAGGCACACGGCTGATCATTAGAAGATCGGTGTAAGGGTTTAATCCAGAATAAGAATAACTCATATAGCGATTAATCCGAGCATTACCCATAAAAACAATAGGAATGATTTGAATGACATGTGAAAAACGCTGAAATCGTTGAGATATATCGGGATTGGGATTTTATCATTTTAATATGGTTTAGCCTAACATGCGCTGGCTATATAAGGCTTTGGGGAATTTTGGGAGCAGCTTTTTGTTGCTCCTTTTTACGTTTTGGGTAGGTTCGGGTCCTAGTAAGATGGGATTTGGGGGTAAATGGAGGATAGCCTGACGCAAAAGTCATTAGTGCTGAGTTAACGGATGAAAACGGAAAATGCGTTTATGAAATGATCCTTTTAAGCGCAGATGGCAGTATTATTGAAATATAGCTGAATGTGGCAGATGGAACAATGACCCAGGAGGAAGATAACGATATGCAAGACGAGCACGAGGATGATCAGGAGTGGGGAAACGAAAATGACGATGATGACTTAATAAAAAGGTATTAAGCCTGTGAGCAATGTTGCACACAAGCCTTTTCAAGATGTATTATCTGAGCCACGACCTACACTTTCTCGTCAGAGAAGGCAACATCGTAGTCATCGATTGTAGTTACATGGCATTTGCGGCAATAAACTTTTTAGCTGTAAGTATTTGTTGCATTATAAAGAAAGTAAGCAGATAAGTTAATAGGCTTAAAGAGAATTAAAACGCCGCTATCAGTTTTTGCTGGGAGCGGCATCTATTGAATGGCTGATGAAAATCTATCTCGATGGAAGGTTGAGCATAATTACTACGCCGAGCGCAGCGTACATCCCTTTGCCATTGGTAAAAAACGGACTGGTTCCCTATACGTAATTCTTGTATTCATTTGAAACTCAGCCTAATGTCAGCAATTGTCTCTCGTCTGCAAAAGTTTGACTTTTACATTTTCTGAGTTGCATTTAGGAAAGCTGTTTGTGCGAGCATATATGTCGCTTGCTTTTCCGGGCATATTCTATTATATTATGGATAGATGAATCGTCGGCAAGGGAGGACAAAATGAAAAGCATGACTGTAGGATCGGATGTGGTCGTAGTTTGCGGCGAAGCAGATATTATGGAAGCTATGGAGCAGGTTACTGCAATGTTGCTGGAAAGCCCGGAGCAAGCTGTTTTTATTGCGTCTGCCCAGCGTGTTGCTCAGTGGGAAGCGGATCAGAAGACCATTAAACAGTATCGTGAGCACCGGGAAACGGTGCGGCAATTATTTATGGCTAAAATCATTTTCGAACTGGCGGATGAGCCCCAGCCTATTGAGATAATAAACAAAACTTATTGCACAGATTTTGAAGAGGGTATTTTCCGTGTGTTGGATATCAAGCTAGATCCTAACGATAAATCCGAAACTCTGTTTCCGGTGGTTTCACAAATGCAGGAGGCCATCAGGCCGTTGGTAGAAAAGACGTTTACTCCCTGGTGCCACGATGTGGTAATTATTAACGGGTTTACAAGTGTGATGGCGCTGCTGAATTACGATGAAAGCAAGGAAGAGATGATCTTATCAAGGCTGCCAGGGTTGGTAGAGCACATTGAAGGTAACATGGGCCAAGAAAACCCATTGAACATGACCCTGTGTGTAGGTCGGGCTCATCGGATGGCTCATCATATTGTGGAATCCCGTAATGAAGCGTTGGCGGCCTGCTGGTCCCGGATGATGGTGCCTACCGGAGGCAAAATACTTTTCTGGGAAAAGGATGACAGTTGGCCTAAAAACGCCAGGGAAAAGTTTGAGCTGCTGGATAAACGCTTGAGGCGGGCATGTGAAACCCTGGACACTGAAGAATTTCAAAAGAGCATGGAGGAGTTTTTCTGTTTGCCTTCTTCGCTGCTCAGCAGGCAGGAGGCTCGGGTATTCTTTAGAGAGATAAAGGATTATTTGTTTGAGGTAAATAGCGAGTATATTCGTTCCTTTACTGATTTAAAGACTCTATATGATGAAACCCGTAAACGTTTAAGCATGGCTGGGACTCTGGACGAATACAAAAATACATTTGTTTCCCAGTGTATATGGATATTCGATAAGATCAAAAAAATGGCAGAGCATCGTAAAAGCAGACCCATTCGCCTTGCGGTAGAGTATGTTGAAAACCATTTTCATGAAGCCATTGGCGCGGAAATTGTTGCAGATGAAATTGGTCTTAGCCCTGCGTACTTTTCATACCTGTTTAAAAAGGAAATGGAAAAGAACTTTACTGAATACCTAACGGAATACCGTATAGAGCAAGCCCGCAGGCTTTTAAAGGAAGGGCTGATCACAGTCAAAGAGGTAGCCGCCAAGGTGGGCTTTGTGGATCAAAGGTATTTCAGCAAGACATTCAAAAAAGTGGCAGGGTTCAACCCAACCGAATATCGGGAACAGCGGACATAAAACCGCTGTTCTTTTTCAAAATCAAAGAAATGTACACACATTCGAAAAAATGGCCCACTGTTCATTTGCTTTGCCTATATGGTAGAATAACATCAGATAAAGACAGAATATACGGGCAACGAGAGATGAGGTGCGCACAATGAGCCGGGAGAATCATCCGCTGTTTTTTGAAAGGAAAATCAATGATCGTTTGATCGCTTTTACAGATGTTTCAGGATCGAAGCAGTATCTTTTGATTGGCAATGAAAAAGCGGCGCTGATCGATACGGGCTACGGCTGCGGGGATTTGAAGGGCTTGGTTAAAAAGCACACGGATAAGCCCATCGTTGTGCTGATCACTCACGCCCACCGGGATCATGCTATGGGCGCCGGGCCTTTTGGCGCAGCCTATATGAGCCCTCTTGACAACCAGAAGTACCTGGAAGACTGCGGCATGGAAATTCGTAAAAAGGGTCTGTATAATGGTTCCTTGCGGCCGGGAGCCACCGGGCTTTACGAATATGTGGAGGAAAGCGACTGGCATGAAGCCTTGGCCCTTGAAAGTTTCAAGCCCATGCTGCCGGGAGACACCTTTGATCTGGGCGGCCAAACCATTGAAGTGCTGGAAGGAGCGGGCCATTCCGACGGCTGTGTGATGCTCCTTTTCAAGGATGAACGGCTTTTGCTTGCGGGGGATGCCTGCAACGATGATACCCGCATCTGGACCAGCGTGGAAGATTACATGCATCTGCTGAAAAGGGTGCAAAGGCAAACGGAAGGGAAGTTCGATAAGGTTATCTTCTCCCATGGAGATTTAGACGCGCCACCTGAATTCCTGCAAAGTATGATCACCCTTTGCGAAGAAATTCTTTTAGGAACAGATGACCGACTGCCTTTATTGATGCGGGGTAAAAAAATGCTTCAAGCCAAGGCCACCGATCCGCAAAAAGGCATTCGCAACCGGGTGGATGGCGGAATGGGAAATATTATTTATGATCCCGAAAGGATTCGTTCGTAAAACAAATCGTTTATTATTGGAGGGAATATGTCTGTCCAAGCCAATATAAAGCCCGATGAGGCAATGCCCGTCAGGATTTTTAACGCTACCTTTATTTCGGTATTCATCGCCAATATGCTACTGCAATTGGGCCATCAAATGATGAACACCCTGGTGGCCAAGTATGCTAACTCTCTGGGTGCATCGGCTTCTACTGTGGGAATTGTGGTGAGTATGTTCGCATACTCGGCGCTACTTTTTAAGATCATTTCCGGCCCGGCTATCGATTCCTTCAGCCGCAAGTGGGTTTTGATCATCGCCATGCTGACAATGGCCGCCTCCTACTTTGGATACAGCATGTCGGACACCATTCAAAAGCTTATGGTGTTCAGGCTCTTGCAGGGGGCGGGGCAAGCCTTTACAGCCACCTGTTGTTTGGCCCTTGCCTCCGATGCGCTGCCCCCGGAAAAGATGGCTACGGGAATCGGCTACTTTTCATTGGCCCAAGCCGCGTGCCAGGCGGTGGGGCCTACTATCGGCCTTAGCCTTTCCAAAGCCATTGGGTATTCCAATACCTTTATGGCAGGCGGATTTCTGATGATGACAGCCGCATTTGCCGCCACCCAGATCAGGCAAAAACAGACAATTCGTAAGCGGTTTAAGATATCCGTTAAGAGCATTGTAGCTAAGGAAGCTATTATGCCGGCGGTGATCATGTTCTTCCTGGTGCTGGCGTTTTCCAATATTAACTCCTTTTTAGTGATTTATGCCGGGGAACGAGGAGCGGATGGAAACATTGGCTTGTTCTTTACGGTCTATGCGCTGACACTGCTGTTTACAAGGCCCATGATCGGGAAGCTATCCGATAAATACGGCCTGGTGAAGACGTTGATTCCAGCCATGTGCTGCTTTGGGTTGGCCTTTCTATTGATCAGCTTCTCTGCCAGCTTACCCATGTTTCTGTTATCGGCTTTTGTATCGGCTTTCGGTTATGGGGCATGCCAGCCCGCGGTACAGACCCTTTGCATGAAATGCGTACCGCCGGATCGCCGGGGGGCAGGCAGCAGCACCAATTATATCGGCGCGGACTTAGGGCAATTGCTAGGCCCCACCATTGCGGGAGCGGTGGTAGAACAGGCAGGGTATTCGTCCATGTGGCGGATCATGATTATTCCCATTTTCGCTGCTATACTTATGGTCATTTTAAACCGGAACACCATTGCTCACGCAGGGGAAGAATTTCTAAAATAGATTTCAACCGCCAGGATGGCGGTAAAATATAGGAGGGACACATTCATGAAAAAACTTTTGGCACTACTTCTTTCACTGGTCATGGTTATGGGCTGCTTTACTGCGTTTGCAGAGGGCGGCAAGGAAACAGTCGTGGTAATGGATCAGGATATCGGCGATATTTCCCCCTTCGGGGCATCCGGCGCAGGGCGCAACTATATTAAGTACATGCTCTATGAAAACCTGGCACAGAGCAAGAACTTTGGCGATTCTCTTGATCAAATGTCTTTGATTATGGCAAAAAAGATCGATGTGGTGGACGATGTTACCTTCAATGTAGAAATCTACGATAACATCTTCGATACCGCTGGCAACCAGATCAAGGCATCGGACGTGGTGTTCAGCTTTGTGACAATGGCTGCTTCCGGTAACTATGAAAAGGTGAAATCCAACCTGGCCTCTGTAACGGCTTTGGATGATTACACTGTAGAGATCAAGCTGGTGGCACCGAAAATCGGCATGATGGAATACATGGTTGGCCAGGTGATCATTGTAAGTGAAAAATCTTATAATGACAGCACTGCCGAAGCGTTAGCGACTAATCCCATTACCACCGGCCCTTATGTGGTGGCGGAGTTGGTATCCGGCTCCCATATCGTCCTTGGCAAGAACGAAAACTATTGGCAGAAGGATGATAGCTTAAAGAGCTACATGTCTACCCAGCCGATTGATAAGATCACCTTAAAGGTGGTTGCCGAAGCCGCCCAGCGGGCTATTTCCCTGGAAACAAAGAACGCGGATATGGTGACATCCGTTGCTTCAAGCGATATTTCCCGCTTCTTAAACGGGGATAACACCGCTAAAGAAGGCTATAACGTAGCCACAACTATGGGCGGTCTTTCCACGGTACTGATGTTCAACTGTGATAACGGCAGTATTTTCGATAACCAGGCCCTGCGCCAGGCTGTATGCTACGCTATCGATAAGGAAGCCTTGGTTCTGGGCGCCCTTCGCGGCGCTGGCCGGATCACCAATACCTTCTCTACCCCCTTGGCAGCGGACTATAACCCTGCATGGGATGCGGAAGATTATTACAACTTCGATCTGGATAAGGCCCAGGCCATGTTGAAGGAATCCGGCGTGAATGCTTCTGATCTGAAGCTTCGCATTATGGTGGGCTCTATGGCGGCTCATAAGTCCACCGCGGAAATCATTCAGGCGTATTTGCTCCAATTGGGCATCAATTCCGAGATCATGGTTTGCGATAACGCTCTGTTTAATTCTTATAAGTACGATTCTACCCAGTGGGATATCATCATCGACCAAAAGGGCACCACCGACTTTGTTGTGAATACCTGGAGCCTGACCTTTGATTCCACCGGGTTTGCCAATGGAACGGCTAACTTTGTCCATGATGATGCTTTCCAGGCCCTTTTGATGGAAGCTTGCGGCATCGATACCCATAATGCCGAGACGGTGGAAGCATTCCATCAGTATTTAAAGGAAAAGGCCTATGGTATTGGTCTGTATGTGATGTATACTTACAGTGTTGCTACCGATAAGGTGGAGGAATTGGTGGTACATCCCCAGGGCCAGTTGATTCCCGGCGCTTGCGTGTATGCGGAGGATTACCAGTCTGTGGTAAAATAAATAAAGGGTCAAGGGATAAGCATTCCTTGCGGGGTTTGGGGTGGAACCCCAACGTAACCTAATGAAATGTAAAAGCAATACTCGGGTCAAGGCAGCGTAGCGGTCCTTGACAGCAACTTGGCTGTCCCTAAGCCTCTGTCAAGAATCGTTTCACTCTCTTGACCCGGAGCCTGCTTTATGTTTTCAATAGGCTACGTTGGGCGCTGACCCGCAACCTCAATCGGTGCGTCCTGTGACCGCTTGTTTCGGTTGATTCGTTCACCTCGCTATCCGCGTCCACTGGACGCGCTCGAATCACTCGCCAAACCCGCATAAGGGATTTCATCCTTTATGTATCCCACATCTTTTGGAGGGTAAACCATGCTCAAATTTATCGGAAAACGGTTGCTTTGGATGATCCCGGTTTTATTGGGTGTGGCGATCCTGATCTTCACACTCATGTACTTTGTCCCGGGCGACCCGGTCACCATCATGCTGGGCAACAGTGCCACCCAGCTGGAAATCGATGCGGCCCGTGAAGCCATGGGTCTTAATAAGCCCTACTTTGAACGACTATGGAACTACCTAAGCGATATCTTTCTGCATTTTGATTTCGGCACTTCCTACGTCTACGGCACCTCCGTTACCACGGAACTTGTCGCCAGATTTCCAAGAACCTTTATTATCGCCTCCATGAGCATCCTTATATCAATGCTCATCGGCATTCCTTTAGGCGTTAACGCGGCAGTGAATGCCAATACCTATAAAGACCGCCTTTCTATGTTCATTTCCCTCATCGGCGTATCTATGCCCGGCTTCTGGCTGGCACTGATGCTGGTGCTCTTATTCTCTGTACAGCTGGGCTGGCTGCCCCCATCGGGCATCGGCGGAGCGGAATATTTCGTTTTGCCTGCTATCGCTAACTCTTTAGGTGGCATCGCAGGCATGGCGCGGCAAACCCGTTCAAGCATGCTGGAAGTGATCCGTTCCGATTACGTGACCACTGCCCGCGCCAAGGGCGTTCAAGAACGCAAAGTGGTATACGGCCATGCCCTGCCAAATGCGCTGATTCCCATTATCACTGTTGTAGGCGCACGCTTTGGAGGCCTCTTAGGCGGAGCGCTGGTGCTGGAAACCGTGTTCTCCATTCCCGGCATCGGTTCTTACTTACTAAAGAGCATCAACGCCCGGGATTACGCGGCAGTGCAAGGCTCCATTATCTTTATCGCGTTTACTTTTAGTATGGTGATGCTATTGGTGGATATTATCTACGCCTATGTGGATCCCCGCATTCGCGCCAGATACATTTCCGGGAAAGGGAGGAAGGCCAATGCTTAACAAAGTGCAAACAAAAGCTCTAAAGGGTAAGAAGCAGACTTCCTTTTCCACTGTGTTTAGAAGAATCATCAAAAGAAAGCCCGCCTTGGTAGGGGTCATCTTGATCTCGGTCTTAATCGTGTTAGCCATTATCTCTCCCTTTATCGTGAAATACCCCTATGCCAAGATCGATATCATCAACGCCTTTCAAGGCCCCAGCAGCGAGCATTGGTTTGGCACCGATGAACTGGGCCGGGATATTCTTTCCAGACTCTTATACGGCGGCCGCTATACCTTAAGCATCGGTATTCTGTCTGTACTGATCTCCGCCAGCATTGGTGTGGTCATCGGCTCTATTGCCGGGTATTTTGGCGGCAAGGTGGATAACTTCATCATGCGCCTATTAGATATCGTCCAGGCTTTCCCGGAAATGCTTTTAGCCATCGCCATTTCGGCGGTGCTGGGCACAGGGTTCGATAAATGCATCCTGGCCCTGGGTATTGCCGGGGTGCCTAACTACGCAAGGCTGATCCGTGCCAATATCTTAACCATTCGCGGCACCGAATACGTGGAAGCGGCTATCTCTATCAACTGCTCTAACCTGCGCATCATTTCAAGGCACGTATTGCCCAACGCCTTTTCGCCGCTGATCGTGCAAATCTCCATGTCCATTGCCAGCGCGGGCTTGGCGGCCTCGGCATTGAGTTTTATCGGCCTTGGCATTCAGCCCCCTACCCCGGAATGGGGAGCCATGCTGTCTTCGGGCAGAAACTACATTCGGGATTACCCCCACATGGTTATTTTCCCAGGCGTGGCGATCATGATTACCATTCTTTCTTTGAACCTGATCGGCGATGCCCTTCGTGATGCTCTTGACCCGAAACTAAAGAATTGACCGGGGGAGATGATAAAATGCAAAACAGCAAAAATCAAAACAATGTTTTTCTCTCGGTACGGGATTTAAGGGTCCAATATACCTCGGAAGGGCAGATCGTTCACGCAGTAAACGGGGTTTCCTTCGACGTGGAAAAAGGCAAGACCCTAGGACTGGTTGGGGAAACCGGCGCGGGGAAGACCTCCATTGCTAAGGCTATTATGCGCATTTTGCCCGATCCACCCGCAAAAATCACAGGGGGACAGGTGTTTTTAGAAGGCACGGATATCCTTTCCGTTAACGAGCACGCTATGCGGGAGCTCCGTGGCCGCAAGCTGTCTATGATCTTCCAAGACCCTATGACAGCATTGAACCCGGTTAAAACCGTACTGGATCAGATCGCGGAAGTGATCAAGATCCATAATAAAATTAGCCTTGTAGAAGCCAACCTTAGGACCATTGATATGCTTAAAATGGTGGGTATCAGTAAAGACCGTGCTACCGAATACCCTCACCAATTTTCCGGCGGCATGAAGCAGCGGGTGATCATCGCCATGGCCCTGGCCTGCAATCCGGAACTGCTCCTGGCCGATGAACCCACCACTGCTTTGGATGTGACCATCCAAGCCCAGGTTCTAGACTTGGTAAAGGAACTAAAAGATAAGCTGGGTACCGCCATGATCATGATTACCCACGATCTGGGCGTGGTGGCCGAGGTTTGCGATAATGTAGCGGTGGTTTACGCCGGGCAGATCATTGAACATGGTAGCAAGGAAGATATCTTCGATCATCCTACTCACCCTTACACCATTGGCCTGTTTGGTGCCTTGCCGGATTTAAGCAAAGATGTAAGACGGCTCAGCCCTATCCTGGGCCTGCCGCCGGACCCTACCGCGCTGCCTGAAGGCTGCAGCTTTAACCCCCGCTGCCCCAAAGCGGCGGAGGGTTGCCGCAGCGGTGAAATTGGAATGCAGGAAGTAAGTAAAGGGCATTATTGCCGTTGCTGTAAGCTTAAAGGAGGAGAGGAATAGCATGTCGGCTTTAATCGAGGTTAAAGACCTTAAAAAGTATTTCCACTCTCCCAAGGGCACTGTTCACGCTGTAGATGGTGTTTCTTTCCAGATTAACCAAGGTCGAACTATGGGCGTGGTGGGCGAATCCGGCTGCGGCAAATCCACCTTGGGGCGGACGATCATCCACTTGCTAGACAGCACCGGAGGCCAGATTCTGTATAACGGCGAAGATGTGACCCATGTGAAGTCAAAAAAGCTTAAAGACCTTCGGGAACAAATGCAGATCATTTTCCAGGACCCTTTTTCTTCCCTTAACCCAAGGCTCACGGTTAAAAGAATTATCCAGGAACCATTGCTCCTTTCCGGCCGGTTTGAAGGCAAACAGCTGGAAGAGGAAACCGAAAAGCTGATGGACATGGTAGGCATTGAAAGCCGCCTTCGCATGTCCTACCCTCACGAGCTGGACGGCGGCAGGCGCCAGCGGGTAGGCGTTGGCCGTGCTCTTGCGCTAAACCCTAAGTTTGTGGTGTGCGATGAGCCTGTTTCTGCTCTGGATGTATCCATTCAGGCCCAGATACTGAATTTACTGATGGATTTGCAAGAAAAATATCAGCTGACTTATATGTTCGTCACCCACAATCTCTCCGTGGTACGGCATATATCCCAAGAGATTTGTGTGATGTATCTGGGCCAGTTGGTTGAAACCTGCGAAACCAAGGAGCTGTTCGCTAACCCCATCCATCCCTACACCAAAGCCTTGCTTTCGGCTATTCCTACCGTTAACATTCATCAGAAAAAAGAACGGATACTGCTAAAAGGTGAGATCACCTCCCCTGTAAACCCAAAGCCCGGCTGCAGGTTTGCTTCCCGCTGCTCTTATACCTGTCAGCGATGCAACGAACCCCAGGAGCTGGTAGAAGTGGTTCCCGGACATAAAGTGGCCTGTTGCCGCGCTAAAGAAATAGAATAAACGCAGCAAAGCCCAGAAGTTATTTATACTCTGGGCTTTATTGTGAAAAAACATTTGGGACTTTAATTGTACTACTCCGAGAAATACTAACTGAGGATGTAACGAAAATAAGCAAAATGTGGAGAAGGTTAAGGGTCAAAAATGACTTGACTTTCTCCCAATTCCGATCATATATACCTATGAGCGAATACTCATGGGAGGGAATTGGGATGTTAAATTACTACGACTTAGGCCAACAAATACGTGCTGCGCGCAGGCAGCAAGGCAAGACACAGGAACAGCTTGCAGAAATGACGGGTTTGGCGGCAGCCTTTATAAGCTGCATTGAGCGCGGTAAAAAGAAAGCAAGCTTAGACTCCTTCGTCAGAATCAGCCGGGCGCTTGGTATATCGCTGGATTGGCTTCTGATGACCCAGGGTGATAATAGGTTTGATACCTATGGTGTTGAAGAAGTTGAAAAAGCGGAAGAAGTGCTTAAAATCGCCTTGCAGATGTTCAAAAAATGAATCCCCTGGAGGCTAAGTGTCTCGCAGGGGATTTGCTTATACAGTTCTTTAAATCATATTCATAATGATGTATGGGGCATGCATTACGTTATTCAACGTTTTTAATAATTTCCTGCACCACGGCAACGGAAGTGCGGATCGTACGTGGATCACGGCCTTTGAGCATAGTTTGGAATACGCTGCCGATTTCATTTTCCTGTGTGGGAATAGCAGCAGCGGAACGGCCAGGCTCATCAATGACGCAGCCCATAATCAGTTGCTCGATGGGCACACGGGTTAATACGCACGATGCTCTAACAGATAGTAGCGCAATTATTGTTCGGGAAAAAAGTGAAGTGTGACAAATGCCATGCGTTGGCGGTGCCCCGATGCCAGGGGTATTTACGGTGCCCTTTTTACAAAACGGAAGCGGGCTTGATTCAAAAGCAGCAGGAGAGCAATGCCCGGCTTCGGACCCTGGATAAGCTAGAGCAGCAATACATCGCAGGAAAATACATGGGCGGTACGATGCCCTGGAAGGTGGAAATAAAATGACGGCTAAAGAATACTTTTCTCAGATACGGCTGATAGATTGTTCAATTGATAGTAAGCTTGAACAGTTAACGCAGCTGCGCTCTACGGCGACGAAGGCAACAGTAACACTGTCGAATATGCCACGCAGCGATTCACCCAACGTACAACAAATGGAGAGCGCCATTGTTAAGATCGTTGACCTGGAAAGGACGATTACGGACAGCATTGATAAGCTGGTTGATTTGAAAGCAGAGGCTGTGCAATTAATAGGCTGCCTTGGTGTGCCGGAACAGCGGCTGGTGCTGGAGCTTCGTTATCTGGGCTACGAAACGTGGAGTGGAATTGCGGAAAATTGGGTTTTAGCGTGCGCCACGTGACGCGTTTGCATGGTTTAGCCCTGGAAAAAGTAAAAATTCCTTAAAAATGTCCGTCTATGTACTTGTATGTCCATGTCAAGATGTGCAGTATGGAATCATGGAAGTATGCCCATAGGGCACCAAAGGAGGGGACAGCATGGGCCTGCTTGATGCCAAAGCTGATCAGGTTCGCTATGAAATACGGATGCGCGGCACAGTGTATTACCCCAAATGCTTCTTTTGCTTGAAGGAAGTAAAGAGCATTAGTTACGTTCCCCAGCGACACTATGTTTGCACTGGGTGCAAACCGCTGATCAAAACATTCCGTAAATACTACAACGATAAGACCTCAAAGCATTTGTTCGAAGCCCTGGCAAAAGAAAATAACAGCGTATGAGAAAAGCCCTACGACAATGTGAGGGCTTTTTTCATGCCAACGAAAGGAGTGATTCCATTGGGCACTTGATTTCAAAGAGTTAGCCCGCTCTGAACCAAACGGTGAGGCATCCTTGCTCAGTGTGGATTCGTATCTTGGATAACGGGTTCGCCAAAAAGGATGCCCTTGCCGTTTTCATTTGGGCAGCATAGTTTTTCGCACCCAACAAATCCTTGGCTTGGCGAAGCGTAATGCGCTCGCCCTCAAGAAAGAATGTTTTAGTCATGGGATACCTCCTTGATTCCAAAGCTGCGCGGCTTCCCGCGACCACCTTACGCCCTTCGTTCAAAAGGGAGATGTGTGGATACTGGGCAAGCATCGTATGATTTGCGGGGATTCTACCAACCCTGCCGATGTGAATTTACTTATGGGTGATGTTCGTGCCAACCTGGTGGTTACCGATCCGCCTTATAACGTGGCCTATGAAAGCAAAGATGGAAAGACCATTCAAAACGACAACATGGGGGATAGCGCTTTCTTTGAGTTCCTGCTGGCGGCCTTTAAGAACATGGCTGCGCATATGGCAGAAGGCGGCTCCGCTTATGTTTTCCATGCGGATACTGAGGGACTTAACTTCCGCAGAGCATTTAAAGAAGCTGGCTTCCATATCAGCGGCGTTTGCATTTGGGTGAAGAACGCCCTTGTATTAGGAAGAAGCCCATACCAGTGGCAGCATGAACCTGTATTGTTTGGATGGCTGCCCAATGGAACTCATCGCTGGTTTTCGGATCGAAAGCAGTCCACCATCTGGAATTATGATAAGCCAAGGAGGAGTGCGGCCCATCCTACAATGAAAGCTATCTCTTTGCTGGCATACCCCATTAAAAACAGTTCTGCTCCTAACGGCATCGTGCTCGATCCCTTTGGTGGCTCTGGCAGTACGCTTATTGCCTGTGAACAGACGGATCGTATTTGTCTTACTGCTGAAATCGATGAACGCTATGCCTCTGTAATTGTACAAAGATTTATAGAACAGGTAGGTTCAACCGCAGGCATTAAAGTTCTCCGTGATGGCCAAGAAATCGCTTATGCCGACTTGGGTATTGAGGCATAAACTACACAAATAATGGGCCCCATTATTCTACACCCGAAATGTCAAATACAGCTTGATTTTGCATGGCTTTAGAGGGATATATGGTACACCAAAAAAGAAGGGTGGTTATTCCATGATTATTCAATTCGAAGCCGCAAAGGAAAAGCGTAAGGAACTGGTTAAAGCCATTTCGGAGGTAACAGGGGTCCAATCGGTTTACCAAGGTGCGCCCGGTTTTATCTACAAGGTTGGTATCTATTTCGTACTGGCAAACGGCGATGTAGAGGTTGACGATTTTGCTGATGTTAAGCTTGTCGAACAGCTTGTTCATGGCCTTAGAGGTAGGGGCTTTAACACAATAGATGACCGTTGGAGCGCTTATGAAAAGCCGCCCCAGGAGGATGCCATACAGGCCTGTTTTACACAGCCTACCACAGATGGGATCGTATTAGAGTTCCCCAAGGAGGGTATGACAGAGCAGGCGATCCATAATGTAGAGAAAATCATTGAAGGGAAAGGCTGGCTTATAAAGCTTGCTCTGGAATGTGATGCGCTTCCTATCGAGGAAACAGAAAATACGCTGAAGTTCCCATGGTTGCCGATTTCTGCGCCGCCGGAGCTAATCAATGCCGTTGCCCTTTTGCTTGCAGCCATTATCAAAATGGCTAAAAAACAGCAGAGGGTAACCTTCTCCGAAAACGAGACGAGCAACGCTAAATATGCTCTGAGGTGCTTTTTGCTTAGGCTTGGCTTTATTGGCGATGAGTATAAGGAAGCACGCCAGCTGCTTATGAAAGGCGTACCTGGGAACTCAGCATTTAGAAATGGCAAGCTTGAAACCGCCGAAGAGATCGAAATTCTGTAAGCAAAGGAACTTCATATACGCCACTGCATGAAAACTGTAGTGGTTATTTTTATACCCATTTTCAAGGAAGGAGGAGAGTCCCATGGCGACACGAGGCAGAAAACCCAAGCCTACAGCGCTGAAGCTATTAGAAGGGGATCGCGGCAAAGGCCGCCGTCCTTTAAACGAAAAAGAGCCCATCCCGCCTAAAACGGATTTCAAATGCCCAACGTGGCTGCTGCCTGAAGCAAAAAAGGAATGGAAGCGGCTTTCCTCCGCCCTTGAGGCAATGGGCGTTCTGACCATGGCTGATCTGTCCTCCTTTGCTGGCTACTGCCAAGCCTATGCCCGGTGGAAAGAGGCTGAAGAGTTCATCACCCAGCACGGCTCCATTTTCAAAACACCCTCCGGCTATGTACAGCAGGTGCCCCAGGTATCTATTGCCCAGCAGAACCTTAAGATCATGCAGTCTTTTTGTACGGAGTTTGGCTTAACCCCTGCCAGCCGTTCCCGGATCGTATCGGAGATCTCTGATGGCAGCGAGCATATGGTTGCAGATCCTATGGAGAATCTGTTGAAGGGAGGCTGGCGAAACAGTGTTTGATGAACAAAAGGCCCAGCGTGTTATTGGATTTGTTGAGTGCCTCAAGCATACAAAAGGCGAGTTTCATGGCCGACCTTTTAATCTATTACCCTGGCAGCGGCAGATCATATCCGATGTGTTTGGCACTGTGCGTGAAGAAGATCCCTCCATGCGGCAATATAATCAAGTTTATATCGAGATTGGAAAGAAAAATGGCAAGTCTGAGCTAGGAGCGGCACTTGCGTTGAACATGCTGTGTAACGATGATGAGTGGAAGGCGGAGGTGTATTCTTGTGCGGCTGACCGTCAACAAGCTGGGATCGTGTTTGAGGTTGCTGCGGATATGGTTAGGCAGTCAGCGGCATTATCTAAACGCATCAAGATCATCCCCTCAACCAAGCGCATGGTGTATTTACCGACGGGCAGCATTTATCAAGTGTTGTCATCGGAAGTCGCTACGAAGCACGGCCTTAGTGTTAGCGCCTGCATATTCGACGAACTACATAATCAGCCAACCCGTGCCCTTTATGATGTAATGACCCAAGGCAGCGGTGATGCTAGAAAGCAGCCGCTGTTTATCTTTTTGACCACAGCGGGAACAGATCGAAATAGCATCTGCTGGGAAGTACATCAAAAGGCAATGGATATTTTAGAGAGCCGAAAACATGATCCACGGTTTTATCCTGTCGTATTTGGTCTTGGGGAGAATGAGGACTGGCAGAAAGAAGAAAATTGGTATAAAACAAACCCTTCTCTGGGGCATACGATCACCATCGACAAAGTACGGGATGCGTATCGTAAAGCCCTGGAAACCCCTGCCGATGAAAATATGTTCCGCCAGTTACGATTGAACCAATGGGTTAAGCAATCTATCCGCTGGATGCCTATGGATCGCTGGGATGAGAATAGCAGTATTGTGGATTCCGTTGCGCTCAAAGGCAGAATATGCTATGCGGGCTTGGATTTATCCAGCACCAGCGACTTGACCACTTTGGTATTGGTTTTCCCGCCGCTGGACGAAACTGAACCCTATTATGTGCTGCCATTCTTCTGGCTCCCGGAGGAAAATCTTCCTCTACGGGTTCGCCGCGATCATGTAATGTATGATGTGTGGGAAAAGCAAGGCTACATTCAGACCACAGAAGGAAACGTTGTTCATTATGGGTTTATTGAACAGTTCATTGTACGACTGGGGGAAATCTACAACATCCGTGAAATCGCTTATGATAGATGGAACAGCACCATGATGGTGCAAACCCTCGAAGATGACGGCTTTACCTTGATTCCCTTTGGGCAAAGGTTCCGGGATATGAGTCCTCCCACTAAGGAATTGATGCGTATCGTATTGGAAAAGAAGCTGGCTCATGGCGGACACCCGGTTCTTCGTTGGAATCTGGATAATGCTTTCGTAAAAACAGACCCAGCGGGCAATCTCAAGATCGATAAGCAAAAATCCACAGAAAAGGTGGATGGAGCGGTGGCGTTGGTTATGGCGTTGGATCGGGCAATGAAAAATCAGACATCAGGAGGCAGCGTTTATGATACAGATCGCGGCCTGCTTTTTATTTAGAGGTGCATTATGCCCAGAAAACCAAAGCGGCCATGCCGCCATCCCGGATGTGCGCAACTGTCGGAGGATATATACTGTGAAAGCCATCGCTCTTTGTATAGAAGGGATTCTGCTGCAAAACGTGGCTATGATTCCAAGTGGCAGACTGCACGGAGCAAGTATTTAAGGAAGAATCCGTTATGTGCAAGCTGTTTGGTAGATAAACACTTAACACCTGCAACGGTGGTGGATCATATCATACCCCATCGTGGTGATAAGCTGCTTTTCTGGGATGAACCAAACTGGCAGCCCCTTTGCAAGAGCTGCCATGATAAAAAGACTGGCAGTGGAATGTAAAAAAGGCACTGCGCCTTTTCTTAAAGGAAGAAATATGCAAGCGAACTGCAAGCGAACCGCTTGCATAATTTGATGTTTTCGTTTATACTATGAACAGGAGGTGTTGACCATGGCAAGAACATCAAATGTATTCGCAAGAGTAGAGCCTGAAGTAAAAGAGCAGGCCGAGGTCGTATTGGAACAGCTTGGCATTCCTATGTCCAATGCTATTGGGCTTTTTCTTAGGCAGGTAGTCCTTCAAAGAGGTATTCCTTTTGAAATGAAGCTACCCAGCAGTCGTCTTCTGGATATGAGTGCAATGAGTAAAGAGCAGTTTGACTCAGAAATTCAAAAAGGCATGGAGTCCTTAGCGGCAGGAAGAACAGTTCCGGCTTCAGAGGTACATGCCCAAATGCGCGCAGCCATGCATAGGGAGAAGCCCGTATGAGCGACTGGCGCATTGACTATTCAGATGAGGCACAAGACGATTTAGCGGAAATCTACAGCTATATTGCCTATACGTTGCTTTCAAGGGATAATGCAGATGGTCAGGTTGAGCGGATTATGGAAGCAGTGGAAAAACTGGATCACATGCCGCTGAGATATAAGGTATATCCTGATGAACCTTGGCACCGCCTGGGCTTGCGGCAGATGAATGTCGATCATTTTGCTGTTCTGTATTACCCAAACGAGATATCACGCGTAGTGGGCATTGTCCGCATTATGTACAATCCGAGCGATAAATCTACTCGGTTGCTTAAAGGTTCTATGTAGCAAGAGACAGGGTTTACGGAACAGACGAACCCTACACTAAGCACTTTGATTAAAAGTCGAAGTGCTTTTTCTTTACCCATTTTGGAGGTGTAAATGAAAAATCCACTCACAGGCTTGTTCCGCTCAAGGGACAAGCCTCAAAATGCTGTCAGCGGTGCAACAACGTTTTATTTCGGTTCCAGTACGGCAGGGAAGGCTGTGAACCCAAGAACAGCTGTGCAAATGTCAGCGGTTTATGCTTGCGTCCGAGTGATATCGGAAACTGTGGCCAGCCTGCCCCTTCATGTGTTCGAATATACGGACGCTGGTACAGATAAAGCATTGAAGCACCCATTGTACCCGATTCTTCACGATGAACCTAATGGCGAAATGACCTCTTTCATTTGGAGGGAAACCATGCTGGCGCATTTGCTCCTTTGGGGAAACTCCTATACGCAGATCATCAGAAATGGCAGAGGGCAGATCGTAGGTTTGTACCCGCTGCTGCCAGAAAAGATGAATGTGGATCGTGATAATAACGGCACGCTGGTATATGCGTATACCCGCAGCGACGGAAAAACTGTCCCCCTTCGCCCGGAGGATGTTCTCCACATTCCCGGTTTGGGCTTCGATGGCATCATGGGATATAGCCCTATAGCCTTGGAGCGTAATGCTATCGGCCTGGGGCTGGCTGCTGAAGAATATGGGAGCAGGTTCTTTTCAAACGGCGCAACGCCAGCAGGTGTGCTCACCCACCCCAATACGGTGAAGAACGCTCAAGCATTAAGGGATTCCTGGAATGCTGCCTATGGTGGTTCTGCCAATTCTG
>JAVBTR010000083.1:0-9056 GCA_031556065.1 Eubacteriales bacterium | reverse complement strand
GGCTGTTTCTGCAAAGGCGAGTGAATTGGCGCACAGTATTAACAATCCCAGGATAAAGCATAGCAGTTTCTTCACATTGATTTCCTCCCTACTTCATCATATATAACGAAGTTATATATGCGGCTGTTCGATCCCTTCATCATTAATACGAAATTTGATATGCCGGAGGTGCAAATGAAAAAACCATTCATAGGCTTGTTCAAATCAAGGGCCAAGCCTCAAAATGCTGTCAGCGGTGCAACAGCGTTTTATTTTGGTTCCAGTATAGCTGGGAAGGTTGTGAATCCAAGAACGGCAGTACAGATGTCGGCAGTGTATGCCTGTGTTCGTGTTATTTCAGAAACGGTCGCCAGCCTGCCTCTTCATGTGTTCGAATATACGGACGCTGGTACAGATAAGGCATTGAAGCACCCATTGTATCCGATTCTCCATGACGAACCCAATGCTGAAATGACCTCGTTCATTTGGCGGGAAACCATGCTGGCCCATTTGCTCCTATGGGGTAATTCTTATACGCAGATCATTCGAAACGGTAGGGGGCAGATCGTAGGTTTGTATCCGCTGCTGCCGGAGAAGATGAATGTGGATCGGAATGATAGCGGTACTTTGGTATATGGGTATACCCGCAGCGACGGCAAAACCGTACCCCTTCGCCCAGAGGATGTTTTACACATTTCCGGTTTAGGCTTCGATGGCATCATGGGATATAGCCCTATAGCCTTGGAGCGTAATGCCATCGGGCTGGGGCTGGCGGCAGAAGAATATGGCAGCAGGTTCTTTTCAAATGGCGCTACGCCAGCGGGGGTGCTCACTCACCCGAGTACAGTGAAGAATGCTCAGGCATTAAGGGATTCATGGAATGCGGCCTATGGGGGTTCGGCTAACTCCGGCAAAGTAGCCATCCTTGAAGAAAACATGAAGTTCGAGCGGATATCAATGCCGAATAATGAGGCGCAATTTTTAGAAAGTCGCAAGTTCCAGGTAGCGGAAATTTGCCGTATTTACCGTGTGCCGCCTCATTTGGTGGGGGATCTGGAGCATGCAACTTTTAGCAATATTGAGCATCAGGGCATTTCATTTGGCGTTCATACGATACGCCCATGGCTGGTGAGAATCGAACAGGCAATGAACAAAGCGCTCTTTACCGATATGGAAAAAGGGCGTTTTTATGTGCGCTTTAATATGGACGGTCTTATGAGAGGTGCATAAGCCCTGGGGACGTGGACGGCTTTGAAACCATTCGGCAGAAGCTGGAAGCGGAAGTGGCTCGTGCCAATGCCAGGGGTCAAAAGGATGCGGATGCTTCTGTTTATGAAAATGCTATGGTGGCGGCGGCCCAGGGAATGGCCGCAATCAATGCAGAGCTGGACGCCCAGTATGATAAAGAATATAACCTAATCAAGCTCATGGCGGAAGGGACTGAAAAAGAAACGGCATTTGCGGCGCTCAATGTCCGTTATAACGAAAACCGATTAGCCGCCGCCCATGAATATGCTGATACCCTGGCGGCTATTGTCATGCCCGTTTGGAACCAGCAGGATATTCAGGATACCGATGCCGCTATCGATGTTCTTTTCGGAAAGCTCCGTGAATACAGCATTGCAGCCAATAACGATGATACCCTCGGTATGGCCAAAGTGCTGGAGGATATAGAAAGGCTCACCGATACCATGAGTGAAGGGGCTTTGGTGGATTACCTTGGGGTTTTGACCCAAATCCAAACCCTGATCGATAGCGGAATGAGCGAAGCGGAGATCCAAAAACTGTTTCCCGATCTGGATGTTTCCGGGCAAATGGAACAGATCGCCGCACTCACCCAGTTTGTCAAAGAGCATAAGAGCACTTTAGAAGGTCTGAATGGGATTTTCTCCGAGGCGGTTCCCGAAGAAATGGTCAAGATCGCTACTGACCTTGATATGACCGGGGCACAGAGCCGATGGGATGAGTTTGCTGCCAACCCGGGGGTGATCACCACCCAGGCTGTGGTGGACAGCTACCGGGAAGCGGAAGAAATCAAGCAGCTGGAGCCTAAGGTAACAGCTTTCATTGAAACCTATACAGATGAAGGCGCTGATAAAACCCAGCTATCGCCTACTGGGCTGCTGGCCTACATTGAAAAGTATGCAGAGGTCACCAGCGGGGCGGATGTATCGGCCTTAACACCGCAGAACGTCACAGCCATGGTAGCGGCTTATGAACAGTTAGCCAGAGGAGTAGATGTATCCAAGCTGAAGCCCGACCAGATCACCGGCTACATTAAGCAATACCTTGAAAGAACAGGTGTGGATACCTCCAAACTCACCCCCGAAGGGATTACCGCTTTCGTGCTGGCTTATGAGGAAGTCAGCGGCGGAGCATTGACCACATCCCTTACCCCTACCGATGTGGCGGCCATGGTTACCCAATACCTGCAAGCAGAAAACATCGATATCTCCAAGCTGACCCAACCGCAGATCGAAGCCATAGTGGAGAAGTACGCCGAAGCCACTAACTGCGATAAAACCGCATTGCATACAGAAGTCACAGCACAGATCGTCGCCTATGAAGATAAGAACAAGGGCAAAAAGCCCAATTACATTGAAAGCCGGATCGGCATTGTTGGATACGACCTGGCTGCTTACAATGCCTTTGTTGCCAGCCACCCAGTAACGGTCAATGGCCTGGTTCGGGTAAAAGAGGTCTTCGATAACCCCTCTGATGTGCTGGGTGCTGATAACGTGACGGTATGGGAGAACGGTAAGGAAATCCCCATTTATTTGGTGCCCGCTAATAAGATCACAGCAGAAACCCTGATTGCTTACGGCGAGGATGGGTCCCTTCATGTGCTGATCACCCCGGATATTCAAGGCACCACGGCATCTGTCCAGCAGGCGGCTGAAACGGTTATGAACAAATACGTTACCACATCCGTTTTCGGTAACGAATCCCGTAATGACTGGGGCTGGCTGAATGATCTCCTTGGGGCTGATCTCATTACCTGGCTGAAAAGCTTCAATATGGAGCTGACTGCCTTTGAAAAGAACAAAGGTTCATGGGTAAGTCTGTGGGGTTTGCTGGATGGGGCAACGCTCTCCGGCATTGACATGCGCATGGGTCAGCAGATCAGCGGGGATAACCTGGCAGGCTTATCGGCCTACGTTGCGGAAATGGTGAAAGCCATTGAAAACGGCGCAGATGTCAGCGCATCGGATTTGACCAACCTTCAGGAGATCGTCACTTTTCTAAACAACTTACAGATGACCGGCACAGGTGAAAACATTCGCGCTGGTTTAGCCCAGGGAATGACCGAGGGTGGCTGGCAAGCAGATGCGGACACCGTTGCTACAGAGCTGGAAAAGGCTCTCAACAAGGCGCTGGGTATCGAATCACCTTCCACACTGATGATGCCCGTTGGCGGTTATGTAGCTGCCGGTATCGGGGAAGGCATGACGGAATACGATCTTGCCACCGATGCGGGGATCCTTGCTACCAACCTAACCACAGCCATTGAAGCGGCTATCACCGAAGAAGCCTTCAACCCTTTTGGAAATACGGTGGCGCAAGGGTTGGCCAATGGCATGACTGGCTATGATCAAACGGCAACCGCGGGCACAATGGCGGCCAATATTGCCATGGCTATCGGTACAGCCTTACCCGGCGAAGCGTTAGCGGGCTTTGGCACGGCGGCGGTCACAGGGCTTTCAAGAGCCATGAGTACCTATTCCATGACCAGCACCGGCAGTACCATATCGGCTAACGTCAAATCCGCGCTATCCAATAACCTTACTTCCACGGCCCTTCGGAGTATTGGCGTCAATGCCATGTCCGGGTTGGTCGCGGGTATCAACGCTGGTAAATCGGGCGTTGTCACGGCCATGAAATCAGCGGCTCAAGCAGCAGTGAATGCGGCCAAGGCAACCCTTAAAATCAACTCCCCATCCCATGTGTTTAGGGATGAGGTAGGCCGCATGACCATGAAAGGGTTTGGCCTTGGCGTAACGCTGGAGAGCAAAGAGCAGGCCAAGGCGGTATCCAATGCCGCCAGGTATTTAACCGATGTTGCCCAGGTCGGTTCCATTGCCTCCCTATCCAACGATAACCGCAGAACATACAATAGCGAAAGCAATGTAAACCTGTCTGGTAATACCTTCGTGGTTCGGGATGAACAGGATATCCGCTCCCTGGCGATTGAGATCGCAACGCTGACTAAACGGCAGCAGAGAGGCAGGGGATTGAGGATGGCATAGGAAAAGCGCCTCTTACGAGACGCTTTTTTTGACGACCAGGTAGCCATAACCATCTAGTTTACCGTCTGAGAAACCATTAACCAGAAGGATTTCGGCATCTGCCTGGGTATCGATCTTTACGGTTTCCGATTCTGCGTTTAGATATGCTGTAATGCATGTGCTATGATCACTTCGTGAAAAGGCATAAAGACGACTGCCTTTTTCAGTCGGCACAGGGCAGAAATCGCCATTTATGCAAACTGGGAGCTTCCGCAGTGTCAAGGCTTCGCGAAAGAACCCTTCGTATTCGGCATCTCTTGATCCCCATGGCATGGGAGCCCGATATTGAGCCTCGGTAGCGCCTGTCATAGCCTGTTCATCCCCATAATAGATGCTTGGCGCGCCTGGGCACAGTGCCTGAAACAGCACCGCAAGGCGATGCTTGCGCTTGTCGCCGCCGCATAAGGTTAGAAACCTTGGCACGTCGTGGCTGTCTAACAGGTTCATCTGTCCACGAACTAATTGGGTGGGGTAGCGCATAAGCATATTGGTTACCCGGTGGTGAAAGCCTTGAGCATTGATGCTGCCGTTAGCAAAGAAATCTCGGCAATGGCGAAGAAAATCGTAGTTCATGGCTGAATCCAGTGTGTCACCCCTAAGCCAGGTTTCGGCGTTTTCCCACACCTCGCCGATAAGCACGGCTTCTGGGTTGGCGGCATGAATCTCTTTGCGGTAAAGCCGCCAGAAATCTTTAGTTACTTCATTTGCTACATCCAACCGCCAGCCGTCTATATGGCGTTCCTCCACCCAATATCGGCCCACCTTGGCAAAGTAGGCTTGAACTTCTGCGTTGGCTGTGTTCAGTTTAGGCATTTCGCCTACATAGGCAAAACAGGCGTAGTTGGGTTCCTCTTCCGAGCTTTTCGGTACGCAAACGGGGTATTGAACCTGATAAAACCAATCTGCGTAAGGGGAATCTGGGCCGTTTTTTATCACATCCGCAAAGGCAAAAAAGTCACTGCTGCAGTGGTTGAATACACCATCCAACAAAATGTGCATACCCCTGCGGTGTATTTCTGCTACCAAGGCATCGAAATCCCCTTCGGTGCCCATGCAAGGGTCAATATGGAAATAATCCAGGGTATCGTATTTATGGTATGCTTTGGCGACAAAAATCGGATTCAGGTATAAGCAATTGGCACCTAAGCTTTGTATATAATCCAGGTTTTGAAAGATGCCGTTTAAAGTGCCGCCCAGAAGCGAACGGCTGACGTGCCCATCCGGCAAAGCAATGGCTTTGGTTTTTTTGTGGAGAGCCTCTTTTTCTGTAGCAAAGCTATCCGGGAAGATTTGGTACATCACCATACTTTTAAGCCATTCGGGGACGGTGGAAAGTTCTGTACGCAAGGTGACGGGGTATTGGTAATATTCGCTGATGGCTGGGGAAACATCGCCGTTTACTGTTTGGAAAGGAAGATCAGAGCTAAAGAAATCCGCATAATAGTAAAGACTTTCATTGTCGGATTGGAGTTTGAAATAGTAATACACACGATCAAAATCTGCGCAAATCTGTGCTTCCCAATAATCATGCAGATCATCGGAAGCAATCACTGTCATTTGGATCGGTTTTGTAGACGCTTTGGGGCCGGCAATCGCCCTATCTCCATAAAACAATGTGCAGGATTTCAGATTGCCCAATGCAGCCCTAAGGCGGATGGTCAAGCAGCCGACTCCTTCTGCGAAGGCATACTGGGACAGGGGAATATGCAAAACTGCTTCCCGTTGAATCATAGTGTTCTCCTTGTAAAATGGTTTTAGCCTTTGACACCACCGGCAGTAAGGCCTGAAACCATGTATTTTTGAATAGCGAAAAAGATGACCAGCACAGGAATGCTTACCAACACAGAGGCGGCTGAAAACAGAGGCCAATTACGGCTGTAATCGTTTGTTTGCATTTGGTAGAGCCCTCCTGCCAGGGAATAGGTTTCTCGGTTAATCAGGAAGGTGGTAGCAAATAAATACTCATTCCAAACGCTGATCAAAACCATTACACATGTAACGATGATGGCTGGGCGAGCCAGGGGAAGGATGATCTTAAAGATCATCTGCAAATCCGTTGCTCCGTCGATCTTGGACGCTTCCTCAATTTCGATGGGGATGGAATCAAAATAGCCTTTTAAATTCCAGATGCTGAATACACACATCCCACCTGCATAGATGATGATCAGCCCCAGATACTGGTTCAGCATCCCCATGGTTTTAAGCAGACGAAACAAAGCAAACAAGGATAGGATTTGGGGGAAGGCGTTTAAAATGAGCAGGCCTTTTAACACCCCATTGCGGCCTTTGAATCGGTAACGGGAAAATCCGTAAGCCGCAAAAACCCCGCAGCCGATGGCTACGACCATGGTGCAACCTGCAAGCAAAAGGGAATTGCCAAACCAGCGCAGGAAGGGCTCATCTACTAAAATGGCACGGTAGTTAGCGAGGGTTGGGTTCTTTGGGATAAATGAGAATTTGGAAGACAACGCCGCACCGCTGCCTGAAAAAGAAAGGGTAATTGCGTAAAAGATAGGCACCAGGGTAAACAGGCAGAGCGTAATGTAGAAAGCGTTCAGCGCTGTTAAACCGAAAAACCGCTTAAGCCTTTTTGACATCAATACCCCTCCTTTAAGGTGCGGTTTGTACCTAGAGAAAAGAGGATGATGATAAAGAAAATGATCATGGACACTGCCGCAGACAGGCCATAGTTGCTGGATACAAAGGCATTGTTGTAGGTGTAGGTGATCACCGTTTGCAGCGTGGCCCCGGTAAGTGAGCCTTTTTGCATGGTCAAAAGATAGATAATATCGAACTGTTTAAAGGTGATGAAGGTAGTCATAATGGCGGCAGGGGCAACAATGGGCTTCAAAGCTGGGATGGTGATTTTGAGGTGCTTGTTAATAAAGCCTGCGCCTTCTAAGGTGGCGCTTTCATACCAGCTGTGGTCGATGCTTTGCAAAGCCCCATCCATATTGGTGATCATAAGAGCTTCCTTGGCTTCAAAAAGGGTGATGGGGATATTCCTGTCATTGTTGAAAGCGAGGCTGAAATTGTAAGGCAGATTTACCGCTTTGCATTACGGCGTAAGTCTGATCACTGGATCGCAAATGAACTGACGAAAATGGACATTTTACCAAAAACAGGCGCAAAGCGCTGGTCACCAAGCACGATTCGAAACATTTTAACCAATGAAAAGTATAAAGGCTCGGCATTGCTTCAAAAGACATATTCAAAGGATTTTCTTTCGAAGAAGCGGCTAAAAAACGAAGGAGAAGTACCCCAATACTTTATTGAGCATAGCCACCCTGCTATTATTGATCCAAAGGAATTTGATTTGGTACAGGAGATGCGGAAAAACAGGGGATTAAACTGTAACAATACTTTTGCGTCAAAACTTATTTGCGGCGATTGCGGAGATGTGTACGGTGCTAAGGTTTGGCATTCAAACGACAAATACCGTAAGGTGGTCTACAGGTGCAATGGCAAATATAATAAGGAGAATCAATGCCAAACACCGGCATTAGGGGAGATAGAGATTAAGGCTCATTTCGTAGATGCGGTGAATCAGATATTGCGAAATAGGAGCGAGGTAATAGCAGGCTGCAAACTGGCGCTTGATGTAATGGGTACAGACGAGCTTTTTAATGAAAAGCTTCAAACACTCTGGAAGCAGATGGATAGCTTGGCCCTTGAAATGCGTGAGTTGATCGATAAGAACGCCAGCAATGCTATGCCGCAGGACGAATTCACTAGCCAATTTGAAAAAAAGACGGCGGCTTATGATGCGCTATGCGAACAGAGCAATATGCTGGAAACGCAGAAAAAGAGCCGTTCACTGCGGCTCAAAAGGATGGAAATATTTCTGAAACAGCTTGCAAGCTGCGGCGATTTGCTGACTGAGTTCGATGATGACCTTTGGGCATTGCTGCTTGAAAGGGCTGTGGTTTTTGAACGGAAGCTCGTGTTCGAGTTCGTGAATGGGGAAATCGTGGAATGTAGGGCTTAAAAACCATGGAAAAACGCCAGTTCAGCATGAAATAATATGCTGGGCTGGCGTTTTTTTTGTTGCTGGAGCCTGCACCCCAATCATTAAAAATGAAACCCCTTTGGAGGTATCGTTAAAAATGAAACCCCCTTGGTGCAAAAAAATGCACCCGAAAACCACAAATGCACACCCCTTAACTGCTGGGGGTGTGCATTGTATCAACATTGATGACTTTCGTGGAGCGGGTGATGGGAATCGAACCCACGTGACCAGCTTGGAAGGCTGGAGCTCTGCCATTGAGCTACACCCGCATGAAAGTGGAGCGGTAGACGAGATTCGAACTCGCGACATCCACCTTGGCAAGGTGGCACTCTACCACTGAGCTACTACCGCACGTTCCACTTGAATGGGGGAAAAAACTGGTGCGGACGAAGAGACTTGAACTCTTACGTCGATTGACACTAGATCCTAAGTCTAGCGCGTCTGCCATTCCGCCACGCCCGCTAATAAAAAGGGAATGGTGACCCATTGGAGATTCGAACTCCAGACACCTTGATTAAAAGTCAAGTGCTCTACCGACTGAGCTAATGGGTCGTATTGGCTGGGGTGGCAGGGTTCGAACCTGCGAATGCGGGAGTCAAAGTCCCGTGCCTTACCGCTTGGCTACACCCCAATAGCGATAGGGGGAAATGGGGTGAGTAGTGGGATTCGAACCCACGACATCCAGAGCCACAATCTGGCGCTCCACCACTGAACTATACCCACCATGTTGGCACGCCTGAAGGGATTCGAACCCCCGACCCACGGCTTAGAAGGCCGTTGCT
>JAVBTR010000103.1:0-7591 GCA_031556065.1 Eubacteriales bacterium | reverse complement strand
TTCCATTGTAGTATTATATCACTTGTCGCTTGTGAGTGACTAACGTCGCGGGGTGGAGCAGCCTGGTAGCTCGTCGGGCTCATAACCCGAAGGTCGTGGGTTCAAATCCCTCCCCCGCAACCATTTGGCTCCGTAGCTCAGTTGGCCAGAGCACTCGGTTCATACCCGGGGTGTCACTAGTTCGAATCTAGTCGGAGCCACCATAACAGAGTACGACTTTGCAACTGGAAAAAGCATCTCTTTAAGAGGTGCTTTTTCCTTATATACGTTGATTATACTGGCTTATAGCCTTTCTCTTAGGGCATTAACTGGTCTCAACAAAGTAGTTTTTTATTGATTTTGAAACCATATCTTCTTTGGTTTTCAAAGCGCAATCATAGATTGTTTCGGTCGCTTACTCATATGTGCGCTTTAATATCGATTATGAGCGCAACATTAACTAATCCCTGCCTTGCCTTTTTCCTTGTACGTTTTGGAATAAGACCCGCCGGAAATCGAAACCGAATGAAAACTGACGGGCTGTGTGAAAAATAAGTTTATTCGAACTGTCCTTCTGCCGCTTTAAAAAACGCCATTATGTTTTCCCATTTAGAGAGGGGCGGAATATCGCAACCGGAAGAAAGTACGAAGTTATCGTACCCCTGGCACTGGTTAAGCAAATCCTTTGTGGCCGCTGTTATAGATTCAGGGGTTCCGTTTCTAAACTCACCGGCAGGATCAATATTGCCCATAATAAGGGTATCACTTGGCACGACCTTTAGAATTTCGGGGATAGAAATTGCATTGCCAAAATGATACGCGCTGGCACCTGTAGATAAGAGCTCGTTCAACATTGCGGGTACGGCGTTGCCGCAATTGTGGTAAATAACGATGAAGTCCGGTGTTTGCACAGCGTCTACGATGTTCTTTACATAATCACAGGAAAATGCTTTAGAAAGAGCTGGCGATAGAAGCCCTGCCAAAGGTTCGGCCATGACAACGCCATTAGCACCTGCGGCTTTAAACGCCTGGCAGTAACTGATTAAAAACTCAGAGGCTTTTTCAAGTACAACATGAACCGTTTCCGGCTCGTCATAACAAGCGTACATAATCTCCGTTACATCCATCAGCCGACCCGCAAGCGAATAAGGGCCTATGATGCCTGCAAAAACAGGCCGGTCAATAATAAGTAATGCCGCTTTTTCTATTGCGCTCACATAAATTCCAGTGCGCCCCGCGCCGACTTTCGGAACTGATAATCTCTTGGCATCCTCAAAGGAAAAAACAATACCACTTGTAACGGTAGGTACCTCATCTTCAGATATACGAATTGGCGCATTAAAGCATTCAGCTTCAACAGACAAATCCATCAGGCTGACAGAAGCCGCGCTTTGCACTTTATCGGCAATAGCCTTCATGCCATTAGCTTGCAGGTCAGCGCTGTTAATCAGTCTTTGAACATCTGTATCAAGCAGTTGTATGGCTGGAAAAGAAAGTATTGGAAGCGGCTTTTTGGGTTGTGGCCCATACATGGAGCGTAGCCATTTCTGCATATCATGTTTCATCTTGTGGCACCTCACTTAAAGCTTTTTCCATATCATAAAGCTTAAAAGCAGATTGAGCTTGAAATATTCAATTCGATTTTGCAAAATTCAACGATACTGTTGGGGTGATACCCCAGTAATTTTTTTAAAGACCTTGGAATAATAGCTTTGATCGGAAAAACCCATTGACATAGCAATATCCACAATGGCAAAATCCGTGCCGGATAAAAGATGCTTGCTCTCTTCAACTCGAAGTCTGTTCACGTACTCGGGGAATGGCATACCCATCGCTTGACGAAATAACGTTGAAAAGTAATTTGGGCTAAGACCCACATGGGTTGATACATCCTTTACGGAAATAGGCTTGGTATAGTTCTGCGCGACATAGCGCAGAGTTACTTTTATAGTCTGCTTGGCATGGCGAAGGTTAGGACTGAAGACCGTATCAACAAATGCAGTTACTATATCCTGCATAAGAAGGCAAATGCTTTCTTGTGTAATTGCTTGGTTTAAGGCTGGAATAAATTGATCATTTAAACGAAGCACTTGACCTGTGACGCCGCCCTTCTCAATGGCCACCCTGGAAAGAAGGGCACAAAGCTCCAATGCTCTATTTTTAATTGCTTCGTGTTTGCCGCCTTCGTAGAAAAAAACATATCCTAGCAACTCGTTAAGTGTTGCCTTGGCTGCTGATATGTCACCTTTGGAAACCATTTGGATCAACTCTTTTTCCTGGCTGTATAATCTGCCAGCCTCTTTGGTTTCCTCTTCTTGTTTGAGCATTTGAATGGTTTCATTAATACGGGATTGCTGGTAAAGGGTTTCTCGGTTCAGGGCATGGGTATGCTTTTGCGTAGGGATCAACGGAGAAAAAAGATAAGTGATTAACCGCCCAAGAGGCGTAACACGTTCGGGTGTAACAACTTTCAAGGCAGTCATATCATCGTAAAGATCCAGATACATGGCAGGTGCCAATGGCGTTTTAAGCGGAAGTGAGCTTAGTAATGTTGAATCCGGCTTATCCATAAGAAAAGGGCCTGCGATCACAGCGCCATAGAGTATGTCGTTTTTTTCGAATGTGTAGGCGATATGGTTTAGATTACCATGGCACGTATAGATATAAGCCTCGCCAAGCGCCTTGGCCTGAGTCGTGGCACGTTGATATTCATTTTGGCAGATAGCTGGCGAAAACACATGCCGACGCATGCGATTACAATACGCAATTTGTTCTCCATAGGTTTCAATTATTTCGCCAGCAGGGTCCACAAGGCGTATGGGAAGCTCTGTACATGCATGAAAAGTACTTAATAGCTCTAACATGGTGCTGCGCTGAATCAACGAATAAATGCCCAACTGCATACCGATCCCTCCCAATGTTCATGTGTGAATTATACAAAGAATTGTTGAATAATACAATACCCATGTCATACATTTATCTATACTGAGTTTATCAACTGTCTTATGAAGACAAGGAGGAAACCTCATATGGCAAACATGGCTGATATTTCCCTGCAACTGCAAATGGGTAAAGCAAAGATCGTAAAAGAACTGGTACAGGCAGCCTTGGACGAAGGTGTTCCCGCAAAGACCATTTTAGACGAAGGTCTTTTAAGCGGAATGGCCGTTATAGGTGAAAAGTTTAAAAACAACGAGGTTTTTGTCCCTGAGGTTTTAGTTGCTGCAAGGGCGATGAACATGGGTTCTGAACTATTGAAGCCTTATCTAGCAGAAGCTGGCGTAAAAGAAGTTGCCACTGCTGTTATTGGTACTGTTAAAGGCGACCTGCACGATATCGGAAAAAACCTGGTCAAAATGATGTTGGAAAGCAAAGGCATCAAAGTAATCGACTTAGGTGTTGATGTATCGGCCGAACAGTTTATCGATGCAGCCCTTGAAAACCAAGCTCAGCTCGTTTGCTGTTCAGCGCTGTTAACAACCACCATGGATCAAATGAAGGCTGTTGTAGAGGAAGCAAAGAATCGCGGCGTTCGTGAACAGCTTAAGATCATGGTTGGTGGCGCTCCTGTCACAGAAGCTTTTTGTGAAACGATCGGAGCAGACTGCTATACCAAAGACGCAGCCAGCGCCGCAGATGCTGCTTTGACCTTGGTATCATGAACATGCTTGAACGTATTTTAGAATTAGGCGCGACAGATGTGCGCATTCTAAATATGGATCAAATCGTAACCGATAAACAATACCGTGAGCTATGCGCATCAAACGCTTGCGGTAACTATGGCAAGTGCTATATGTGTCCGCCAGATATTGGTGAAATCGATCTTTTGATTTCAGACCTTCGAAAGTATAGCAAAGCGCTCGTTTATCAAACGGTGCATCCCCTTGAAGATAGCTACGACTTCGAGGGGATGATGGACGGCGGCAAGGCGCATATTGACCTTTCTCAGTCTATCGAAGAAGAAAAGGAAGCGCTATTTGGCAAAGGCGCATTGCATTTGTCCTGTGGTGGTTGCCGCTTGTGTGATAATTGCGAAAAGCGACTAGGGAATCCTTGCCGTTATCCGGACAGGGCCCTAACTTCCCTTGAGGCTTATGGCGTGGATGTGTCATCCACCGTAATACCTCTTGGCATGAAATACATCAATGGGGCAGACACAGTCACCTACTTCGGTATGATCTGTTATACGGAGGGTAAAGATGCCCAGCTTAATTGTTAAACAAAATGACATAGACCATTTTATTGCCTTTACGGGTGAGCCGCTTGTCAGCGAGCTTTTAATACGTGAAGGCTTTTTGCAGGCTCATCCATGTGCCGGCGCAGGTACCTGCGGCAAGTGCGCTATGGAAATGCAGGGAGCTCTTTCACAGCTAACGGAAAGCGAAAGAAAACGTAACTCTCGTTTAAGCTGCCAAACCCGCTTATTAGGCGATGCGCAAGTGATCTTACCTGTTAATGAAACAGGTTGGGTTATTGAAAGCCTGCCTGATTTGGCGCTGAAGAGCTATGACCCTATGCCAAGCAAGTACGGCGTTGCGGTTGATATTGGCACTACGACTTTGGCAATGAGCTTAATCGACTTGAAAAATCCCGAAATCTTAAACTGCGTTGGAGCAGATAATCCTCAACGGGCAATAGCTGCAGACGTAATGGGCAGGATAGACGAGGCGCTTAAGGGACAGGGTACCTTGCAACAACAGCTTATTAATGAAAAACTCTTATTTCTATGGGAAGCGCTGCGTGAAAAAAGTGGTCTCCCTGCTTCGACTCTAACACACATGGTCATTGTAGGAAATACTACCATGCTGTATTTGCTAATGGGCCACGATCCGACGTCGCTTGCCCGCGCACCTTTTGAGGCAGATCGGTTGTTTGGGGAGACTGTTACCTGGCAAGGCCACAAAGCCTATCTCCCCCAGTGCATCAGTGCTTTTGTAGGCGCCGATGTGGTGTGTGCTGTCTTGGCAAGCGGTATGATTGACAACAACAAGACCGCGCTTTTGATTGACCTTGGCACAAATGGTGAAATGGTCCTTTGGCATAAAGGCTGTCTCACCTGTGGCGCAACAGCGGCGGGGCCTGTTTTTGAGGGTGCAGGTATTCAAATGGGCTGTCCCAGTATCCATGGCGCAATTGACCGGGTTTGGGTTGAGCACGGTAGCGTTAAGCATCATACTATTGGAAATGCGGTACCCATAGGTATTTGTGGTTCAGGCCTGGTGGATGCAATTGCGGCATTCTTGGATATAAAGGCAATTGATGAAACCGGCGCAGTGGATGATACGCTTTACCTTACACCTAATGTGTTTATCAGCCAAGGGGATATACGTGCGGTACAGCTTGCAAAAGGTGCCATTGCCGCAGGTATCGAAACGTTACTTTTAGAGCACCACATAGATGCCAATGATGTAGAGGCTGTTTATCTTGCAGGCGGTTTTGGCAGGCACTTGAATCTCCAAAGTGCGGCGCGCATCGGAATGATTCCTCAGGCTTTTGAACACAAAACGACTGTTATTGGCAACGGCGCTCTGATGGGAGCTACCTCCCTCTTGTTGAATAAAGGCAGAATGGAAAAGCTAAGAGAAATGCAAAGCTGTGCCAAAGTGATCAACTTTGCGCATCATCCAGCTTTCACAACCAGGTTCGTGGATGAAATGTTATTCTGACTAAGCTGCTAAAAACCGTGTCCCCTTCTCTTTCAATCGGGAAACCACGGTCTTTGTAGTGGATATGCCTCAATACAACTGCAATGGATTATTGGTATGCCGGAAAAGGAAAGTTGCTATCAGTAAAATCTAACCAGTATGCCGTGGGGATAGTTTCCGTAGCCCTTGCCAAAAAGCGTAAAACCGGAAATATGCTGGGCGCTTGGTTTAATGCCAATCCGAAGGGGGATATAATCACAGGACGTAAGACTTACCTTCAGCGCCCGGTTGCGAATCAGCATGCTTCTATCCAGAACCTTTTCCAGGGTTACCATGCTAACCTTTTGTCCATCCATAAAGGTTCCTTCTTCATTGATATCAATGGAAACCAATTTGCCATACCCCGACCCCCGCCACCAGGTGGGCGTATATCTCCCATTGCGCTGATAGCGTGAAAAATCTTCCAGTGAAAAGGTTGCCAGCTCTTGGCCGCCAAAATAGATTGTGATATCACTTAAGCCGGAATAAGCCTTCGCCAGTTCAATTTCCTCCGGAAAAACCAAAGCATCATGCTTATGATATATGCCTGCTTCTTCCAGCTCCGCAAGCCCCCCCTGTGCGCTGAGCTCCATTTGAATACTGATTCTTTCAAGCCCCAGATCTTCAAATGGAATATTAAGCGGTACCCGGTATTCCAAGAAACCATAGGATGCCCAGACGATCTGCGCACCAACGCGTTCCGTGCCAAAAAACACCGAAGGATCGTCCCATTTTTGTATGATATGCGCTTCATCCGCCAAGCCGCAGGGAGGATAGGCTAGAAAATCGAAATAGTTGCCGGGAGACAGTTCAAGCTCATAATACTGCTTGCGATCCGCGTTTTCTGTATTGGGTGTAAAGTTGAAAATAAGGCGATCATAAGCTTTGATAAACATTTTTTGGTTCCCTACCGTCCCAGGGATAGGCCGTGAGCTAATAAACCCCGCCGTTTCTAAGATGGTAAGGTGGTTAATAACTGCCGTTTTTGAAAGGGATAAATGCTCGCAAAAAAGCTGTATGCTCATTTCCTTTTGATCTAAAAGCTCCAGCATTTTTAGCCGTATATCGCTGGAAAGCGCTTTAACAATAGGGGTAACGTCTTGGCCTTCTATATATAGATCACGAACAGGCACGGGCCTCGCCTCCTTAAGGGAATTATAACACAGTTTCACAGCAATATCAAAACTCCGCCAGCATACACGCAACCGGCCATATGCCCAGGCCTAACTGTGAAATGGTTAAGCTGCCCTGCTCCAATATCAACTGGATTTCATGCTCTCCTTTAGATAGCGCAAGAGGAAAATACTGAGTGTTTGTTCCGTTTTGCCCTTTTTGCGCGGTACCGGGAAACGCCACTTCATATTGCAGCTCATCATCCACAACCAATTTGCCGGTGATGAATCCCGTTCTATGCGTAGCAAGGCAGGTGACGATCAACGCATAATCCCCTTGATTGTCGATGCTTATGTTGAATACCGTTTCATCCCTCTTTTCAAGCTGGATTATTTCTTCGCTGAGCCACTGCGCCTGGATGTCTTCTATCTTTTCAAGCCTTACATCGTCGAAGAATGCCACACATCCGCTATCCCCTGACAGTTGCGCTGCCAAGAGGGATAGTGTCGCGGCTTCTGATTGGGCAACGAAGTAGCATTCCCGCAAAATCCAGCCCTTATTGGCGTTGTATGCCGTCACGGCGGCTTGACCATCCACACTTAAAATAGCTTGGCCGTCAAAGCTGGTTTTCACATAGGCCGATAGACGGTAGGTGGCGAAAGGAACAAGGCCGCTGACAATCGTCGAAGCCCCTGCGCTTTCCGCTGCGTTTTTAATCTTTATTTCAATACAGCCATTCCCCGAATGGGCTTTATCTGCCATGGCGATTTCTACGTCTCCTTTAACTTCCCATAGGCCCAGCCCTGTTTCAAAAT
>JAVBTR010000009.1:0-47607 GCA_031556065.1 Eubacteriales bacterium | reverse complement strand
CAAGTGGGAAGCAAGTGGTTTTTTCTTTTGCTTCCAAAAACCCTGGAGCCCTTGATTCTACTTGCTTTAAGGCCTTTCATTGCCCCAAGCAAGTGGAATAAGTGGCATAAGTGGCGTGTAAAACACGAAAAACCGCATTTGCCTGTGAAAACAAGCGGAAACCCAGTAGTCAGAACAAATATTTATTATAATATATAACTATTTTTATCTGACCCTACTTATCACTTAATTCACTCAAAAACACGCCACTTATCCCACTTATGGCGTGCTTTTTCGCCGGAAAGCCTTGATATATAAGGCTTTTAAGCAAGTGGGAGCATCCCACTTATGCCCCACTTGCTGCCACTTGCTCACTTCACAGGGCAGGACGGCGGTTGGGGTTCCATCCCCAACCCTACAGCTTGCGCAGACACCAAGGCGCGAGGTGTCGAAAATTTGTCCCAAATGTCCCTGTCAAGTGTGGTATAATATTAGTGAGAAAGTGTTTACAAATGCTTTTAAGGGAAAGCGAAGGCTTTTTCAGTAAATGATCCAACAGGACACGCTGTTGTCGTGTTTGCTGTGTTATGATTGAGAAAAAGGGAGATTCATGATGAAAAAGCAAATTTCTATTGGGGAAAGACCAGAGCGCTTTTCGGAGCAGTACTTGGAAGCCTGCGGCAATATGTCATGGTATGATTTTGTGGCAGCCATGCCATCGCTGGTATTCGTTGTTACAGGTTGGAAATCCAACGGCAAGGAAAACGCCTGCCTGCAATCTTGGTCTGCCTTTGCGGGAAGCGGCGCCGATCGCTTTATCTGCATCATGGGAAAGGTGGATAAAGGCGGGCACATGTACCAATCCCTGAAAGAAACGAATGTTTGCGTGCTAAATTTCCCTTCAAACGACATTTATGACCGTTGCATTAAAACCATTGGCAATAATGGGTTTGAAACAGATGAAATCACCGCCTCCGGCTTAACGGCGGAGAAAGCGGCAAAGGTCAATGCACCGCAAATTAAAGAATGCTTTTTGAATATCGAATGTGAATATTTATGGGAGCATGCACTTTTTGAGGGAAGCTCAGAGGTGGCGGTGGCATTGAAAGCTGTCAACCTTTGCATGGATAGCGAGCACTACGACCAAAGCAGCCTGGGCAGATATGGCAAGAGCGGTTTTTTGTTTCAAATTGATCAGCCTACCAACCCAGAAACGGGGGAAACAACGCCTTTCGGCCCCGGCATATTGGCGCAGGGCAATCCAATTCCCTGGGTTACAAAATAAGCAAGGGTTTGAACACAGCGAAACAAAGGATCAGAGCCCATCGTACCTATTGCAATTAAAAAAGCAACACCCAGATCAAGGACCGCTGACGCTTCCTTGACCTGGGTATTGCTTTTGCTCCTCGATAGGTTACGTCGGGTTTCACCCAAACCCATTCAAGGGTTACCACCCTTGAAAATCCCCTATTTTTACCCTGCCTTAATAGCATCGCTATTTTTCAGCTTTGTAAAAATCATCCTGCCGGCACTGGTTTGGAGCACTGTGGTTACCACAACCTCCACCGTTTCTCCCACCAGCCGTCTGGCGTTATCTGTCACGATCATGGTTCCATCATCCAGGTACCCGACCCCCTGGCCCGGTTCCTTGCCCTCCTTGGCAATGAGCACCACCATTTCTTCACCAGGCAGCACCACTGGCTTCACCGCATTGGCCAGCTCATTAATATTCAGCACCCGAACACCTGTGACCCCTGCCACCTTGTTCAAATTATAATCATTGGTCACCACGATGCCGCCGTTGTTTTTAGCTAACCTTAACAGCTTCACATCCACCTCGGAAATATCGTCGAAATCTGTTTCATCGATGGTAACCGGGATTTTCAATTCATTCTGAATCCGGTTGAGCACATCCAGGCCTCTTCTTCCCCTGTTTCGCCGCAGAGCGTCCCCCGAATCGGCAATATGCCGAAGCTCCGCCAGAACGAATTGCGGAATCACCAATTCCCCTTCTAAAAAGCCTGTCTTGCAAATATCAAACACCCGGCCATCGATGATCACCGAGGTATCTAAAATCTTCTGTGGGCTATTCTCACTTTGAGCCCCGCGCTTTCCATGGCGCCTTTCCTTCGCTGGAAAATCGGCAAAATCCAGCCGCAATTCCCGGCCACGCTTTTGCCCCAGGTTGATCCCGATAGACCCCAGCAGCACGTATACGATCAGCCCCAGTGCGGTGGTAGCGATGGAGCTGCCCAATAGCGCGAAAATCTGTGTGCATAAAAAGGCCACGATCAGCCCCAAAATAAGGCCGCAGGTACCGCCGATTACTTGCTGCATGGGCATGGATTCAAGCCGCTTTTCCACGCCGCTTGCCACATCCTGGCAAAGCTTGGCAAGCCATGGGGACAAAAGGAAGAACAGCAAGCCCAAGACCCCTGCGCTGGCCGAGTAGATCACCGCCAGCATGTAGGGCGGAATCGTGCTTTCGGCATTATAGTAGGCGATGATTTCAAACGCCAGCATGGCCAGCGCAGCGCCAATTCCCGCACCCAGTAGGGTGATCAATGCACGCATCACTTTTTTAAAACGGGATGATTTCATCCAAGCATCACTCTTTCATAAAATCGTTACAAAAACAGTATGATCAGCATTCTGACAAATTATACCTCAAAGAAGAACTGCCAATGCCATATGTACCGTATCCACCCCGTGAACAGCCATGCCCTCCACAGGCTTGAGCCTTTTCACGTTTTCCTTGGGCACCACTGCGTGGGTAAAGCCCAGCCGCGCTGCCTCCTGGAGCCTGCGCTGGCAATTGGGTATCCCCCGCACCTCGCCTGCCAGGCCCACTTCACCCATCACCACGTATTCCCCAGGCAAGGGCTTGTCTGCCAGGGAAGAAGCCACGGCCAACAAAACCGCCAGGTCTGCCGCAGGCTCGGATAGCTCCATCCCCCCGGCTACGTTAATGTATACGTCCTGATCGTACAGCCGCTTTCCTGCCCGTTTTTCAAGCACTGCCAAAAGCAGCGCCACCCGGCCCTGATCCATGCCGTTAACGGTTCTTCTGGGGCTGGTATAATAGCTTTTAACCAATAAGGCCTGAATATCCACCAGCAGCGGCCGGGAACCCTCCATGCCGCAAAACACACAGGAGCCGCTGGCATTCTTGGCACGGCGGGAAATTAATTCCTCCGAAGGATTGGCTACCGGGATCATCCCTTCCTCCGCCATCTGAAAAACGCCCAGCTCGTTTACAGAACCAAACCGGTTTTTCACCGCTCTGAGCAGCCGATAGGCATGCTGCCGATCCCCTTCGAAATAAAGCACCACGTCCACCATGTGTTCCAAAACCCTGGGACCGGCGATGGCCCCATCCTTGGTAACATGGCCTACTAAAAAGATCGCCGTACCCGATTCCTTGGCAAGCCGCATCAAAAGAGAGGCGCATTCCCGTATCTGGCTTACAGAACCGGGGGCGCTGGCCATTTCAGTGCGGTACATGGTTTGAATAGAGTCCACCACAGCATAATCCGGGGTGAGCTCGTTCATTTTTTCTTCGATGGCATCCATGGCGTTTTCAGCCAGGATATAAAGGTTGTCCACCTTGATGCCCAGGCGGTTGGCCCGCAGCTTGATCTGCTTGGCGCTTTCTTCCCCGGAAATGTACAATACGCGCTTGCCGCTTTTCGCCAGGTGGGCGCAAACCTGCAATAAAAGCGTACTTTTCCCAATGCCTGGGTCTCCGCCAATCAGCATCAGCGCCCCTTCTACCACGCCGCCTCCCAGCACCCTGTCCAATTCCTCGATGCCGGTTGTCTGCCGAAGGGTTACTTCATCTGAAATGTCTTTTAGAAGGAGCGCTTTAGAGCCTGTTCCTGGCCGCTGTTTCATGGCTTTAGGTGCCTGTGCGGATGGCGCCATCTGCATAGTGGTTTCTTCAAGGGTGTTCCACGCGCCGCAGCCTGGGCACTTGCCCAGCCATTTAGCCGATTCATACCCGCATGCCGTACAGGCATAGCTCGATTTCACCTTCGCCATTGCTTTCCCTCCAAGACCGTATATACTATAACACATCGGCCCCCTTGGCTTCCATGACAGGTTTTAGCATTGCCTGTCGAAAACCATGGCATTCGTATCCCACAAAGCGACCGATTATGCTATATTATACCAAAATTTTACGATATTGTAACCCTCTTTCCGTTGCGAATTGTGCTAAGGTTGTTTATAATATGAGGTGTACCCAAATAAAAATTGCGAGGTATGTCATGGCCCGCCGATCCAAACAAGCCACGATTTTTACTAACGACAAAAAAACCCATCCTCTCGTTCACCTCTTGGTATGGGTTTTGATTATTATTTTTCTGGGGGCGCTGGTGGTGCTTGTGACGAACTATGGCACCAACCAACGGGTGACCGTCCAAAAAGAGCAGATTACCCTATGGAATTTAAGTAAAAACCAAAAGGACCTGGAAGGCTTTACTATTTTGCATCTTTCCGACCTCAATGCCAAGCGCTTTTACGAAAACCAATCGGGCTTTAAAAAAGCCATTGAAGGGCTTAATTACAAAGCTGTTGTGATCACCGGGGACATGGTAGGCAAGTCCGGGGATTACGAACCGTTTTTAGAATTACTCAAAACCCTTAAGGAAGGGATACCTGTTTACTTCATCCCAGGGGACAGCGATCCGCCGGCCATTGTCTATGAATCCCACGGCAGCGCCAATCCCCTAAACGATTATATTGTCAAGGCCCAGGAGCTTGGGGCCGTTTATGTGGATGCTCCTGTTTCGCTGTTGGTTGGCAAATGCGTTATCTGGTTCAGCCCGGAATCCCAGTATAACCTGGATATTCTCTCCCAAACCCATGCCTATGAAAAGCAAAAAGCAAACTATATTGCCATGGGCCAGCAGAATACCCCCGATGGTGCCGCTAACATTCGGGCCCTGGATTACCTGATCGAACGCATGAACCGCCTGTCCATTGCCCGTAAGCAAATACAGCCGGAGGACCTGCAGATTGTTTTAACCCACCAGCCGTTAACAGAAGAATATTTTCGGGAAATGGCCGTTTATGAAAGCGATACGGAAATGACCTTGGCCAATGTGGCCCTGTGCTTTGCCGGGCATTATGCCGGCGGCCTGGTGCGTACCCCCTGGAACAACCAAGCCCTTTATATTCCCGGTCTTGGCTACGCCCCGGACGACAGGCTGTATACAGGCATCAGCCGGGTGGGAGGGCTTACCCAGCATATCAGCCCCGGCCTTAGCACCTCCTCCTTTTATCCCTTGATGCCCATGCGCCTGTATAACCCGCCCACAGCCACCTATATCACCTTATCGGGGAAATAGCAGCTTTTCCTTTACAAAACAAAGATCCCAAGGGTATAATAGCCTTTGGTGGTAATAAACAATCGGAGGCCTTGAAATGTATACCGAAAACGAGCTTCATTCCATTGAGCAAAAACTGAAAAAACGGGCAATACTTATAATTATCCCTGGGGTGGTGCTAACGGGCCTGTTTGTTTACGCCTTTATACAGCATATGAACCGCAATGACAGCCTTGTGTGGCTGGGCTACCTATCCGCAGCGCTTCTCGCTTTCATGCTCATTTTTTGCGATGGGCTTTTCGTAGCGCCCCTTCGGGCGTACAAGCGGCTTTTAAAGGATGTGCTTTATGGCCGCACCCGGGAATTAAAGGGCTATTTCAAATCCCTGGATGCTACGCCCTGCATGCGGGACAATGTTTCCTTCTATCCGCTGATCGTCAGCGAAAACGATCTGAACAATGAAGAGGACGACCGCCTCTTTTACCTGGATACCTTAAAGCCCTGCCCGCAGCTCAATCCTGGCGATGCCATGACCGTCGTTTCCAACGACAAGCGGATTGCCAACATCATCATTTAATATTGTTCTGCACAATGGTGACGATCTGGGCCAGAAAATCCCCGATCAGGGGCAGGTTGCGCTTAGCCAAATCCTGGAGCACCCAAATAAGCAGCGCGCCCAGCAACGTAAACCCAATTGCCATTCCAACGCCCCTGGCCAAGCCGCCTAAAAAGTGACTTGTCAGGCGGCGTTTTTTATCGCTCATGTAAGCCACATATTCGCTTAAGCCCATCCGTTCGCTTGCCTCGATCCACTGATCGATCTTTTTCTTTAATTCCTCGTTGGAATAATCTATCATGCTATCACCCCACGATAGCTTTTCCAAAAATCCCTAAAACTATTGCCGTCCACAAGGGCGCGCACAAAAAAGAAGCTCTCCGAGAGGATAGCTTCTTTCAGCGCGTCGACACAGTCGACGCTTTCGTGCGACACAGGTGTCGCACGAGGGATTTCCCTCACTGCACTGTAAAATCTTCGATTTTACGGTCGTTTGTTGGGGCAAGGTAGGAATTTCTACGAAATTCCACCGAAAATCGCCGCGCATGTCGCCGATTTCGGAATGAAAATCGGAGGACCGCGGTCCTCCGATACCTCCTAGGGTTTGTTGATGGTCTGACCGTGCCTCCAAATTGGAGACACGGTCTTTTTATGTTCAGATATTGCTCAGATCGATTCTTTTGTTTTCTCGGCTTTCGCGATAAATAACAAACTTACGGCCAATACATTGAATGGGTTCCGCTCCCGTCTGCTGGCATATCTGGGTACAGGCTTCTCTTGCATCCACTGGCGCGCCCTGCTGCACGGAGCATTTGATGATTTCACGGGCTTCCAATACATCATAGGCGTCTTTAATGGTGCCAGGTGTAACGCCTTCCTTGCCTACGTACAATACCACATCCATGGTGTTCGCCATGGAACGAAGGTAGGCCCTTTGCTTGCTGGTCATAAAAATATACCTCTCTTTTACCATATAGGTTTTCTTTTTGGAGAGCGTCAGGGGGCCTTTTCTTTTTTCTAAAAGAAAGGGCCCTCTACAAAACCCTTACTCTACAAAATCGAACTCCATTTCATCCATAGCCACGGTATCGCCTTCCTTGGCTCCGGCTTTGCGCAGATCCTCAATGATGCCCATACGGCGCAAAGAGCGATGGAACCAGTTGAGGCTTTCTTCATCGTCGAAGTTCACGCTGTTGATCAGGCGGTCGATGGCCGGGCCATCCACCATGAAGAGATTGCCTTGGCGGGTGATTTCATAGCCTTGGGCGGTTGGGTTCCCCACGGGCATTTCCTCTTCCCTGAAGGGCTCCTGTTTGGGTAGTTTTTCAAGTTCCAGGGCCACCTTATCCAAAAGGGCATCGAAGCCTTGGCGGGTAGCGGCGGAAACCTCGAACACCGCAATACCACTTTCTTTAATGTGCTCGCGGATTCGCTGAGCGTTTTCTTGGGCATCGGTCAAATCCATTTTATTTAGCAGCAGTATCTGGGGGCGCTGTTTCAGTTCGCCATAATTGGCCAGCTCCAGATTGATTTGATCGTAATCCTTAATAGGATCACGGCCTTCTGAACCAGAAATGTCTACCACGTGGAGAAGGAGTCTTGTGCGCTCTACATGACGCAGGAAATCGTGACCCAGGCCCACGCCTTCGCTGGCCCCTTCAACCAAACCGGGAATATCGGCTAAAACAATATCCTGGCCATGATGGCGCAAAATACCCAGGTTCGGAGTGAGGGTGGTAAAGTGATAGTTGCCAATCTTCGGTTTAGCGGCGGTGACAACTGAAAGAATGGTACTCTTGCCTACATTGGGGAAGCCCACCAGGCCTACGTCTGCGATGGTTTTAAGTTCAAGGTGAAAAGACATAATATCGGTCTTGATACCCGGTTTGGCAAAGTTAGGTGCCTGGCGGGTGGGTGTGGCAAAGTGCTGGTTCCCCCAGCCCCCCTTGCCGCCTTTGAGCAGCACCTTTTCCTGGCCCGCTTCAAACATATCCGCCACAACGCGGCCAGTGGTTTCTTCCCGAACCACAGTCCCAACAGGTACTTTGATAATCAAGCTTTCGCCTTTTCTGCCCATGCAACGGCCTGCTGCGCCATCCTGGCCGTTTTCGGCAGTATACTTGGTTTTAAAGCGGAAATCCAGCAGGGTAAACATATTGTTATCGGCATAGAGAATCACATCCCCACCGTTACCCCCGTCGCCTCCGTCCGGGCCGCCATTTTGCACATACTTTTCCCTATGAAAGGAAACGCAGCCATTGCCGCCATTGCCTGCCTTGGCCGTAATTTTAACATGATCTACAAACAGTTCCAAACTAATCCCCCTTAATACGTTACACAAAAAAATATTATAACACAGTTTTTCTTACGTGTCTTGGGTAATATTCCGCACCCACCTGCCTTTTTTAACCACCACCAGGGCAATAATGAACTTGGCATTCATTAAAAACTGCACAATTAGCATGGCGAGAATCACGTTGATTCGGCCCTGGCCAAAAAGTGCAAGCAGCACAGCTGCAGGCACGGGTATAAGCCACATGTAGCCACTGTCCAATAATGCGGCGCTTTTCGTATCGCCCCCAGCCCGAAGGCAGAAGAAGCAAAAACCGTAAATAGCATTGGGCAAATAGAAGACCGCGCCTACCCAGCTTAGCTGCCGGGCCAGGTTCTGCATAGAAGCATCTACATTGAATACGCCCGGCAAAGCAAAGGACATAGCAAGGCCAATACAGGTAGAAACCAGGGCGTTGACTAGGGTTAGGGTAAACAGTTTCTTGGTATTTTGGCGAGCTTCGTCGAATTCCCCGGCCCCAAGCCTGGTACCGATAAGCACCGCAATAGCGCTGGCCATCCCCATAGAAATAACAAATCCAATCTGAACAACCAAATCCGCGATAGTAATCGCAGGCAAAGCCGTCTCATCGATTCTGGCGTAGGCCCAGAAGTACACGCTCATACCGCTTGTCCAAAGGATTTCGTTAATGGTCAAGGGAATGGCTTTTTTTACAAAGCTGTTAAATGCATTTTTGCCCAGATCAACCACAGAGGCCAGGTTTATGCTAAAGAAAGCCTTGCGCCGTAAAAGAATGAAAATATACAGAAGCATTTCGCAAATTCGCGCCAGGAGCGTGCCCAAAGCAGCACCTACCACGCCCATTGCTGGCGCCCCAAAGTGACCGAAAATCAGAGTGTAATTAAAGATGCCGTTTAAAACCATGGCCATCAGGCTCAGCATCATGGGTGTTTTGGTGCGGCCCAATGCCCGCATGGAGAACATGCAGGTGGTGGAGACTGCCGCAGGCAAATAGCTGAAGGCCACCATTTTTAAATAGCTGACGCCAATTTCAATCGTCTCTGGATCGCTGACAAAAATCCGCATAACGGTTTGAGCCCCAAAGAACATGGCCCCAGTAAAAAGCACCGCGCAGCCCAGGCCCAGAATCATTTCCAGGGCAAACAAGCTTTGGCATTTGCGGTGATTCCCGGCACCGTAAAACTGGCTGATCATCAATCCGCCAGCGCCGGTAATGCCAAAGAAAAAGCCGTTATAGATCAGGCTTGGTTTGTTGGCTACCGATACAGCGCTCATAGCCAGGCCCGATAGTTGGCCCACCATCAGATTATCTACCACGTTAAACAGCGTGTTGATCAATTGCTGAATAATAATCGGAATCATAACCATTAAGGCGCGCTTGTAAAAATCCTTCTCTCCAATAAAGCTGCGCAGGTAATCCCTACTTAAAACCACTGTTATCCCTCATTTCACACATGAGAGTGTACCGTAAAAGTACCATTTTAGCAAGGGTTATGCTATAATCCTTTTCGGGGGTGAATCAATGGTAAAAAATCTTAGCGGGAATACAAACACATACCTTTTAAAGGTCATTGCACTTGTTTTTATGTGCTGTGATCATTTTGGCAAAATGCTTTTACCCCATGTGCCAGAAATGCGTATTTTAGGCCGCCTGGCCTTTCCCATTTACTGCTGGTGTGTGGTGGTTGGGGTCGTCTATACAAAAAGCCATTTTAAGTATGCCCTTCGCCTTTTACTGGTAGGCTTTATTTCCCAGCCCCTTTATATGTTGGCGTTGAACCACACGTGGAAAGAGCCCAACATTTTCTTAACCCTGGCTTTAGGCGTGCTGGCTTTGTGGGGCATAAGAGAAAAAAAGTTCCTCAGCCATATCTGGGCACCGGCACTTGCCTTGGTGGCAGCCGTCGTTACCGGATGCGATTACGGCTGGAAGGGCGTTTTGTTTATACTCCTCCTTTATGGGGCAAGAGAAAGAAAAAGCGCCATAACAGCCGTCATGGTCGCCTTTTGCTTATTCTGGGGCTCTGGAAGCAATACCTATGTAAAGCAGTTTTTCGCAGTCCCCTTCGTGTTTTTAAATTGGCCCTATGTGGGAACGATCCTCCAGCCCTTCTTTCATTTACAAGGGCTGTCGCTGTTGGCGCTGCCTTTGATCATTATCCCCATACCCTGGCGGTTTTCTCTTCCCAAGTGGCTGGGCTACGCCCTGTACCCGATCCATTTATTGTTGCTGATCGGCCTGGAGTTTTTGTGCAATGGCCTTTAAGAAATCCTCGCTGTTAACGGCGGTGGCTTTCCCTTCATAAAGCATGGCCAAATCTTTTGTCATCACGCCGCCTTGGATGGTATCCAGGGTGGCTTTTTCCAATTTATCCGCAAACGCGCAAAGGTCTTGGAGCCCGTCCATTTCGCCCCGCTTGCGCAGTGCTCCCGACCAGGCAAAGATGGTGGCCACCGAGTTGGTAGAGGTTTCTTCGCCCTTTAAATGCTTGTAGTAATGACGGGTAACGGTACCGTGAGCAGCTTCGTATTCGAACTGTCCATCGGGGGATACCAAAACGGATGTCATCATGGCCAAAGAACCGAAGGCCGTGGCTACCATATCGCTCATCACATCGCCGTCATAATTCTTGCAGGCCCAGATAAAGCCGCCCTGGCTGCGCATAACCCTGGCCACCGCATCGTCGATAAGGGTATAGAAATAGCTGATACCCGCTTTTTCAAAAGCGTCTTTATAATCCCTGTCGAAAATCTCCTGGAAGATATCTTTAAACCGGTGATCATAGGTTTTGGAAATGGTATCCTTGGTGGAAAACCACAGCTCCTGTTTAACAGAGAGGGCATATTTAAAGCAGGCATGGGCAAAAGCAGCGATAGACGCATCGGTGTTGTGCACACCCTGCAAAATGCCAGGACCCTTAAAATCGAAAATAGTGGCCCGGGTTTCGATCCCCTGGTCATTGGTAAACACCAGTTCCGCCTTGCCAGCTTCCGGAACCCGGAGCTCCGTGTTTTTATAAATATCCCCATAGGCGTGACGGGCAATGGTAATAGGCAGTTCCCAGGTCTTGACGGTGGGTGAAATGCCCTTAACCACAATGGGCGCACGGAACACCGTACCATCCAGCAAAGCACGGATGGTACCGTTAGGGCTTTTCCACATTTCCTTTAAATGATATTCTTCCACACGCTGCTTATTGGGGGTAATGGTGGCGCATTTTACAGCCACGCCGTATTTTTTTGTAGCCAGCGCGGAATCCACCGTTACCTGGTCGCCTGTTTCATCCCGGTAAGGCAGGCCCAAATCATAGTATTCACTTTTTAAATCCACATAGGGCAAAATAAGCAGTTCCTTGATTTTTGCCCAGAGGATGCGGGTCATTTCATCGCCATCCATCTCAACCAGCGGCGTTGTCATGAGAACCTTTTCCATAAAGACACCCTTTCAAACTTAATGGATTTATTGTAACCAATCCCGCTTGCACTGGCAAGGCTGTAAACACCAAAAGAACATACTTGCAATTGCTTTGTGTATGCGCTAAAATAGGCATGATTCGACATCTGGCAGAGTAGGCCAAACTGCGTTAAGTGTTCATGGACGGGGAGTTGCCATGGAACGAAGCAAGGGAGAAAAGCCCTGTGCGCGGTAGTTTGGCCGCATCCCGCTGTTATGTTTTATTTGTGTATAGCGCGCCGCTTGCGAATCAAATTCCGATTTGATAAGGAGGGCGTTTTTTCATGTTCAAACCCAAGTTTACCACTCAAACCACCACTGTCATGGCCATGCTTATCGCGCTGAACATCATCCTTTCCCGTGTGCTTGCCATTAACCTGAACGAGTTCATGCGTATCAGCTTCGCTTTTCTGCCAACGGCTATGGCAGGGCTGCTGTTAGGCCCTGTCCCCGCCATGATTATAGCAGGCCTGGCGGACATTCTAGGGTATCTTTTAAATCCCTTGGGCGTGTATCATTTCGGTTTTACCTTAACCGCCATTTTAGCGGGGCTCATTTACGGGCTTTGCTTTTACCAGCGGGATGTCAAAATCTGGCATGTGCTTGTGGCCAAATTTTTAATCGATCTGTTTTTGAACATTGGCCTTAATACCATCTGGATCCATCAGCTTTACGGCAAGGGAATCCTGGTGCTCTTGCCTTCCAGGGCATACAAAAATTTGTTTCAATATCCCATCGACGTCATTCTTCTATTTACCACCATTACGCTGTTTAAAAGGCTTCCTGCCAAACTGCTGCCCAAAATGAAATGAGGTGCTCCCCCATGTCTAAAAAAGAAATTCTTCGCCGCTTAAATGAAATGTACCCAAACCCCAAGCCGGAGCTGGATTTCACCAACCCGTTTGAAACCCTGGTCGCCACCATTCTGGCCGCCCAGTGCACTGATAAACAGGTGAACAAGGTTACTCCGGAGCTATTTGGAAAATATCCAACCCCTGTAGAAATGGCCGCCGCCGATGAAGAGGATGTGTTTCGCATTGTTAAAAGCTGCGGCTTTAAATCCAAAGCCCACAATATTGTGGCCACCAGCCAGTTGCTTTTAAATAGCTTTGGAGGCCAAGTACCCAGCACCATGAAAGAATTAACCACCCTCCCCGGGGTAGGCCGCAAAACTGCCAATGTGGTGCTGGCATTCGCTTTTAACCAGCCTGCCATGCCGGTAGATACCCATGTGTTTAGGGTTTCCAACCGCCTTGGCTTAGCCCATGCCAAAACAGTAGAAGAAACAGAAAAGCAGCTTTTAAAGGCCATTGCCAAAAAAGATTGGTCCACCGCCCACCATTGGCTGATCCTTCACGGCCGCCGTATATGCAAGGCTCAAAGGCCGTTATGCCATACCTGTCCCTTAAACGATCAGTGCCCTTCTTTTACCGCTATCACAAAAAATGAAGACTAACCATAAAAAATGATACCCCTTTGTCGCCAATTGCATAACCAATGAAACCAAATGACATATTATGCCCTTTCTTTTTGTGCGTTTTAACGATAAAATGAACGCATAGATTCCCATTACGGGAGAGGAGAGGTAAATACATGAAAAAGGTACTCTGTCTTTTGGTTGCAATGGTTATGCTTTTTTCCATGGCTGGCGCCCTGGCGGAATCCAAGGAACCTGTAACCCTTCGTTTTAGCTGGTGGGGCGGCGAATCCCGCACCGCGGCCACTCTGGAAGTGATCGAACAGTTCCAGGCGCTGTATCCCTACATCACCATCGAAGCGGAATTTGGCTCCTCCGACGGCTACCATGATAAGCTGTCCGCCCAGCTGGCTTCCGGCAGTGCACCCGACATCATCCAGATCGACCCCGAAACCATGCCCAAGTATGTGGCTTCCGGCAAAGATTACTTTATCAGCTACGATGCCTACAACTTCGATTTTTCCAAGTTTGAAGAAGGCTTCCTCCGTCAGCGTATTAACGGCTACTACAATGGCCAGCAGCTGGGTATCCCCACTGGCGTGGCAGGCTGCGCCCTGGTTGTGAATGCCGAAATGGCCGAGAAATTCAACATTGATTTAAGCCAGCAGTTCACCTGGGATGACATGCTCGCCTACGGCAAAGCTGTTCACGATGCGGACCCCGAAGTGTACTTCATGTCTGCCAATATCACTAACCTAACAAACATGGTTTTCTTAACCTATGCCAAGCAGCTGATCGGCAAGACCCCCTTCGATTCCGAAACCCGCACCCTGAATCTGACCGCAGACGACATGCAGGTGATCTTCGAATACATCAAGGCCCTGTACGATAACAACGTGATTCCCCCCGCAAGCTCCATCGCACCCTATGAAAACGACAACCTTCAGTCCGATCCTAGCTGGATCGCCGGCAAATATGTTTGCGCTTTCGCTTATGTTTCCACCTTGGAAGTGCTCACCGCTGCCAACACCAACGCCACCTACTATGCCGGCAAGCTGCCCGCCTTGGCTGCTTTGAAAGACGGCGGCTGGGCTGCTAACTGCCCCCAGGTGATGGCTATTTCCGCTACCTCCAAAAACCCCGAAGAAGCCGTGATGTTCATGGATTACTTCTTCAATTCCCCCATTGCCATGGAAACCCTGGGCGCCCAGCGCTCCCTGCCACCCACGGAAGAAGCCCGAGTCATCTGCAAAGAAAAGGGCAAGGTATCCGATATCGTTGCCAACGCAGCTGATATTACTGTAACCTACGGCGGCACCGTGAACGACGCACTGATCTCCACCCCCGAAGCCAAGCAAATCCTCTTCGATGCTATTGAGCAGGTAGCTTACGGTGCAACCACCCCCGAGAAGGCTGCGCAAAGCACCTTCGCCTTCCTGGCTGCATACGCCGAATAAGTATCCCAAGGGAACGGGTGTTTCTTAAAAAGGGGCACCCGTTCCTTTCTTTTTAAAACGAGAGGAGAAATCTGCTTTGACTCAAAAATTAAAGGCTGATGCAAAATACAGAAAACGGGATTACATGGCCTTCGCTTATTTAGCGCCCTGGCTGATCGGTTTTTTGGTCTTGCAGCTTTATCCGTTCATTATGTCGCTGATCTATTCTTTTACGAACTATTCCATGGCAGGGGATCCGAAGTTCATCGGTCTTGCCAATTACGTTAAGCTCTTTACCATGGATCCGGAATTTTGGAATTCTTTAAAAGTCACCGCAATGTATACCCTTTATACTGTCCCCGGAAAGCTTATAATGGCTTTGGCCGTGGCTGTATTCTTAAACCGCGATATCAAGGGCATTAACATGATCCGCACCCTCTATTACCTGCCTTCCCTTTTCGGCGGCAGCGTGGCGGTTGCCATACTGTGGAAACTGATGTTTCTGGACAATGGCATCGTCAACGCCATGCTTCAATCCATTGGTATTGGGAAGATTCAATTCTGGGGCGATACCCGTTATGCTCTTTTAACCATTTGCAGCCTTGAAATATGGCAGTTTGGTTCCTCCATGGTCATGTTTCTGGCAGCCTTAAAGCAAGTACCTAAATCCCTCCACGAAGCGGCCATTATCGATGGCGCCAGCGCACCCCGGCGCTTTTTCTCCATCGTTATGCCCCAGATCACCCCCATTATCTTTTTCAACACCATTATGCAAACCATCAACGCCCTGCAAAACTTCACATCCGCCTTTGTTATTACCAACGGCGGCCCGCTGAAATCCACCAACGTCCTGGGCATGAAGCTATATAAAGAAGGCTTTGGTTACTATAAAATGGGCTATGCTTCCGCCATTTCCTGGGTGATCTTCATTATTATCCTCATTGTGACGCTGCTTCTTTTCCGCTCCTCCTCCGGGTGGGTGCATTATGAAGACGGCGGCGATTTCTAAGGAGGAATAGAAAATGAACGCAAAAACAAAAAAGCGCCTTAAGCGCACTGGAGATTACCTTATTATTGCTGCAATCGGTATTGTTCTGCTGTTTCCCATTATCTGGATGCTCTTCGCCACATTTAAAACCAACGAAGAAATTTTCGGCTCCCTAAAGCTTTTGCCCAATGAATTCCACCTCCGGTACTACCTTGAAGGCTGGAAGGGCACGGGGAATTTCAGCTACACTAACTTTTTTTTAAACACCGCCAAGCTGGTCATTCCAACCACGCTTTTCACCGTAGCCTCCTGTACCCTGGTTGCTTACGGCTTCGCCAGGTTCCGTTTTCCCTTTAAAAAAATACTGTTTTCACTGCTTATTTCTACCCTAATGCTGCCAAACGCGGTGATCATCATTCCCCGTTATTCCCTCTACAACACCTTTGGCTGGGTTAATAGCTATCTGCCTTTCTATGTACCGGCGCTTTTAGGCTGTTATCCCTTCTTTATCTTTATGCTGGTACAGTTTATGCGGAGCCTTCCTAAGGATTTAGACGAATCCGCCTACATCGACGGCTGCGGCAGCTTCAGGGTTCTGGTTCAGATTCTTCTTCCGCTGATGAAGGCCGCCCTCTTTTCCGCAGGGCTATTCCAATTCATGTGGACGTATAACGACTATTTCAATTCCCTGATCTTTATTAACTCGGTTTCCAAATACACCATTTCCCTGGCCCTGCGCTTATCCATGGATGCAGAATCGGTTATCGTCTGGGGAAAACTGATGGCCATGAGCTTCGTAGCGGTTTTGCCGCTGATTATTCTCTTTTTCGCGGCACAGAAATACTTCGTTGAGGGCATTGCCACCAGCGGTATCAAAGGTTAATAAATTAAGGGCACTACAAAGGAAACAGTAGTGCCTTTTCCTTTTTCGCTTTGAATCACAAGGGCACCAGCCTCCCCGTATCGAAGAACCAGCCGCCGGTTCAGGTTCGTTAGTCCTATGCTTTGGCTGGTCTTGGCGTGGATTTTTTCATACAGCCTTTGGATTTCCTCTGAGGTCATGCCTGCTCCCGTATCGGATACATGGCAAGCCAGGCTATCCCCCTGTTTTTTTAACACAACATGAATATAGCCCTTTTCTTCAAGGCCCCTGATCCCATGCAAAAGGCTGTTTTCCACCAAGGGCTGCAGTAGCAGCCTAAAGACCTTGGCTTCCCTCACCTCGTCGTCCACCTCGTAGTAAATAATAAACCCATCCCCAAAGCGGAACTTCTGCACCGCAATATATCGCTTCAAATAAGCGATTTCTTCCTCTACCGTCACCACCTCTTGTGGGTCGGATAAGGCGTATTTTAAAATAGCGGATACGTTCCCCAGCATCATGCTAGCATGAAGGCTGTTCACGGGCTCCTTCCTTACTTCCATATCCACCGTTTGCAGCGTGTTAAAGAGAAAATGGGGGTTGATCTGCAATTGCAGGCTCATCAGCTCCGCATTTTCCTGCTGGTATTGTTTTTCCATCAGTTCCTGTCTTAAATAGTTATTATTTAAAAACAAATAAATGATGTTGTTCATAATCACATCGTATTCATCGTGGGCTTTATCTTCCCGCCGTTTAACAGGCAAGCCCCGTTCCGCGTTATCGAACACATCGATCATATATTCAATCTGGTCAAAGGAACGCTTGGTGGTGATATAGGCCAGAAGCATGACCACGGCCATGTTCACCAGCATAATAATTACAATGGTCCGCAAAAGCTGCCCTCTGGAGCTTTGCATTTCCCCGTAGGAGGTGGCGGAAAAAATCCGCAGCTGCAGGCTTTCGTCAAACATAGAGTGAAGCATCCATTTTTCGCCTTCCAGCAAAACCCATTGCCCATCAAAATCCGCCTGGGGCAGGGCAGTTAAAAGGGGCAGCTTTTGGGGGGTGGTAATGCCCAGTAATATTTCACCTGCTGGGGATAAAAGGTAAATAGCCTCCTGCTGGTTGGAAAACAGCAAGCTCAAAATATCGCTGAGCCGCTGGCCGTTTATGTTTAAAACGATGCACCCATTCTGGGTCATCATCCGTTTGACAATAGACAAGGTCCTTTCCCCCCGTTGGTTTTCATCAGTGAAGATAGTTATCTGCCCGTCTTCCTTCATGGCTCCATAGCGGTTAAGCCAGCGTTCCCCCGCATCCACGGTCAGATAGCTAACACCGCTTTCAGAGGATAAAAAGCGCTTGCCCTTATCGAAATAGATGTACATGGATTCAATGTACGGATGGGTATTGATAATGCTTGAAAGCACCGACCGAAGACTTGAAACGTTCATCGCATCCCCATAGGAAAGACTATCCCAGTTAAGCACCCTTTTAAGGGTCAAGGTCATGCGGGTGGTAGCCATGAGCGAATCTGTCTGCATCAACACATTACTCACAGCCAAATCTATATTGGTTTTCACAGCCTCCGCCGTTTGGGCGCCTTTGGAGCGCAGCTCCTTTTCCATGGAAAAAGAGTTAAGGTATGAAAAGGCCAGCACCACGATCAGGGTTGGGATCATCATATACATAAAAAAGATGCCTGCCCGGCGAAGAAAATATTTCCTTCTCATTCTTCCACAGGGCCTCCCAGCTTGTCCGTACGGTATTCAGTGGCGCTGATGCCAAAGAAGCTCTTAAACGCCCGGGAAAAATTCTTTGGGTTATCGTAGCCCACATAATAAGCCACATCATACCCTTTATATTTAGGATTGGCCAGCATTTCGCAGGCCTTATCCATGCGGATGGACAAAAGCATATCTGAAAAATGCCTGCCGCTTTTCTCTTTAAAAATTTTAGAAAGATAGGAGGGGCTCAGATTCACCAACACCGCCGCCTCTTCCAAGGAAGCGTTTTGGTAGTTCTCTTTTAAATAAGCCATCACATCATAGACGATTTTTTCATAGTAGCCCGTGGGCGCCATATTAACCACCTTTTTTTCCCCGTCCAATTGGGTCCTGATCCGTTCAAAGCATTCGAGCAAAGCCGCATAGTTAATAGGCTTAATCAGGTAATCGGCCACATTGTTTTGAATAGCGCCGCGGAAATATTCATAATGACTATAACTGGAAAACAACACCACCTTAAGCCCCTTATAGGCCATCAGCGCGCGGCTTAATTCCAACCCATTCATACCGGGCATTTCTATATCTGTCAAAACCACATGGACTTCATTTTTCCCAATATAATCCAAGGCCTTTTGCCCATCGGTAAACTGCCCTACCACTTCAAAGCCTATGCTTTGCCATGGAAAAAGGCTGCCCATGCCTTCAACGATCTTCTCTTCGTCATCAATAATCAACAGTTTATACATTTAGTTCCTCCACCTTCTAACACAAATATAGAGGAAACAATGACTTCTGTCAATATAACAAAAAACCCACCGCTAATGCAGTGGGTCTATGAAACCAAACAACTTATTGGGCAGCCTTGTTCATGGCAATAGCCAAACGGGCCTTTTTGCGGTTGGCGGCATTCTTGTGGATAATGCCCTTGGCAACTGCTTTATCGATAGCGGAGGTGGTCGCGCTCAATTGCACGCCTGCAGCGCTCGCATCGGCGGCCATCGCAGCATTGAACTTCTTGATTTGGGTCTTCACACCAGACTTAACGATGCGATTACGCAGATTCTTTTTTGCGGAAACCTTTACGCGCTTTTTAGCGGATTGGATATTCGGCAACTTGTTTCACCTCCTCGAAATAGCTTAAATCAGCAGAAGTTATTGTACCACGCTTTCAAGGCAAATGCAATACCTTTTTTAACAAATTTATCATTGAATAGGCGTAACTTGCGGGCGGCCCTGGCCGGTACGGTGTACACGGTAAAAACCGATCAGGTTTCCCGGCCCGGTCTGCTTGTAGACGCCTAACACCTTGGCCGCATCTTCCATATCAAAGCGCACCGAAAGGCCGCAGCCCACGGATACATCCCTTGGGGTTGAAATCACGCTGACCCGAAGGCCTTGCCTCTTCAGAGCCGATTCAAACCGCATGACCTGCTGCCGGGAACGGAACGCGCCGATACCGAAAATTTCTTCCATAGGTTCATCTCCTCCTTCCCTCAACATATAGTATACCGTTTAGCGGGCCACGGTGCCTAATACCACAGAAGGAGAACATGCAATGATTTATTTAGACAACGCCGCCACCACGTTTCCAAAGCCCCCAGAAGTTATCCGGGCCGCCAGTGGTGTCATGGAAAAGCTGGGGGGAAACCCTGGCCGGGCCGGGCACCATTTATCCCTTTGCGCAGGGCGGGTGATCAACCGCTGCCGGGAAGAAGCCGCCCAGCTTTTTATGTTGGACAAACCCGAACAAGTGATTTTTACCTTCAACTGCACCGATTCCATTAATATCGCCATTAAAGGGCTTTTGCACTTGGGGGATGAAGTGATCTGCTCCCACGCGGAACACAATGCCGTTATGCGGGTTTTAAGCGGCTACGAGCGGCTGGGAATGATCACCGTCAAGGTGCTGGCTCCCAACAACATGGGGCTATTGGAGCCTCATACTCTGCAAAAAGCCATTACCCCTAAAACGGCCCTGGTGGTGCTTTCCCATGCCAGCAACGTTACGGGAATCATCCAGCCCATTGGCCGCCTTGGGGCCGTGTGCCGGGAGAACGGCATCCCCTTATTAGTAGATGCCGCCCAGACCGCCGGGGTGCTGGATGTGAGCTTGAACGCACTAAATGCCGACATGGTGGCCATGCCTGGTCACAAAGGGCTCCTGGGGCCTCAGGGGACGGGTTTATTGGTGCTGCGTAATGGTATGCTGCCCCGACCTTTTCGTGAAGGGGGAACCGGCTCCCGTTCAGAAAGCATGCTACAGCCGGAAGACTTGCCCGACCGCTACGAATCCGGCACCCTAAACCTGCCCGGCATTGCGGGGCTGCTTCAAGGTATTCGCTTTGTACGGGCCCATCAAAATGAAATCCGCGAATATGAAGACGCTTTAACAAGCCGCATGGCCCAGGGGCTCATGAGCCTGCCCAGCGTTACCGTTTTAGGCCATCCAGATGTAAAAAGGGTGGGCGTGTTAAGTTTTGTGCTAGATCGAATGGATTCCTCCGAAGCGGCAGATGCGCTAAGCAGCCAGGGCTTTGCTCTTCGTGGCGGGCTGCACTGCGCCCCCAGTATCCACCAATATTTAGGCACAATGAACACCGGTGCTGTTCGGGCCAGCGTAGGCATTTATAACACCGAAGTGGAGATTGATCGCCTGGTAGAGGCTGTTTATAACCTATAGTGTTTTTTCTTTTCTGGGATACACCTTGCTTAGAACTGCCAAGCTTAGCATAATTGCCCCCGGCACCGGATAATAGGGAAGCTTGGTAATAAAATACAAGCCCAACAGACCCAAGCCATAAAGCAGATACCGCTTGGCTCGGCTTTCATCCAGCACGTGGGCGATCCACACACTTTTTGAACCATGGCGTTTTTTCGATTGGCCCAATTCCACCAGCTGTTCATTGGTAGCAGGAAGCATGGTCCCGGCCAAATGAATCAATTCTTTTTTATCTACAATGCTAATAGGAGGCTTGGCGGTTTCCACATAACCCTTGGCCCCATCTGAAAGCCCGGTGGTCACACACGCCACGGCCTTGTCTCCGTGGCAGGTGATCAAGGCCTTTTGAAGCCGTATCAGATCATCGCAGGTGATTTTCTCGCTTTCGTGGCGGCAAATAGCGCTGATTAAAAGCTTCTTGCCTTTCAATTCCGCCACCAGCCCTTCCTCTGTGGATTTTTCCATTTGCAAAGGATAGGCCATGCTCAGCCATAAGGACACCTGAAAGTGGGCCTGCTTTCGTCCTGTTAAAAGCAGCGCGTTTACCGCCAATTCCCCGCCGATGCGGCGCCTTAGCTGCTCTTGCCTTAAATCCACGGTACGTTTGTTAAAAAGGCGGATACATAACAGCACCAATATCCCCAAGGCCACCCCAGCAATGATTGCCGTCCACTGTAACCCCCAAAGGTATACAAACCATGCGCAGGACAAGGCCAATACCAATAATCCAAGACCGATGCGGTTAAAAAGCCCGGCCAAATAAGTGCGCTGCAAATATTGCTCCATTTTCCCCGCCTCCTTCTTTTCATTTTGCCCAACATCATATATAATATGATAGCAAAAAGGGAGGAGAAATTGTGGTAAAGGAACGTATCGGGCTTATGGGCGGCTCGTTTAACCCTATCCATTCAGGGCACATACATATGGCTTTGGCAGCGCTTAAAAGTGCTGAACTTGACAGGGTGCTGTTTGTTCCAAGCGGCAACCCGCCCCACAAGCGCATTACCCAGGTAACCAATCAGCAGCGCTATGAAATGCTCATTGCTGCTATTGGCCGCGAAAAGGCTTTTTCGCCCTCCCGTATTGAACTGGACAGAGAAGGCATTATCTATTCCGTAGACACCCTATCGCTTTTAAAAGAGCAATACCCCAAAGGGAAGATTTTTTTCATTATTGGCGAAGACACCCTTCACGAACTAAACACCTGGCGGGCGTATGAAAAGGTATTCACGCTGTGCACCTTTTTAGTGGTTCACCGGGAGAACGCATCCGACGAAACTTACACCCAGGCATTAAAAAAAATGCAGAACCTAGGCGCAAAAATCGAAGAAGTACCCATGGAACTATACCTTGCCGCCTCCACCGAAATCCGCAGCCAGCTGGCCTCGGGGCTGATGCCCCAATGCTTGCCTGCTGCTGTTCAGGCCTACATCGGTTTAATGGGGCTTTATGGCTATTCTCCTTACTTAAACAATGCCGCCCCCTTGGTGGACAAGCTGTTCAACACCCTTTCCCCCGGGCTTTTCGCCCATTCCCTGGGTGTTTGCCAGTATGCCCGTCACCTGGCTCAAATCCATGGTGTGGATCTTGAAGCCGCCACTTTAGCGGGGTTATTGCACGATTGCGCCAAATCCCTGCCCCTTGAAAGCCAGCAAAAGCTTTCCCGCGAAACCGACCCCGCCCTGTTATCCTCCGTGTCACTTTTGCACGCCTCGGCAGGGGAATCCCTGGCCAAAGCCGAATATGGTATAATAGATGAAACCGTTTTACACGCCATCTATAGCCATACATTAGGGCGAAAGGAAATGAACAAGCTGGATATGGTTACATACCTGGCCGATAAAATCGAGCTTGGCCGCAAACCCTATAAAGGACTGGAAGCCCTTCGTGCCCTGGCCCAAACAGATTTACAGGCTGCTGTGATCCTATCAATGGAATCCACATTGGACTATCTTACGGCAAGCCACTCCCCCATCCATCCCACATTAAACGATTCATTATCGTGGCTTAAAACACACACAATTTAAGGAGGTATTTTATGGACAGCATTGCCCTAACCCAACAGATCGCATCCATTCTCTACGAAAAAAAAGCCCAGGACATCGTCGCCCTCAACGTAGGCCATTTAACGGTGATCGCCGATTGCATGGTTATCGCCACCGGTCGCTCCGCCATCCAGGTGAAAACCTTAGCCGACGAGGTGGACGATAAGCTTTCTGCTCAAGGTATCCAACCTCGCCGGTCCGAAGGCCACAACGAGGGCCGCTGGATTGTTATCGATTACGGTTATGTGATCGTGCACATCTTCCACCAGGAAGAGCGCAGTTTTTATAATTTAGAGAGGCTCTGGGAGGATGGGTCCAACCGGCTGGTGCTGCCCTTTAACCAGGAGGAATAACCGATGAAGCGCATTATATTTATACTGGGTCTTTGTTTTATACTTGCCCTATCCTTTACTGCTCTGGCCGCCGAAAAGGTGGGTATCTCCATGCCTGATCAAACCATTCAGCGTTGGACGCAAGACGGCAGCAGCATGAAAAAGGAACTTGAAGCTCTGGGTTACCAGGTGGATTTGCAGTATGCTGACGGAGATATTGCCCGCCAGGTATCCCAGCTTGAAAACATGCTGATGGGCGGATGCCAGCTGCTTGTTATTACCCCACTGGATGGCAGCGCCCTTGGTTCCGTGCTGGATATGGCCCAAATGCTGAATGTAAAGGTCATCGCTTACGATAGGCTTTTAATGCAAACCAATTCAGTGGATTACTACGTCACCTTCGATAACGAGCAGGTAGGCCGGTTGCAGGGCCAATATATCGTGGAAAAACTGGGTCTTGATCAGGGCAAGGGCCCTTATAATATGGAAATCGTTTCCGGCTCCCCCGACGATAACAATTCCCTATACTTTTATTCAGGCGCTATGGAAATGCTTACGCCCTATCTGGATTCTGGCATGCTTAGAGTGCCAAGCGGGCAGATAGATTTTAACGTAACAGCCACCATGCGTTGGCGCACCGAAGAAGCACAAGCCCGGTTCGATAACCTGATCACAGGCTACTATGCCGATGGCACCAAGCTTGACGCCGTCCTTGCTGCGGCAGACGTTGTGGGGCTGGGCGTGATCAACTCTTTAAACAACTCCGGTTTTCAAGATTTCCCCCTCATCGTAGGGCAAGACTGCGCTACGGCAGTGATCCCTTACTTGGTCTCTGGCCAATTAACCATGTCGATTTTTAAGGACACGCGCATTCTGGCTGCTCAATTAGCCCAAATGGCCAACGATGTCTTGCAAGGCAAGGAACCTCAAACCAACAACAACGAAACCTACCACAACGGCGTGAAAATAGTCCCCACTTACCTTTGCATTCCCCAAGTGATCGATAAAGAAAACTACCTGCAAGCACTGATCGAAAGCGGGTATTACACGCTGGCGGACATCGGGCAGTAACCACAAAACCGGGCAACGCCCGGTTTTTACTTAGGAGGAAGCACCTTGGAACAGCCTTTGCTCCAAATGAAGCAGATCACAAAACGCTTTGGCAGTGTATGTGCCTTAAACCAGGTGAACCTGACCGTGGGAAAAGGAGAAATCCATGCTCTTTGCGGAGAAAATGGTGCGGGTAAATCTACACTGATGAACGTATTAAGCGGCGTTTACCCTCATGGCAGCTACGAAGGGGATATTTTTTTCAATGCTGCTCCTTGCCACTTTAAAACCATTAAAGATTCGGAAAAGCTGGGCATTGTGATCATCCACCAGGAGCTGGCGCTGATTCCCACGCTTTCCATCGGCGAAAACATGTTCCTTGGGAACGAACGAAAACGGCACGGCCTGGTAGATTGGAAAAGAACCAATGAGGATGCCCGCAAATACATGGCCATGGTAGGCCTTTTGGAAGATCCACACACCCTGGTTAAGGATATTGGCATGGGTAAAAAACAGCTGCTGGAAATCGCCAAGGCCTTAGCGAAAAACGTGCAGCTGCTGATATTGGACGAGCCTACCTCCTCCTTAAACGAAAGTGATGCGCAAAATCTGTTAGGCCTGTTGCAAAGCCTTAAAAAGCAGCAAGACATGACCTCCATTATCATTTCCCACAAGCTCAACGAAGTGAATTTCGTTGCGGATATGATTACCATTATTCGGGATGGCTGTACCATTGAAACCCTGGACAACCGTACAGGTGAGACCACACAGGAACGGGTAATCAAGGGTATGGTGGGCCGGGAAATGGAAGATCGCTATCCTCCAAGAGCACCCTACCGTTTGCCAAAGGGCGAGCCCTATGCCCTTAAAGTAGAAAACTGGAACGCGTTCCACCCCCTTGAAACCCGGCGAAAAAGCGTAGACAGCGTCAGCTTTCACGTAGGCCGAGGCGAGGTGGTAGGCTTTGCGGGGATGATTGGCGCCGGACGCACAGAATTGGCCATGAGCCTATTTGGCAAAGCCTACGGCAGCCGCATTTCGGGCATCGTAGAAAAGGATGGCCAGCCCCTTAGCTTACGCGATATTTCCACGGCCATTGCAAGTGGCATTAATTATCTGCCGGAGGATCGCAAAGATGCAGGGCTGATTTTACACGATAGCATCAAACACAATATAACCCTGCCAGCCATATCCCGCATTACCAAGCACCATGTGATCGATAAAGCCCTTGAAGCCCGCATGATCGAGGGCTATGACCGCCGCCTGGGGGTTAAGTGCCAATCCACAGAGCAGCCCTGCGCCGCCCTTTCCGGGGGCAACCAACAAAAGGTGCTTTTGGGCAAGTGCATCTTCACCCAGCCGGACATCCTTATTTTAGATGAACCTACCCGTGGGGTGGATGTGGGAGCCAAGTACGAGATATACCAGACCATTAACCGCCTGGCTTCCATCAAAAAATCCATCATCATTATTTCTTCGGAAATGCCAGAGCTGCTGGGCATGTGTGATCGGATCTACGTCATGTGCGAGGGTCGCATTGTGGCGGAGCTAACTAAGGAAGAAGCCACCCAGGAAAAAATCATGGAGCATATTATGCAAGGGAGCCGAAAAACAAATGCAAGCTAAAATCCGTCACTTTTTCGAGGAAAACGCCATCTTGCTGGTCCTTTGCCTGATCGTGCTGTTTTTTCAGATCGCCACAGGGGGCAAAATGCTCATGCCCATGAACCTATCCAACGTTATCGCCCAGAATTCATATGTGGTGATCTTGGCCATCGGCATGCTACTTTGTATCTTAACCGGCGGTAACATTGATCTATCCGTAGGCTCTGTTGTGGCCTTCATAGGCGCCGTTGCCGGTACATTGATCATTACCATGAAATGGAATATGGTTCCGGCCGTGGCCGTTTGCCTTGCCGCCGGGCTGCTGATCGGCGTATGGCAGGGGTTCTGGATCGCTTATATCCGCATTCCCGCCTTTATTGTAACCTTGGCAGGCATGCTCATATTTCGGGGGCTGGCCCTTTCCATCTTGGGTAGTATGACCTTGACCCCATTCCCCGCTGATTTTCTGTTTTTTTCCACGGGCTTTTTGCCCGACTGGTTTGGTAAGATGCAAGTTTTCGGACTAAAGCTTAATGGCAGCGCCATGGTGCTGTGTCTATTACTGATTTTGCTTCTCTTCGCCCTGCCTCTTTACCAGCATTTCAGGCTGCGCAAAACCACCCCTGCCCCCCTCATGTCCAAGCTTTCCCTTTGGAAGCCCCTTCTCTTTAGCGCAATGGCCCTGTTTCTGTTCGGCTCTTTAGGACAATTCATGGGGATCCCCATGGTATTGATCTTACTTGGCATCCTGTGTGCCATTTACGGCTTCTTTGTAAGCAATACTGTTACTGGCAGACATCTTTACGCCATTGGCGGCAATGAAAAGGCTGCCCGTCTATCCGGCGTACGCACAAACAAGCTCTTATTCTTAACCTATGTCAACATGGGTTTTCTGGCTGCCGTTACAGGTCTTGTTTGTGCCGCCCGTTTCAATTCCGCTTCCCCCCAGGCGGGCACCAACTTCGAGCTAGATGCTATAGCAGCCTGTTTTATTGGCGGCGCATCCGCTTACGGTGGCAGCGGCACGGTGAAAGGAGCTGTCATAGGAGCGTTGATCATGGGGGTATTAAACAACGGCATGTCCCACATGGGCATCGCTGCCAGCGACCAAATGGCCATTAAGGGCCTGGTTCTGCTATTGGCCGTGGTGTTCGACGTGGTTTCAAAAAAGCAGACAGAGCTGCCCGGTTTTCTTTCCTTTCTAAAAAAGTAATCTCAATTTGCCCCAAAAAACAAGTTCCAGGTCAAGAAAGTGAAGGAGCAACGCCCCTGAAACGATTCTTGACCTGGATTTTGCTTTTTAATTGCAATAGGTACGGTGGGCTCTGCCCAAACCCGCACAAGGGATAAAATCCCTTATGTATCCCAGCTCTTATTGCGACAGCTCCTTTTTCGGTAGCTGGCTATTGCCAGATTTGGTTCTGTATTTCCTTCACCGCGTCTGGCACTTGGCTGGGATCGGTTAGCACAAAACCAAAATCGAAATTACGGTTGATGACACCAGATTGTATTTGTACACCCGTAAGGGTCACCGTTTTTTCCGAGCCTTGGGGCAATACATTTACCAGCAGCGGATAATCTGTTCTTTGGGCAGTGGCTTTAAGGCCGCTGGGAATGGTGATCCGCACATCGTAAGCGCTGGGGTAGAGGTTTTTAAGCATGTAATAGCCCGCTTCATTGGTGGTGGCTTCCATGATGGTTTCCCCATCCCGAAGAATCTCGATGCGCACGCCTTGTACAGGCCGTTCCCCGGTTTCTTGCAGGCCGTTACCGTTTTCATCGAACCAGGCCTTATCTCCCAAACTGCCGGGTTTCACAGCAATAATATCCAGGTTCATGTTATCCCGGCCCATGGTTAGCGTTAGCAGACTACTTTGCCCCATGCCGCTGTTATCCGCTTTCACGGTGGATTGCTGTCTGTTTTCATCGCTGTCGAATCCGCTGACCAGCAGGTATCCCTCGGGTAATTGGGCCATAATCCGGTATTCGTCAGGCAATAGGTCGCCGAAGGTATAATCGCCCTCTTCTCCGGTTGTCATGGTTTGCACCACTTGGCCGTTGCTGTTTAGCAGGGTTACTGCCGTATCTTTAAGTGGCTTGCTTTCCCCGCCATGATCCATGTACACAGCACCGCCCCATTGGGTCAAGCGCACCAGGCCGCCAATCACATCCTGCCGGTATTCCCCGGAGGTGATGGTAATCCTGCTCTGGGTCAATACGCCATGCTCGTTCAGCTTCATGGTCACCCCATTGCCTGTTACAGCCATATGGTTTTCCGGCACCTGGGTCTTAATAGAATACTCGGAAGGCAGCACGCCCATAAACTCAAAGCTGCCATCTGCCTGTACCTGTACCTGGGCTGCATCCATTTCGGCTGTTTCATCATACAAAGTCATAATATGGCCGGAAAGCAGGTTTTCTTCTTCATCCAACTGGCCATTATTGTTCATATCCAAGAAAAACATACCTTTAATACCCGCAGGCTCCACCACGCCAATGCTCATATCACCATAATCCACGCCCATTTGGATGGTGAAGGGTTCTTGATGGCTGCCTTGGCCGGTACGCGCCGCATAAGCGTGGCTTTCATCCTTGGAAAACACCATGCCATCGGGCGCTTGAAGGGTCAGGGTGTATTCATCAGGCCGCAGATGGGTGATTTCGAAGTAGCCATCTTCACTGGTTATAGCGGTTTTGGTTTCTAGCCCTTGCCTTGAAGGGGCTAAGGTAACCGCCACATTGGCCGCATACTTCTCCTGTGTGCCCATGGTACCATTGCCATCCTCGTCTATAAAGGCCCTGCCGGAAACCTTGCTTAGCCTTAGGGCGCCGATATCGGGCAAAGTAACCGTCTTCCCTGTTTTCAGTTCAAACACGCCACTTTGGCATTTGGTGGTAAAGCCCACGGTAAAGCGCTCCACATCGGACACGGAGCACTTGATCATATATTTGCCTGGCATCACATTTAAGAAGGAATAACGTCCGTTATCATCACTGTAAACATTTTCGCTCAGGGCATTTCCGTTCTCATCGCACAGGGTTACCACCGCGCCCTTATAGCCGCCCTCTGAATTATCCCGTACCTGATTGTCATTATGATCCGCATAAACCACACCGCTGATGGTACCGGGGGAAATAAGACCCGCGTCCACATTGGCGGTGACATTGCCCATGGTAACAATCACAGGCTTGGTGGTGCCGTAGGAAGAATTGGTTTTAGCTACATTACCGCCGGACGACTTGGTTACATACACGCTGCCCTTTGCTGTATTCATTTCAAGGGTGTATGTGCCCGGGTTCACATCAGCGAACTGGTAAGAGCCATCCCGTGCGGTGGTTGTTTTGTCAAGCTGAGTGCCATCTTCCCCTTTTAACCGGATTTCAAGACCCCCGGCCCCCTTTTCAGAAGATTGCCTGTCCCCTGAATAATCCTCGTCGTAATAAACCACACCAGAAATGCTGCCAGGATATACGGCGCCCACATAGGTGGTCAGCTTGTCCGCATCCCCCACCAGAATATTATCTTCCACCCCATCCCGGCGGCCGGTACGGTTGGCGATATGGTTGCCTAAAACCCCGTTGCTCACCGTCTTGGTGTAGGTGGCGCCATCGTTGGGCAAGGTTACCTTTAGGCGATAGGTGTTTCCCCGAAGCGCGCCAAAATGGAATGTTCCATCTTCACCGGTGGTTACCTGGCCCCGTTCATCGTTTGAAACGGTTTTTTCCAGGGTTACCTTCGCACCCTTTAAGCCCACTTCACCTTCGTCTAAAATACCATTATAGTTTTCATCGATAAAAACGATGCCTTCAATAACGCTTTCGCCTACAAAGCCAACGTTTTGATCCGCCACTGTCCTGCCCGCTGCCACTTCCACCAGCTTAACATCCGCACTTTTGCCCTCACTGGTAAAAATAGAACGCTTTTCACGGCCTGTAGCACTGTAACGGGTAAACATATGTCCTTCCGGTGCGGTTACGGTTAAATCGTAGCTGCCTTCCCGAACCCGGTTAAAATGGTATTCGCCGGTGGCATCGGTTATCAACGTATAGGTGGAGCCTTTGGCGCTCTTGGGTACCAGTGTAATCTGAACCCCTTCCTGGCCGACTTCATTGTCCTGAATGATGCCATCTCCATTTTGGTCGTACCAGCAAAGGCCCGATACACCGCCCAACTGTTCCGCCCCAACGCCTATGCCATTAACTTGGCCTTGTTTTAAAACCATTACATCCGTTATGGCGGATTGGTCTAGTGTAAAATCAACAGCGCTGTTGGATTCTGAAAAAGGATCGGCTTTTTTCGTGAATCCGTAATCCACAGGCAATGTGAAGCGCACACGGCATTCACCCTGCATCATGCTGGCAAAATAAACTTCCCCGTTGGCATCGGTAGTTCCAGTGGCTACCACCGTTTCCCCATCCTTGGAGAGCACATCCACTATGACCCCTGGAATGCCCTTTTCGTAAATACCTCGGGCACCGTTGCGATTGCCATCCGCAAAAGCCACTGCCTTAAGAGGTGCTGGCGTTACCACACCGCCGGAAACGCCGCAACGTTCCTGCCCTGCAGTTAATACAAAGCTGTTGGTATAGCCGTCCATTCCGAAGAGGCTTTCGCCGCCTGGGATCACAAAGGTGCTGCTTTCATTGATGGCCGCGTATACACGGTACTCGCCTGGGACCAGATTGAAAAAGCCATAGGCACCATAGGCGTCTGTCACAGTCTGGGCAATCACATTGAAATCCCCGTCTGTTTTCATTTCAAGGGTCATGCCTATGCCCTGCTGCCCGGGTTCATCTGCCGTAAAAGCAGCGTTGGCGTCTAAATCGTTCCAGATATAGCCTACAATGGAAGCGGCTTTCTGGATAGTAAGCTTGGGTGCCTGGGCCTGCTCCCCCGGAGTTACCTCCAAGGCATAGGTAAGGCTATTGCCCGCTTGCTCCCACTGGTTTAACTCTTTTACAACCATGCCATCCGGCAGCGTCAGTGCCAAAGTATAGCGCCCCGGATATAACGCTTCAAAGGTGCTTGATTCACCAATATTTAAACCCCGTGCCACATTTTCCCCGTTAAGGGCCATGGAGATATCCCCGCCGTCCGCTTCCACATTAAAAGCGACGGCAGCAGCTTTCACGGTTTCAAGGATAATCTTTTCTTCCGCACCGCCAAGAACGGTTACCCTTTGGGGCAAAACGCCACCAGCCGGCAGCCACTGGCCATTGAAATTGAATTCCAGGTCATAGGTGCCCGGCTCAACGCCAATAAAGGCTATCTGCCCTTGGGCATCCGATTCTAAGGAAATCCTTGTACCGTCCGATACCAAAGCGCAGCTGTAAGCCCCCTGATCCGAAACACCGGAAGCCTGGATGGTCACAGCGCCTAATAAATAGAAGCCGAAATCGGCCTGGGCCTGTTTTTCAGTGGCCGTTAAAGTCACCTGCCGGGTTTTTTGATCGTCTCCAATGGCGTACCTGTTTTGATGGCTTTGGCTTAGCTCAACTTCAGCTGTGTAAACACCTGGAGCCAAGCCAGTAATAACATAAGCGCCTGTCCCGTCCGTCACGCCTGTCTGAGTACCGTTTTCCCCCCGGATCGTCACCGTAGCCTGGGGAATACCTACGCCCTCAGAAGACACAGTACCCAATACGCTGCAGGTAACGGCTACCTGGATATCCCAGCTGGAGCCATTGATAATGTAGCCTTTTTCATCCTTTTCAAGGCCCAGCACCACCATGTTTTTCGGCAAGGCTAAATTCAATCGCAGATCAGCTGTCTCCGGCAGGTTTTCAATTGAATACCGACCGTTTTCATCGGTGTTTGCCCAATAGATGAATGGACTTTGGACGCTTGTAATTCCAATGCCAATATTAGCAAGAGAGGCGCTTTGGCCACCATCGCTCTCGTAGATTTGGCCAGCAACCGTCTTTCCAGGCGCAAATTCATCAAAAGCGTTCTGGGCCTGGCAGTTTACTTCCACAAGGGTATAGCTCTGGCCATAATCTGCGTTTTGGTAGGGATTCGCAACAAAATCCTCTGTTTGAATCAGCAGCCCGTTTGGGTTGTCCTGGGTGGCCACTGCCATCCCCTTTGAACGAATATATATAACCGCAGTTCCTTTTTCCGCCGCTTTTTCCATGTTCATTTTTAGGGTGATGGCTTCCCCTGGAGCAAGAGGCAGAGCAGGTGTATAAGAAATCACATCGCTGTTTTTAGCCCTCAAAACGGTTGCACCCTGCGGGGCTTCCTTTACACGGAAGCCTTCAGGCAGAACCAAGTCGTAAGCCATCACAGGCAGGGCAATACCACCTTGGTTGGCAACGGTCAGTTCACCCTGGTGGTCAGCCCCAATGACCAATTGCCCGCTGATTTCCGCAAAGCCCTTTTTAAACGCATCCGCCGCTACCAAGACGGTATCGTCGGGAGTCACCAAGGTTTGAGTCCCGGCGATTCCCCAAGCACTGCCAAGGTTTATGGCAATACTGCGTGCTTCCCGGCGGTAGCCATCTTCCATGGGCTTTTTCACGTCCAGCGCCAGAGAGATTTTGCCACCGTCGAACTGGGGTTCAAGCACTGCTTCCCCGGTTTGGCCGTTTAAATAAACGGCTTCAAAGGCGCAAGCGCCTAAAGAACTCACCACGGCTGTTTCGCCTGGCGCCAGAGTAATGGTTTCTCCTACCGGGTGGCCGGTACCGGAAAGCAGCGTTAATTTCAGTTTGTAAGAAAGACTGTTTTCATAAGCAATCTTGCTGATTCGTATTTCCCCACCAAGGCTTTCCATATCTCCGTCCAACAGGGACAAATTCTCCACAGCAACCGTGTAATCGGAAATCCCTACGGAGTTTTTTCCACCGCCAAAGCCTGTTAAAGCCATCGTCACCGTTTGATCACCGGACAAAAGCGAGGGCACCTGGGCACCCAGAGCAACGGTAGCATCCACAAGCGCCAGGTTTTCAGCCGCGATCTTCTGGCTTTTTAAAGAAACCTCCGTTACACTATCCGCCCCAGTATAGGCCTTAATGCTCAAAGCGATGCCTTCATCCGTAAGCATTGCGCCCTGGGGGGCTTTAACCATGTTTAAAATATATTCTCCGGTGGGCAGCACGCTTTGGGCCTGATAATCGCCCAGGGCATCCGTATCGAAGGAAGCAACCACTTGCCCGCTTTGATTGGTAAGAGTAAAAGCAGCAAAGGGGGCTGCCTGCCCAGATTCAAAACGGTTGGTAATCTTGAAAAAACCCTTGTTAGCATAAGCCAATAATGGATAGTTCAAGGCATCGTATTGGGCAAAATCCAAGGAGTAGCTTTCTAAAAAAGCATACTCGCCGTCTTTTTCCCCATTGGGGATTACCACCACCTGTGCCGTATCCTCAGGCAGCTGCAAAACCGCTGTTTGTCCATTCTTTATCTGTTCATCTGTGGCATAGGATACCACTTCCCCAAGAAGCGCACCCTTTGTATCGTATACGAAAAAAGCCTGGTTTAAAGGAACCGCATTCCATTTCCCGTTTTGAGCGGCTGTGAGCCCTTTCAAATCAATGGAAAACGCCTTGGTGCCATCCGCTTGGGCGCAGGCAAATATTAAAATCAGCAGCAGTGCCACAATCACCGGAATCAGACCCGTTTTAAGCCTTAACTTCATATGTTCTCAACCCCCGAAAAGCATGCATAAGTAGCCAACTATCATGGTAAAGCAACAGCCCCTATTTGTCAACCAAATAGGGGCCTGGAAACATGAATGATTTGTAAAAAATCAGTAGCGCTCCCGGCAGGGCATCTGAGGATACAAGGGCAGCGGAGGGGGACATGGAGGCGGCTGATTACCGCAGCGGCTTTGGCAGGGTTCATATCGCACAAGATAAATCTCAACCCGGATTTCAAGCACCGCAGCAAAGCATAAATCGCAGGAAGGCGGCGGGCAGTTCACCAAACGTACGCTGGCGCAGGCCACCACCTGGCTGCACCAAAGTTCATCCAAGCATCCGCAGGCATTAATCGCCGTCCTGGTTTCTACCACGCCCTGGGCCGTATGGATGCAGCCGCGTCCATCCTTCACCTGCGCCACCACCGGAATTTTTACGCAAAAAACAATCTGGTTTCGCTGGCAATGCTCATTGATCCTTTGAACTGATACCTGGCCACACTGTTCCACCGATAGCAGCGTGAAAGGTTCCGGTGCGCATTCGTCCACACCCCAGAGCTTTAATTCCACGCATTGCCTGGGCAGCCATTCCCGGCCTGAGGCCAGTATTTTAGGCAAAAGGAATTTCCCGCCTTCATGACCACGGTCATGGTCATCGCAGCATTTGCAATAGTTCTGTTTCATAATTTATAACCTCCTAAAAAGCCGTTCCCCTACCTTGTTATGTAGGGAAACGGCTTTAGGTGCGGTTACTTGGCTTTGGGTTTAAATATCACCGCCACTGCGGAACCGAATATCACCGCCGCGGCAATCCCACCAGCAGTAGCGGTAAGCCCGCCGGTAAAGGCCCCCAGCCAGCCGATCTCCTGTACGGCCCTGAGCACCCCCTGGCAAAGGGCATGACCAAAGCCTGTCAAGGGCACGCTAGCCCCGGCTCCAGCAAATTCCACCAAGGGGCCATACCATCCAAGGGCGCTTAAAAGCACCCCGGAAACAATATAGCCCACCAGAATCCGCGCCGGAGATAATTTGGTTTTCATCACCAGCACCTGGCCGATCATGCAAATGGCTCCGCCCACTAAAAAGGCCTTTAAAATCATCATCTTTCAGCCCTCCCCTTCAATGGCCACGGCGTGGGCAATGCCTGGGATACTGTTGCCCTGCTGGTTGGAAGTGGGACTGATTAGCGCGCCGGTAGCCATAAACAAGATCCTGTTCCATTTAGCCGTTTTAAAACCGTTTAAAAGGAGACTGTTAAGGGTAATGGCACAGCAGCCGCAGCCGCTTCCTCCCGCATGGGTATCCTGGTTGGCATCAAACACCTGAAGACCACAATCCATATAAGTATTTTTATCCAGGGGATAACCTTTCTGCTCCATCAGTTCAAGCAAAAGATCATGACCGACTCTGCCCAAATCCCCGGTAACGATCAAATCGTAATCCTGCGGCCTTCTTGAAGTATCCCTAAAGTGGGCCGACAAAGTGGCTGCTGCCGCCGGAGCCATGGCAGCGCCCATGTTATTGGCATCCTTAATACCCATATCTACCACCCGCCCCAAGGTGGTGTGGGTGATTTTGGCAATAGGCTTAAGCTTTTCGTCGTTTGAAAGCAGGGTAGCACCGGCCCCTGTCACCGTCCATTGAGCAGTAGGCGTCCGCTGGCCGCCGTACTCCAAGGGAAAACGGTACTGCCGTTCCGCCGTGCAAAAGTGGCTGCTGGCAGCGCATAGCAGGTTGTTGGCATGCCCCCCGTCCATGAGCATGGCCCCGATAGCCAGACTTTGGGCCATGGTGGAGCAAGCACCATAAAGGCCAATAAAGGGAATTCCCAATTCTCTGGCGGCAATGGAGGCTGTCATGATCTGGTTAAGCAAATCGCCGCCCAGCATGTAATCCACGTTTTTTTCTACTACACCGGCCTTTTCAAGGCATTTTCGAGCTGCGGATACAAATAGTTTGCACTCTGCCTTTTCCCAGGTTTCTTCCCCGAAAATATCATCGTCGATGACCACATCATAATAATCCTTAAGGGGCCCTTCCCCCTCCTTCGGCCCTGCAAAGGAAGCCCCGGCAATAATCTTTGGCATAGAGGGCAGCATAACCGTTTGGCTGCCGATTCGTTTTTGCATATCAATCACCATCCTATAATGGCATAGGCTAAACCCACCAAGACAGAAGCCGAAACCCCATATACCAGCACTGGCCCGGCAATGGTAAAGAGCTTGGCGCCAAGGCCCAGCACCATGCCTTCTTTTCTAAATTCCATAGCCGGGGATACCATGGCGTTGGCAAAGCCTGTAATAGGCACGAAAGCGCCGGCCCCGGCGTATTGGCCGATCTTATCGAAAATGCCAAGGCCTGTAAGCACTGCCGTGAGAAACACCAGCACAATGGCTGTAAAGGCCGTCCCCTGGGAAGCTGTGAACCCAAGGTAGATAATCCCAAGCTCCCCAATGCCCTGGCCCAGGGCGCAAATACCGCCGCCTACCAAAAACGCTCGAAAAAGCCCCTGTGCCATGTTGGAGTTAGGCGACATGTTTTCCACCAATTGGCTATAGGCGTCCAATTGGTGCTGGCGTTTTTCCCCAGGCTTTCTGTTTTTATCAAACATGCTCTTCCCCTCCTTGCCTTGGCCGCCCTTGCCCTAAAAGAGGCACAGGCCGGGTGCGAATTTCCCGGTCTCCCGCATGGGGAACGCTTTCCAGCGCAAAAACGGGCATAGTTACTCGGTTGTTAGGTGAACACATATTCATCCCACCTTCAAAGATTTTCATAAGCTATGGTTTCCATGGAACAAAGGATTTATTTATCCCTTTCACGAAAAGAATAATTGCAAACTTGAAGGAGGAAAGCGTTTTGTCCGCAATTACGTATAAATGTCCTAACTGCCCATCCAGTTTGAGGTTGGACCCCGAATCGCAGAAATTCGTCTGCGATTATTGCGGCTCCAGCTTTACCCTTGATGAGCTTACAAAAAAAGAGCCTGTTCCCAAGGACGATTTTCAAAGCAAGGCCAAGCTCTACCATTGCCAAAGCTGCGGCGCGGAGGTCTTTACGGACGATACCACCGCCGCCACCTTCTGCGTATATTGTCATAGCCCCGTGGTGCTTTCAGGGGAACTGGAAGGCAGCTTTAAGCCGGATCAGGTAATCCCTTTTAAGGTGTCCAAGGAGGTCGTTAAAGATAAGCTGATGGCCTGGTGCAAAAAGAAAAAGTTCATCGATAACGCTTTTATGGACGCCGCTCAGTTAGAAAAGCTTTCCGGGGTCTATTTCCCGTATTTTATTGTGGATGGGAAAGTTCAGGGCAGCTTGAACCGCAGAGGCACGAAAGTCCGCAGCTGGCACCAGGGTAATTATCGCTACACTCAAACCGATACCTACCAGATCGACCGGGAGGGCGAGTTAAGCTTCGAGGATATTCCTATTAACGCCTTGAACAAAGAACATACTTACATTTTAAATGGTATCCAGCCTTTCGATCAAAAAAAGGCCGTGCCCTTCCAAATGCCCTTCCTTTCCGGCTTTATGGCCGACAAACGCAACATCGAAAAGCAGGATGCTATGCCCCAAGTGACATCTATGGCCCAGGATTTTACAAAAGCCCAGTTCAATTCCACCGCCCAAGGGTATGCCACCATAGGTGCCGGCAGCGAAAACTATAAAATAACCCAAACCGATTTTTTCTACGTGCTCATGCCTGCTTGGATGCTCACCTACCAATATGGCCAAAGCCAGTATTTTTTCGCCATGAACGGAGATACGGGCAAAATCGCAGGCCGGGTGCCTCTAAGCAAGAAGAAGCTTATGGGCTTGTTCTTCGCTTTGACTGGGATTGTCTTTGCCCTGATGGTGGGATTGGGGGCGATTCTATGAAAAAAAACTTTCTTGTTTTGCTTTTCATTCTACTGACCCTTTGCGCCAATGCCCTGGCCCTTGAAGACCGGGTGATCGACGATGCCAACCTGTTTTCTTCCACTGAAAAAGCGGCCCTGCAAGAGCAGATTGAGGGCATCTACAACGACAGACAAATGGACATTGTTGTCGTCACCACCAATGAAAATAAAACCACCGTCCGAAGGTTCGCCGATAACTATTATGAAAATGGCGGCTATGGTGTGGGCAGCGATCACAGCGGTGCGCTCTTGCTCATCGACATGAAAAACAGGGAGCTTTACATTTCCACCGAAGGGGACATGATCGATATTTTAAACGATACCAGGATCGACAAACTGCTGGATATTCAATACAGCTACACCCAAAACGAACAGTATTATTGGGCCATGAAAGCTTCCCTGACCCGCATCGATGCCTATATTCAGCAAGGCCCCGTTTGGAACCAGTACCGAAAAATGGAGATTGATCCATTCTCCCCCTCCTGGCTGCTATTAAGCCTGGGAGTAGGTTTGGCTGTAGCAGGCATTACCTGCGGCATCATCAGTGCCAAATACAAGAAAAACTTTAAGCCCGTAGCTTACGATTACAGAAGCAATACCCGTTTGAATCTAACCGTTAATAACGATACCCTCATCGATAGCCGTGTAACAAAGCAATATATTCCCCCTGCCAATTCCGGCGGCGGCGGTGGTGGCGGCAGCGGCCGTTCCACCACTCACACAAGCTCTTCCGGCCGCGTCCATGGAGGAGGCGGCCGCAAATTTTAATGCAAAAGGGGTTTTACTTTAATGCCAACCTTGCTGAAAAACTGCCTTATCGCCGACGGCACCGGCACCGCCATGTACCCGGGAGACATTCTTTTTGAAGGTGACCGCATTACAAAAATGAGCCAGGCACTTCAACCGCCCCAAGGAGCTGAGATCATCGATTGTACCGGCAAAATTGCCGCTCCCGGGTTTATCGATGCCCACTCCCACAACGATTGGTATGTTTTAAGGCCAGACAGCGATATGTATTTAAAGCCTTTTATCCAACAAGGGATCACCACCTTTGTAACAGGCAACTGCGGCTTTTCCGCCTCCGGTTATCAGCGGGATACGGACCATCAAAAGGAAATGGGCGGCAATCTTTTTGGCATGGCGGAATCCTTTGCCAAGCTTAATGACTTCGAAAAATTTTTTAATGTCATCGACGAAAGCTCCCTGGTAAATATTGCCGCTCTGGCAGGCCACGGAACCGCCAGAACCGCCGTCAATGGTCTAAGCCCCCGGCCACTTAATGAAAAGCAGTTTAACCAGATGATGGCCAGCCTTGAAAAAGCCCTGCAGCAGGGCGCGTTGGGGGTCTCTTTGGGGCTGATGTATGAACCTGGCATCTTTTCTCCCAAGGAAGAATTGCTTGAAATTGCCAAGCTGGTAAAAAAATATGACCGCATCCTTACTGTACATCCAAAGGCGGAATCCGCGGTTTCCCTATCCTATCCTATCTTTGCAGGCAGCCATTTGCTTCTGGCCTTTAAAGAACTGACAGACATCGCAGAGGCAACCGGCGTCCGTTTTCAAAATAGCCATTTAATTTTTGTAGGCGAGCGCACCTGGCCCCAGGTAGATACGGTGCTTAAAAAGTTTGAAGAATTAAACCAAAAGGGCCTTGATGCCGGCTTTGATATTTACCCCTTGAATTATGGCGCGTCGGTGATCACCGTGGTAATGCCCCAGTGGTATATGGCCCTTTCTTATAAAGAGAGGCAAAAGCCCTTCACGAAACTAAAGCTTCGTATGATGATCAAGATTACCACCATGCTACTGGGTTTTGGGTTTGAAGATATCACCATTTCCTGGGCAGGTGAAAACAACAAGGATATGGTAGGCAAAACAGTTCCGCAGCTCGCCAAGGAATGGGGCCTTTCGCCCTTTAACGCTTACGTGACAATCTGCGAAAAATCCAATTACCAGGCGGCGGTGCTTCAAGGCCGCTACCAGAACCGGGAAATAGTTAATAAGCTTATGGCAAACCCCTATTCATTGTTTATGACTGATGCCTGGGTAACCCCTTACGGCAAGCAAAACGGCGGCATCTATGGAGCCATGCCCATGTTTTTAGAATTTGCCAAGGAAGGCGGTATGCCCCTTGAAAAAGCCATTGCCAAAATGACAGGGGACACAGCCAAGCGTTTTCAATTTAAAGACCGGGGGTTTTTAAAGGCCGGCGCTTTTGCGGATATCACAGTCTTCGACCCTGAAACGTTAAAAAACCGCATCGAGGAAGCCCTTCCCCCATGCGGTATCGAGTATGTCTTTATCAATGGCCATAAGGCTGTGAGCCAGTGTGAATATGTTTTAGACGGACCCTGCGGGAAAGCTGTACGAGTTTAGCCTTCCATGGTTGTGTTTTGCTGATTGTCCACCGTTGGGGCTCGGAACCCTTCGGTGGATTCTCTTTTGAAAAATACGGTAAGGGTTCTGAAAATCAGTTTAATATCCAGCCAAATGGAAAAACTTTCAATGTACATCAAATCCAGCATCAGTTTATCTTTAGGCAGCGTGTTGTACTTTCCCTCAATCTGCGCATACCCTGTTAGTCCGGCCTTGACCCTTTCCCGGTAGGCAAATGTGGGCAGCTCCTTTTTGTATCTTTCCACGTTTTCAAGCATTTCCGGCCTTGGGCCTACAATGGACATTTCCCCATGGAGCACATTGAACAGTTGGGGCAGTTCATCCAACCGGTAGCGGCGCAGCACATTGCCAACAGGGGTAATGCGGTCATCTCCCGCTGTGGCGGATACCTGCTGGGCCTTTGCATCTGTCTTCATGCTACGGAATTTAATCAGTGTAAACACCTTGCCATGATCGCTCATGCGCTTTTGCTTAAAGAGCACCGGCCCGCCATCCCCCACTTTTATGGCGATGGCGGCAATAAGCATAACGGGCGAAGCAACAATGACCCCCACCCCGGCTACCAAAAGATCCAGCGCTCTTTTGGCAATACGCTGGGATAAGCTCATGGCCCGGTACTCCATTTCCAAAAAGGGCACGTCCACCAAAATGGTTTGTTTGGCGTTGGAAACCATGATATCTTCCAATTCCGCCAGGCACATGATGTTCTTTTTTAAACGGTAGCATGTAATAATCAGGCTGTTGCGCTGATCTTCCGGTACGCCGCACAAAAAGATGGTTTTGTTCCTTGTGATGATCTTGTCTATATTCGGCGAAGTGGATGGAATCACATCGCAAATGGCATACTGGAGTTTAAAGGTATCAATCTTTCTAAGGATGCTTTCTGTATCCACCTCAGGGCCTGTAATCACACAGCAGTTTACCGGCGGCACAATGCGGAAATACATATTATTGCCTAACCGCACCAGAAACACGATCAATCCAACCTGCACCAACATGGCAAGAGCCAGGTACAATAAGTCGCTGCCAAACAATTGAAGGTGCTCATTGTTATCCGGGTGCACGTTCATGATCTGCAATTGTAAATAAGCCACTAGATCCGTTATGATAATAGAAAGAGAAAGGGATGAAATAACTGGTTTGGATTTTTTCTTTCCTACTGCGTAACCCCCGTAAACAGAGCTCATTACATAGGCCATTGTCAAAAAAGTAAGCCCGGTAACAGCCATGGTACGAGAGGGGTTGAGCATTTGGAAGTTGTTAATGGACATGGCCAGGAAAAACACAAGCATGATCAGCGCATAGGTGGCCAATTTCATGGCCACCAGAAACAAATCCGCTTTTTGAATCGGTTTAAGCTTACTCACCCAACACACCACGCCTTTTTATTATTGCATACGTTTGAATGATACCACTAATCTTTCACCAACGTCAATATATAAACCAATAATAAGCAAACAGCTATTGACAAAGAATTTAGTCAGGGATAAAATCGCCGTGACCCATTTATTTTCCAACGAACGTAAGGAGTAAACAGATAAAGATGCTTAAGTTGTTTAAGTACCTAAAAAAATCCTGGGGACTATTGCTTGTCATCATCGCATTTCTGGCTCTGCAAGCCATTTGCGATCTGGCCTTGCCATCCTACACCGCAGACATTATAGATGTCGGCATTACTCAAGGGGGAATCGCCGACGCCGTACCACAGAGCATAGGTGAAGAGCGGCTGGAAGAGCTGAAACAATATATGACGGCACAAGAATACAACGATCAGGTCCTGCCGGCGTACAGTCTAAACAATGGTCTTTACACGCTTAAAGGCAAGGCAAGTGAAGAGGTGCAAACCATCTTTATTAAAGCCTTTGCCATCGATAGCTTTTTATCCGGCAACATTCCCGAAACCATTTTAGCCAGCATATCCACGGAAGGCATGCCCCAATTGCCCGAAGGCATGGATATGAAGACGGTCCTTGCCCTTATGCCGGATGCCCAGCGGGATCAATTGTTGGTCCAGGCAGATGAAAAGCTGGGCATGGTTTCACCACAAATTCTCTTGCAGCTTGCCCTGCCCAGGGTGAAGGCGGAATATACCGCCCAGGGTAAGGATTTGGGTGCCATTCAAAACAATTACGTTCTATTCTCCGGCCTTAAAATGTTGGCTGTGGCGCTGTTGGGCACCCTTTGTGCGGTAATCGTAGGCTATCTTTCAAGCCGCCTGGCCGCTTCCTTTAGCCGGGATTTGCGCAGCCGGGTTTTCAAAAACGTGGTGGGCTTTTCCAACCATGAAATGGAAACCTTCTCCACCGCGTCGCTGATTACCAGAACCACCAACGATATCCAGCAGGTGCAAATGATGCTGATCATGCTGGTACGTATTGTGATTTACGCGCCTATGAACGGTATTGGCGGCATTATTAAAGTAATGAACACCAATTCGTCTATGACTTGGATCATCGCTGTGGCTGTAGGCATTCTTCTGGCGATTATCGTTATCTTGTACTTAACCACCGTACCTAAGTTTAAGGTATTGCAAAACTTAATCGATAAAATGAACCTGGTTACAAGAGAGATTTTAACCGGCCTGCCTGTTATCCGCGCCTTTTCTACCGAGAAAAAGGAAGAAAAGCGGTTTGACGATGCCAGCGTTGCCTTAAAGAAAACCCAGCTGTTCGTTAACCGCACCATGAGCGGGATGATGCCGCTGATGATGGTGATTATGAACGGCGTAGCCATTTTGATCATGTGGGTGGGTGCCCACGGTATGAACGACGGCACCATGCAAACCGGGGATATGATGGCCTTCATTCAATACACCATGCAAATCATCATGTCCTTCCTGATGATCTCCATGGTATCTGTCATGATCCCCCGTGCCATGGTTGCATTGAACCGCGTTGATGAAGTGATCACCACTGAATCCTCCATTAAAGACAAGCCTCAGACCACACCTTTGAAAGCCGGGGAAAAGGGGGTTGTCACCTTCGACCATGTATCCTTCGCTTACCCAGATGCCAAGGAATGCGTTTTGTCGGATATTTCATTCACCGCCTTGCCTGGGCAGACCACTGCCATTTTAGGCGGAACAGGCTCCGGCAAATCCACCCTGGTGAACCTCATTCCGCGCTTTTTCGATGTGACTCAAGGCCGTCTTCTGATCGACGGCGTGGATGTGAAAGACGCTGGGCTGAATGATTTAAGAGGGCGCATCGGCTTTATTCCCCAAAAGGGCGTTTTGTTTACAGGCACCATTGGTTCCAATATCCGCTATGGTGCGCCCGGCGCGGATCAAACCGCTCTGGAGCGGGCAGCCCGGATCGCCCAGGCGGAAAGCTTCATTAACGAAAAGCCGGATAAATATGATGAGCCTATTGCCCAAGGCGGCAGCAACGTATCTGGCGGACAAAAGCAGCGGCTTTCCATTGCCCGTGCTGTGGCCCTGGAGCCGGAAATCTATGTGTTCGACGATAGCTTTTCCGCTCTGGACTATAAGACCGACGTAGCCCTTCGTGCGGCGCTTAAAAGAGAAACGAAAGACGCTACAGTCATTATTGTAGCCCAGCGTATTTCCACCGTGCTTTCCGCTGAGCAGATCATCGTATTGGATGAGGGGCGCATTGCGGGACTTGGCACTCATGACCAGTTAATGGCAACCTGTGAAGTTTACCGCCAGATCGCGGCCAGCCAATTATCCAAGGAGGAGCTTGAAAATGCAAGACAACAATAAAAACGTTAAGCGCCCACCCCGGCGGATGGGCCCTGGCCCTGGCGGCCCTCATGGCCCCATGATGGGTGAAAAAGCTAAGGATTTCAAAGGAACCTTCAAGCGCCTTGCCCATTACATGGCCACTTACCGCTGGCAGGTGCTGCTGGTTTTCATTCTGGCTATTTCTTCTACCATTCTAGCCATTGTAGGCCCTAAAAACATGGGAAACATAACCGATGAACTGATCAAAGGGTTCACTGGGAAAATGCAGGGCACCGGCGGTATCGATTTTACACTGATTGGTCAATTGCTGCTGGGTCTGCTGGCTCTATACCTTATAAGCGCTCTGCTATCGTTTGTTCAAGGCTTTGTTATGACGGGCGTGAGCCAGAAGGTCAGCTACAATCTGCGAAAAGCCCTTTGCGAAAAAATCAAGCTATTGCCTATGAGCTATTTCGACCGCGTTCCCAACGGTGAAGTGCTTTCCCGTGTCACCAACGACGTAGATACCCTTTCCCAAAGCATGAACCAATCCATCAGCCAGGTAATTTCTTCCGTAACACAGGCCATTGGCGTTTTGATCATGATGTTCACCATTTCTTGGCAAATGACGCTTACCGCGCTTTTGATCGTGCCTCTTTCTGGGATTCTTATGGGCGTCATTGTGAAAAAATCCCAAAAATTCTTTATCGGCCAGCAAAAATACTTGGGCGAATTGAATGGCCAGGTGGAAGAGGTCTATGGAGGGCATGTGATCGTCCAGGCGTTCAACGCCCAGGACCGTGTCACCGAAGATTTCGATCAAACCAATGAAAAGCTATACCAATCCGCCTGGAAATCCCAGTTTTTAAGCGGTATGATGCATCCTATTATGGGCTTCATCGGCAATATGGGTTATGTGATGTGCGCAGTCCTGGGCGGCGTTTTGGCCGTGCAAGGAAAGATTACCATTGGTAACATTCAATCCTTCATCCAATACATCCGCATGTTCAATCAGCCTATTTCCCAAATCGCCCAGGTGACCAACCTTCTGCAATCCACCGTTGCCGCAGCGGAGAGGGTATTTGAATTTTTAGACGAACCTGAAGAAGTGCAAACGGTCGACAATCCGGTGGTTCTTAACGGAGCCAAGGGCGAAGTCACCTTCGAGCATGTGCGCTTTGGCTATGACCCGGAGAAAATCATTATCAATGATTTTTCTACCACGGTTGCTCCCGGCAAACGGGTGGCCATCGTTGGGCCTACAGGGGCCGGAAAGACCACCATAGTGAAGCTGCTTATGCGGTTCTACGATGTAAATTCAGGCGCCATCAAGGTAGATGGGGTTGACATCCGGCAGATGAACCGGGCTGATCTGCGCAAGCTATTCGGCATGGTTTTGCAAGACACCTGGCTTTTCCACGGCACCATTATGGAGAATATCCGTTATGGCCGGCTGGATGCGACGGACGAGGAGGTTATCGCCGCTGCCAAAGCAGCTCATGCCCACCACTTTATTCAAACCTTGCCTGGCGGTTATGATATGGTGCTTAACGAGGAGGCTTCCAACGTTTCCCAAGGCCAGAAGCAGCTGCTAACCATCGCCCGGGCCATCCTGGCGGACCCGGAAATCTTAATTCTGGACGAAGCCACCTCTTCCGTAGACACCCGCACTGAAGTGCGCATTCAAAAGGCCATGGATAACCTGATGAAGGGCCGCACCTCCTTTATTATTGCCCACCGTTTATCCACCATCCGCGACGCAGACTGGATTCTGGTTATGAAGGACGGCGATATTGTAGAACAAGGCAGTCATGACGAATTAATCAAAAAGAACGGCTTCTACGCGGAGCTATACAACGCCCAGTTTGAAAACGCTGTAGCGTAGGGCGCTAAGGAGAAACACTGGGCTTCTTAAGGGATAATATCCCTTAAGTGGGGTCAAGGGGTGAAGCCTTGTCTTTCCCCTTTCCTTATTGTGCCCCCTTATTTTGCTTATCCCGGCAGGAGAATCTATTTCCTACTGCGAATAACCTATCATCATCACCTATGAGGAGGGCTTGGATTTGGGTGCGACTCTTCTGATCATGGCGGCTGGCTTGGGCTCCCGCTACGGTGGCAACAAGCAGGTGGATACCATCGGCCCCAACAATGAAATTCTGATGGAGTACGCCATTTACGATGCGGTGGAAGCCGGCTTCAATGAAGTTGTCTTTGTTATCCGCAAAGCCATGGCAGAATCCTTCCATGAAAACATCGGCAAGAAAATTGAAAAGCGCGTGAAGGTCTTTTACGCCTATCAAGAGCCTGATACCCTGCCCCCTTCGTTCATCATTCCCCAAGACCGCACCAAGCCCTACGGCACCACCCATGCGGTCTATTGTGCCAAAGATGTTATCCGCCAGCCCTTTGCCGTTATCAACGCGGACGATTATTATGGCAAGCCCGCTTTTCAAACCATATACGATGCCCTGCAAACCATGCCCGCCCAGAATCATGCCTGCATGGTGGCCTATTACCTTAAAAACACGGTTTCGGAAAACGGCGCTGTTACCCGGGGAATCTGCCAGCGCAGCCCCGATGGCAGCCTTGAAAAGGTAACCGAAACCTATAAAATCATGCCCTGTGAAGACGATACCATTCGTGACTTCAACGACAATGACGACGGCATCCTTCTTGATCCCAATGCCCTGGTGTCCATGAACTTTTGGGGTTTTACCCTTTCAGTATTCGATCTGCTCTACCAAGGGCTGGATGCCTTCCTAAAGGCCCTGGCTCCAGACGAGCTAAAAAAAGAATTCCCGCTGCCCGTATGCGTCGATCAACTGATGGCGAGAGGCGAAATCGCCGTAGCGGTTTTAGAAACCGATGCCCAATGGTTCGGTGTTACCTACCCTGAAGACAAAGCCTTCGTGCAGATGGAGCTAAAAAAACTCCACGATGCCGACGCCTATCCCACATTTTTATAAGGAGTGATTGCTAATGAACATTCTTTTAACCGGCGGCGCGGGCTTTATCGCCAGTCACACTGTTGTCGCCCTTAACGCGGCAGGCCACAGCGTTATCATTGCGGATAATTACTATAATTCAAGCCCTGAAGCTGTACGCCGGGTGGAAAGCATTATTGGAAAACCTCTTAAAGTTTACAACATCGATGTCTGTGATAAAGTCGCCGTGACCACTCTTTTCGATGAAAATTCAATCGATGCCGTCATTCACTTCGCTGGCTACAAGGCTGTAGGCGAATCTGTACATAAGCCCCTTGAATACTACCGCAACAACTTGGATTCTACCCTCACCCTCCTTGAAGTTATGCGGGATCACAACGTAAAAAGGTTCGTTTTCTCTTCTTCTGCCACAGTCTACGGTGTGCCCGAAGCCGTGCCTTTGAAGGAAGACATGTTCTGCAAAGGCTGCACCAACCCCTACGGCTGGACAAAGTACATGATCGAAAAAATTCTGGAAGGCGTCTATACCGCCGATCCCTCTTGGTCTATTATGCTCCTTCGCTACTTTAACCCCATCGGTGCCCACGAATCCGGCCTTATCGGTGAAAATCCCAACGGCATCCCCAATAACCTGATGCCCTATATCACCCAGGTGGCCCTGGGCAAGCTCCAGAAGCTTTCCGTTTATGGGGATGATTACAAGACCCACGACGGCACGGGCGTTCGGGATTACATCCACGTGATGGACTTGGCACGGGGCCACGTAGGGGCTTGCGAATATACAGAAAACCATCCTGGGCTGGAAATTGTCAACCTGGGCACCGGCGTTGGTTACAGCGTGCTGGATATTGTAAACGCTTTTGAAACTGCCAACAGTATCAAAGTCCCCTATCAGATCGCTCCCCGCCGACCTGGCGACATAGATGAATGCTATGCCGATCCGCAAAAGGCCAAAGCCATGTTTAACTGGGAAGCCCAAAAGACCCTCAGCGACATGTGCCGCGATGCCTGGCATTTCCAGCAAAAAAACCCGGAGGGGTATTAAGATATTCTATTTTTACGAGGCCCCCTTCTTTCGAAAAAGAAGGGGGCCTCAGACCATCAACAAACCCTAGGAGGTATCGGAGGACCGCGGTCCTCCGATTTTCATTCCGAAATCGGCGACATGTGCGGCGATTTTCGGTGGAATTTCGTAGAAATTCCTACCTTGCCCGAACAAACGACCGTAAAATC